>JBFLWY010000014.1:11315-46373 GCA_040757355.1 Bacillota bacterium | reverse complement strand
ATTCTCTATGCCGTCGATTCGGACGGGATTTAATCGAAAAAGCCCGCCGCCCGTGTAATTACATGGCCCCGGTCCTTCAGGGTCAAAAGCCTGTTTCGCATTGGGGAGATATCGGCCGATGCAGGAAAAAGCCACTGCTCCCTCCGGCGCGCCGGCGTCTTTGTAATCCTGAACGCTGGCAACATGCCCGCACGCCGGGCAGACAAATTTCCATTTCATCACGTCGTCGCCGAAGCGCCTGCGCCCTTCGGCGTACCACTCTTCACGCGTCATTTAGCTCACTCCTCCTCGAGTAGTTTCAGAAATTCCTCTATGCGCTCAAGCTCTCTCAATACGCTCTCTGCCTGCCGGCCCCACAGGTCGAAGTGGGGAAGGCCGGAACGGGACACGTGCAGCCACCCGGCCGGGATCCCCCGGGCGCGCCCCCACTGCAGGAGTTTTTCCCGGTCGGCACACATCACTTTCACGAACGGGCGGCACCGACGGCCCCTTGTCTTCACGGCGAACGGCATTTCGATTATCGCAATTTTGCCCGCCCGGGCGCGTTTCACAAGCTCCGCCCTGCAGGTGTCTACCACTTGCGCCACTCCCACCCGCCGATCTCGAAAGCCGCCGCGCCGGCGGCCGGGCACACACCGAGCACCTCCGCAGCCTGGTCGAAGAGACCAGGCGGGAGGAAAACCCGCCGCTGCTCGTAGTCAACCGCGAATTCGCCCACACTCGGGTGGTTGACCGCTATCCTGGACAGGATCTTCAGCGGGTTGATAAATTTTTGCATCGCTATTTCCGCTCGCAGAAGTCAAAGAGTATGGCTGCCACCTCGTCCTTTCTGCAGCACGCGTTGGCGGTCAGAAGATAACGGCACTTCTTATCCTGGTATGCCGTCACCAACTCCTCATAAAAGCTCCGGCTGGCATCGGGAATAACAAGCATGGCTCCCCCGCGGAGGGGCATGACTACTGCGCCTCTTTCGCCGCTGTTCCGGAGAATAAACACACCCACGCTCTTAACCCCCCGCCGTCTGCCAGGCTGCTTCGAACCACCGCAATGCCTTTTCCTTCGTCGGCGGTAGGCTTTTCATCCCGGCAATCCAGGTCTGCAGGTCGTAGATGCCGCGCTCGATCATGCGCGACAAGTCTTCCAGCGAGAGGACAATTTGGGCGAAACAGTCGGAGCCGTAGCTAATCTTCTGGCCCCGCGCCTGCGCCCGTGCAACGGTATGTTCGAAGCGGTAGAGGCTCCCCTTATACGTGAGTTGCACCCACGCCTCAAATCGGCTGTAGTCGAACTGGTATTCTTTTACGCCCAGACGCCGCATTACGCGGTGCAGTTTTTGCTCGTACTCGCCGCCCGGTGCGTATCGCCTCCTGGACGGCGCCCCCCTGTTGCCCGCTAAAACCTTGCCCATCAAACCCCTCCTTGTCGCTACCCGCGGAGTTGGGCGGCCAGCCTAGCCCGTGCCTTCTTTATCCGCCTAGAAACGTGGGCTTGGCTACACTTGATCCTGTCCGCGATCTGGTCTTGCGTTAGTCCCCCGAAGTACAGCCGGAAAACCTCGTCCGCGTCCTTTAGCGCATTCCGTACCTCCACCGCGGAAAAATCCTGTTCGTATCCCAACAAGTCGCCGAGGACCAGGCTGTCTCCCCCGGTTATCTCCGCCTCGATTGAAACCGTGGTCTCCGCCTTTCCGAGATAGCTTATAAAGCCGCAAATCTCGTTAAGGATGTACCTCGCCGCGAAGGTAGAAAACCTGCCTTTCCGCGGGTCGAATCGCGTGCAGGCCTTCCATAGACCGAGCTGCGCCTCCGCAAAAACATCCTCCCGGTACTGCGGCGGAACGCGGTGGACAAACCTGCCGGCAAAGAAACTCGCCAGCCGGACGTTTTCCCGGTAGAGCAGTTCGGCCTCGTTCACGGGTCAGTTCAACTGCGGGCTGCACTCCGCCGGCGGACCCGGCGGGCCTACCTGCGACAGCCGGACCGCTTGCACCCAGTCGAGCACCGCCGCAAGCGGCAGTTCGAAACCCTGACGGTCCAGGCGGGCTATCACGCGCCACTTGAACGCCTGGTAAAACGGATCCGCTTTTTCGACCGAGCCCAGGGCGTCGGTCAGGATGGAGAGCGCCAAGTCGGCGGGACCGCTGCCGGAATAGCCCCACTCCATGCCCGACGGGCTGTGCCTGACCACGTGGTTGAGCGTGCGGACGTAATCAATCTCGGTATCTCTAACCAGCACGCAAGAACCGGCTTTATCTCTGATCCCGATGTACACCTTCACTCGCTCCCCCTCCTCGCCGCAGTTCCCGCAGCAGCGCGCTGTAGCGCGCATGCGCGGCGTTCACCCGGTAGACCGCGCTGTCGACATAATCCGGCGCCGCCATGTCCAGCGCCCGGTGGGCGTCGGCCATCTCCCGCGCGGCCGCCCGGAGCTCCCGCAATAATTCGTTCACGGAACCACCCCTTTTCTTATGGGCATTCGAACGGACAAATAACCTCCGCCGCGGGCATTCCACATTCCCGCGCTATCTCGTGGTCTATAGCCAAAAGGCAGACACCCTCGCCGCACCACCAGTCACAGTTGACACTCCGGCAGGCGGGCCCGTAGCCCGCGTAAGCGTAACACCCGCCCGCCCCGCAGCGGTCGCACGGCTCTTCTCCCTCCGGCAAGTCAAATCACCACCTTGGTGTTCTTGAGCGCCGTCTCGTACCGTCTTACCTCTTTTGTAAACTCTGTTTCCATTTTTATAAGGAGTGCGGCCACCTCCTCCGTCAGCAGATCCTTTTGTTGATTGATGATGAGCGTGACGGATTTCAGGTTTTCCCGCGCCCGGTCCAGGCGCGAAACTGCTTCCTCCAGCGATATTTCCTTGCCCCGCGTTACAGGCGCCCCTTGGCGGCTTTTCGCCTTGGCGCTCGCGTGCAGCCCCCACTTTTGCAGCTTGCCGAAGAACCCTTGCGAACTCCGGTAGCCGTAGAGGCGCATAATCTCTCTTTTTGCCACTCCCGCCGCCAGCAGCTCCTCTGCCGTCTCCCTTGTCAGGTCAGCCGGCGTCATCACGCGCGCCTGGCTGAGCGGAATGCCCCGCTGCAGCGCTTCAAGCGGCGTCGGCGCCTCTTGTTCGGTTGGTGACGGCCCGGTCGGCGCTTTGTTAGGCGCCTGGGCGCTTTCCGCCTCGCACAGCTCTTTAAGTGAGAAGTCCGACAGTCGAGCATCTCCCATCAGTCGAGCATCTTCCATCCGGGTTACCTCCTCGCGCGATAGAAACGTGACCTTTGCGCTTCCGGTGAATATCTGCGCCCGCGTCACGCAGAACGTATAGCCCAGCGGGTGTCTGATCACCGCCTGCCGGGCGGTGACCTGCACCACGGTTCCTTCACCCCCGTAGCCGCCGCGCTCCTGTTTGTGATTCCACTTGACCCTGACCCGGTCCCCGGGCTGCAGGTCCGCCAGTACGCTATCCGGCTGACCCGCATCGAAATTAAAATTACTGCCGGCCAAACCGCTCACCCCGTCCCGCGCATCCCGCGCACTGGTCTAAAACGGGATCTCATCCTGGTCATAGAGGGGTTTGGAAACCTTCTGCGCGGGCACCACCGGCCAGCCGGAAAGGTCATCTCGTGCCTGTCCCGCCGCGCACAGACAACGGTAGCCGTAGTCGTACAACCGAGTGTCCCGCTGCTCCGTCAGGATGACAAACCCCCTATCCCGGCATATGCCGCAGTTCGGCGGCCCCGGTTCCCAGCGGCCCCCCTGTTCCCGGTAAAACCTCTGCTTGAGCTGGGCCAGGAAGCTTTTTGAAACCAATATAAGCTGCCCGCAGGAGCAGCGCGCGGTAAACTGTCTGCCCTTGAGTCTGGCCCCCGCGCCGCACGCCTGGCACTTTGCCTCGACATCCACGTGGGATAGTTCGTCAATGATTTCCCCTAAGTTTTTCACTGTCCGCCCCCCGGCCCGAACAGCAGGCAGCCCATCCAATAGCAGAGTGCCCACCAGAATGCGATCATAGCAGCCGCGAACATTATCCCTCCCGTTTTGCGCAGCAGCATCCCCCGCCCGGCCGACCGCTCTTCCCGCCTGATCGCGGCCGCCAGTTGCCCGGCCGAGAGGTTTGTGCGGAGGCGCAGCATTCGCACCCGCTCCCCTGGCCGGCGCAAAACGAGAAACAGAACCCCCCGCCGGCGGCGGGCGACACACTCAACCTGCTTAGTTTTTTTGCGCAATCCGACAGGCAGCAACCCGGTCACTCCTCCTTTAAAACAACTAACTCCGGGAGATTAACCCCCGTTTTTCTTGCGAAATTTCGTATCAGCGCCGTGATGATCCTGAGGTCCGCCTCATTCACGACAAAGCGAACCCAACCTTTAAACGGTGTATAGACGCAGAAACAGATGTCGTTCACGTGCTCGACCGTCTCCGCGGTCCACACCTCCGCTTTTGTCATTTTGCCGATACAGAACCCGGATTCGCCCGGGGCGTGTCCCTTCACGGCGCAGCCGTGCACCGCCACCGGACGGCATTTAGTGATCACACAGAAACGCGGCCGACGTGCAGAGAACTTCATCCCCCACACCCCTCTGGGAGTTAGACAACACTTCCGATCCTCAGCTTCCGTTCCGCGTTCTCCAGCTTGTCGATGTCTGTGTAAAGTTCCGAAACGCGCCTGAGTTCGGCCCGGAGGCCGTCCAGTTCCCCCCGAGCGGCCTCTGCGGCCCGGACCTGCAGCTCGCAGCGGTCGATCTCTTTGAGAAGCAGCCGCATCTGATTCTCAAGCCGCTCCCGCACCATATCACTCTTCCTCTCCGCCATTCTGAAAGTCAAACCCCCTTTCCCCAGTTTTTATCCGATCCGCGCCGCCAGACGAAAAAAGGATGCCGGCAGCGTACGCGCATAACGCCTCGTCGTCTGAATGTTCTTGTGCCCGAGTGCATCCTGTACAACGTCGAGGGTCTCGCCGGAATTTAATAAGCGGGTGGCGAAAGTATGTCTCAGCCGGTGCGGGGTGAATTCGATGCCGGTCCCCTCGGCGATCGCCTGCGCGTGCCGGTCCAAAGTCCTGATTGTTTTCCCGAAAAGCGTTTCTTTCCCCCTGGCCGGCGGGCACTCGAAAAGCGTCAACTGTTCCTTCTTGCTCTTCTTAAGAGTCAGCAGCTCTTTGGCCACCTCCTGGTCCATGACGGGGACATAGCGCCCCCTGCCGCCCTTGCCGTGGGTCACGCGGAGGAAAACCCGCTGCTCGATAACAACAACGTCCTCAGGCAACAACGCAGTAATTTCTCCCCCCCGCAGGCCCGTGCACAACATCGTCCGGAATTCAAGCCGCGAGGGAGATCGCTCGATGGCTTCGCTGATTACCTTTAACTCGTCATCCGTGAGAAAGCGGGGCGGTATTTCTTCGATGCGGATCGTTAACCGCTTCGTAATAACGGGATTGCTATGTACGACACTCTCTTCGATGAGATAGTCATAAAACGCTTTGGTTGCGTATATCACCATATTTATAGTGTTTTTAGAGAGGGGGTTTTTGCCGATAAAGTTCCGGAAATGCTTTATTTGGCGAGCTGTTACTGATCGAAAATCGATATTATTGTCCTTGCACCAGTTTATAAAGCGCCTCAGGTGTCCCCGGTAAGCGACGATTGTGTTAATTGAACCGCCCTGCAGCTTCAAATCACTTAAGAACTCCTCAACCAACTGTTCAATCTCACCCATAGTGCCACCCCTTCCTTTGAAAAAGGCTTTTACCTGGGGTATACTGAAATAGCAATCCGAATCGTTTTTCTCATACCCGAGCCTCGGTACGATTATGGTATAATAAAGGGCAAGTTTTTTTTTCACATGCGGGAGGATGGAAGCGTTGCAAACTCCTAATACGGGGCGGTTTTGGCTCATTTTCGGGTGCACGGGATTACTGCTGTTTAGTGCAGTGATTGGGTCGTTCCTGGCTTTTTTCGGGTTTAAGGAGGCTTTCAACCTGATCCAGGTTATATCGATAATCCGTTCCAATTACATCGAAGAGGTGAGTTATAACCGGCTTGTTGACGCAGCCGCCAAAGGGATCGTAGGCTCTCTAGGAGATCCTTACTCTGTCTATCTGGAACCGCAAACGTTTAACCACCTCCGGGAGCAGATTCGCGGGTCCTTCGGGGGTTTGGGGATTGTGGTGGGACTTAAGGATAACCACTTAACCGTTCTGCGGCCGTTTCCCGATACCCCGGCGGGGCGTGCAGGGATTAAAGAGGGAGACGTAATTGTTAAAATCGACGATCGGCCCACACAAGGTCTTGATCTTGAAACAGCGGTGAATCTTATGCGTGGACCGGTAGGGACTGAGGTCACACTTACGATTATGCGTGCGGGGAGCAAGCCCCGGAAATTGACCTTAAAACGGGAAGAAATAAGCGTCCCTACGGTTGAAGGGGAGATGCTCCCGGACAGCATAGCATATGTCGCTGTCAGTCAATTCACCGAAAAAACACCCGACGAACTCCACGGAATATTGGACAATTTCCGGGGAAAAGGAATGCAGGCGTTGATCCTCGACCTTCGCGATAACCCTGGCGGGGAACTGCAGGCGGCGGTAAAAGTGGCTGATTATTTCGTGCCTAAGGGGCCGGTCGTATATGTCGACTACCGGTGTGACCGGGATCAGGTTTTCAGTGCTGACGGGTGGCGCTTGTCGGTACCGCTTGTCGTCCTGGTAAATGAAAACAGTGCCAGTGCGGCGGAGATCGTTGCTGCTGCTGTAAAAGAAACAAAATCCGGTAAAGTCTTGGGTAAACAGACGTTCGGGAAGGGTGTGGTACAGTCCATTTTCCCCTTGAAGAACGGGGCCGGGCTGAAGCTAACCACTGCACGTTACCTGACTCCCGGTAAACACGATATTAACGATAAAGGGATAGAACCTGATATTGAAGTAGAGCAGCCTATGGATTCTGAAGAAGACCTGCAGCTTGCGTCAGCGCGGGAAGTCTTGCGCCGCGAGATTGGCGCTGACCGCGGAAGGGGAAATAAAGTCGCGAGCAATCAGTAACAAACATGCGTTGACAGCGTAGGTTGCCGCTCTTATAATTTTTTCAGCAGGACATTAACTAAACCCTGTGGAGAACGGCCACGAAGGTCGACAGACTCAAGTGGCTTTTCTGACATTTACGACATGCAGGTTTTTATAAGGAGTCGTTCACGACCCAGCACTTAATGGACTTCTTGCCCTTTGAAGGACAGACCTTCATTGAGCTTAAATGCCCAGCACTCAATTCAGCTTGAAAAGTAGCAATTGCGTAGAAACGTTAAGTGTTGCGAAAACCGTTTGTTTTTTGCCAGGGCAAGTTTGAGTGCTGGGGGGCGAACCGGAGCGTACATAATTCAGATGTCGGAAGCCGGAAGTCGGAGGTCTGAAAAGAAAAAAAGAATTCGCGTAGCGAATTCTACGAGGTTCTGACCTCTGGCATCCTGTATCTGACTTCCGAAATACAAAGCTCACTGCTGTGCCCAGCGAAAGAAGTACTATTTTCGGAGGAGTGAAGATGGAATGTGCGAAGCTAATGCGTACCTCCGTGAGGGAGACAAAGAGGAATTGATTCTTGAAATGGTTGACAAGGTGGTTCCGTTCGAGGACGGATTACTGCTGGAGGATATTTACGGCCGGCGAAAGATCATGAAGGCCAGGATTAAGGAGCTTGCTTTAGTGGACCATAAAATCATTCTTGAACGGGAATAAGAATATCTGGAAAAATGAGCCCGGTGAGCGGGCTTTTCCTTTTTGGGAAATCACTGCCAATATTGAGTTAAAGACATGGCCGGGTGACTTGAGCCGCATGTATTTCGTTAACTGAAGCCTCCCGCCCAAAAGAAAAGAGAAATACCATAGAGTGCCGGGCAATTTTCTTTAGCACCGCACTTTTGCAGTAACTTACGGGAGAAATAGGTTGAAATGGGAAAGGGAATTAATGAAAACCTTCAGCTTTCCTTCGAGGATCTTGCCGGACCTCAGACGCTTGAAGAATTAAAAAACAGTATAGCCGACTGCCGGAGGTGTAATTTAGCAAGCAACCGCATAAACGTGGTTTTCGGCGAAGGGAACCCTTTTGCACTCCTAATGTTTATCGGCGAGGGGCCGGGAGCGGATGAAGACCGGTTAGGAAGGCCCTTCGTTGGTGCCGCCGGGCAGCTTTTGGACCGCATTCTCGCCGCCTGTGACATCACGCGTGAAGAAGTATACATCGCCAACATTGTTAAATGCCGTCCTCCGGGAAACCGTGTTCCCTTAAAGGAAGAAGCGGAGGCCTGCCTTCCCTATTTGAGACAGCAGATCGAACTTATCAAACCCCGGATCATCGTGCTCTTGGGTTCCACTGCTTTACAGTACCTTGTAGGTTCGGCGGCAAGGATAACAAAAATGCGCGGCCAGTGGCTTGACAAACTGTTTGGCGCGCAGGTAATGCCGACTTACCATCCGGCTGCGCTTCTGCGTGACCCGGGCAAGAAACGCCCCGTCTGGGAGGACTTCCAAAAGATTCGTGATGCCTATCTTTCCTTAAAGAACGTTTAATAACTGAGCGTCAGTAGATGGTTACAGAACGCTGACTTCTCCCAACCTCGCACTTCGCGCATTTTCTCATGCCGGCCGAAGCCCTGCGGCGGTCACCCCGGTTAAGCTCCGGATCACCAGGCCTTCACTCCTTCCTTACGTGCTACCTGTAAAACGGCCACCAGCCGATGTTCTGCAGCACCTATAGTAAATACAATGCTGTCAATGTATTCGCGGTCACAGAAGTCAAGCTGTCGATAGCTTGCGTTTAGGTGTGAAAGTGCCTTATTGAACTCTTCGCGCAGGCTTTGCGCTTGCGACTCCTGTTGTTGCCGGTGGAGCCGGAGAAAAGAGGACACCTTAACAACTCCTTTTATATGTTCTCCTCTTTTGACCACTGTCTTGATAATGGTTCGAAGTTCAATAGTTCTACGTTGGACGTTATTGTAAATCATATGTCTCTGGTACGGCCCTTAACACTTAGAATGATGCGCGGGCCGGGTTTACTGAACGGAGAATTTACGGTTGGGGCAAGATAGTTATAGGGCCTGCTTTTGGGGGTGAAAAGTGTGAAGGTGCGGTTGGTTGTTGGTTTCATCTTGACGGGGCTTCTCCTGCTACATGCCGGGGGGTGTAGTAAAGAGCCGGAGCGGAAACCGGTAAAGCCGCAGCTTAGAGTCGGGCTAAGCGTCGCGGACGCAGCACGGGACGGGAATATCATTATTAGAAAAGTAATGGAGGAAAAAGGACGTGCGGCAAAAGCCAGGATAATCTTTGCAGATGCCCGGAACGACCCGTTACGCCAGGAGGAGGATATTGAACGTCTCGTCAAAAAGGAACGGGTTCAGGCGCTGGTAATCCAATTTGTGGATCCGGCTACGGCGGGCGGGATGGTACGTCACCTCAACGAAGCAGGAGTGAAAGTGATCGCGCTGGAGACCATAGTCCCAGACGCCCCGCTTGACGCTTATATCGGTTCGGATCATGCACTGGCGGGAGAACTTCTGGCGCGGTTTATTCGCGAGAGCATACTGGACGCGGGGAAGGCGTATACACGGGTTTTGTTCATTGGCGGGGAACCCGCAGACCCGGGCATGGCTGAAGTCGCAGCTTCCTTTCAGGGCTTCTTTCGAAGCTGCCCGCAGGTTAAGGTGTTGGTCGAGAATGCCACTTTAAATGATCCCAGGCAGGTTCCGGCGCTCTTAGACCGCGTTTTTGCGGAATATGAAGAGGTGGATGCTATTGCAGCGGCTGACAGCCGGTTTGCGGTTGAAGCGATAGAAGCGTTGCGCAGCCGGGGTCTGGTAGATGAGGTGGTAACAGCCGGAATAGGTGCGGACCGGCGCGCAACCGATCTGATGAGTGCCGGGAAGCACGAGGCCGAGGTTGACGTCCAGCCGGAAATGCTAGGGACGGGTGCTCTCACTGCGGCGGTGGACCTTGTCAGGCGCGGCAATTGGCGCTATGAGACCAGAGTGTCCAGCGGTGATTTCAGTATTCCGGCACAAATAGTCCCGGTGCGCCTTGTCCGCCCGGAGAGCCTGTATCTTCTTGAAAAACGGTGGCAAAAGTACGGTAGCGGGGGTGAAGGGAGCAGCAGTTCAGGGAACAAAAACCAAAAAGACAAAAGCGGCGGTAGCGGTAACGAGCGCGAAAAGAAAACCACGCTCAGGGTGACAACACAGGACGGGCGCACAGTGGTAGTAGATATCCCCGGTGAAGTGAAAAAGGTCGAAACAGTGAAATAAACACCCTTGTTATTTTGGCTTACGATTAGAAATGCAGATGCTCCTCCTAAACATTTATTTTGCCGGAGTGAAATGCATAGTCTAAAAAAGGAAAACAACCGGTTCTTAATGAATACTCATATAAAGCTGTTAATGGGGAGGTGAAACGAGGAAAGCCACCTGAGATCAGGTGGTTTTGGTGTTTGGGAGCATTGATCCGTACAGGAAGCATGCTCCAAGGTCTGATGCAGTGAAAAAGACCATAGCGACGATTCCCACGATTCCTTAAAAAGGGAGGAGAAAGAGAATGAAAAGATTGCTGTTCTGGTGTGTAATAATAACTTTCTTGGTAACGAGTCTTGCCGGTTGCGGTGGGAAGAAGAAGGCAGAGGACCAACCGGCTGCGGGTAAAAACAGCGTAAGAAACGAAGAGGCGACGCAGGCCCGTGAAGAATCGACCGCGGATATTCTGGCTAAAAGTAAGAAAATCGAGGGGATGTCTTATGAGTATATTCTGACCGGGTTACCTACCGGCCAGCAGACGGGAAAGGTTTGGATGCACGGCAAAAAGATGAAGACTGAAAGCTCGCAGGGCGGACAGAGAATCATAACCATAATTGACGGTGATACGAATACAGTGTACACCTATTACCCAGGCCAGAACAGAGCGGTCAAGCTTAAAGCCGGGGAGCTTGGACCCGAAGCACAAACTCCCACTGATTATACGCGGGAAGCTAACCCGGATGATGTTAAGGTTATTGAAAAAAGAACCACTTACGATGGGGTAGTATGTGTGGTTTGGGAGGTCAAGGGTAAGGACGGCAGCGCGACGAAAATGTGGGTGCGTGAGGATTACGGGGTTCCTGTCCGGGTAGAAATAACCGCACCGGACGGCATGAAAATGGTAATGGAGTACAAAAACATGAAGATCGGCCCGGTACCGGCGGAGACTTTTGAATTACCAGCCGGAGTTCAGGTTACCGACCTTGGCGAGATGATGAAAGGAGTCCCCGGGATGCAGTGACCATCCGGCGCTCGCGGTGTTGTTGTCCGCAGCGGTACTACTTGACAGGATACAACTATTTTATTAAAATTCTACCATAACTGAATAGTGACGCTGAGTTCTCGATGGAGAAGCGGGGGAACCACTAATTGGGGTGAATCCCCGCACTCAATCCGTGTGTGGACATGTCAAATCAGTATTTTGCAGCCTAACGTGAGCTGAAGGTGTATCGATTCACGGTGAGTTGAGTGCTGGGTAGGGTTAAACTTTCGATCCGAACCCGTCAGCTAACTTCGTAAGCGTGGAAAGACGGAACTGCCATTAATCAAGGTGTGTTTTTGCTGCACGCTCCGGAGAGGACTTCGGAGCGCTTTGTATTGTAGTGGCTAAGTGTTCGTGAATACTGCCAGTCTATAGCCATGACCGGGGAGAGGTAAAGGGGGTAGGTGGTGTGGGCAGGTTGCTAATTGTCTCGAACAGATTACCGGTCACTATCGTTAAGAAAAAAAACGGTTATCACTTCTCGCCCAGCATTGGGGGATTGGCTACGGGTTTACAGTCATGTCGGAGCTTGCACGAAAGCCTGTGGATCGGGTGGCCGGGCGAAATAAACGACAGGGAAGATTTTGGGTCTATTACGGAGAGGTTGACCAAGGAGTTTAATTGTTATCCCGTTTATCTTTCTCATTCCGACGTGGAAGAATACTACGGCGGGTTCAGTAACAAAACAATATGGCCGTTGTTCCACTACTTTCCCATGTATACCGTTTACGACGAAGCTTACTGGAAAGCTTATCGGCGTGTTAACCAGGCATTCTGCAACATAATCATGAAAGTGGCAAAGACCGGAGACGTCATATGGGTGCATGATTACCATTTGATGCTTTTGCCCGAGATGCTCCGGGAAAAACTGCAGGACGCAACGATCGGCTTCTTTTTACATATCCCCTTTCCTTCTTTTGAGTTGTTCCGCTTGCTTCCCTGGCGCCGGGAGCTTTTAGACGGACTTCTGGGCGCCGACCTTATCGGTTTTCACACATATGATTACGCACGGCACTTTTTAAGCAGTGTGCTGCGTTTAGTCGGTTATGATCACAAGCTTGGCGAGGTGATTACCAGAAGCCGCATGGTAAAGGTGGACTCCTTCCCGATGGGTATTGACTATGATCAATACGCCGGTGCGGTCGGTGAACCAAGGGTACTGACCGAGATCGTACAATTGCGGCAGCGGCTGGGTAACACAAAGGTCATTTTATCAATAGACCGGTTGGATTATACAAAAGGCATCCCGCAGCGTCTTAAGGCCTTCGACACATTCTTGAAAAAGTATCCCCGCTGGCATGAAAAGGTAACCTTGATACTGGTCACGGCTCCTTCCCGGACGAGCGTTGATCAATACCGGCTACTAAAAAAACAGGTAGATGAGCTTGTAGGACACATCAACGGCAAGTACGGGACGGTGGGTTGGATACCGATTCAATACTTCAACCGCTCCATCCCGTTTCATCCCCTGGTCGCCATGTACTGTATTGCTGATGTTGCCCTGATTACACCTCTTCGTGACGGGATGAATTTGATTGCCAAAGAGTATGTCGCTACAAAGAAGGACGGCAAAGGCGTCCTGATCCTGAGTGAGATGGCAGGGGCGGCTACTGAGCTGGGAGAAGCTTTAGTGATAAACCCGAACAACAGATTAGAGATCGCCGAGGCGCTGAACGAGGCCCTCAGGATGCCGGAGGAAGAACAGGTGGCCCGCAACAGGATCATGCAAAAACGGTTGGAGCGTTGGAACGTGGCGCAGTGGGCTGAAAGGTTTTTAGACAAGCTCGTTGAAACCAAGAAGCGCCAGGAAGCGCTTTTGGTGAAACGGCTCAACCCCCCGACAAAAAGAAAGCTGGTTGCTAATTATTTTGAGAGCAAGCGCCGTCTGATTCTTTTGGACTATGACGGGACACTGACCCCATTCTACGGTAAGCCGGAAGAAGCAAAACCTACCACAGAGACATTGGGCCTTATCGAACAACTGGCAAGAACTCCGGAGAATGAAATTGTTATCATCAGCGGCCGGACTAAAAGTAGCCTTAGCGAGTGGTTTGGTTCTTTAAACATAGGCTTGATTGCCGAGCACGGGCTGTGGGTCCGGGAGAAAGGTGGGGATTGGGAAGTTGTGGAGCCTGTCAGCAATGAGTGGAAGAGCGAAATTCGCCCGGTTCTCGAGTTTTATGCAGACAGAACCCCCGGCGCTTCTGTCGAAGAAAAGGACTTCTCACTCGTGTTTCACTACCGGCGGGCGGAGCCTGAACTGGGCTCACTCCGGGCACGGGAATTAACAAATCACCTGGTTAACTTTACCGCAAACTTAAATCTTCAGGTCCTGGAAGGGAACAAGGTTATTGAGGTTAAGAACATCGGCATCAATAAAGGTAAGGCAGCGTTGCGCTGGGTTTCAAGGGAAAGATGGGACTTCATCATGGCGGCAGGGGACGACTGGACGGATGAAGACATTTTTGCCGTTCTCCCCGATACGGCGTATTCCATAAAAGTAGGATTGTATCCATCGCAGGCCAGGTTTAACCTTTCTTCGCCAAAGGAGGTATTATCGTTATTGAGGGATTTAGTACAAAGCGGTTTGACACTCTCTGTGCATTTATAACCAAAAACCGCTGCAACACATCACCTGACATGTGGAAGTACTAAATATCAGGGCAGAGGTGGAAAAAACATAAAAGTGACTACTCAGCCTGCATTGACGGCCTACCCGTCAAACGACCTCCGGTCTTTCTGCTAAAACTTACGTGTGGTAAAGACGCGGGACTTACATTTTGGACAAGTTATGGTTCGCACACCTCATAAAAGACTGCGAGAATGTGGTATGGTAGAAGCAAGTAGACTTAACTACAGAGAAGTCGTTCATGACCAGCACTCAGAAGGCGTCTGATACACTGATAGTTAGGCACCATGGCTCAATTATAAATGGTGGATTGAGTGTTGGTCGCCACCGGGAATGAAAATGGTTCAATTGCTTATGCTTTGGTCTTTTTATTAACGTTGAACGTTGAACGGCCCCTAAAGGTCCATCATTTTCAGCCTAACGTTGAACGTTTATTCTCGAGGAGGTTTTCATGTCTATTGATCTGTTAGCGTCCCGGGTGTTCATTCCACTATCCTTTGTAGCGGGTGGAATTCTGCTCGGCATAATTGTCGAAAAAGTCGTTGTTGCCGGGATTGCCAGGGTGGTGCGCAAGACCAAGTGGCAGGGTGACGAGGTTATCATCAATTCTTTCCGACACATAGTCGTTTTCTGGGGTTTTCTTGCCGGGGTGTACGGGGCGATTGCGACCATCGATTTAACCCCGAATGTTGAAGAAGTATTGGCGAAAATCCTTTTAGTACTTGTGATCTTGTCCGCAACCGCGGTCATAATGAGAATGGCGGGTGGTTTCATCGATCTTTACGCTTCGAAGGCGGAAGGCGTCTTACCCGCGACGACTTTAATCGTCAATATCACCAGACTGCTGGTATTTGTCATCGGGATGCTCATCATTCTGCAAAGTCTCGGCATATCTATTACACCGATTCTCACAGCCCTCGGCGTCGGCGGGCTTGCTGTGGCGCTTGCGCTGCAGGATACGCTCTCAAACCTGTTTTCAGGTATCCACATTATCGCGTCGAGGCAGGTTAAACCGGGGGACTACGTAAGACTTGAGACGGGAGAAGAGGGGTATGTCCAGGATATAAACTGGCGCAACACGACGATCAAGATGCTGCCCAACAATATGGTAATTGTTCCGAACGCGAAGCTGGCCTCCGCCATAGTCGTAAACTACCACCTGCCGGAGCAGGAAATGTCCGTGCTTGTGCAGGTAGGTGTGGATTACGGCAGCGACCTGGAAAAGGTGGAGCGGGTTACGGTGGAGACGGCCAGAGAAGTAATGAGGGAGGTGCCCGGCGGCATTCCCGATTACGAACCGTTTATCCGGTACCACACCTTTGCCGATTTTAGCATCAATTTTTCGGTAATCTTAAGAGTAAAAGAGTTTTCCGATCAGTATTTGGTCAAGCACGAGTTTGTAAAACGTCTCCAGAAACGGTATGCCGACGAAGGAATTGTGATCCCGTTCCCGATCAGGACGGTATATTTAAATGAAACAAAGTCCGCCGATTTCAATTAATAAAGGTGACGGGTCATGGTTTTCACCGTGCGGTTTAAGGATATGGGAGCCCCAAAGGGGGCTTTTTGTTTTGTGGTATAATGATTGAGAAATGCTTGTGAAGAGAGTGAAACGGTGTCTTCGTTCAAGTTAACTGCGGAGTTTGAACCAGCGGGCGACCAGCCCCAGGCTATCGAAAGACTGGTTACGGGGATCGAGAACGGCCACCGGATGCAGACGTTGCTGGGCGTAACCGGCTCGGGAAAGACTTTCACTATGGCCAACGTTATCCAGAAGGCCGGGCGCCCGGTCCTTGTGCTGGCGCCGAACAAGACTCTCGCTGCGCAGTTATGCAGCGAGTTCAAGGAGTTCTTCCCGGAGAACGCGGTAGAGTACTTTGTCAGTTACTACGACTACTACCAACCGGAAGCCTATTTGCCGCAGTCCGACCTGTATATCGAGAAGGATTCCATGATTAACGACGAGATAGACAAGCTGCGGCATGCGGCTACGGCGGCGGTTCTCGAACGGCGTGACGTGATAATCGTGGCCAGCGTCTCGTGTATCTACGGACTGGGTAACCCGGCGGAGTATTCGGCGCAGGTAGTCTCATTGCGGCGCGGCCAGAGCTACAGCCGGGATACGGTGCTGCGAAAGCTGGTGCAGGTGCGGTACGAGCGCAACGATATCAATTTCGTGCGCGGGAAGTTCCGGGTGCGCGGCGACGTCGTCGATGTATTTCCAGCATCCGCCTCAGAGCGGGCGGTACGGATCCAGTTTTTCGGCGACGAGGTCGAGAAGATCCTCGAATTTAACCCGCTTACGGGGAATATTATCGGCGAACGCTATCACGTTTCTTTTTTCCCGGCGACGCACTATGTGACTGCGCCGGAACGGTTAGAGACAATTGCTGCGGAGATCGAGGCGGAGCTTGCGGAACGGGTGGCTTGGTTCCTGGAGCAGGGAAAGGTTCTGGAAGCCCAGCGTATTGAAACGCGGACCCGGTTTGACCTGGAGATGCTCCGTGAGGTCGGGTACTGCAAGGGAATCGAGAACTACTCCCGCTACCTCACCGGCAGGGCGCCGGGAGAGCCGCCCTATACACTTTTGGACTATTTTCCGCCCGATTTTTTAATTTTTATTGACGAGTCGCATGTTTCGATTCCGCAGCTTCACGGGATGTACGAGGGCGACCGGTCCCGCAAGGAGGCGCTGGTGGAGTACGGTTTTCGCCTTCCATCGGCGTTTGATAACCGGCCGCTCCGGTTTGACGAGTTCATCCGGCGGGTCAACCAGGTTGTCTTCATTTCGGCCACGCCGGGCGTTTATGAAATTGAAAAAAGCGCCCAGGTGGTCGAGCAGATCGTACGGCCCACAGGGCTTGTCGACCCGCCGGTGACGGTCAGGCCCACGAAGGGCCAGATCGACGACCTGCTGGGCGAAATCCGCGCCCGTGTTGCCGGAGGCGAGCGGGTGCTGGTGACGACGCTTACGAAGCGGATGGCGGAAGACCTTGCCGATTATCTCCGCGAAGCCGGGGTGAAGGTGCGTTACCTGCACGCCGACATTGATACGCTGGAGCGGATGGCGATCATCCGCGACCTGAGGCGCGGGGTTTTCGATGTCCTGGTGGGAATCAACCTCTTGCGGGAAGGGCTGGACCTGCCCGAGGTGAGTTTAGTAGCCATACTTGACGCGGATAAAGAAGGGTACCTGCGTTCGGAGCGGTCACTGATCCAGACGGCCGGCAGGGCGGCAAGAAATATAAACGGCTTGGTTGTTCTCTATGCGGACACAGTCACCGGCTCGATGCGGCGGGCCATCGAAGAGACCGAACGGCGGCGCCGGTTGCAGTTGGAGTTCAACCGGATGCACGGGATCATCCCCCGGACGGTGCGGAAACCTGTCCGGGAAGTGCTTGAGGCCACGAAGGTGGCGGAAGAAGCGGGAGTGTACGAGGCGCGGCCGAAGGAGTTGCCGCTGCAGCAGTTGAAGCGCCTGGCTGCGGTTTACGAAAAACAGATGCGGGATGCGGCCCGCCGCCTGGAATTCGAAACCGCCGCCCAGTTGCGCGACATTTTGCTGGAGATGCGTGCCGAGATGGCGGTGCGGGAAGGCGGCGTAAGAAAAAGGCGGAAGGATGAAGGCGCAAGGATGAAGGGCGAGAAGGAAAGGATGAAGGCGGAAGGATGATGGATGAAGGCGGGGTCAGAAGTAGAAGTTATAACCGAGGAGAGCAAGCCTTGATTCAGGGTGCTGACTCCTGGCAGCTTTAAACTTCGAGCCTCGAACTTAGAACTTGGTACTGATCCTCCAATCCCGTCTTAACTTTCATAACGTTAAACATAGAACGGTGAGAACCATGCAGGAAGCGATTGTTATAAGAGGCGCAAGGGTGCACAACCTAAAAAACATAACAGTAAGTATTCCCCGTAATAAGCTTACAGTTATCACAGGGCTTTCCGGGTCGGGAAAATCTTCACTCGCTTTCGATACCATTTACGCAGAGGGCCAGCGGCGCTACGTGGAATCATTGTCTGCTTACGCCAGACAGTTTCTGGGGCAGATGGATAAGCCCGACGTAGACGGTATTGAAGGTCTTTCGCCGGCGATATCAATCGATCAGAAATCGGCAAGCCACAACCCTCGTTCCACCGTGGGGACGGTGACGGAAATCTACGACCACCTTAGGCTGCTTTTTGCCCGTATCGGGAAGCCCCACTGCCCGCAATGCGGTCTGCCCATTCAGCAGCAGGCGGTTTCTCAGATGGTCGACCGGCTGCTGGCACTCCCTGAGGGTACGAAGGTTTACATCTTAGCCCCCGTGGTGCGGGGGAAGAAGGGCGAGCACGCGAGGGTTTTTGAAGACGCAAGGCGGCAGGGATTTATAAGAGTGCGGGTGAACGGGGTCGTCCATGAGTTGGGTGAAGAGGAAATAACACTTGACAAGAATAAAAAGCATAGTATTGACATTGTGGTCGACCGGCTGATGATAGGGCCGGAAGCAGCTTCCCGCATGGCTGATTCGCTCGAAACCACTTTGAAGCTCGCGGACGGGGTTGCTTTGGCCGCGGTGGTTGACGGGGAAGAGTTGGTTTTCAGCAGCAGGTTTTCCTGTCCGGAATGCGGGGTCAACCTTCCCGAGCTTTCGCCACGGCTCTTTTCCTTTAACAGCCCCTACGGAGCCTGTCCTGCCTGCACCGGTTTGGGGGCGCATCTTGAGGTGGACCCGGAACTGGTTACCGACCCGCTGAGGAGCCTGGAAGAGGGGGCGGTTGCCGGGTGGTCTTACTACAGCGGCCAGTTTTATCTGCTGGAGGGACTCGCGGCGCATTACGGCTTTTCCACCGCGATACCTTTCGGACGGTTGGCGCCGGAACATCAGAAAGCAGTTCTCTATGGTACCGGCGGCGAGCGGGTGCGCTTCGTTTACCGTGACCTTAGCGGGCGGCGGCGGGAGTATACGGCTCCTTTTGAGGGCGTGGTACCTTATCTCACCCGTCGCTACCGTGAAACAACTTCCGATTACGTTAAAGGTGAAATAGAGCGTATGATGCGACCGCGGCCGTGCAAGGCCTGTGAGGGGGCGAGGCTGCGGCCGGAGGCCCTGGCCGTAAAAGTCGGGGGGCGCGCCATTCACCAGGTGACGGCACTTTCCGTGGCGGACGCCTTTCGGTTTTTTGAAGAACTGGAACTGGGCCCGCGGGAGCAACTCATTGCGAAACAGGTGTTGAAGGAGATCAAAGCGCGTCTCGGTTTTCTTCTAAACGTAGGCCTGGACTACCTTACCCTCGATAGGGCGGCTAACACACTTTCCGGAGGGGAGGCCCAGCGCATCCGGCTGGCCACGCAGATCGGGTCGGGGCTGATGGGGGTCATATACATTCTCGATGAGCCGAGTATCGGCCTTCACCCCCGGGACCAGGGCCGGCTGCTGGCCATGTTGAAGCGCCTGCGTGATCTGGGCAATACCGTGATCGTCGTGGAGCACGACGCCGATACGATATTAAGTGCCGACCACATCGTCGATATCGGTCCGGGTGCAGGCGCACACGGGGGCACGGTGGTAGCGGAGGGAACCCCGGTGGAAATTGTGCGGCACCCGACCTCTTTGACGGGGATGTACTTGAGCGGGAGGAAGTCTATTCCGCAGCGCCCGCGGCGGAGGCCGGACGGCCGTTGCTTGAAGGTGGTTGGCGCGTGTGCCCATAACCTGAAGGAGATCGATGTTATCTTTCCCATCGGCCTTTTTACCTGTGTTACAGGGGTTTCGGGTTCTGGCAAAAGTACACTGGTAAACGATATTCTCTACCGGGCGCTTGCCAAGAGACTACACGGGTCAAGGGAACTCCCCGGAGAGCACTCCCGGTTGGAAGGCTTGGAGCATATTGACAAGGTCATTAATGTAGATCAGTCGCCCATCGGGCGGACGCCGCGCTCCAACCCCGCGACTTACACCGGCGTTTTTACGGATATACGGGAGCTCTTTGCCCTCCTGCCGGAGGCGCGTGTCCGGGGATACAAGCCCGGACGGTTCAGTTTCAACATTTCCGGCGGGAGGTGCGAAGCTTGCCGCGGCGACGGGATTGTTAAAATCGAGATGCATTTCCTTCCGGACGTATACATTCCCTGCGAGGTTTGCAAGGGCCGGCGGTACAACCGGGAGACGGTAGAGGTTAAATACCGCGGGAAGAGTATCGCCGATGTTCTGGACCTGACGGTGGACGAGGCCCTGACGTTTTTCGAGGCTTTCCCGAAGATATACCGGCGCTTGAAAACCTTGTACGACGTAGGCCTTGGTTATATAAGGCTGGGGCAGCCTGCGACCACTCTTTCCGGCGGTGAGGCCCAGCGGGTAAAACTCGCAACCGAGCTTTCGCGAAGGGCTACAGGACGTACTCTCTACATCCTGGATGAGCCGACTACCGGCCTGCATTTTGCTGACGTCGCCAGGTTGCTCGATGTCCTGCACCGGCTGGTGGACGCCGGGAATACGGTTGTGGTTATTGAACACAACCTTGAAGTGATCAAAACGGCCGATCATATAATTGACCTTGGCCCCGAAGGCGGGGCGCGTGGTGGGACCATTGTCGCCGCAGGGTCGCCGGAGGAAGTGGCACAAGTGGCACGTTCATATACCGGTCAATATGTACGCAGAGCCCTGGCAACTGAGCAGGGGCGGCTGGCGGCCGGGCGGTAAAATAGTTCGAGGTTCAAAGTTGCGTCAGGCATCAAAAACGGTGGGTGGTTTGTATAGTAGAACCGTTCTTGGGAGAAAAGGCGAATAAACTACCCGAACAGCCGGGCGTTTATTTATTCCGGGATAATACGGGGGAGGTCCTCTATGTAGGCAAGGCTTCCTCTCTAAGGAAACGGGTGCGGAGCTATTTTCAGTCCGGTCAGCCGGGAAAGGTTTCTGCACTGCTTGGCAGGGCTGCCGACATTTCATTTATCGTGACCGAAAACGACGTTGAAGCCCTGATTCTGGAAGCGAATCTGATCAAGAAATACCGCCCGCGTTACAACGTAGTGCTCAAAGACGATAAAAGTTACCCCTACATAAAGGTGACGGTGCAGGAAGAGTACCCGCGCGTGCTCTTCTCCCGGCGGCGGTCGCGGGACGGCGCGCGCTACTTCGGACCGTATACCCGTGCGGGAGCTGTTTACGAAACGCTCCGGTTCTTGCGTACCGTTTTTCCGTACCGCTCCTGCAAGGGAACAGAACCCAACCGCAGCCGAACCTGCCTGAATTATCACATTAGGCGCTGCCCGGGGCCCTGCACCGGTCAGGTCGACCCAAAAACATACCGGCAGGTAGTAGAGGCGCTTTGCCTGTTCCTTGAAGGGCGATACAAGGCAGTGGCGCGCCGCCTCCGGGAGGAAATGGAGGCGGCGGCAGCGAAGTTGGAGTTTGAGAAAGCAGCGGTGCTCCGTGACCGCCTCCGGGCGATTGAAACCATCCTGGCGAGGCAGCGGGTGGTGCTCGGCAGTGAAGAGAACCAGGACGTTGTGGCCCTCGTATGCAGGGGCGATAGCGCTGCTGCGGCCGTCCTCCAGATCCGTGAAGGCATACTGATCGGCGAGGCGGGATTTTCACTGGCGGGCACGGCGGGCACGGCCGACGCGGTAATACTGGCCGGCTTCCTTAAACAGTACTATAGCGGCGTTGCCGCATCGGTCCCGCGGGAACTAATCCTCCCGGTGGAGCTTGAGGAAGAGGACGCAGCGTCCCTGAGGGCATACCTCCAGGAAAGAGCCGGGAGGAAGGTGTCTCTTACCGTTCCACGCCATGGCAGAAAAAAGGAACTAATCAGCCTGGCTTTAAAGAACGCCGTCCTTGCGCTCGAGGACGCGGAAGAAGCGGTGGCGGTGAAGGAAGATGCGGTTGCAGTGCTGGCCGGCTTGCTCGGACTGGAATCTCCGCCTCAACGGATAGAGGGGTACGATGCTTCTTGCCTGCAAGGGACGGCCCCGGTTGCGGCAATGGTTGTCTTCAAGCAAGGAAAACCCTACCGTAGCGGTTACCGGCGTTTTGCCGTTAATCCTGCGGGGAAACCTGACGACTATGCCGCCTTGCGGGAGACTCTCCGGCGAAGGTTTGCGCGGGCCAGGGAAGAAGAACGTGGAATCGTTGAAAACCAAATCTCGCCGCGTTCGGCGAAGTTTCTTCCGCTTCCCGACTTGGTGCTGGTTGACGGTGGCGCGGGACAGGCTGCTGCAGCACGGGGGGTTTTGGACGAATTTGGGTTCGAAAGAATCCCGGTGTTCGGGCTGGCAAAGGAAAACGAATGGGTTTACCGGCCGGGCAACAGGAGTCCGATAATAATTCCGGCGGACAGCAGCGCCTTGAGGCTTTTGCAGAGGGTCAGGGACGAGGCGCACCGGTTTGCGGTGACTTTCCACCGCAAGCGGCGGGCTGCCGGCCTCAAGTCGGTTTTGGATGAAATCGAAGGGATCGGACCGGTTCGCCGCCGGGCACTTTTACGGGCGTATCCCTCGCTTGATGCGCTCAAGACAGCCGGAATAGAGGATCTCTCCTGCGTCCCGGGAATGAACCGGCGGGCTGCTGAGGCGGTGTATAATTATTTCCACGAAGGAGTGTTTGCGACGATTAATCGTCGCCACCTGCCTGCGCCGCAGCGCGGCAGGCAGGCCGGGGATGAAAATATGGACCCGTAAGCGTGTTACTTAAAGGCGGTAGTATAACATAAACGGAACGCGGTGAGGAGCGAGCAATGCGAGGAAGGCGAAGCCCAGCACTCAGGTATTTGCCGGAAACGGCCTTCGGCCTTTTTCCGGCCTACGAACTGGTATCGAAGATGTAGTTACGAAGCGGCGAATAGCGTTTTAAGGGGGTGGCATCTTTAAAAGGTGCAACTGAGTGCTGGGGCGAGCCTGACGTAGTAATGCGAAGCTCATCGCCGTGCCCATCGAAAGAAGTATTATATTCAGAGGATAATTAACAGGGGGAGAAGTTGAATAGGGTTAGACTGATCGCTGTAGACCTTGACGATACGCTCCTCAATTCGGAGCTTCGAATATCTTCGCGGGTCAAGAGGGCCGTAAGTCGTGCAGTGGATCAAGACGTGCCCGTAGTGCTGGCAACGGGCCGGATGTTTGCTGCCGCCGTTCCTTTTGCCCGGGAACTTGCACTCGAAACGCCGCTCATTACCTACCAGGGGGCTCTTGTCAAGGAGCACCTTACAGGGAGAGAGCTTTACCACCGGCCGGTGCCGCTTGATTTGGCGGTTGATGTTGTCGAACACATTTCTCCCACCGGTTTTCACCTTCAGGTCTACGTTGACGACACACTTTGTATGCCCCGTTTAACACCGGAAGGGGAGCGGTATGCCAGGATTTCAGGAGTAGAGCCGCGGGTGGTAGGGGACCTCCTTCATTTTTTGCGGGTTCCGCCGACAAAGATAGTAATGATCGCACCGGAGAGAGAAATCGACCTGCTTATGCCACACCTCCTGTCAAAGTATGATGGTTTATTGCACATCAGTAAATCAAAGCCTCATTTTCTTGAGTTCTCGGAACCTCAGGCGACAAAGGGGGAGGCACTTAAACGTTTGGCGGCGGAACTGGGGATCACCCGTGAAGAGGTTATGGCGATCGGGGACGGCTATAACGACATTCCGATGCTTGAGTATGCCGGCGTAGCGGTAGTAGTGGGCAATGCCCGCCCTGAAATAAAGGCCTACGCCGGGCACGTAACAGCGGGGAATGACGAGGACGGGGTGGCCATAGCGATCGAAACGCTGGTTTTAGGGGAAGAGGGGGGTTGGGTGTGAGCGATTTTGTGGTAGGTGTCGACCTGGGGGGGACGAAGATTTATACCGCCCTGGCGACGGTTGACGGAGAAGTGCGGTCAGAGATTAAGGTTCCTACCCTGGCGGCAGAAGGTTACGAACGGGTGCTCAAACGGATTGCGGAAACTGTGGCCGAGGTAAAGCGCCTTGCCGGGTTCCCGGGTAAACCGCTCCGTATCGGTCTTGGTGCTCCCGGGCCCCTGGATGTTAAAAAGGGTGTTGTACACGTGGCACCCAACCTGGGCTGGCGTGATGTTCCGCTCAAGGCATCCCTGGAACAGCTTCTAGGGGTTCCGGTCTTTCTGGAGAACGACGCGAACCTCGCCGCCTGGGGAGAGTTTATTTACGGGGCAGGAAAGGACGTTTCGGAGATGGTTTACATAACCGTCAGCACCGGTATTGGCGGGGGTCTGGTGATAGGCGGCAAAATTTACCGGGGAAGCAGCTATGGCGCAGGTGAAGTCGGACATATCACCGTATTTCCCGACGGACCGGAGTGTCATTGCGGTAACCGGGGGTGTCTGGAAGCACTTGCTTCCGGAACAGCCGTTGCCCGTGAAGCGAGAAAGCTTATCGCCCATGGTGCGGGCCGGGTGATACTATCCATGGCAGATGGAAAACCGGAAGCAATCACTGCAAAGACCGTAAGTTTCGCAGCCGCCCAGGGTGACGCCGAAGCGCAGGAACTCCTCGATTCCGCAGCCCGCTGGCTCGGGGTCGGGGTAGCAGCGGTTCTAAACCTTCTCAACCCGGAAATGGTGGTTTTGGGTGGGGGAATGATGAAAAGCGCTTCGCTGTTTTGGGAAACACTGAGCAATGAAGTTCGGCGCCGCAGCCTGCCAAGCTCATTTCAGGCCGCGCGGTTGGTAACGGCTGCCCTTGGCGGGCGTTCCGGGGTGCTCGGGGCAGTAGCTTACGCCTTAGAGCTGGAATAGGGCGATAAGGGCGGAAGGATGAAGGATGTAAGAAACCTGGAGGAAAGCGGATGCATTTCGGTAAAGAGGCGTGGCGGACTTTTGAGAGAGGTTGTGAACGCGAGTGGCTTGTGACCAACGGCCTGGGTAGTTTTGCCTCCGGAACCGTGATCGGTGTCAACACCAGGCGGTACCACGGGCTTCTGATCGCGGCACTGGCGCCTCCCGTAAGACGCTACCTTTTCCTCGCCAAGCTGGAGGAACGAATAGCTACAGACGGCCTTTACTACGACCTGTCGGCAAACTGTGTTGCCGGCGGTCTGACCGGATACGGCTTCGTATACCTCCAGCGTGCGCAGTTTGATCCTTTCCCTGAATTTGTCTACTCCTTCGGGCACATTCTCTTAAGGAAGATCATTTTTATGCCTTACGGTGTAAACGCTACGGTCATCATATACCGCATTTACAATGGCGGCCCGCCGGCGGACCTGGTCCTTGTTCCCTTCGTTAACTGCCGTGACTACCACGGAAACAGTTACCGGGGGCAAATAGAGTTCTGTCAGGAGCCGATTGCCGGAGGCGTCAGGATAACAGCGCGGGGGGATGTTCCCCCGCTTTTACTGCGCAGCAGCAGCGGCGAATATAATGCTTCCCCCGACTGGTTTTACGGGATGCGCTACCCGGCGGAGGAGGAGCGGGGTCTTAACCCTTGGGAAGACCACTTCCTTACGGGCAGTTTTAGAGTCAAACTGCCTCCGGAAGCGGAAACGTGGGTGGCGGTGGTGGCTTCTGTAGGCGACGGTCCGGAACCCGCCAAAGCCGAACAGCTTCTTGTCAAAGAAGCCAAGAGAATCAGAGGATTGCAAAGACGATCTGGTTTGTCGGACCCCTTTGTCCGGTCGCTGGTCCACGCTGCCGACGCTTTTCTGGTAAAGCGCGTCGAGATGAATACGCACACGATTGTTGCGGGTTATCCCTGGTTTACAGACTGGGGCCGCGATACCATGATCGCTCTCCCGGGCCTCACCATGGCAACCGGCAGGTATGAGGTTGCCCGTGAGATACTCGAATTCTTCAGTCACTTCATAAAGGAAGGCCTTCTACCCAACTTTTTCCCCGAAGGGGGACAAGAACCGGTTTACAATACGGTGGACGCTGCCCTCTGGTATTTCCAGGCGGTTTACAAATATATGCAGTATACAAGGGACGAAGACTTTGTAAGGGTTTTAATCCCGGTTATGGTCGAGATACTGAAGAAGTATATAGAGGGTGCCCCTTTCGGGATCCGGATGGATGAGGACGGTTTGATCACCGCCGGTAACCCCGATACCCAGCTTACCTGGATGGATGCCAAGGTTGATGGTTGGGTGGTGACGCCTCGTCACGGGAAGGCGGTAGAAATAAACGCGCTCTGGTACAACGCGGTCTGCATCATGGAAAACCTCTGCGCGCATTTCCGCATAGACTTTCCGTATAGCAGGCTTCGCGAAAGGATTCGCGAAGGGTTTTCGGCGTTTTGGCACCCCGACGGCTACCTTTACGATGTAATCAGCAGTGACGGTAAAGATCCGAGCATCCGGCCGAATCAGGTTTTTGCAGTCAGCCTGCCGTATTCCCCTTTGAGCGGCGACCGGGCGCGCGCGGTGCTGAAACGGGTAGAGGCGGAGCTTTATACCCCCTACGGGCTGCGGTCGCTGGCGCCCAACCATCGTGAGTATAAGGGGCGTTATACAGGCAATCAAAGAAGTCGTGACGCGGCGTACCACCAGGGTACGGTCTGGAGTTGGCTTATCGGCCCGTTCGTCACTGCCTACCGCAGGGTTTATGGTTATTCGGAGGCAAGCCGGCAGCGAGCACATGCCTTTCTTGCACCTTTCGCCGACCATTTGGGCGACCATGGAATAGGCTACATCTCCGAAATCTTCGACGGTGACGAGCCCCACTGGCCCAGGGGGTGCTTCGCTCAGGCATGGGGGGTGGCGGAGGTGCTGCGGGCGTATGTTGAAGATGTGCTGGACAAAAGACGATAGTGGTTTAGAGCATTCTCTATTCCTGTTGCATGCAACCCGAGTTTGTCATCAAACAAGGAGGTAAAGAATGGTTAATCTGGACAATGTGGAATCAGTAAAGGCGGTGGACAGCACCGGTTTTTTTGCATCACTGGCGGGACTTGGCGCGCAATGTATCAAGGCGTATGAAACTGCACAACAAGCGGCACTGCCCGGGGTGCGAGCGTTAAAAGCAGTGGTAGTAACCGGTCTCGGCGGCTCAGCCATCGGCGGGGATTTGCTGAGGGTCTACTGCCAGGAGCGCCTTCTTGTACCCGTGGTTGTAAACCGCGACTACACGCTTCCGGCTTTTGTCGGTGATGAAACACTGGTTTTTGCGGTAAGTTACTCGGGCAACACCGAGGAAACGCTGAGCGCTTATAAGAACGCACGGGATAAGGGCAGTGCTGTAGTTGCCCTGACTTCCGGCGGCAAACTCAAAGCGTTGGCGGAGCAAGACGGTATTCCTGTAATTGAGATACCTGCGGGCCTTGCTCCCCGGGCTGCAACGGGCTATCTTTTTATTCCGATGCTCACCGTTCTTGAGCGATTCGGGATGCTGAGCGGGCTGGCCGGCGAGGTGGCCGAACTTGCCCGTGAACTTGAGGCTTACGCTGCTGCCTATGGGCTGGAAACACCAGTCGAGAAGAACCCGGCCAAGAAGCTCGCTCTTAACTTCAAAGACCGCATTCCGGTGATCTGGGGGGCGAGCGGTACAACGGACGTGGTGGCCCAGCGCTGGAAAGGCCAGATTAATGAGAACGCTAAGGCGCCGGCATATTGGAATGTTTTTCCGGAACTCAACCATAACGAAATTGTGGGGTTTGAAAAGCCCGAAGAACTCCTCCGGGAGCTCTGGGTAGTCATGCTGAAAGACAAGGGAGACCACACGAGGGTGGGTTACCGGATGGAAATAACCCGCCGGATAATTGCAGAAAGGGTTGCCGGAGTTACGGAAGTGACCTCTACCGGCGAAGGGATGCTGGCCCGTCTTTATTCATTAATTTACCTCGGTGACTGGGCAAGCGTCTACCTCGCGGTCCTTTACGGCATTGACCCGGGGCCGGTCAGGGTTATAGACTTATTAAAAGGAGAGTTAGCCAAGCGGTAAAAGCTCAAAGTTCAAAGTTCAAGGTTTAAAGTGGGTAGGCCGGAATAAGGCCACCAGGCCGTTTCCGGCGAACCGACGAGGCTTCTGAGTGGCCGGAGACGCTCCGCTTATTACGGCCTGCTTATTTAAGGAGAACTGGCGAAGAAACGGTAGTCGGAAAGTCCGTAGAGACCCCTCTTTTCTGGATTCAGAATTCTGACTCCGGAATTCTTCGGCCCTTAAGCTTTAGCAAGGAAGGTAAATAGTATGCCGCTTCCCAGGTTGGTAATTGTAACGGGGCTTTCGGGTGCCGGAAAAACCCAGGCCCTGAGGTGCCTTGAGGATATCGGCTTTTTTTGCGTGGACAACCTTCCACCCTCCTTGATCCCTAAGTTTGCGGACCTCTGTGCCGGCGCTGCGGCACCGATCCAGCGCATCGCTCTGGTTGTCGACGTACGGGGCGGAGAACTTTTTGACGCTGTTTTTGAGGTTCTGGCGGAGTTCAACAAGGAGTCTATACCCTACGAAATTGTTTTCCTGGAAGCTTCGGACGAGACGCTGGTCCGGCGTTTTAAAGAGTCGCGCCGGCCGCACCCTTTGGGTGGCGAGCTTTTGGACTCCATTCAGAAAGAGAGGGCGAGGCTCGAGGAGTTGCGGGGATCGGCACATAAAGTGATCGATACCAGTGATCTTTCCGCTCAACAACTTAAAGAACAGTTAACCATCTTATTCGGTGCCGAGGAGACCGGACGGCGGTTCCGGATAACCCTTCTTTCTTTCGGTTATAAGTACGGCATCCCGCTTGACGCCGACCTGGTAATAGACGTCCGTTTTTTACCCAACCCGCACTACCTTTCACGCTTGCGGCCGCTTACAGGTGATCAGACACCGGTTAAGGACTATGTTTTGTCTCAACCGGTGACTGTGGAGTTTCTAACCAAGTTCACCAGCCTGATTGAGTTTTTGATCCCCCTCTATATGAATGAAGGGAAAACGATGCTCACCGTGGCAGTCGGGTGCACCGGCGGCCGTCACCGGTCTGTCGCTATTGCCAACCGGCTTGAGGAAATCCTTGTCTCAAAGGATTATCAGGTCACCGTTCGGCACCGGGATATTCAGCGCGACAGCCAGTTGATCGGATGAGCCGCAGCAGAAATTTTAGAGTGTAACGACTCTTATGCAACAGTGCGCGTATTGTTCAGGTCACCAGAAAAGTTGATGGCCCCTTATTCCGGGACAACCGGATGACCGCGTTGCACTATTTAAAGAAGGCCTCGGATGGTAAGTGGAAAACGTATAACTCAAAGGTTGAAGCTGTTGAGTACCTTGATTAAACTCCAAAGGGAAAAGGTGCGGTAACCTGGGTGAATAAGCAGCCAATAACAAGAGTGGTGATTGTGGTTCTTGACGGTACAGGGATCGGGGCCTTGCCGGATGCAGCCCGTTACGGGGACGAAGGGAGCAATACCCTGGGTAACCTTGCGGATGCGGTCGGAGGCCTCAACCTGCCGAATCTGCAACGGCTTGGCTTAGGGAACATCGGCAGCATAAGAGGCGTACCCCCTGCGGCGCGGGCGGACGCCGCCTGGGGGAAAATGGCGGAGTGCTCTCCCGGGAAAGATACCACCACCGGCCACTGGGAACTGACAGGGGTGATTCTGGACCGCCCCTTTCCTGTTTATCCGCACGGGTTTCCTCCGGAAGTGATTAATTCCTTTGAAAAAAGAATCGGGCGGCGGGTGTTAGGCAATAAACCGGCTTCCGGAACGGCGATTATTGAAGAACTCGGTCCGGAGCACCTGCGGACCGGTTTTCCCATAGTCTATACCTCAGCGGACAGCGTGTTTCAGATCGCGGCTCACGAGGAAGTAGTTCCTGTCGAGGAACTCTACCGTATATGCGTGATTGCCCGGGAGATTTTGTCAGGGGAGCATGCGGTGGCGCGGGTGATAGCCCGACCATTTGTCGGAAGGCCCGGAAGCTTTCAGCGAACGGTGCGGCGGCACGATTTTTCGGTGCCGCCGCCGCGCCCTACAGTATTGGAGGCACTTGCCGGGCGGGGTTACGCCGTGGTGGGCGTGGGCAAGATTCCGGACATCTTCGCCGGGCGCGGCATAACGGAGAGCCTCCCTGCAAAGACCAATGCGGACAACATTCAACAAACGATAACCGCAGTGAGAATGATGTCGCCGGGAGTGGTTTTTACAAACCTAGTTGACTTCGACACCCTCTACGGCCACAGAAACAACCCGGTTGGTTTTGCCAGGGCGCTGAAAGAGTTCGACGACGCATTGCCGGGGCTTCTCAATGCAGTTGCGGCGGACGGGGCGCTTTTTATTACGGCAGACCACGGGTGTGACCCCACTACCGCAAGCACGGACCATTCCCGGGAGTACGTACCGCTGCTGGCGTGGGGGCCACGTTTAAGGCCGGGCGTACCGCTCGGCACGAGGGATAGTTTTGCCGATGTGGGTGCAACCATCGCGCGTTTCTTTGACTTCGATTGGCCTGTAGGCACGAGCTTTGCGCGTCTGTTACTGGAGGACTGAGAGAAGTTTGCGGTATTACGCCGGGTTATTCTGGCAGGGAGTCGGAGAGCAGGAATCAAAAAGGATTAGCAAAACACAATTAAAAAGGTTTAGCGAAACACGTTTTAACCAGGGATATTGCGGAAATCAGGGGTGCTGTGAGATTTGGAGGGATGGTTTTGCAGGCCTACGCCGTAATCAAAAAGAAGCGTGACGGGGAGCGACTGTCGACGGAAGAGATTTCATGGTTTATTGAGCGGTACGCGGCCGGAGAGATCGCCGATTATCAGGTTGCTGCCTGGCTGATGGCGGTTTATATCCGGGGTCTCGATGCTGTTGAAACGGCGTCGTTAACTGAAGCGCTGCTCCACTCGGGGAAGCAGGTAGACCTCTCCGGCATTGACGGGGTAAAGGTAGACAAACACTCAACAGGAGGGGTGGGTGACAAAACCACCCTTGTGCTGGCCCCCCTATTGGCGGCAGCCGGCGCAAAGGTAGCTAAGATGTCCGGCCGCGGCCTCGGGCATACGGGTGGCACGATAGACAAGCTGGAGTCCATTCCGGGCTTTAAGACTGAACTGAGCCCGGAGGAATTCATCGCTCAAGTAAACCGTGTGGGCGTAGCGGTGGTCGCTCAGACAGAGGAAATTGTCCCGGCGGACAAAAAACTCTACGCGCTGCGGGACGTTACCGCCACCGTAGACAGCATTCCACTAATCGCTGCCAGCATAATGTCCAAGAAGCTGGCCTCCGGTGCCGACGCCATCATGTTGGACGTGAAGACGGGCAGCGGCGCGTTTATGCAGGACCTGACGGCGGCCCGGGAACTGGCAAGGCTGATGGTGGCCATCGGTAAACGTGCCGGGCGGCGGGTGGCGGCACTGATAACCGATATGGACCAGCCGCTCGGCTACGCGGTAGGGAACGCAGTGGAGATGTCAGAGGCAATAGCCACGCTCAAAGGGAGGGGTCCGCTCGACCTCACCGAACTCTGTTTGGAACTCGGCAGCCGGATGCTGGTGTTGTCAGAGCTTGCCGCTGACGCCGTAACCGCGCGGGCCCGGCTCGAAGAGCTCTTATGGGATGGCCGGGCGCTGGCCAAGTTTAAGGAATGGGTTGAGGCACAGGGCGGCGACCCGGCCGTGGTGGACCGGCCCGAGATGCTGCCGGAGGCGCCGCGGAGGATACCTGTTCCGAGTCCCCGGTCGGGTTACGTTGTGCAGGTTAATGCGCTGGCGATCGGTGAGGCTGCCAGAATACTCGGCGCCGGGCGTGCGCAGAAGGAGGACCGTGTCGACTCCTCAGTAGGGGTGGTTCTTGGCGCAAAGGTCGGCACAAAGGTGGAGGCCGGCGAGCCGCTGGCCTACATCCTCGTACGGGATAAAGGTGAGAAGGAAGCGAAGGACCTTGTGTCTAACGCGTACGCGGTCGCTGCTTCACCCCCAAAAGCTCGTCCCCTCGTTCGCGCTGTGGTACAAAAGTGATTCGGGCTTGCCACAAAGCGAGATTGTGCAGAACGCAGAAATGAAGATAAGTCATAAAGGAGTCGGTCTATACAGCCAGCGTGACGCTGGATTTTTTCTTTCGGAGGTAGTATCATAGAGGCGGAAAACTCAGTAGTTGCAGCAAGTTCTAATGAGAACGGCTTTTAATCCCCCTTTAGTGTTGCCTCTTGATACTGACCAGAAGGAGAAGAGCGCATGAAAATCAGGCATAGAATACTGATCGGCTACCTGAGTATTTTCTTGGTCTTTTTAATTCTTGCTTTTCTGTCGCTGTACAACCTTTGGACGATGCAGCGTTCGTACAGGAACCTGATCGAACAACGTGTAGCAATGGTCAGTGAGACAAAGGACCTGCTGCTGGCAGTAGAATATGAAGCACTGATGCTCCGGACTTACCTTCTTACCGGTAATAAAGAGTACGAGACAGAATTTCGCAAACAAGCCGGGAGTGTTGATCAGCATTTGAGTGAAATAGAAAAAACCTTGACCTCTGATGAGGAGCGGGTTCTTTATAATAACCTTAAAAGCTCGATTGAAGGTTTCACAGACGTTTACGCGGAGACCATACTGGCCGTGCGCCGGCGCAGCGATCTTACGGACCAGGAGAAGCTGGCGGAGGTTGTGCGTATAACCATAGCCAAGCGTGGTACAGTTCGCGGCGTTATCGCTCAGGGAGAGGGCTTCATCGCTTACCAGAATATGTTGATGGACCGGGCAGTAGAGGCCAACGAGAAGCGGGTGACGGCGCTCCTGGGCGTTACCACAAGCCTCGGCGTTTTGAGCTTGTTGCTCGGAATACTGTTTGCCTTCTACATTTCGCGGACCATCGCCCATCCCTTGCGCCGGTTGGAGGAACAGGTCAACCGCATTGCCTGCGGCGACCTCACGCCGCAAGAATTGGATATTGTTTCACGTGATGAAATTGGTCAACTGGCCTGCTCCTTCGGGGTTATGCTAACCAGTTTGCACCAGTTGGGCGGCCGGCTGCAGACCATAGCGGAGGAAATCGGGCGTTTCGCGGAGCACCTCCGGCAAAACGCCCGTGGCGCCGCCGCTGCCTCTGCCGGTACAACGGCGGCTTTGGGCCGCATCACTGAGGCCTTCCAAAACCTCCGTCAAAGGGCCCAGACGCTGGCGGGAGTGTCGGACCGTGCATCGGAGCAGGCGGGGCAGGTGCAGGAATCCACCTCCCGGGTCATGCAGCAGATGGAGTCGTCAGCGAAGGTGGCCGCCAGAGCGAGTAGAGCGGTGCGGGATCTCGGCACTGCTTTGGTCGATGTGCAACAGACTGTGGCTTTTATTTCTGAGTTTGCCGAACAGGCGGATTCCCTTGCCCGAAAAGCTGCTGAAGAGCTGCCGCCGGGTGAAAAGGGAGGGGTTTTTGTGGACCTTGTTCGTGAGATCCGGATGCGGGCTCAAGAAGCTGCTCGGGGGACAAAAGAGGTTAACGCCTTAATTGCCGCGGTGCAGGAACACACCCGTGAGGCGGTCAGCTCTGTCGACCAGGACTGCCGGCTGGTTGGTGAGGGCCGTATTGCCGTCGCAAAGGCAATTGAATCCTTTAACGGTCTTGTTGAAGAGGTCCGGGGAATGACGGCGCAGATCGAAGAAACTGTAGAAGCGGGACGCGCGCTCGCTGCTGCGCTTGAAGAGGTGGCGCGCTCTTCCCAGGAGCAGACCTCCCTCGTTGAAGGAGTCGCCAAAGCCAGCAGCGAGCTCGACGGCATGGCCGGCGAGCTCCGGGAGACCCTCCGTAACCTGAAGCTGTAATAAGCCTCTTTGCGTTACACAAGTTATGAGAGGAAGGATACTTTGAACAAATGGCAAGCGTTAAAAATAGTATCAGGGGTTCTCTTTCTCCTGACAGCTATTCTACTTGAATTCTCTGGGACAAAAAGCCGCAACATCCGTGTCTTGGAGGCTCTTTTGGTATTTCTCGGTTTTTTCTATATTATATCCCCAATGGTGTTAAGCCGGATTTTTAAAAAGATTAACAACCATTGACAGATTGATTCTCAAATTAGTCGCTTGCGATAAGCTTCGCATAACTTTGTCAGGTGCCGCCGTACGGTAATCACGTACTTCCGTTACGCTCCGCTCCGCCCCCCAGCACTCAAACTTGCTTTAGCAAAAAACAAGCGGCTTTCACAACATTTAAAGTCTCTGTGCAATTGCTACTTTCCAAGCTGAATTGAGTGCTGGGTTCCGCGTTCTGCTCGCTTCTCGCTGCGCTCCGACTGGCCGCTTTAGAACGCTTCCGTCTATGTCGAGCCCACAAACCCGCATTCTTAAAATGAAAATTCCTATGCGCCAAGTTCTCAGATTCGGATATGACTGTCCGTTTTTTTGTCTTTTATTCGGTGATTCACGCAAGTCATCCCAGCTTTTACGTTTCCTCAGCCGCATAACGCTGCCCTGAAGACGGGAAAACTTCAATCAAAAGGAATTGTGGAGGGGTGCCGATGCGCCGGCTGTCAATATTAATCTTACTCTGTTTGGTTTGTTTTGGGGGTCCGGTATCTCTGGCCTGGGCTGAGGAGGGGACATCAGAGTTTACAACGACTGCAAAAGGCGCCGTATTGATGGAGGCTCACCACGGAAGCATACTGTGGCAAAAAGAGCCGTACATGCGGCAGCCGATCGCGAGTATGGTCAAAATAATGACCCTACTCCTTGGCGCTGAGGCGGTGGAAGAGGGAAAAGTGAGGCTGACCGACACCGTTACCGCCAGTGAGTATGCGGCCGGTATGGGTGGGTCACAGATATATCTCGAGCCCTTCGAACAGATGTCTCTCTGTGAACTCCTGATTTCCATCGCAACCGGTTCGGCCAATGATGCCAGTGTCGCGGTGGCCGAGCATATAGCAGGCAGCGCCGAAGCATTTGTAGGAGCGATGAACGACCGGGCGCGGGAACTGGGGCTAAAAAACACGCATTATGTCAACCCGACAGGACTACCGGCACCGGGTCAATACTCGTGTGCGCACGACCAGGCAGTTCTCCTGCGGGAGGCTTTGAAGTATCCTTTGTTCAGAGAACTTACGCGAATGAAAGAGTATGACCTCCGGGGTGGGGAATTCAAACTGTGGAACACAAACAAGCTGCTCTGGTGGTATAAAGGCGCAGACGCCGGGAAGACCGGCTGGACAAACGAAGCGGGTTATTGTCTCGGTTCAAGCGCCATGCGGGAAGGTTTGCGGTTCATAGCCGTCGTGCTGGGCTGCCCTGAACCGAAAACCCATTTCCGGGAATC
>JBFLWY010000014.1:2332-11215 GCA_040757355.1 Bacillota bacterium | reverse complement strand
TTTTACCAGGAATTAGCAGGAAAGAGAGGTGGGATGCAGAAATGATAGCATAATAATTTGGTTATGGGGAGGAGAATTGGCCTAGTGGAGATAGAAAATGTGGGAGACGTCCTGGTGGCAGAGCTTCACGGAGAAATTGACCTTAAGGTGAGCGATATGCTCCGTGAAGCCCTGGACCGGGCGCTTGAGCGTTTACCGGTGCGCCACCTGGTATTTGATTTTGGTGCCGTTACTTTTATTGACAGTACAGGCCTTGGGGTAGTTCTGGGGCGCTACAAAAAGGTAGCCGGCGCGGGCGGGAAACTTGGCGTTACCGGATTGCGCCCCTCTGTAAGGCGGGTTCTTGAGCTTTCGGGTATCCTTAGGATTGCCCGCGAATACAACTCGCGGGCGGAAGCGGTAAGGGCGCTTGGGGGAGGTGCAGCCGATGCTTAACCGGTTCCGCCTTGAGTTTCCGGGTCGCCCCGACAACGTCGGCCTGGCTAGGGTCACGGTTGCCGCTTTTGCGGCACAGGTTGACCCGACGTTGGAAGAACTGGAGGATATCAAAGGGGCGGTTTCCGAGGCGGTGGCGAACGCAATAATTCACGGGTATGAAAACTCCCCCGAGGGTATTGTCGTCGTCGAAGGAATCCTGTACGGGGACGCGATTGAGATTTTCGTTGAGGACACCGGTAAAGGGATGGAAAACGTCGCGCAGGCGATGGAGCCGGAGTACTCGTCCGACCCTGAGCGCCTTGGGCTCGGATTCAGTTTCATGCAGACCTTTATGGATAGCGTAAGCGTCGATTCTAAACCGGGGCACGGCACCCGCGTGGTAATGAGAAAGCAGTTTGCTTCCCGTCACTAGGAGAGTGCTCCAAAACCATAATTTCACCAGGTAACTACTCAGCCTGCATCTTAATCTATCTCTGAGCATGGGAAGCTTTAGCAGAAGACCCGGAGGAAATTTAAGTCGTGAGAGGGACGGAAGTGACCTCTCACATCTAAAAAGGGGCGGCAGGCGTTGGTTGATGGCGAAAAACCTCGGCAGACAGTTTCTAAGTGACGATGAAACCTTTGCCCTGATTAAAAAGGCCCAGGAGGGCGACGCTGCGGCGCGAGAAAAACTTGTTGAGGCCAACTTGCGGCTGGTAGCCAGCATCGTCCAGCGGTTTGACGGCCGCGGCTACGAATACGAGGATTTGTTTCAAGTGGGTTGCATCGGCCTGTTAAAGGCGGTCGCGAAGTTCGATTTTCAACACGGAGTAAAGTTTTCCACCTATGCAGTGGCAATGATCATCGGCGAGATAAAGCGTTTTCTCCGGGACGACAGTCCTCTCCGGGTGGCGCGCTCCTTAAAGGAAACGGCGGTACGGATAAACCGGACACGGGAGTCCCTGGTCAACAGCCTGGGACGTGAGCCGACCTTGGGAGAAATCGCCGCGGCGCTGGGATTGCCGGTTGAAGACGTTGTGGCCGCAAGCGAGGCGGCGTACGCGCCGTTTTCTTTGCAGGATGTAGTCTGCGGCGAGGGTACGGACGCCGTTCTCAGGGAGGACCAGCTTGCGGGTCCTGAGGAGGACGAAAACTCCTGGTTGAAGGAAATTGCGGTGCGGGAACTGCTAGCGCGCCTGCCGGAACGGGAGCGGCAGGTACTTTGCTGGCGGTTCTTTGAAGATCGCACGCAGGCCGAAATCGCGGGGGAACTCGGCATCTCCCAGGCGCAGGTTTCCCGTATCGAGCGGCTGGCGTTAGAAAAACTCAAAGAATCCGCAACGGACATGGAGGATCTCATTTGAGTATGTTTTTAACTCCATTCTCAGTTGTGGTGGAACAGCCCAAAGCATCCCACGTCTAACTTCCCACATCCCACATCTCACTTCCCAATAAGGGCGATATTTTACGGCGGCCTCCGTATAACTCTCCGTAAGCTGCGCCATAATACGCCTTGAGAACAGTTCAAAGGCTTGTACCTAAAGTTAAAGGTGTGTCATTTTTACAGGTACCTACCGTTTTATTGTTTCGCACACGGGGACAAAGGAGGGATAACGCTTGCACGTAAAGGTAGCCGAGTTGGTGGGGGAGTCACCCAATAGCTGGCGGGATGCGGTTCAGGCGGCTGTAGGTGAGGCTACTCAGGCCCTGGGGAATATAACAGGGGTGGAGATTATAAACCTGACCGCCAACGTCGAGAACGGTCAGATTAAGGAGTTTAAGGCCAACGTGAAAGTCGCCTATTTAGGATGAGGATTTCCGGAAAGTGTTTTTAAAACTGCTTGAACACAAGTTAACCTGTCCCTGGAAGGGTTGTTTGAAGCAACCCCAAGGTCGCTTTTTCTGGGTTGGAGGTCGGAATTTGCAAGTTATGATGATCTTCAGGGGACACCGGGAGGGGTGTCCTCTAAGTTTTAGGAGGGGGACTGGTGCGCCGTTTTGACCCGACCAAGCCGCTGGAAATACAGAAGCGACAGTACCAGCAGATGGCGAAAGAGGTCGGCCCAAAGCCGCCGGTATTGCGGAACTGCTTGTGGGCTTTTGCCGTGGGTGGTCTGATCTGCGCGATTGGGCAGGTTTTCCTGAATTTCTTTCAGGGCTTGGGGCTTAACGCCCTTGATGCTGCGGCAGCCGCCTCAATAACCCTTGTTTTTCTAGCCGCTTTGTTGACCGGGCTCGGGCTGTACGACGAAATAGCGCGGTTCGCCGGGGCAGGTACAATCGTCCCGATAACAGGTTTCGCCAACTCGATGGTGGCCCCCGCACTCGAGGCCCGGACCGAAGGCATGGTTTTGGGAGTGGGTGCACGGCTTTTCACCATTGCCGGGCCGATACTTGTCTTTGGGATTGTAACCGCCTGGCTGGTGGGGGTTCTTTATTACCTCTTCGGACCCAAACCGCCGGGGTAAACAGAGGCGGGAAGTTGGCGCCGATTAGCATCTGAAACTGCAAATGCCGGGGCTAAAGAAGAAGATAGATTATCTGTGAGGGGATTTTAATGGCGGCACCGAAGAAAACCGGCGTCCAGACGGTAGCCTTCAGCAATCCTCCGGTGGTCTTGTCCACGGCAACGATTGCGGGTGCGAAAGAAGGTCAGGGACCGCTGGCCGGTACTTTTGACAAAGTGGTGGAGGACCCCTACTACGGGGAGGAAAGCTGGGAAAAGGCCGAGCGCCGTATGCTTCAGGAGGCGCTCGAGAAGGCGCTCGCGAAGGCAAACATTAAGCCCCAGGACGTTGACTACCTGCTGGCGGGCGACCTGCTTAACCAGATCATCTCCGCTAACTTTGTCGCCCGGGCGCTGGCGATACCGTTTATCGGGCTATACGGTGCATGTTCCACCATTTATGAGGGCCTGGCCGTCGGGGCAATGCTCATCGACGGCGGGTTTGCACAGTACGTACTTATCGGTTCTTCAAGCCACCATTCCACGGCCGAGCGGCAGTTCCGGTTCCCGACTGAACAGGGTACGCAGCGGCCGCCGGTAGCTCAGTGGACGGTTACGGGCGCCGGCGGCATTTTGCTCACGGCGTCGGGAACCGGACCCAGGGTTACCCATGCCACGATCGGCCGGGTAATCGACCTCGGCAGCGCCGACCCCTACAACATGGGAGCGGCAATGGCACCTGCGGCTGCAAACACCATCACCAGCCATTTGAGGGACACAGGGCGCAGGGTGGAAGACTACGACCTGTTTCTGACCGGAGATTTGGGGTTATACGGGAAAGAGTTGTTGGAAAAGCTCATGACGGAGTTCGGACATGACATCGCCGGGAAGCACGATGACTGCGGCCTGCTGATATTCGACCGCGAAAGGCAGGACGTCCACGCCGGCGGCAGCGGGTGCGGTTGCCCCGCAATGGTGACCTGCGGCTACATAATGCAGCAGTTGCGTGAAAAAAAGCTCAACCGCGTGCTGGGTGTAGGAACAGGTGCGCTTTTAAGCCCCCTCACCACCCAGCAGGGCGAAAGCATTCCTGCGGTAGGGCACGCGGTGGTTCTCGAAGCGTGAATATTGGCGTTTAAAGTTCACAGTTCGAAATTCGAAGTTGCAGGGGCGGACTTTATGCCTGCCTGTAGCCTGTAGGCCGGAATAAGCGTAGCGTTTCCGGCATTTTAAAGGTTCCGGTGTAATAGTTCGAAGTTTACTAATTTAAGCTGTTTATTTTCCGCCGTTTTACCAAAGCCAGGGAACGCAAATCCAAGGGGGTGTCCGGCATGATTTTTTTGAAGGCCTTTTTGGTTGGCGGGCTTATCTGTGTAGCCGCGCAACTTGTAATGGATCTGACGAGCTATAAGGTGACTCCGGCGCATGTCCTGGTCGGGTTGGTCACCATAGGGGCGTTGTTGAGTGCGTTTGGTATATATCAGCCGCTGGTTGAGTTTGCGGGTGCGGGAGCAACGGTACCGCTGACAGGGTTCGGGCACCTCCTGGCCCAGGGAGCGATCAAAGGCGCAGGGGACGGCCTCTTAGGGGTATTCAGCGGCGGCGTTGCTGCATCCGCAGCGGGGATAACAGCCGCGGTAGTCTTCGGGTACTTTGCGGCGCTTATGTTCCGGCCGAAAGGTTGAGCCGACCCGGAAGGGTGGGTTAAGAACAGGTGCAAAACGAGGGCAGGACCCCGATCGAGAAAAGACTGGAAGACAATATCGCGCGGCTTAGAGACCGGCTGGTCTTTGAGAAGAATTTCGACCTGATCCTGCGGGAAATCGAAGTAGGCGGGCGGCGGGCGGCGCTGCTGTTTGTTGATGCTTTTGTCAAAGACGAGCCGTTGACCCTCATACTCAAGGAGTTTTCCCGGATCGAACCGGGCGAAATAACGCTCAACACCTTCCGGAAGGTCTTTTACCGCTATGTCACCTTCGGCGAGGTGAAGCGCGTTGACACCCTCGAAGAGGTAATAGATACCGCCCTAAGCGGGCCCGCGGTGCTCCTGATTGATGGAGAAACCCAGGCTGTCGTTATCGATCTGCGGCAGTATCCGGCCCGGGCGCCGGACGAGCCCGACCTTGAAAAGGTGACGCGGGGCTCCCGGGACGGGTTTATCGAAACCCTGGTGCATAATACCGCGCTGATTCGCCGCCGGATTCGGGATCCTCGCCTCCGCTTTGAACATCTGGCAGCCGGTAAAAGATCGAAGACCGACATCGTCATTGCATACATCGAAGACATTGCCAATCCGGATATTGTTGACAGTGTCCGTGAAAAGATTAAGTACATTAACATCGACGGCCTGCCGATGGCGGAAAAGTCGGTGGAAGAACTGATAACACCTGGAACCTACTGGAACCCCTTCCCGCGGGTGCGCTACACGGAGCGGCCAGACGTGGCTGCAGCACACCTTCTTGACGGGCATGTACTTGTTATCGTTGACACTTCCCCGAGTGTAATCATTCTTCCGGCCACCTTCTTCCACCACCTTCAGCACGCCGAAGAGTTCCGGCAAAGCCCCGCAGTAGGAGTTTACATGCGGTGGGCGCGTTTTGCAGGTGTATTTCTTTCAATTTTTCTGACGCCGCTCTGGCTTCTCGCAGCTCTTGAACCGAATTTACTGCCGCAGGGGCTGAAATTCATCGGTCCGAAGGAAGCGGGTGCAGTCCCGTTGTTTTTGCAGTTTTTGCTGGCGGAAGTAGCCATCGACCTTATCCGGATGGCTACCATTCACACCCCGAGCCCAATCGCCACTTCAACCGGAATTATCGCGGCGGTGCTGTTGGGCGATCTCGCAGCGCAGGTGGGCCTTTTCATTCCGGAGGTCACCCTTTACACTGCCACAGCAGCGATCGGTACGTTTCTTACCCCCTCGTTCGAGCTGGCCCAGGCAAACCGCCTGCTGCGTCTGTTTATTTTAGTGTTTACCGGGTTTTTGCGGCTGCCCGGATTCATCCTCGGCGTGGTCGTGTCCTTTCTGTTCCTGTTGTTTACCCGTTCCTTCGGGGTGCCTTATCTTTGGCCGCTAATCCCCTTCGACTACAAGGCCATGGGGAGCGTCCTGGTGCGGCCGCCGGTTGCGATTCAGCGCAGCCGCCCTTCCATTTTGAAACCGCTCGACCCGGACCGGCAACCGCGCATCGCTCCAGAACCGGCAAGAAAGCCTTTGGACGGCAGCCGGAAGCGCGGTCATAAATGTAACGGTCCCCGAGGACAATAATTCGGTATGGTGTCCCCCATAATTCCCCCATAATTCCCCCCATAATTCCCCATAATTAAACCTTGCCGGTATGGTGTCCCCCATAATTAAAGGGTTCCTGTTCAAAAGTCGTAGGACTAAAAATATACAAGGTTTCTAATCGACTAAGTATTCTGTCTAAAACTGGCATGTGTCTAAGAACCGTCCCCTGGCACCTGATGTAACAAGGACGGTCTGCAGTAAGTTTTTCACCAGTCTGACGGTTCTCTGTCACGAATCCGAATGTATCAAGGATCCGTCCCCTGACACATTCCTGACACCGTTATAGCCCTCTTCTTTAAGTTTTAATAAACTCGTCTCTCTCTTGTTTTACTACCAAGGTGACCTAAACCCCCACTTCGTCCAGCCGGTACAGTTGGTATTGATTTATGATGTTAATCAGCTTCACCGGATACTGGGAGTCGGTGGCGTACCCGCACCGCCGCAGGGCATAGGCGCCGCGGGTGCTGTCGTGCATCACGGCCCGGAAGGGCGCGTACCTGTCGGCAGTAAGCAGGAGGTTCTTGTGGTCCGCCCAGCTCTCGGCCGGGCTGTGATAGGCGCGGAACGCCGCGTCAACGCGGTATGTAACGCCGTTATACTCCTCCCACGTGTTGTGGGTGACCGAACCGGCGGGCCCACTGCCCTTAATGCCGAAGAGGTTGTAAGAGAGCTTGCCCGTGTATTTATCCACCGGCGTGGACTGGCCCCATCCCGTCTCCAGGATCGCCTGGGCCGTCTGCAGCGCTGCGGACATGCCGGTTTTCTGCTGCGACTGCGCGGCCAGTTGCGACGCGAAGTCCTTGAACTTGCTTTTCTCGGTTACCGGTACGGGCTCGTAGATCTTGCCCAGGTATATCCGCACCGGCACGGCCTCACTGGTAATTTTCCCTGAGGCGGCGGTGCCTACGGCCTGGATCTGCCGCGACCCGGCGTTCTCCGTTTGGGGTGTCCATGAGTATTCCGCGTGCACGCTATTCCCTCCGGCGATGACCTGCCTGGCGCCTGTCTGCGGGTTAATCAGTTGGTATTCAATCCGGCTTAGAGGTACATTGGCGATTGACTTTAGCTTTACCGTCCCGGTAAGCACTTGGTTTGGACCGACGGTTTCCAAAAGGAGCCTGGCAGTCCCCGGCACCTTTACGCTGATGGAATTACTGGTATAAACACCCCCTTCAGTGTCCTTTAACCTTGCCGCCAGTTCCCACGTCCCGGCCTGGTCCGGCCCGGGAAACCACTTGTAGCTCGAATAACCGTCCGATTGAAACAGAATTTTTTCTACACCCTGGGTGTTTCGCAACAGGTACTCCACCCGGCTGACGGGAAAATTACGGGAAAGCCACAATGTCACCGGCTTTTCCACGGCTGTGCCCGCGGATACGCCTTTCAGCTCCAGTTTTCGCGCTATATCAACTGTTATGGTGATTGAAGGGCTGTAATACACCTGTCCGGTACGGTCGTAAGCTGCGGCCAGGACGGAAAAAGTGCCGTTGTCGGTAAGCTGGGGCGTCCAGTCGTACTTACCCTGGGGGTCGGCCTTATCGGTAACAATTACGTTACCGGTATTCTGGTTCGTGATTTCGTACTTTACGTATTGAGCCAGAAAGTTCAGATCCACGCCCAAGGAAATACTGTCCTTTATTACTTGCTGCTGCGTTACGCCCGTCAATGACACCCGCGGGGCAACCGCCACCTTAACGGGAACAACGCCGCCGGCCAAGAAACGCCCATCGCTGTCGCAGACGACGGCGGCCAGCACGCGCGAACCGCTGTAAAACGGGTCGGGCAGCCAGCGATACGAACCGCTCACGTTGTTTCCCCTGGCTACGACCGGCCCGCGGCCTGTCTCCGGGTCAAGGAGCAAAAACCTTACTTCCGCAGCGCCGGCAGGGGCTCCGCCGTTCAAACCGGCCTGAAGTTCCGTCACCCCGGTAATGACCTGTCCCGGCGTTACGGACGGGATGGTTACGTTAAAGAACGGGGTAACGGCTGCGGGCGTACCGGAATCGACGTAGACGGTCCTGTCGGCAGCGTCCCATTTGACCGATACCCCTAAGGCATTGCTTATGAGCCTCAGGGGGACAAACGTGCGGCCGGCATCGATTTGCGGCGGGACGTCACATAAGCCGAACGAAGTCTTGTAGTTAACCAACCGGTTGTCAATCCACAATTTGACGGAACGCCCGCCTCTGATGACATCAACAGTCCTGGCCTTTTCATTCCACTCAACCGAAGCCCCAAGCGCTTCGGAAACCAGGCGTATAGGTATCAGGGTGCGGCCGTCTTTGATTTTAGGCGGTGGTGATGCCTCAAGCTGCCGCCCGTCAACCACCAGCCTGACATCTCCCGCCGCGGGAACCGGGGACGCGGTCCACAATGTAAAAGCCAGTGTCAAAAGGAACATTGCAGCCAACTGCCGGCCGGAAAAGAGCCCTTTTAAGTGCACAGCATTACTCCTAACCTAATTTTCGTGTATTTACCGGTTGAGTCTTTTCCCTGTATTATTTGACGTCTGAAAACGATAAAAAGTTCGCCCAATTTTACGCTTTTCTAACGAGGTTAGTCCCAGGTTGCGACAAGAGGTGTATCTATAATGTATAACACCGCTGATCATGCCTCCTGTGTCCAAGATGCACAAAATATTTTGTATCCCCTGCAGGTTTTATCCGCGGCGCGTTAAATTATCCATACAGTATCGGTTTTTCCAATGTAAAGGAGCGAAATCCGTGCGGAGCGT
>JBFLWY010000014.1:0-2232 GCA_040757355.1 Bacillota bacterium | reverse complement strand
TCATGCCTCCTGTGTCCAAGATGCACAAAATATTTTGTATCCCCTGCAGGTTTTATCCGCGGCGCGTTAAATTATCCATACAGTATCGGTTTTTCCAATGTAAAGGAGCGAAATCCGTGCGGAGCGTATAGAGTGAAAAGCGACGATCACCCTCGGGGGGAAAGTGATTGAACTCTGGATTGATCAGCTAACGGCCAAGCTTGACGGTTTACCCTGTTTAATCGATTCCGGCAATCGGCGGGTGACGCCTGTCGTCTACAAGGGCCGTACCATGCTGCCCCCGCGTTTTGTGGCTGAGAGTTTGAATGCGGACGTATGCTGGAACGCGGGGGAAAGGAGCGTTGCAGTTGTCTACGGAACCCCGGTCTGCTTTATCCCCTTGTGTTTGGCGGCAGGTTACCCCCTGACGTTGGTCGCTTCGCAGTAAAATACACTACTGAAGGGAAATGGCAAATGACAAATGACAGATTATGAAGGATACCTGGGCTATAGTTCTCGCGTTCAGTTGTGTCCAAACGTTCAGATCATTGATGACCCTCCGCACAGCATTTTCTTTTCACCATGCAACCACCGATGGGTCAAGGTGAATGCCGACGGTCGTCGCGTACTTGAATCGTTTCGAGATGAACAGGTGCTAGGGGAATGGTTTGCGAAACATGTGGGTAACAATAGCGGGGATGAAATCAACGCACGGCTGATGCACTTCATCTCGACCCAAGTGACAAATGGTATTTTGCAAGTTGACGGCTTTACGCCGATGGTGGACTGGAAAAGCGCGATTGATCCACCGAATCTGCAGAAGGTTTATATGGAGGTCACGGATCTATGCAATCTGAAGTGCCACTATTGCTATAACGCGTGGAGTCGGCAGAGGTCGCAGAAGCAACAACGACGTCGAATGAGCGAGAGCGATTGGTACAGGTTAGTAGCAGAGCTTTCCACTATGGGTGTACAGGAGGTCGTTATCACGGGCGGTGAACCATTATTGTGTAAATGGGTGACCGACTTGGCTCTGCATACCCGACAATCGGGCATAAAAACTACCCTTTTAACAAACGGTACACTAATTGACAGTGACCTGGCGTATCAGTTAGTCGGGAGCTTCGATAGAGTCAACGTCAGTCTCGATTCTTCGATTGAGGTAAGACATGACTTCGGTCGTGGAGAAGGAAGTTTTCGCAAGGTCATAAAAGGGATTAATGCACTTAAACAGGCTGGACACAATGCAATCATCATTAAGCCGGTCCTTGCTCGACACAACCTCGAAGGCTTTGCCGATTTGCCCCGGTTTGTCCGCGAGGAACTTAATTGCTTTCTTTACACGCCCACACTATGCCTTCCTTTTCGTGCTCCAGACGGTTCCATCGACAAATCTTTTACACCTGAGTTGGAGGATATACTAGAAGCGCTTGACGCGTTCTCTGCCAACTATGAGCGATACTATCCAGTGGCTGAGAGACCACCAGTTCAAATTGGACCTCATGTTTCATGTGGGCTTGGAAAACGGATCCTGTCTGTGGATTCCCATGGTGATGTTTATCCTTGTCAGTCATTACATGAACCTGATTTGGTGTGCGGCAATTTGTTTAATTCGGGCAGCATCTCGGATATTCATAATAATTCAGATTTGATAAGGCATCTGGCAGAGTTATCAGTATTTGATGTCCAGACATGCGGCCAATGTCCGTGGGCACTGCTTTGTAGTGGGGGGTGTCGGGCGTTTGCATTCCGGATTTATAATGATCTAAAAGCGTTTAACGAGGAGTTCTGCGATGTCCTATTGGAAAGCGCCAAAAGACGGCTGGTCCAATTCGCCAGGATATGCGAGATGACTAACATCACAAACTAAACTTAAGGAGGAATAATATGTTAAGTAAACTGGAAATGGTTGCTAAGGCAAAAGAGATCAAGGAAAGGTCTCAGAAAGACCCGGTGTTGGCGGATCGCCTAACCAAAGAACCAGGGGCGGTAATCTGTGAAGAAATCTTGAACCCGCAAGTGATAGCCAGTTCCGGAGAACCGAGCCCAACGACAAGATGTACTTGTTTGCCCGGATTCTCCTGCGGATCGGGATGCCAGGGGTTAGTAGGTATTATTGAAGGAACCTACGGCTGCGAAAGCGGCAACCCTATTTGAGAAGCGTTCCGAACTACTCAATACATAACAGCTCCACACATGATCGGTTAGCCCCGCTGTGGGCCGGCGGTGATATTAGCTAAGTCGCACAGCGCC
>JBFLWY010000013.1:15621-65451 GCA_040757355.1 Bacillota bacterium | reverse complement strand
TCGACCACAGCCGGTTGAACGCCAAAAACGGTGGTCGGCGGCAGGATACCCATCGCTCTCCCTATGTGCAGCACTTCGAGGAGACCTATTTGGTGGAGTGAATTACTGATGGATGGAATAAAATCATCCAACTCTTCGGGGCTGAACCGAAAAATGGTCCCGGGCTCGGCGTCACCGTTTGTGGCATCAACAATAATCAGGCGGCTTGCTTCTTCAATGAGATACAGAAGATCCAGACCTGCCGTACCACCGTCGACGATTGACACCTCAGGCGGGTATTCCCGTTTCATCAGTTCCCGAACCGCATGCACTCCTACCCCTTCATCCTTTAACAGGATATTGCCCACCCCTAAGACTAAAAGTCTCGGTGCAGCTTCCATCAACAGTACCTCTTGTCCCCAATCTTATTGAGAGTACTTTCGGTATATATTCGCAAATTCCTGCTCTTTATGCGAAAATAATTAATGCCCAAGGAATATCCAGCAGTCCCTCCAGGTAATACCAGCATGCTGCAACAAACGCAGGCTGCTTAAACGACGGCGTTTTATTACTACCGTATTCCTCAGTCTCCGAAGCTTATTCCCATTTGGTGTGCTGTGCGAAGTAAGTCGTTACCCAGCGGAACACACCGCATTGCCCCGGTTGCTTCGGCTAAAGGCACGGAACCTATATCCGGGGTCCTTAAGCAAACCATTTCTCCATAGCGCCCTTCCATCAAAAAGTTGACCGCGGCAGCACCGAAACGGGTAGCAAGGATTCGGTCGAACGGTGTAGGACTTCCGCCACGTTGTAAGTGCCCGAGGACTGTAACTCTGGTCTCAATACCCGTGCGTTCTTCTATTTGCTCCGCGACTACGCTGCCTATACCACCAAGGCGGAGGGGTTCAAAACTTCCCTCAACCACTTTCCTGATCACGACCTGACCGCCCACAGGTACTGCTCCCTCAGCAACAACCACGATGCTGAAATGTTTTCCGGCCTTCTGGCGGTCAAAAATCTTTTCGCACACTTTATCAATCGTAAACGGGATTTCAGGAATCAGGATCACGTCTGCGCCTCCGGCCACCCCGGAGTGAAGTGCTATCCAGCCTGCGTAGCGCCCCATGACCTCCAAAACCATGACCCGGTGGTGTGACTCCGCGGTGGTATGCAGCTTGTCCAACGCTTCCGTCGCTGTGGTGAGAGCGGTGTCGAAGCCGAAGGTCTGGTCGGTCGCCGCAATATCATTATCGATGGTTTTGGGGACACCGATTACCGGAAGGTTATATCGTTTCCAAAGTTCACTGGCTATTTTCAGACTGCCGTCGCCGCCGATGATCACCATTGCGTCAATACCCTGAGATGCAATGTTGTCCATTAATCGACCCGAAATGTCCTTGTAAACAATCTTGCCGTCTTCCTCGACCGGGTAATGGAACGGGTTATCCCGGTTGGTGGTCCCCAGGATGGTTCCGCCGCGTGGCAGGATTCCGATTACGTCTTTTTCAGTCAAACGGCGTGCCCGGTTTTCGATCAATCCGCCGAAGCCGTCGACAAATCCAAACACGCTCAGCCCGTATTCCCTGATGGCCACCTTAACAACTGCCCTGATGACAGCGTTTAAGCCCGGAGCATCACCGCCCCCGGTAAGAACACCGATTCGCTTAATCTGCACCTTGCTGCGCGGCATGGCTTTCCCCCTTTAACCGTTTGTTCTAGCGCGGCTGTGCCAAAGTAAAACCGCGCTTTGTGTTATATTCGGCCTACCGGGTCTGTTCCTCAAGCTCCCGCAGAACTTCCTTAAGTTGTTCCAGGCTTTTTCCGTAACCGCTCCAATCACCGTTCCGCAGTGATTTATCTGCATTATTGAAATACTCATTGGCTTTCTGGATGAGTTCCGACACAGAACGTTTTTCTTCAGGTTCTTCCGGTGCCGGCTCGGACTCCGTACGCCCCCCGAATACCTTTTCCAGGGCAGACTCCAGGGTAGGCTCCATGACGATTTGATCACCGTGCACTACTATTACCCGGCGAAGCTCCGGCATCTTGGACTGCTCTGCTTGCAGATAAAGCGGTTCTACATAAAGAAGCGCGTCCTTAATGGGAATGATCAGCAGATTGCCGCGGATCACATTTGAACCGCGCTGGTCCCATAGGGTCAGTTGCTGGGAAATCTGTGTATCCTGGTTGATCCGGGCTTCTACCTGCATGGGTCCGTAGACCAGTTCCTGTTTCGGAAACTCGTAGACCAGGAGCCTGCCGTAATTCTCCCCGTCGCACCGCGCGGCGAACCAGGCAATCATGTTGTTCTTATTCTGCGGCGTAAACGGTATGATTAACATAAACTCCGGCTCCTTGTCACCCGGAAGCCGGGTAATAATATAATAAGGTTCGACCCTTATTTCCTCCCCCCCGAAAACTTCTTTGGGGAGGACCCACTTATCTTCTTTATTATAGAAAACTTGCGGGTCTTGCATATGGAATACCGTGTACATCTGTGCCTGGATTAGAAACATTTGTTCCGGATAACGGATGTGCTCCGCCAACTCCCGAGGCATTTCTTTAAAGGGTGTGAAGAGATCCGGAAATATGCGGGCAAGGCTTTGGGCTAAGGGGTCTTGGGTGTCGATCAGGTAAAAGCGTACGTCGCCGTTGTAAGCGTCAATGACGACTTTTACCGGGTTGCGGATGTAGTTGAACCCGTCGTAAGGTTCGGAATACGGGAACCAACGCGTGGTGGTGTATGCGTCCCACATGTAATAAAGCCTGCCGTCGGCTAACACGACGTAGGGATCGTCGTCATAGCTCAGGAAAGGAGCGATTTGTTGCACGCGCTGCCGAATGTCCCGGTGGTAAAGAACCTTTGAATCGCTTGTGATGTCCGTTGATAATAAAAACCTGTAATCGTTGAAGGATAACGCGAAAAGAAGACGCTGCCAGAAGCCGCCGAGCTGCACGCCGCCTTTCCCTTTATAACTGGTATAGACGTTCTCGTCACCTTTAGGGTAATCAAACTCGCCTGTCTTCGTATTTACTATTACGTAAGGCGATTCGAGCTCTCCAAAATAAATTTCAGGCCTCGTTACTTTTAGGTCTGTCCGGCTCTGGGGCGGGATATCCTTGATAAAAAACTCGGGCAGACCCTCCGTGGTAACCTCATTTACGGGGCTCATCGCAACCCCGTAACCATGCGTGTACTTCAAATGCTGGTTTATCCATGTTTTTGCCTGGGGCGACAGACGGTCCTGGTTGAGCTCGCGGGCTGCAAGCATCACCTGACGATATTCGCCGTTTACCCGGTAGCGGTCGATATCAATATCATGGAACTGGTAATAAAGTCTTATTTCCTGCAGTTGAGTGTATGTTTCCTTAAGAGGCTTCCAGTCCCAGAGGCGGATATTCTCAAAAGAATCCCGGTTTTTCTTAATATCGTCAAGGTTTAACGTCTTCCCGGCGGGGAAAGACTTGCGTTCGATCGCGTCCAAACCGTAGGCCTTTCTGGTAAAAGCAATCGCATTTTCGATGTAAGGACGCTCGCGGTTAAGTTCGTTCGGTTCAACAACAAACTTTTGTACGACCGCCGGATACAGAACCCCAAGCACGAAAGAAGCAACAACGAGCGTGCCCAGACCGAAAAGCGGGTACCGGAGCGAAGACCTTACCACACCTAAAACAGAGAGTAAAGCTACGGCAAGGGCGACAAAAAACAATACACGGATGGCCAGGAGGCTGGCATGGATATCGGTATAACCCGGGCCGAATACCACTCCGCGCTCCGAATAGAAAAGGAGAAACTGGTTGAGGTAGTAGCCCCAGGCCTTTAGTGCGAAAATGAGAACGGCAAGAAAAGACAGGTGCCGAAGGGCGTGTCGCGACCGCCAGAAACCATAGCCTTTAAGCGGGTCGGTAACAGAATATATCAGGATGATTGCGACGGTAGTAAACAGGACCATGCCGAAACTAAGCCGGTAAAGCAACAGATGCCAGGGAAGAGAGAATATATAAAAACTGAGTTCTTTCCCGAAAAGAGGATCACTTACCCCCATATTTACTGGATTAAGGTACTGATGAAGGACGAGCCACTTGTTGCTCATCAGGGAGCTAAAGGCAAGCGCTGCAACCGCACTGCCCAAAAAGAAAATCAGGGTCACCAGACGCGGACTTATAAGCTGGTGCCAGGGGCTTATTTCTACAGTATCTGCGCCCTCAGGGGTAAACTTTATGGCCTTTAAAACGTATTTGCGGGTGAATAAAAGGTTTACAAAGAGAAAAGAAAAGAAAACAACAGCCGCGAACAGCCTCATTCCTATTTCAGTCAAAAGGATTTTCAAGAATATGTCTTGGAACCCGAGTGAAAGAAACCAGAGCCATTCTGTGTAGAGGTGCGCTCCACTGCCTAAGAGCCAGTAAACACCTATAAACACCGCGAGAATGCCGAAAAGCGGCCACCGGCGGCGATTTCGCAACAGTAAAACCTCCCCTATAATATACGTTCAACTTCATGCTGACAGCCCTGCACTCAGCGTGGCCTTTGAACTCCGAGGAAGAAACCTCCTGAATCATTTTCATTCCCGGCGGCGATCCAGCACTCAATATAATCCTTGAAGCTTAACCCAGCACTCAATATAACCTTGAAGTTTGAAAGCTATCACTTCATTAGACTAAAGAAGGTCTCTCCTCCAAAGCTCAAAAAGTCCTATTGAGTGCTGGGCATTTAAGCTCAATGAAGGTCTGTCCTTCAAAGGGCAAGAAGTCCATTGAGTGCTGGGTCGTGAAGGACTCCCCTGATTACACCGGTTTCGGGTTTTTCTGTGACTCCTCCGCCTCGTGCCTCAGCTTTGCCTGACACAGGGGACAAACCGTAGCGGGCTTTTTGGGGGTCTCAAAAATATCCTCTTCTTCTTTTGCCAGTATATCTTCGAGGGCGTCGGTCTCAAATTTGCGCCCGCAAAGAATGCAGCGCCGTTCCATGAACCAATCTCTCCTTCCGGTTTATTATTCTATTACTCCGAAACAATTCTCGGGTCGTTTTTCGACAGAAAATGACCTGTTCCTGCTACGAATGTGTGGACTACCGTCTCAGAGTAGCTACAAGTCGCTTGGGATTTAACAACAGGTCGAGGCCGTCGTTAATGTCCCTAACCAAGACATCGGCAGCGTGAAAAGCTTCCGCCGCTGCTCCTTCCGGTCCAAGCACCATGATTCCCAGTACGGCGCGCCGGAGCATTAAAGCGTCATTGGCCCCGTTACCGACTGCGACCACGCCGGCGGCGCCCAGTTGCTCGATGTACTTTTCCTTTTCCGGCCCGACAACCTGGCTGGTGACCACTTGCGTCGTACCGTTAATGGCCGCGCACGCTTCTTTTGCGGTGCCGAACGTATCCGCGGTAAAAATATGAACGCTCAGGTTTTCGCTTAGCGCGTTCAGCCGCTCGACTACTCCCGGAAGCACTGCACCGTCGCGTGCAAACGTACCGTTAAAATCAAGCACGATATGTTTAAGTTCAAATGCTCCCCGTCCGGGAATATCAATCCGGAGCATACTCTCCCCCCATCATCATGGGCCGGAATGCACATGAGGTGGCTAAAACAAGCAAGGCCAAACTTCTGCGAAGCTCGGCCTTACTATATCATTGAAGGCTTAAAACTGTCAACGAGGCTGAACAAGTATCAATTACCGGGCATTATTTCTTTAGTACCGCTAAAACATCCTGGAGAACCTTATCAATTGCCTGATCACCATTGATGTCTAATACGAGGCCTTGCTTTCCGTAATAGTCGAGGAGCGGCTGGGTTTGTGCTTCATATACGTCAAGCCGCTTGTTTACTGTTTCCTCGGTATCGTCACTCCGCTGGTAAAGTTCACCGCCGCACTTGTCACACTTACCCTCTTCCTTAGGCGGCTTGTTCTTGACGTGGTAGGTGTCGCCGCAAGAGCGACATACACGCCGTCCTGTAATGCGCGCTACGATCTTCTCCCGGGGTACTCTAATGTTGATTACCCCGTCGAGTTTGATCCCCAGTTCTTTGAGGCTCACGTCCAGGGCTTCGGCCTGCGGTAGTGTGCGCGGAAAACCGTCGAGCAGAAAACCGACCTTGCAATCGGGCTGCGCTATGCGCTCCTTTACGACGCCGATGATCACTTCGTCCGGGACAAGCTGGCCTTTGTCCATATACTCTTTTGCCTTTTTCCCCATTTCGGTGCCCTGTTTTACCGCCTCGCGCAACATGTCCCCTGTAGAAATATGCGGAATCTTTAATTCTTTTACCACCTCAACAGCTTGCGTCCCTTTGCCGGCGCCTGGCGGCCCCATGATAAGCAGATTCACGTCTCCCCCTCCTTTAAAATTGTTTGTTTTTTTGTGAAATCCGGTACTAAAATAAACCTAAAAATGGTCGGGATGACAGGATTTGAACCTGCGACCTCACGGTCCCGAACCGTGCGCTCTCGCCAAGCTGAGCTACATCCCGCCCTATACAGTAATAAATTATCTCCCAAAGTTCAGGTAAAGTCAAGGGGTGTGTTGGTTTGTATCCCTGAAGTTTACCTGTTTGCTTGACGAATCTACGGTTAGAAATTATACCGCAAGCCTGAGTTTTCATGGATGCGCTGGTAATAAATACTTGAAAACTGGTGAATTCTGGTTTAAAATATACTCAAGTCTTGTCTGTCAGATGCTGTCTAAGGGAGTCGCAACATGCCGCTTCGATCATTGCGCAACCAGGTTCTGGCACTGCTGGTAATCAGCCTGGCAGTATATGCCTTCGCAGCTTCCATTGCCACGATTTACATCCTCAAGGGTTGCGCGGAACAAGGCGCGGTAAGCAAAGCTAAAAGTGACCTCGCTATGGCGGTGCAGTTGATTGACGTTCTCTATCCCGGTCACTGGGAGGCTAAAGGCGACCGCCTCTATAAAGGCGGTGTGCTGATGAACGACAATCCGATTGTAAACCGGATCACCGAGTTGACCGGAGACACATGCACGATTTTTCTCCATGACGTGCGCATCGCCACCACAGTCCCCGGACCGTCCGGGAAACCGGCAGTCGGAACGCGCGTATCTGAGCCGGTACGAATGGCGGTATTAGCCGGGGGAAACGATTATTACGGAAAGGCTATCGTTGTCGGACAACCATACCAGACTGCTTACCGGCCGCTCAGGAATGCGGACGGTGAAGTAATCGGGATGCTTTATGTGGGTACACCGCAAACCCAGATTCAGGAACTGGTTGAGAAGCTGATGCTGAGTAAAGTCTTGGTTCTCGCGTTCATTCTTCTGATTCTCGGTCTGCTCACGAGTGCAGCTTTTACACAATGGTTCAGCCCTCTGCGTAACGTTTCAAAGACTTTGAAGGCGGTTGCACTGGGGGATTATGATCGCCCGCTCGAACCCCCGCGCTTTGTAGAGTATGAAGGAATTGTGGAATCGGTTGAGCGAATGAGAACGGATATCAAAGAAACGTTTAACCGTTTACAAAACCTTACCAAATTCGGGATGCGCGCGGTGGCCCTGTTAAAAGAGGAGGAAGCGTACCAGCTCCTTGTCTATTACCTGAAAAGGCTGGGAGTTGACGAAATAATCGTTGTTTTAATAGATGAAGGGCACCGTCTTGGCCGGGTAGTTTCTTATTATTCCCGTCCCTCCGGGGAGGAAGAATACTACTCTGAACCGGTTGCGCGTTTTAACCTGCTCGTGTTCCGCGAGATTGAACTATGCCCGGCATTTAGGGTATTGAACCCATATGTGGTACAAAACGCAAACGACGACCTTGGATGTCGCTTCGCGAATAGTACCGATCCACAAATTAAAAGCTATGCGTGTTACCCGCTTACGGTAGGCGGACAGGCGCTTGGGTGGGTGAAAATAGCGAGCCGCTTACCGGACTTTTTTGATCCGGATACCAGAAATACCATTGAGGGTTACATTTCGATTACTTCCGCAATGATCGCAAACCTGAGGCTGAACGAGCTCAACCGGCACCTCTCCCTGACGGACCCGCTCACAAGTTTGTACAACAGACGATTCCTCGAAGGGTATTTTTCGCAGCAAATCGCCCAGGCCAACCGGAGGCAGGAACCCTTCAGCCTAATTTTCTTTGATATAGACCAGTTCAAGCAAATAAACGACACCTACGGACATGAGGTCGGCGACAAAGTATTAGCAAAGGTTGCCGAGAACACTAAGGCAACGCTCCGCGAAGTTGATCTTATGGTCCGGTACGGTGGCGAAGAGTTCATTATTGTACTACCGTCAACAACACTCGAGGGCGCAATGAATGTAGCTGAAAAAATCCGGTATATGGCGGCCGCCACTAAGGTTAATCACAATTCGGGCGATCATATTTCGCTTACAGTAAGCCTGGGGGTAGCACAGTATTCACCAGGAACGGCCCTTACCGGTCAAGACCTGATTCACCGTGCGGACGAAGCAATGTACCACGCGAAACTGATGGGCAAGAACATGGTAGTAGCTTATAAGGAAGGGCCGAAAGGCAAACCGGTATTCCTAACCGTATCGGATGACAACAGGATCAGCGTTTCGGAGTTTTGTTAAGCGCGAGTTCTACTGCCTCAAAGGGGGTTTCTGCCGGATAAACGCCGGGTATTTCGGGAAAAGCAAAGGAGAGAGTGATTACTGTTTTTCCTTTTTTTAGGGCCAGCGCGACTTCGGAAAGCGTTCCATATCCACCGCTGACTGCAATTACGGCGTCCGCGGCACAGGCGATAACTGCATTCCGTGCGTCTCCCAGACCCGTCGGCAGGGCTATGTCAAGATAGGGATTTCCCTCCGACCTGTCCGTACCGGGCAAAATACCTACCGCCAGCCCGCCTCCATCGCGGGCGCCGCGCGCCGCAGCAGCCATTACTCCTTCCCTACCGCCGCAAAGCAATACTGCATTGCGTCTCGCGAGTTCAAACCCGACCTGGTAAGCCAACTCCGCAACTTCGGGCGTACAACTGGCTGATCCTACAACTGCCACGTAGCAAATTCTTGCCGGCACCTGCTTTATCCTTTCGGCTCAAACAAATAGGAGGGGTGAAGTTCTCGAAACGCAAGATTGAAAGTCAGAATCTCCAACTTGATGGAAAGGTCAACATTTCGTACGATAACATGTTCAGGAACTTGAACGACGGCCGGACCGAACGTCAGTAGGGCCTCGATACCGTTCTTTACTAAAAGGTCAGCCACTCCCTGCGTACCCGACTGGGGAACGGTGATGATACCGATACGAACCCCGTATTCGGCCACCACTTCGGGCACACGCTCTACAGGAAGCACCTCCAAGTCTTGAATCCGCTTCCCTATCTTTAAGAGGTCATTGTCAAAGACGGCAACAATATTAAACCCACGGTCCCGGAAACCGCGGTATGCACAGAGTGCGGTACCCAAATTCCCCGCACCCACCAGTATCACCGGCCAGGAACGCGTAAGCCCTAAAATTTTCAAGATGTAATGAATGAGGTCTTTAACGTTGTAACCTACTCCGCGGGTCCCGAACTCGCCAAAATAAGCCAGGTCTTTACGAACTTGGGCCGGACTTACGCCAACACCTTTCGCGATTTCGTTGGAGGAAACAGTGGTCACACCGTTTTTGTCCAGTCTCTCAAGAAACCGGGAGTAAATCGATAACCTGCTTACGGTCGCCTCCGGAACGCGCAATACCTTCAATACGATGCCTCCTTACCAGCAGATCTCGGACATCGGAACTGCATCTCCCGAATCCAGCCGTGCTGGGACTACTGTTCAGAATTTGTGCAATATTGCTCAAACGTTTTCACCCTTAAACACACCACCAAACAGCTTCGGCCGAGTAAATTGCATAGCCGGATGAAGACGTTAGAACTTCACCGAAAACAAATCTTAAGTGATAGCTTACATAACTTGAAGCCGAAACAGACAATAAACTGCCATTATTGTACTGGAGTTACTGCGCGGGTGTCAATGATTATGAGAAAACTATCACTAGCGGGATTGGCAGAGGAGCCTTTTTACTGCCTCTGCGGGGTTTTCTGAAAGGAATACTGCCGAGCCGGCAACAAGGACATCTGCGCCGGCGTCCATTACAGCAGCGGCTGTTTCCGGGTTGATACCACCGTCAACTTCAATTTCAACTTTCATCCCTTTGCGGTCAATAAGGGTTCGAAGGTAGGCAATCTTTTGCACCATTTCTGGAATAAACCGCTGCCCGCCAAAACCGGGGTTTACAGTCATTACCAGGACCAGGTCTACAAGGTCTAAGACATACTCGACCGCCTGGGGAGGCGTGGCTGGATTGAGCGCTACCCCCGCCCTTATACCCTGTTCACGAATGGCACCTAAAGTCCGGTGTAAATGCAGACAGGCCTCTGCATGGACGGTGAGGATATCTGCTCCCGCGCGAATAAAATCGGAAAGGTACCGCTCGGGTGCGGCAACCATCAGGTGGACATCGAACACCATCCTTGTGTAAGGGCGTAAAGCGGCGACAACAGGAGGACCGATTGTTATATTGGGTACAAAATGACCGTCCATAACATCAATGTGCAGGTAGGATGCGCCTGCACTTTCCACCTTTAAAACACTCTCCGCCAGGCGCGCAAAGTCGGCAGATAAGATTGAGGGAGCAATTTTAACCAAGGTTGTCATCTCCTTACCCTTTCACTTATTTCTGCAAGTAAGCTCTGATAATGACGGTAGCGAAATGACGGTATCCGTCCGTCGCCAACCGCTTTTCGTACTGCACAATCAGGCTCTGTGTTATGTAAACAGTTGTTAAAACGGCATCTGCCGCTGAATCGATTTATCTCCGGGAAGTAGCGCGAAAGCGTTGCCGTCTCAATATCCGGCAGATTCAACCGGGTAAACCCCGGCGTGTCTACAACAAATCCCCCGCCGTACAACGGGATCAGTTCGACCAGACGCGTAATGTGGCGTCCCCGGCCCGTTTTCTTGCTTATTTCACCGGTCTTGAGTTTCAGACCCGGTTGGATTGCGTTTAAAAGGCTGGTCTTTCCTACCCCTGATGGACCTGCAATTACCGTAATGCGCCCAGCTAGTGCTGCACGCAATCCATCGATACCTTCCCCCGTTTTGGCACTGGTTACGACGATGCGGTAGCCTGCGCCGTTATATGCTTCGAACTGCTTTGGATAAGTGGATACGGGTGCCAGGTCAGATTTATTAAAACAGATTACCGGTTCAATCAAGGCCGCAGCGCTGATCAGCAGGAAACGGTCCAGTAGCTTAAAATCGGGCTTTGGATCGCGCAATGAAAAAACGATAATACTCTGATCGGTGTTGGCTACGGGCGGGCGGATAAGCTTCGTCCTGCGCGGGAGTAACTCTTCAATGGTGCATTTCCCGGGTGCGACCTCACAGATTACGACGTAGTCGCCCACAAGCAGCCGTTCCTTCGACAGCCGGCCACGGCGGATACACTCTTGTATTTCTCCTGAGTCGTGTGATACTACATAATAAAACCCGCCGTGTAATCTCACTACCTGCCCTATCGCCAAAATGTCACCCCTGTCACGATAGGGTTTGTTCCCGGACCATTTCGTTGTCAAGATAGACGCGTATTGTAGCTTCTCCGTAATATGTAACGGGCTGGACGACACGCTCTCCTGCTGCATGAGTGCTATTGTAAGCTTCCGTTAAACCGCGCGCATCGTTTATGGTAATACGAACCGCGTGCTCCCGCCCATCATCTGGGACTGGAAGATAGACTGTGGCCTCTTTAGGAATCGGCCCCGGGCCGTTGCTGACAGTAACCTCAACCGTTTTTCCGGCCTCAAGTTCCGTTCCTGCCGCCGGGTTTTGGGAACAAACATAACCCGGGAGGTACTCCGCACTTTCTTGTCTTTTAATATTATCACTCAGAACAAAACCTGTCTGGTTGAGTTTTTCTTTAGCAGCCGCAAGCACAAGGCCGATAAGATCAGGCACGGGTTTCAGGACAGGTTGCGGGCCTTTGCTTATAACAAGGTTAACGGGGCTGTCTTTCGGCCTAGACGTGCCCGGAAGCGGGTTTTGACTGATAACCAGACCTTCGGTGACATTATCGTGGAACACTTCTTTTTTCGTACCGACTACAAAACCTTCGTTGACCAGGATTAACTCGGCATCCTGGAGCAACTTACTGCGAACGTCCGGTACGGTAAACATTTGGGGCCCCAGGCTTACAAGCAAGGTTATCAAGCGCTCTCTTTTAACCTTGCTACCGGGTTCGATGTCCTGCTTTATAACCGCCCCTTTTTCTACTTCTGAACTGTTGATTTCTTGTAACTGGTACCGCAAACCGGCAGCATCAAGGATTTGTTCTGCTTCTTCTACCGTCATCCCCTGGACGTCCGGCACCGAGACCTCTGGAACGTTAACGTACCATTTAAGTCCCCACCACCCGGCGATGAACAAAAACGTAAAAAACAGGCCGAGGGTGATGTAGCCTGCGGGTTTCAAACGGCGCTTTCGCAGTGTTCTATTAAGCGTTCTGGTAGGACTGTCGTCATTGGACAGCCCGTTGAACAGGTTCTTAAGGTCGTCGGCCATAGCAGACACGGATTGGTAGCGGAGATTAGGGTTTTTTGCCATCGACTTTTCGACAATGGTTGCCAGGGCATGAGGCACCTCTGGGTTGACCTGATTGACCGGTGCAGGGTTGTCCTGAATGTGCTTTATCGCCACAGCGACCGGGTTTTCCCCTGAAAACGGCGGTCTCCCGGTTAGTATTTCATATAACACCGCACCAAGGGAGTATATATCGGACCGGGTGTCCGCAGGCTCGCCTCGTGCTTGTTCCGGGGAGATGTACTGCACCGAACCCAAAAGGGCTTTTGTTGCCGAGACGGTGCCGCTGCTTACGGCGCGGGCGATGCCAAAATCGGTCAGTTTAGCCCTGCCTTCAGGGGTGATCAGGATATTGTGGGGCTTAACATCTCTATGGACTATCCCGCGTTTATGCGCGTGATCCAGCGCTTCACAAATACTGAGGGCTATCTGTATGGCAAAGTTTAAACTTATCTTTCCTTCTTTGATCAGAGACTTGAGGTTACGACCTTCAACATATTCCATAATAAGATAATGGATACCGTCATCACGGCCGACGTCAAAAACGCTTACGATGTTTGGGTGCGACAGGCTGGCCACTGAACGGGCCTCCTGCCTGAAACGGCGGATAAAGTCTTCATCACGCGCATACTCATCGCGCAACACCTTTATCGTCACATGGCGGTTGAGTTTCAGATCCCGACCGAGGTAGACCACGGCCATGCCGCCACCGCCGAGTTCCTGTACGATTTTGTACCGGTTTCCTATGACCCGGTCCAACATTTTTGCCAGGTATGCTCCTTCCGTTTTGTAATTATGTGCCAGGCGCTCCGGGGGACAACGAACAGCACGGCTGTTCAACCACAAATACGAAAGTTGAATCAGGTTCATTCCGAATACCCCTATGAATGTACCGGAGCAGCATGGCAGGTTTTACCCATTATTTTTATCAGAATCAGAGTAATGTTATCGACACCCCCGCGCTCCAATGCCATTTTCATAAGCTTCTTAGTCTGTTCGGCAGGTTTTCCGCGGTGCGCTATTTCCAAAATCTCCTTGTCGCTAAGGTGAACGGTAAGGCCATCGGTACAAAGGAGCACGGTGTCCTCGGGTACAAGCTCAACCGTTCCCTTGTCAACAAGGATTACAGGCTCGGCACCAATTGCACGGGTCAGAACGTGACGGTATGGGTGTACTTTTGCCTCCTCGGGCGTCAACTCACCCCTGCGAACAAAATCCGAAACGTAAGAGTGGTCTTCGGTGAACTGTTTTATTTCGTTATTTCTGACAAGGTAACCGCGGCTGTCTCCTACATGCATCCAGTGCAACTTACCGGACCTGATGATGCAAGCTGTAAGGGTCGTTCCCATCTTTTCGCATTCGGGGTCGGCTTGAGCTGCCGCGTAGACACGCTGATTAGCCCGTTCAAATGCGTCAGTTAACACATGCAACAGGTCTCCACGGTCGTTTTCCCGCAGAGCGCTTTCTAACGATTCCAGGGCAAGCCGGCTGGCCACTTCCCCGGCCTGGTGTCCTCCCATGCCGTCGGCGACGGCAAAAAGTCCAATATCGGAACATACAAGGAGGTTATCCTCATTCTTTGCTCTTGCCAAACCTCTATGGCTAACTACAGCCCACTCCATTGCTCTCCCTCCGAATGGACCAAACTTCATTCGCTGTTTATGGTCCTCGACAATCCCACTTCTCAATACGGCGGAGTTGACCGCAGGCAGCGGCAATCTGATCCCCCACCGAGTGTCGTACGGTGACGGTAATGCCTCGTTCCTGAAGCACTGTTTTGAAAGCTGCGACACGCTCGGCCGGTGGGGGAGCAAAGCCCCGTTCCGCAACACGGTTTAACGGAATAATGTTAACGTGACACAGCAGCCCTGCCAACAGACCTGCAAGCTCCTGAGCTGTCTGCCGCCCGTCGTTAACCCCGGATATAAGGGTGTATTCAAAGGTAACCCGGCGCCCGGTATGTTCGATGAAATCTTTGCATGCTTCTATCAGTTCGCTGAGAGGGTAGCGTCGGTTTACCGGTACAAGTACGTTGCGCAAATCATCGTTAGGAGCGTGCAATGAAACGGCCAAACCAACTTGAATGCCCAGCCGTCCCAAAGCGCGTATCCCGGGTACCACACCACAAGTGGACACTGAGATACGGCGGGCACCGATTCTTAGTCCCGCCGGGTATGTAATGTTTTTCAAAAAGCGGAGCGTGTTGTCCAGGTTGTCGAGCGGTTCGCCCATTCCCATCAGTACAACGTGGCTGATCCGCTCGCCGGTTTCTTTCTGGGTAACCAGCACCTGGTCGTACATCTCGCCGGCTGTAAGGTTACGAACTAAACCACTGACCCCGGAAGCACAAAAGCGGCAACCCATCCGGCAGCCCACTTGTGTCGAAATGCAAACCGTTCTACCCCAGAGTCGCCGCATGAAAACTGTTTCAATAAGTTCGCCGTCATTCAGTCTGTATAAAAATTTAACGGTGAACCCGTCACCGGTTTTCCGGCGAGAAACGACCTCCGGTGTAGTGATAAACGCGGTCTCCGACAGATTTTCACGCAGCCGTGCCGGCAGGTCGGACATCGATTCGAAGTTATCTACTCCTTTTCCGAACAGCCAATGAAACACCTGTTTTGCTCGAAAGCGGGGTTCCCCTAAACCGGTAATAAAAGACTCTATCTCTTCGTACAGAAGGGACTTAATGTCTACCTTCATTTATGCCTCCAGAAAGAGTTCTTTCCCAAATATAAATACGCATTACATGTAATTGCATGTTGGCAAGTGCGTCCGAACAGCGTTTTGTTATTGGATGAATAATTCGCCTTTAAGAGGCTAAACCCTTTCGCCGGAGCCGGGCAATAAAAAAGCCGTCGAGCCCCTGGTAAGGCATCAGTTGAATATAACCAAGACCCATTGTCAGCTTTAAGTCCAGTTCCGCCGGTAAAAAGGGGCGGAGGTCTTCAAGGACGAATTCCGGACTTTGCAGGGTAAAGTTTTTAATCTGATTCAGGTTTTCGCTATCACCGATTGAACAGGTGCTGTACAGCAAAACCCCACCCGGACGAACGCAGGCGGAGGCGCTTTTTAAAATCTGCTGCTGGAGTGTGATGAGCGCGGAAATCTGCTCCGGTTGCTTGCGCCACCGGCTGTCCGGCTTTCGCCTCAGAACCCCGAGACCCGAGCAAGGGGCGTCAACAAGCACGTAATCAGCCGCTGCCGAGAACAGGGTGTGACTTTCGCGCGCGTCGCACCTAAGGGTCTCGATGCCTGCTATCCCGAGCCGTTTACAGTTTTCACCGACAAGCGCCAGGCGATGGGTGTGGATATCCAAAACCATTATCCGGCATTTATCTCCGGTTAATTCAGCGATGTGCGTCGCTTTGCCCCCCGGTGCGCCGCAGGTGTCCAGCACAAAGGAACCCGGAGACGGCCTGAGGGCATGTGCAACCAGCATCGAGCTTTCGTCCTGGACAAAAAAAAGCCCGGCCTCAAAGGCCGGCATTGATTGCAGGTTGTGAAAACCCTGCACAGCAATCCCTTCGGGGGCGTAAAGTGTCGGTGATGCGGTAACCTTCGCTTCGGTTTGAAGTATCTTCAGGAGGTCGTCCCTGGTCGTCCGCAACAGGTTCGTGCGGATGGTGGTTGCCGGGGTTTGGTTGTCCGCCCGACAAATTCTGATGGTTTCTTCGACCCCGAACTCTTTCAGCCACGCGGTGACCAGCCATGTGGGATGAGAGTATTTTAAAGCGATATGCTCCACCGGGTTGGTTTCAATGTCCGGTAGAATAATACTCTCTTTCTCCCGCACGATACGCCGGAGTACGGCGTTAACAAAATCCGCAACCCGCGGCTGCGCGTACTTCTTGGCCAGCTTGACGGCTTCATTACAGGCAGCGGCCGCCGGTATTCTCTCAAGGAAGAAAATTTGGTAGACGGCAATCCGCAAAATGTTTCGAACCCAGGTGCTTTGCTCGCAAAGCGGTTTTTGAGTAAACTTTGCCAGGATCCAGTCGATGGTGTTCAGACGTCTTAACGTCCCGTAGCTGAGTTCGGTGAGTAGCGCACGTTCAGGCCCCACAGGCCGGTACTTTTTTAGTATCTCGGAGAGGGCAATGTTTGCGTAAGCGCCGCGTGTATCAACGGCGTTCAATACCATGAGCGAGAGTTCACGAGCAGAATACACGATCATCTATTAGCTTATCTTACCCCGATGGTTTTAGTCACCAAGCACGGTTCCCTGTCCTAACGGGTGCCCGCGGAGGAATGCAGCGGCAGGCAGGCGGCGACCGCCGGCAAGCTGCAGCTCGTGAATCATTACCGCTCCCTCTCCTGCGCGAACCATTATGCCTTCATCACTGGTCGCCAAGATTTCACCCGGCTTCCCGGAAAATACGCCACCCTTTGCTGAAACGCGCCATATTTTCAAGAGCTTTCCGGAAAGGAAAGTTCGCGCACCGGGCTGAGGATCGAGGGCACGCACCTGGTTTCTAATGTTTTCGGCCGGCAGGTTCCAAGCTATGACCTCGTTCAAGGGTGTCAGTAAAGGAGCATAACTTGCCCTGGAGTGATCCTGGGGAAGGCGTTCAAGTCGATTGCTTTGGAGACGTTGCAGGGTTTCAATGAGCAGTTCTGCACCCAACCGGGAGAGGCGGTCGTAAAGCGACCCGAAGTTATCGTTGTCCAATATCGGCACTTTTTGTTGGAGCAAGATGTCACCGGTATCCATACCTTCATCCATAAGCATAATCGTAACGCCGGTTTCGCTTTCGCCGTTCATTAAGGCCCACTGCACCGGTGCTGCACCGCGATACTTTGGCAACAAAGAGGCGTGCACGTTGATACAGCCTGAGCGGGGCAGCCTGAGTATCTCTGACGGCAGAATTTTCCCGTATGCCGTCACGACTATCGCATCGGGAGCGGCTTGATAAAGGCGTGCTAAAAAACCTTCTTCTTTCAAGCGCTCCGGCTGGATTACCGTTACGCCGTAAGCAATGGCGATTTCTTTGACCGGCGGTGGCGCAGCCCGCCTCCCGCGCCCTTTTGGTTTGTCGGGTTGGGTTACAACAAGAACAACGTGGAAGCCGTTTTTTAGCAGCGCTACTAGTGACGGAACAGCAAAAGCCGGAGTCCCCATGAAGACCAACCGCAAGGTTCAGCCCCCGTTCCGGCTTATTTTAACCGCTCGGTCAATGAACAATACACCATCGAGATGGTCGATCTCGTGCTGGAGGGCCCTTGCAAAAAGGCCTTGTGCATCAATTTCGACAGTTTCGCCGGATGTGTTTAACGCCCGGACCTTAACTCGAGCTGCGCGGGTAACTTCACCCCAAACCCCAGGAATACTGAGGCAGCCTTCCCGGTCTTTCTCAGACCCTTCGGCGGCGGTGATTTCTGGATTAATAAGCTGGTATAATCCCTGACCTGCGTCAACGACAATAATTCTTTTTAAAACTCCAACCTGCGGTCCTGCCAACCCCACGCCGCTGTTGGCGTACATGGTTTCTGCCATGTCGTTGAGCAGGCGTATCAATGGCGGGTTTATTTTTACGACGGGCTTCGCTTTTTCTCTAAGCGTAGGATCGCCGATTTCCAAAACCTTAAACACAGCCATTCAAAAAACCCCTCAAATGACCAGATTGTTCCCGATGTCCGCCCGGTGCCCGGACGCAAGCGTACCGGTTTGTACTCAATATTATTCACCGGCCGCAAAAACAACCCTTCGGGAAAAATACCAAACCCATCCCAGTAGTCAAGTATCTCACAACCAGACATAGACTGTCAACCTCACGGCGGTTTTGCTTGGTCGGCGACGATACTAAGGCAAGGTTGAAGGATGGAGCCGGTTTTCTCAACCCAGGGGGCAGTCCACTGTAATGAACTGATGCCAACGTCAGACTGCCTCCACCGAACCGTACGTCAACTCTAACCTGGTCATCGTGCGGGAGGAGGTGCGCACTACAGCATGTTTTGCGGGTCGACATCGACAGTGATTCTTACCTTCGGAACCCTGGTTCTTAAAAAAGTCTTGCACGTTTCACTGCAGAGGTCCCTTACCGCTTGGCCCCGCTTCCCTCTCATGATAATGTGCCAGCGGTAAAGACCTTTTAACTTCCCAAACGGGCAGGGTGCCGGGCCTAAAACCGCGTTTTCATCGCTGGTAAGTTCCCGCGCGATCGCACCGAACCTGCCGGCTTGTTGGATCAGCTTATCCTCTTCACTGCCGCTGAAAACCACCCTTACCAAAGAAGTGTAAGGGGGGTAGGCAAACCGACGTCGCAGGGCGAGTTCCCGTCTTGCAAAGGATTCCACGTCCTGGCGGCTGCTGAAACGGACGGCGTAATGCTCGGGACAGTGGGACTGGATAACGACCTCGCCCGGAAGGCGGCCGCGGCCTGCTCGACCGGAAACCTGGTAGAGAAGCTGGAAGGTTCGTTCTGCCGCCCGGAAGTCTGGAAGAAGCAGTGTTGTATCTGCGTTGACGACCCCCACCAGGGTTACCCCAGGGATATCCAGTCCCTTCGCAACCATTTGGGTACCGATAAGGATGTCTGCTTTGCCGGCACGGAATGCCTCGAGGATTGAAGCATGGCTGCCCCTGCGGGCTGTAGTTTCCGCATCCATTCTCAAGACACGCGCCTGTGGGAAAAGAGCGCTCGCTTCTTCCTCCACCCGCTGTGTTCCCGCCCCGTACCACCCCATCCTCGTATTGCCGCACCTGGGACAACGTGACGGGTATCGCGTACGGTAATGGCAGTAGTGACATAAAAGCGTATCGGGCTGGTGGTAGGTAAGCGCTATGTCACAGTTGGGACAGCGGACCACGTGACCGCATGCCTGGCAGAGAACAAATGACGCAAACCCCCGGCGGTTTAAAAAGAGAAGCACCTGTTCCCCGCGGGCAAGTTTTTCCCTGATGCGGTTGGTAAGGAGTCTACTGAACAGGCTGACAGTTCCGGAACGAAACTCCTCCCGGAGGTCAACAATTCGAACGCTTGGCAGGCTCCGCCCGTCGACCCGTTCGGTAAGTCTTAGTGCGCGGTAACGTCCGCTTAAGCATCGGGCCAGGGACTCCAAGGCCGGTGTGGCGCTCCCGAGTACAACCACCGCCCCTTCAAGAGCGGCACGTGCCAGTGCGGTTTCCCTTGCGTGATACCGTGGTACTTGTTCTTGCTTGTAAGCCGGTTCATGTTCCTCGTCTACCACGATTAAACCGGGTTCCGCCGCGGGTGCAAAAACGGCGGACCGCGCTCCGATTACGATCCTGGCCTTACCCGACCGCACACGCTCCCACTCGTCACGCCGTTCACCGTGTACCATCGCACTGTGGGTGACGGCCACCAGGTTACCGAAGCGGGCCTTAAACAGGGAAATCATTTGGTGAGCAAGCGCGATTTCCGGCACCAGGATTACCGCTTGTTTCCCGTTTGCCAGCGCGGCAGCAGTCGCTTGAAGATAGACCTCCGTCTTGCCGCTGCCGGTTACGCCGTATAGATAGAACACCTGGTGCAGTTTCCCCTCGATCGCACGCTTGATTTCCTGCAGCGCCGCCGTTTGCTCTGAACTGAGTGCAGGGGTTTCTTCCTCAACGGGTATCGTCTCCTGTAATTTTTCAGGCAGTAGGGGATACTCGATTTCGGTTACGAGTCCTTTTTTTACCAGGGCCCAAACGGCCTTCCCGCTTACCCCCGCTTCTCTCAGCAATGCCCGGCGGCCGATACCCGGCTGCGCGGCGATGATACTGAATGCCCGCGCCTGGGCCGGAGCCTTAAGGGCTTCAAGCTGCGTCAAGATCTCGCCGAAATCGCCGGCAGGCCAGAAGAATATCTCTCGCCGGCGCTGCTTGCCTGCCGGTCCGTAAACCGTCAGCAGGGCCTCGCGAAGCGTGCAGAGATACCTTGAAGCCAGCCACTGGGCAAGCTTAATTGATGAACCGGACAACGGGGAGAGTTGTTCGAACACTTGTATAATCTCTTTTAACTTGATTTCAGAGTGCACGTTTGCGTCGAGGGAAATTACAAAGCCGGTAGCCGTTTGCCTTCCAAAAGGAACAACAACTACTGACCCGGGTAAAATTTTTTCCTGCAAATGTGCGGGTACGGCGTAATTAAAGACCCCGTCGGTACCGTATAAGGGGCGGTTTACTACGACCCTGGCAAGTTTTGGCTCATCCACGCGCCGTCTTTTCTCCCCGGAGTTCCAAAACGGCATCTATAAGGTGGTGGGCTACCAGGTATTTGTTCATTGTAGGCAGTTCTAAGAAGCGGCCGTCGCGAAATGCCAGACATACGGTATTGGTGTCTGCTTCAAACCCGGCGTCTGGTTTTCGTACGTCGTTGGCGACGACGAGATCCAGGTTCTTTGCCTCAAGTTTTGAGCGGGCATGCAGCCACAATTCACCGGTTTCGGCCGCAAAGCCGACCAAAAGCTGGTGACGCTTCTTTTTGCCGAGTTCGGCCAAAATGTCGGGGGTCTCGGTGAACGCCACCGTAATCTCTGCGGCGCCTTTTTTAAGCTTTTCTTTCGAGATCTCCTTCGGACGGTAGTCGCTTACTGCAGCGCACATAACCACAACATCCGCGTTGTTGAAGTGTTCTGCAACCGCCTTGCGCATCTCCAATGCGGTATTTACTCTTGCAAAAGTGACCCCTGGGGGTTGGTATAGGGCCGTTGGACCACTAATCAGGATAACCTGGGCACCCCGATCGCGTGCAGCCCTGGCTACGGCGTATCCCATCTTCCCCGAGCTGCGGTTGGTAATGTAACGAACCGGGTCCAGCGGTTCCCGGGTCGGCCCTGCGGTTACGAGAAAAGTTAAGCCCTTCAGATCCTTGGCCTGCAGCGTCCCCCTGACCATTTCCAGCACGGTTTCCGGCGCCGGGAGGCGCCCCGGTCCGACCTCACCGCACGCAAGGCGACCGGCCTCAGGCGGCAGAATTACTAAACCGCGCTCTTCGAGTAGCCGAAGATTTGCCTGCACTACGGTGCTGGTGTACATTTTAGTGTTCATTGCAGGGCAGATAACTACCGGGCCCTTAAAGGCAAGGAGAAGGGTCGTCAGCAGATCAGGGGCCAGACCGGCGGCTGCTTGTCCGATAAAGTTTGCCGTCGCCGGGTAAACAACAAGAATGTCGCCTTTCTCGGCCAGGGTGATATGCGGCAACGGGTCGGTACCGCCGAACAAATCGGTATAAACGTCATTGCCACTAAGCGCTTTAAACGTAAGCGGCCGAACAAACTCCTGAGCACCGCGTGTTAATACCACTCGCACGGAGGCGCCTTCCGTACGCAGGCACGAGACTAACTCCGCTGCCTTGAAAGCGGCGATGCCTCCCGTTACACCGACAATGACCTGTTTTTCGCTCAGCATCACGAAACTTTTCCTTCGGGCTTATTTATACCCGGCAAAGCACTCAACACGGATATCGACGGTTTATTTGATTCCTTTTCCGGGCGGTGTAAACTTCACCTTACCGGTGGATATTTCCTCAAGACCTTTTGAAACGGGTTTTACTCCTTCATCCAAAAGCCCCGCATTTATCTTTTCAGTAATTGTCCTGGCATACTTTGCAGCCACAATCGCTAAAACGTAACGGTTACTGGATACCTTTAACAATTTGTCGATAGGAGGATTGTTCATCGGCATAAACACTAAGTGTGCTTCCCCTCCTCGTCATTCTCTAAAGCAATCTGGTTCTTCAAGCCGGCTCTCGAACCACTCCCGGTTTGCACAAACCTGCGAAAGTCATTCCACTCAACGGGGACTGGCAGTTGTTTCCACGAACCGCTGGTAGCGCGGCCGACATTTCTCAGCGGTTCTGATTGCGTTGATCTTCGCAACCGCCTCTTCCACCCAGTCGTTCACTACAACGTAATCATACCGGCTGGCACAACGCAATTCCTCTTGAGCCCAGCGGAGGCGGGTCTCAATTGCAGATTTGTCTTCGGTGCCTCTCTTGAATAATCGTGAGCGAAGTTCTTCGAGCGAAGGAGGAAGGATGAAAATTAAAACGCTGTCCGGACATTTTTCCCGTACCTTAAAGCCTCCCTGGACGTCAATTTCCAGAACAACGTCTTTACCAGCAGCCCTCGCTTCTATAACCGGTCGTAGAGGCGTCCCGTAGTAATACGTGTACACGCGTGCCCACTCTAATAATTGGTCTTTCGCTATTAATTCCTTAAACTGCTCTTCCGAGACAAAAAAATACTCTGTTCCCTCTCTTTCTCCTTCACGCGGCAGGCGGGTTGTCATAGAAATTGAGAGGTAGACCGATGGGTCCATTGCGTTAAGCGCGCGGCAAACGGTTCCTTTACCAACCCCTGAAGGCCCGGAGATCACCAGGAGAAGCCCTTGATTCACTCTTTCGGCTCCTCTGCTCCGGATCCTTTAGGAGTGAGGCGGTGTGCTACGGTTTCCGGCTGAACCGCGGACAAAATCACGTGATCCGAATCAGTAATAATAACTGCCCGCGTCCTGCGGCCGTAAGTGGCGTCAATCAGCATGCCCCTGTCACGAGCCTCGGTGATAATCCTTTTGATAGGTGCAGATTCCGGGCTAACGATAGCGATAATCCGGTTAGCGGAAACGATATTCCCAAAACCGATATTGATTAGTTTGATATCCAAAACTCTCCCTCCTTCCTGTCGGGTGGGGTCTTAAACCAACAACCCGTATTTCCTAAGTATTCACCAAATCCGGTGGGGCGCGGTGATAAGCTGCATATTTCGGAAGTCAGATGCAAGATGTCAGATGTTATTTTTTTATTCAAGGTTCTGCGCCTGCTCCCGCATCTTTTCAAGCTCGCTCTTCGCGTCGATGACAAACTGGCTTATATGAAGATTCTGGGCTTTGGAGCCGATGGTGTTGAACTCGCGAAACATCTCCTGTAACAAAAAATCCAAGCGCCGGCCTGCCGGCGATTCCGAAACAAGCGTCTCTTCGATCCGTTTAATGTGTCCTCTCAAGCGCACCAGTTCCTCCGTGATGTCCGCCCTTTCAGCGAGCAGCGCCACTTCACCCATAAGCCTGCCGGGGTCTATGAGATGCGAAACTTCTTTCAGATGTTCCAAAATCCTTTCCCGGTAAGACTTAACGACACGCGGCACCTCTTCTTCCACCAGCGTACAAATCTCTTTGATGCGCCCAAGGCGGTCACGGATGTCCCTCACCAGGACGGCCCCTTCGGTTTCCCTTGTTTGGATGAGTTGGGCCAGGGCTTGCTTGGTGGCGCTTTCCACAATCGGAAACATTTGATTGGTATCGCTCTGGATTTCGACCAGGCTCATGACACCCGGTTGAGCAATTATACTCTGTAAACTGACGGATTCACCGAGACCCAGGCAACGGCAGAGATCCTCCAAGGCTTTATAATACGCAATCGCAAGCTCTTTGTCAACTTGTACGGTGATATTTTTGCCCGCTACCTCTTCAATGGTAATATAAACCTCCACCCGGCCCCGTGCAATACTCTCCTGTACGAGCTTCCGCAAAGAGTCTTCAAAGCAGACATAAGTACGCGGTAACCGAATGATTACATCACAGAACCGATGGTTTACCGCTTTTATCTCCACTATCACTCTCCCACCCGGGGAAACTGCTTCTGCGCAGCCGTACCCGGTCATACTACGCAACTTTTCTCTCACCACCCTTATTTCGGTTCAACTTTAGTTATTTTTCTGCTTTAAGTAAAAAATCCCTGCAAAAATTTAAGAAAAAATGCGCGAGACCATCATAAACAAGGGTTTTATCCGCTTGTTACACCGAAAATAGGTTAATCGAGCCCGAATCCTTTGTCAACAGCCGTATTATTGTTATTAACCTTATCGTAAATTACTGATCACGGTGGCGATCCGGTCCATACCTTCTGTAATGCTTTCGAGAGAGGTAGCGTAAGAGAACCGCAGACAACTATCGTTCCCAAAAGCAATTCCGGGCACTACCGCAACTTTGGCTTCCTCGAGAAGGAGGGTTGCCAGGTCGGCAGCGCTGGTAATTGACTTGTCCCCATACCGGCGCCCAAAGCAAGCAGAGACATCGGGAAAGGCGTAAAAAGCACCGGCAGGTTTCCGGCAGTTGATGCCGGGGATGGCATTGAGACGCTCGAGGATGTATTTCCGGCGGACGGCAAAGGCCGAAAGCATTTCCATAACCGGTTCCTGCGGCCCGCTGAGCGCCGCAACGGCAGCAGCCTGAGCAATTGAGGTAGGGTTGGAGGTGCTGTGGCTCTGGAGGTCTGCCATTGCCTTAGCCACTTGAGCGGGAGCGGCGGCATAGCCTATCCGCCACCCGGTCATGGCGTATGATTTCGAGACTCCATTTATTACCACCGTTTGTCTCTTAATCTCAGGACCAAATGACGCTATGCTGAAGTGAGCGGCACCGTCGTACACCAGTTTTTCATAAATCTCGTCTGACAGAACCCATATGCCCGCTTCCACCGCCACACCGGCTATCGTTTCCAGTTCCTCTCTGGTGTATACGCACCCGGTCGGGTTCGACGGGGAGTTCAGGATCAACATGCGCGAGCGAGGTGTAAGGGAACGGGAAAGCTCTTCGGGGGTCAATTTGTAATCATTTTCGCGACGGGTTTCAACCACTACCGGTGCGCCGCCTGCAAGCTTCACCTGCTCAACGTAACTCACCCAGTAAGGCGCAGGTATAATCACCTCGTCTCCCTGCTCCACCAGAACCTGAACAGCGTTGTATAAGGAGTGCTTCGCGCCGCATGAAACGACCACTTCATCAGGTTCATAAGCAAGATTGTTGTCAGTATAAAACTTATCGCAAATGGCTTTCCTCAACTGAAGCGTTCCCGTTACAGGCGTATACTTAGTCAGGCCTCGTGCCATTGCTTCAGCAGCGGCGGCTTTGATGTGCTCAGGTGTATCAAAATCAGGCTCACCGACCCCGAAGTTAATAATCCGCTCTCCCGCCGCGGCGAGTTCCTTAGCCCTTGCATCAACAGCCAGTGTCGGTGAGGGGCTGATCCCCCGGGCACGGCTCGAAAGCTGCATGATGGTTTTCCTCCTTTGTGCTGCAGGTCCGCCAACATTTCTCACTTCTCAAAACTAACCCGGCCCAATACTTGTTTGAGGCGATCAAACGCTTCCTGCAGTCTGGGTGTAGGTATTGTTAACGATATCCTGAAAAACCCGGCCCCATATTTTCCGTACCCGGTGCCGGGAGTGACTACAACACCGGCTCTTGCTATCAATTCTTCAGCAAACGACTCGGACGTAAAGCCTTTCGGAACCGGCAGCCAAAGGTAAAACGAGGCTTTTGGCGCCTCTACGGACCAACCCATCCCTTTCAGTGCGTTAACAGCAATATCACGGCGCTCCTTGTACAGTTTATTAACCTCCGTCAGGGCGTCCTGGGGGCCGCTGAGACCGGCTATCGCGGCGTACTGGACGACCTGAAAAACACCTGAATCTATGTTCGACTTGAGCCTTCCCAAGCAGTCAACAGCTTCCGCATTCCCTACCGCCCAGCCGCACCTCCATCCGGTCATGTTGTAAGGTTTGGAGACGGAACCGAATTCTATCCCTACATCCTTCGCCCCCTCAACCTCCAGAAAGCTTGGCGGCCGGTAGCCGTCGTAGGCAATTTCCGTATAGGCAGCGTCGTGGCAAACAAGAATGTCAAATTCACGTGCAAAGGACACCACTTCCTTAAAAAACTGAACGCTCGCCACGCCGGCCGTCGGATTGTTTGGGTAGTTCAAGAAAAGTATTTTTGCCTGTCTTGCTATCTCGGTGGGCACGTCTTGAAGCCGCGGCAGAAAACCCGTATCAGGCAGAAGCGGCAAAAGATAAGGCTTACCCCCGGCGAGTATGGTGCCACCGGCGTATACCGGATATCCCGGGTCGGGTACCAGTACCGTATCCCCCTGACTGACGTAACAGCAGGAGATGTGGGCGATCCCTTCTTTGGATCCGATAAGGGAAACAACTTCGGTCCTGGGGTCCAGTTCAACCCCGAAACGCCGGGCATACCACCGGGCAACAGCATCACGAAAGGCAAGCATTCCTGCGGAGGAAGGGTACTGGTGGTTTTCATGTTCGTAAAGCCGGCGGGCGGCTTCGGCGCAGATATGCTCCGGTGTCGGCTGGTCCGGGTCACCAATACCCAGACTGATGACGTCTACACCTGCCGATTTTTTCTCTTCAATGAGTTTTTCGATCCGGGCAAAAAGATATGGCGGTAAGTTCTTAACTCTTTCGGCTACCTCTGGCAATAGTATCCCCCCATGCGTACTAGCAAAATGTTACTTTATGTTGTGAAATATAAGGTTCAAGAAGCTATTCTGGCCATTGGCCGGTAAAGACCTCCACAGCCGGGCCGGTCATGTAAACGTTATCATCTTCGGACCAGCTTATCAAAAGTTCCCCCCCAGGAAGCCGGACCAGAACACGCCGACCGGTCAGACCGTTGAGAACCCCGGCAACCGCTGCCGCACAAGCGCCGGTGCCACAGGCCAGTGTTTCGCCTGCCCCCCGCTCCCATACCCGCACACTTACATCTTGGGGGCTGAGTACCTGGACGAATTCGACGTTCGTTCGGCGGGGAAATGCTGGATGGTTTTCGATTACCGGCCCCGCCACCGGAAGGTTTATGGCTGATACATCCGGGACAAACAGGACACAGTGGGGGTTACCGAAGGAAACTGCGGTTATCCGGTAAGTCTCCCCTGCAACATCGAACGGTTCGTCCACCACCCTGCCGGGCGGCCCTTTCATGGGGATGAGACTTCGTTCCAACACGGGCTTGCCCATATTTACTTCTACTTCCCTGACACGGCCGGCGTCAATCGAAAGCCGGGGTACAAGGATTCCTGCCCCCGTTTCTATACGGAGTTCTATATGTTCTACCAATCCGGATTCAAAGGCATATTTCGCAGCGCAGCGGATGGCGTTGCCGCACATTTCAGCCTCGGAACCGTCCGGGTTGAATATGCGCATTTGTAAGTCGGCATTCCTTGAAGGAAGCAAAAAAACCAATCCGTCCGCGCCGACACCGAAATGCCGGTCGCACACCCGCCGTGCAAGATCACCAGGGTCCGGAGGGACACTCTCGCCCACCGTTATGACAAAGTCGTTCCCCAACCCGTGCATCTTCACGAAGTCCATAGGTCCCTCAGCAACATCAATCTCCGCCGCGCGCACAGAGCACCAGTTCGAGTACCAGTCCGGCCATGGTGACAATGTCGGCGACAGCGATTTGTTCATTCGTGGTATGTACATTTTCCATCCCGGTGGACAGGTTCACCGTTGGGATCCCCCTGCCGTTTAAAATATTGGCATCGCTCCCCCCACCGCTTTGGGTAAGAACCGCCTCCAGACCACGGCGGTGCATAGCCTTTCTAGCCAGTTCGACAACAGGTGCTTCCTTTGGGAAGCTGAAACCTTCATAAAGAAGTTCGACGTTGATATCCGCCCGTGTATGCGCCTTCCGAGCGGTTTCCTCCAGTATACTGCAAATAAGGTTTGTATTTTCGACCCGCAAGGTATTCTCTAAGCTCCTGACTTCCCCTTCGAGGTATACGGAATCAGGAACAATATTTGTGGCTTTACCGCCGCTGATGATGCCGATGTTAGCAGTCGTTTCCGGGTCAATCCGGCCGAGTTTCATGGCGGCAATGGCCTGAGCCGCGACGTAGATGGCATTTATACCCTTCTCCGGATTGACGCCTGCGTGTGCAGCTTTACCGTAAATGGTTGCAGTAATTTTGTCCTGAGAGGGTGCGCGTATTATGATCTCTCCGGGTGGACCTGTTGAATCCAAGACGAAGCCGAAATCAGCCGTATACGACGGATCAAGTCTCTTGGCGCCGAGAAGACCGGTTTCTTCACAGACGGTAAACAAAATTGAAATATCGCAGTGTTCAATACTTTGTTCGCGAATAACGCGCAAGGCCTCCATTATCGCCACAATTCCGGCCTTGTCGTCGGCCGCTAGAATTGTATCTCCTTCTGAACGCACCACGCCGTCTGCTCCCACCACCGGCTTAACCCCTCTTCCAGGCTCTACCGTATCCATGTGGGCGCAAAAAAGGAGGTGTGGCCCCTGTGCTGTTCCAGCCAGACGTCCAATCAGATTGCCTGCGGCATCGGGCCGCGGCCCCCCGGCACCGTCTTCCACCACTTGAAGACCGAGGGATTGAAGGCGTCCCGTTAAAAGATCGCAAACCTGCCGTTCCCGGCCCGACACGCTGTCTATCTGCACCAGTTCCAAAAACTCGCTGAGGATGCGGTCCCTGTTAATCAAGAAATTCCCCTTTCTGTCTATACCGTCGTTCGGCCTGTAATGTTCATTCCCGCCTCTCTCGCCACCCACGCCCCCGCCTCGAGCGCCCGCTGGTTTGCCGGTATAAGTTTGTGCCGGTGGGCCGGGAGCACCTTCTCTAATGCTTTAACGGCACTTGCCAGCGAAACAACCCCGGTAATTTCTAGGAACGCACCGAGCATAACGTTTGTCGCTACACGCACGTTGCCGATCTTTTCCGCCTCTTCGTTGGCCTTTATCGCCAGGGTACGTAGATCGTAACGTGTCACTCCGCGGCTGACAAGAGAAGCATTATACAACAATAGGCCTCCCGGAACCACAGCGGTTTCGAACTTTTCCAGCGAGGGCTGATTCATAGCGATGAGTGTTGTCGGCTCCGCCACAAACGGCGAACTTATGGGGGTGTCGGATACGGTTACCCCACAGTTTGCGGTCCCGCCGCGCATTTCCGGTCCATAGGAAGGAATCCACGCAACGTGTAGACCTTCTGCCATTGCCGCGTAGGCCAGAACCATCCCGGTGGACAAGATGCCCTGCCCCCCGAATCCCGCCAAGAGAACCTCTTCTAACATTGCTTTTCTACCTCCGGGACTTTGAATTCACTAAGCGGGTATACCGGGATCATCTTCTTTTCCAGCCAGCGCATGGCTTCCGGCGGGCTCAGCCCCCAGTTGGTCGGGCAGGTGGAGAGGACTTCTACAAGGGTGAAACCCAAACCCTCGAGCTGAATTTCAAACGCACGCCGAACAGCCTTTTTCGCGCGCAGGATGTTTTTAGGACTGTTAACGGCTACGCGGGCAACGTAAGCGCAACCCTGAACGGTTGCCAGCATTTCTGCAACCCTTAACGGAAAACCGGCATCCGCCGGCCGGCGGCCGTACGGGGTGGTGGTCGTCTTCTGCCCCAGAAGAGTGGTTGGCGCCATCTGGCCTCCCGTCATACCGTAAACGGCGTTATTCACGAATATCGTGGTAATCTTCTCTCCACGCGAGGCTGCGTGCACAATCTCCGCGGTACCGATTGCCGCCAGGTCGCCGTCCCCCTGATAGGTAAAGACCACCCTGTCCGGCAGCGTCCTTTTCACCCCGGTTGCTACCGCCGGAGCACGCCCGTGCGCGGCCTGAATCATATCGCAGTTAAAATACTCATAAGCAAAAACGGCGCACCCGACCGGGCAAATACCGACCGTCCGCTCCAGTATACCCAGTTCAACCAGCGTTTCCGCAACCAGACGGTGAATGATTCCGTGGGTGCAACCCGGGCAATAGTGAAATGGTTTATTGGTAAGCCCTTCGGTCCGCTTTAACGAAACGGCCATTACTTCAGCACCTCCCAGATCTCCTTCGCCGCCGCGGTTACTTCGGCTACCGTTGTAAGCATCCCGGCGGTGCGGCCGTAGAAATGCACCGGCCGGAGGCCTTCAACAGCAAGCCGGACGTCTTCCACCATCTGCCCCGCGTTCATCTCCACAACCAGGAAGGATTTCGCAGTTTCCGCCGCTGATTTTACCGGTAGATCCGGAAAGGGATACAGGGTTATTGGTCTGATCAGCCCTGCAGGTATATCTTCAGCCCTCAATTTATCGACTACCGCCTTAGCGATCCTGGCTACCATCCCGAAAGCAACAAGGACCAGCGACGCACCCTCCAGCCGGTATTCTTCCCAGCGCTTTTCGGTTATTTCCATCTCTTGATACTTGGCCTGCAGGCGCAGGTTTACCTTTTCAAGTTCTTCCGGCTCAATGTACAGCGAATTAATTATATTTCGCGTATTCCGTCCGGCGGTACCAGTGGTGGCCCAGGTCTTGGCCGGTAGCTGCACGTCGGGTACCGGTCCGAGTTCAACGGGTTCCATCATCTGCCCGAGAAAACCGTCTCCCACCACCATAGCCGGATTCCGGTACTTATCCGCCAGTTCGAAGGCCAATTCCACGAGGTCTATAATCTCCTGAACCGTAGAAGGCGCCAGGACCGGGAGCTTATAATCACCGTGGCCCCCACCTTTGACTGCCTGGAAGTAGTCGGACTGCGACGGAGCAATGTTCCCGAGGCCGGGTCCGCCCCTCATGATATTTACCACAACAGCAGGCAACTCTGCGCATGCGATGTAAGAAATTCCCTCCTGCATCAAGCTGATCCCGGGGCTGGAGGAGGAGGTCATCACCCTGGCTCCCGCCGCCGCTGCCCCGTAAACCATGTTGATGGCGGCTACCTCGCTTTCCGCCTGAAGATAAAGGCCGCCCACCTCGGGCATACGACGGGCCAGGTAATGCGGCAACTCGCTTTGCGGTGTTATCGGGTAGCCGAAAAAGAACCGGCAACCGGCCCGGACAGCCCCTTCCCCAAATGCCTCGTTCCCTTTCATGAGAATCTTACCCATCAGTCTCTTCCTCCCTTAAAACCGTAACCACCAAGTCCGGGCATACGAAAAAGCAGAATCCGCAGCCGGTACACTTGCTGCCGTCCGTAATAGCCGCCGGATGAAGGCCAAGGGAGTTGATCTCCTGGGAAAGGGTGATTATTTTTTTGGGACAGACACTGATGCAAAGTTCGCAGCCCTTGCACCGCTCCTTGTCAAAGAAAACCTGCGGCACAAAATACACTCCTATAAAAATTTTTACTTTATTGGTGTTTAAACGTCCTAACCCTTATTCCCAAGGCAGGCGCAACATTTTTTTAAGCGGTAAAAACCCAGCGGCGACTTCACCCGTCTCAGACACGGCCAGTTCTTCTAAAATAGTGTTGAAGGCAACGGGAATCCCTAGTAATTCTGCCGCCTGCTGAACGATCTCCATTCCTTCCGACACTATTCCCAAGCTGGTTTCCCGACCGATATTGGTATTATTAATCAGGAAGTTAACCTTTAGACGGGCGGCCTCCTCGATTTCGCCGACTGCAGTTCTGATCTTTTCAGCGGTTCCGGTGAAGGGCCGCCGCACGTTTACAACAAAAAAAAGACAGTGCTCCTTGGCAAGTATGTACGGCTGGTAACAGCCGAGTGCCGTTGCTCCGACCGTATCGCCTCCTATATCGAATACGACGCAGTCACTGGAGTCCAAGGCGCCCCGGATGGCCGCGGGCAGTGCCGGTATATCTCCCTGTGCGATTGATACGGGAGGGCAAACGACCTCTACGCCGTACCCTGCCATTTCCTTCTGTACCGTCCGGGAACGAAAGTACGGGTTCACAATGTCAAGATCGATAAGTGCTACCCTTCCGCAGCCCGCTTTCATTTCCGGATTTTCGGCAAAGACTTCGGCAGCGGCGTAAAGGGCAACGTTCAGGGCTATTGTCGTCTTGCCGCTTCCAAGACCGCCGAGGAATATGTTAACCCTGCTAATCGTTTTTTCCAGTGTCAATGGTAACGCTTTCGGCATAATTCCTGAAAATCCTGCTTACGCGTTTGTTTTTAAAAGCATCGACCCGTAAGAAACCGCTCGCTTCCCAATTCGCCTAAGGATAACCTGCAGAGAGGCAATTTTCATTTCCGGTGCCACCCAGCACTCAATGTAATCCTTGAAGTTTAACCCAGCACTCAATATAACCTTGAAGTTTGAAAGCTATCACTTCATTAGACTAAAGAAGGTCTCTCCTCCAAAGCTCAAAAAGTCCTATTGAGTGCTGGGCATTTAAGCTCAATGAAGGTCTGTCCTTCAAAGGGCAAGAAGTCCATTGAGTGCTGGTCGTGAGCGACTCCCCGGAAATGCCGGTACAGCCATAGCGCCTATTCAGTTTTCCCGCCGTTTTTCTAACCGCGGCCAAGGCGATCGAGGAAATCAAGTACGCGATTCTTTGCAATAATCTTCGTTAAAGAGTATCTTTCCGTCAATAAGTGCAGTAATAGAAGCGCTACGAGTATCCCTAACCTGGTATTGAATCCGAGCGTCCAGGAAACCAGGAGCCCGATAACCGCACCGAGGGTATTTGCGCCGGCATCACCCATCATTGCCCGTGCGCGTAAGTCAACCGGAAGGAATGCAAGCAGTGCGCCGGCTGTTGCCGAAAGCAGTATAATTTCGGGGCTTTTCCACGCCGTTGCTGTTAAAATAAGGGCTATCAGGACAAAGAATTTGCCCGCACGGCCGGGGCGGAGGTCAAAAAGGTTGAGAGTATTTACCCATAGAGCTACCAGCACTGCGTTTAACAAACCATCCCAGATGTTTTCGCCGGGAAGAAACATGATCAGGCTGCTCATGCCAATAGTAATGGCCTTTAAAGCACCCGTTGTGATTTCACCCCGGAACAACCGCCTGAAATGACCCTTCAATCCCGATACAGTGCGAGAACCCCAAACGTCATCCATGATACCGACCAGGGTGCTTACCGCCGTTAGGAACAAAAAGGGCAGTAGTCTTTCTTCGTTAAACCGGCCGGAAGTAAAAAATAGGGTGAGAACTGACAAAGGCAGGAACGAGAAAAAGAAGACTATTCCTCCCCCGACGGGGATTTCCCGGCCGAGATAGTTGGGATGCATGCAGCCGGATGTACGAAGCAGGCTCAAAAACGGATTTAGGATAAAACGAGTAACTAAGTATCCCGTCACCAGAGCTGTAAGGTACTGCCAACCCGCCATTTAACCGGCCACCTTGCCCGTTCTTCGGTGCTCAAAGTAACAGCGACCCAGTGTAATAAGGACGTCGCGAAACTGGCGCCCGCGGTGAAGAAAACCACTGACATTTCGACCTGTCTCGCGGTGGCGCATCGATAATGGAATCTCCGCCACGCGGTATCCCCGGCGGACTGCTCTAATTGTCAGGGCTACCTCCACCCCATAACCGTCGGCAAAAGGCGTGACGGCTGAAAGGGTTTCTCTTGACATCGCCCTTTGTCCTGAAAGAGGCGCCTTCATCTCAAGGCCGGTAAAAAACCTTATCCCCCTGCTGGCCAGACCACGTACAAGACCAAACCCGCCTTTAGTTTTCGGCGAAGGTAAACGGGCCACAGCCATATCCACCTCACCGTTTATAACAGGAAGGATCAGGTTGCGTGCTTCCTGCGCACTTTCGCCCAGGTCGGCATCGAGGAGGACGATTATGTCCCCTGCGGCCGCCTGTACACCCTTGTTTAGGGCAGCTCCTTTACCGCTGTTTCTAGGGAGCCGGATTACTCTTGCACCGGCTGCTGTTGCTAAATGCCCTGTCTCATCTGTGGATGCGTCGTCGATAACTATTACCTCGGTCACTTCGGGAATCATGCGCACCGCGCTCACCGTATCTGTTATCCGGGCTGCCTCATTGTAAGCAGGGATGATGACGGAAACCTTCTTCATTTCGTTCCCCCACCGGGATAAGGCGGCAGCATCTGTTTTGCCGTTGGTTTTGACCCGTAGTTGCCGGGGTGACCCGACAGTGCTAAAACAAGCGCCACCCGGCCCCATGGTGTATCGATGTTGTCTATAGTACTAATCTTCCTTTTTTGGTACTCCTTAATACTAATACCGTTACCGGTGCTTTCCTCGACAGCGGCTACAACAATCCCTTCTGAAACCAGCCCGTCCACTAAATTGAGGTCAACATTCGAAATGCGCCTGGTCTCCGTCCCTTCAACCCCACCGATGACGACAGCAGCTTTTACCGGAGCGTTGTAACTGCCCGTGGCAGTGATCAGCCCTTCCCCGATGAGGTAGTCAATGAATACAGGGTTCCGGCCGGTGGCAACCGCCCGTCCGATTTCACGGGCCAGTTGAGCGGTCAGTTCCTCGGGTTTCCTTCCAGACCAACCAAAATCCTGGGCAATTTTCGTTTCGTGGCCGGTCACATCGAACTCATCTGCCAAAGTGATAACCGGCTCAACGAAAGCTCCTGCAGCCTTTAGATCATTCAACAGTTTATCGGACGCAGTTCCACCAATTTCGATAACGGCGACACGTTCACCGTTTAACCTTCCGGTCACAGTAAAGGGCACAATATTTTGTGCGAAAAGCTGCAGGGTGTTGTTCTCCTCCTCCAACTGGTCACAACGCTCCTGCACTTCCAAAGTCTCCATACGAAGTCCGTTTAACTGATCCTCCAACCGATCCGCCAGTTGCTTTTGTTGTTTGACAAGGGTTTCGTTTCCAACCATTGTTGTACCGATGAGAATACCGACCCCTAACATTAAGAAAACCGCAACCAGCGTAATTATGTGGTAGCGGATATCGATGATCACGTTGGACTCCCCTTTTTTTATAATCCTATAACCATACGGAATTGGATGAACAGCAGCTTAAGAAGCTGTCTTATTGACGGCGAAATAGCTGCCACGGCGGTAATCGGTAAAAGTGCTGCAGCCACAACCTGCGCTAAGTAACGAACCCTAACTCTTCCCTGATATAACCGGGAAACTCCTTTAGCATCGATCAGGATAGAGCCGACCTTCAGACGCACAAGGAAAGTACTTCCCATCCCTTGCCGCCCTTTTTCTAAAAAATCCATCACGTTTGAATGCGTTCCTACTGCGACGATCAGGCTCGCCCCCTTCTCGTAAGCCAGCAGCATTGCCACATCCTCACTCGTTCCGCGCAAGGGAAGAGTAACAGCGTCTTTCCGCAGTTCTTCTACCCTTTTTAGTCCCGGCGCTTTCCCGTTCGGATAAGCGTGGACGATGACTTCTTGTGCTTCCAACAGGGCCTCATCGCTTACGCTGTCCATGTCACCGATCACGATGTCCGGTCGATAACCAAACTCGCGAAGGGCATCCGCACCACCGTCAACACCTATTAAAACCGGCCGCATCTCCCGGATGTAAGACCCTATTGCATGGAGGTCTTCTTTATAATCAAACCCCCGGACCACAATAAGTGCATGTCTTCCCTGTATTTTAGTTCTTAATGGCGGCATGGGCATCTGTTGGGCTATAAGACTGATCTCGTCCCGTGCGTATGACAACGTGTTGTCAACGAATTGGACCAGTACCTCTCCCAGCCGGCTTTTCGCAGCAGCCATTCCCTCTAAAATCTTTTCAATACTAAGATTCTCCCCGTGCGCAATGAAAGCTCCGTTTGCATAAACGTTCCCTTCTATAACTTCAACCTCTGAGCCTTCCGGGATTTCCATCACCGCTGGACCGAGGTTGTCGATGATCGGTATACCTGCTTTAACCAGCATCAAAGGTCCCTCATTGGGGTAATTAGGGGATAGAGACCTCTCTGCATTGAGCACCAGCTTGCATTTTCCATTGATAAGCCCCTGCGCAGCCAGTTTGTCAATGCCGCCGTGGCTGATGATCGCCACCTCGTTGGGTTGGAGGCGCTTGATCAGGTTCTTCGTCCGCCGGTCGACTCGTACCCGGCCTTTCAGCGCCATTATTTCGCCACCTTACCCATTCTACACATAATCAGTATAATAGTTTATACACATAAGTCAAGGACAGGCAATTCACATGGTAACATCTTTTAATTCATAGTATACAAGCAGTCGCTGTTTAGAAGTCAAACTCCAACTCCAATGTATTATCTAGCCGCCCTGCTTTTATTTTAAATAAAACACCGCAGGATGATAATCTCTTACTATTCAGACCCTTAAGTTGCAAACACTTTGAGCCTATTCTGCTGCCGTGTCCATAACTGCTTTCCCATCCAAGCCAAATAATTCGTCACTTAAACTCTGAGACCTGACCGTGGGGCCAGGTCTCCTCTTTCAGCTCACTTTGGTTTCGAGACGCAGTTTATCAGCAATCATAGCGATAAACTCTGAATTGGTAGGTTTACCTTTGGCCATGCTGACCGTATAGCCGAAAAACTTTGATATTGCATCAACATTTCCCCTGTCCCAAGCAAGCTCAATCGCATGTCTTATTGCCCGCTCCACTCTGCTTGGAGTGGTGTTGTATTTATGCGCTATCATCGGATAGAGTTCCTTGGTAATACCTCCCAAGAGATTAATCTCCTCTACCACCATTAAAATGGCGTCCCGCAAGTAGTGGTAACCTTTAATGTGGGCTGGTACACCTATCTCGTGGATGATATTCGTTACGGCCATGTCCAGGTTACGCGGCTTTGCCGGCGCGACGAAAGGGGTGCTGCTTGCTGTACCGTCGCCCAGTTGCTTGATCCTGCTTGCCAGCACTGAAAAGTTGAACGGCTTAACGATGTAGTAGTCGGCACCAAGCTCAACCGCCCTTTGGGTGATGGCCTCCTGTCCCAAAGCCGTTAAAATAATGAATTTCGGACGATACGGAAGTGAACTGCTGGCGAATTTCTCAAGGACGCCGATGCCATCGAGATGGGGCATAATAATATCCAGGATTACTACGTTAGGCCGGGTTTCTTCTAAGATCTGCAGGGCTTCAAGTCCGTTATAAGCAACGCCAACAAGCTCGAAATCGGGTTGCTGACTAAGGAAGTCCTTTAACAGTTCGCAGAACTCCCTATTATCGTCAGCGATCAATACGCGTACCGGTTTACTCATTAAGCTGACTGCCCCCTTTTTTATTAAACTTAACCGGAAGGTTTCGTTCAAATTTTGGTAATAAACTAATTCGCTGGGACAAAAGAATATCCTCCTCTTTGGGGGTAAAAAAGTTTAAAACTGGTATATTTTTGTAATACAGAAAAGCCTCTCTTTTTATATTTTACAACAAGCTTTTGTCGAATAATAGCCAATATCTCCAAGAAATACTTCCGGTTTATTCTTTAATGACAGCAGATTGCACTCTCGGAGCATTCTTTCAGCGAAAATCCCGTAGCCCTTTTGAGGGTTACTTATATACACATGGGTTACAGCGCCGACCAGGCGTCCGGACTGAATAATCGGACTGCCGCTCATCCCTTGAATTATCCCTCCGGCGCTCCGCAGTAAACGCCGGTCGGTAACATTGATGATGATGTCCTTTTTACCGCCGCGACTTAAAGGGTTAGTCCGTACGATTTCGATCTGAAACTGCTCCATTCTGCTCCCCTTAACTACAGTAAGTATAGTTGCCGGTCCCGGCCGGACTTGGTGAGCCAGGGCTACCGGGATAGGTTTCTTATAGAACGGGTGCTGTGGAATACGGTCCAGCCGGCCGAAAATTCCATATTCAGTGTTGTGCTGTATCGTCCCGGATAAGGTGGAAGCCTGGCTGATGATACCTAATTTTTCGCCCGGTTTGCCCTTTTGTCCCGGTCGGATTCCCTGGATGAAGGCCTCAATTATGGACCCCTCCGCCAACTCTACCGGGTTGTTCGTAGTCACGTCTGTTATCACGTGACCCAAAGCTCCGTACGTCCTGGTCGCCGGTTCATAAAAGGTCAACGTTCCCACACCGGCCGCCGAGTCCCTGATTAAGAGGCCTATCCGATAAGACTCTGAACGCCGGCAAAGAGCAGGCCGCACCTTAAAACGTATTGTTTTACCGCGCCTTTCGACTTCTAAGAAAACCGGGCGTCCTTTGCCGCCTGCACGGAGGACTGCTTCCTTCACTACCTGATCGTTTGCGGCAGGCTTCCCGTCAATACTAACGATTATATCTCCGACCATAAGGCCGGCTTCTGCAGCGGGACTCGATTTCGTGCCGCCTTTATGAACGACTTCGGCATAGCCGACAACAATTACTCCCTGGGTGTGTAACAATACCCCAACGGCCTGTCCTCCCGGATAAACCCGGAGTACCGGTTGTACGTCAAAAACGATGGTACGTATCGGGATGACCCCGTGGATCGCCAACCGCGCCTGAAATCTTCCTGGAGCCGCTACCTTTACTTCGTCTAAAAGTGAAATGCAGTTGCCGAATCCAGGATAACTGTCGTCGGTGGTAAGAACCAGGTGGTCACGAAGGAAATCTGGAACTGATTCAGATATGCGTAAAACTTCACCGACTGCGAGGCTTTGCCGGACAGGCCAGAAGGCAGCAGCAATATAGGTTGAGGTGAATAAAACACTTAGGAAAAATAATACAACAAAAGAACGCAGGTTTCGCGGCAATCGGGTCCCCTCCGGAGTTTTAAGATTCCCGGAGGGATAGACCTTTATGCCCTGATCTAAGAACCTATCTTAGGAGTTCCTTTGCATGTTCAATAGCGGTCTCTGGCGCGCCTCCGACAAGGCGTGCGACTTCTTTTATCCTTGCCTCCCCAGTAAGTTGCACCACTTTGGTAACGGCGCGTCCGCCGGCTACTTCCTTCTTAATGTAAAAGTGCGCTGCTCCTCTTCCTGCCACTACGGCCTGGTGTGTGATACAGATCACCTGCCTCTTCCGTGACAAGATGTCGAGTCTGTTTGCGATACCGGTCAGTGCTTGACCGCTTACTCCCGTATCCACTTCATCCAGGAACAGAGTCCCGACTTGGTCGTTTTCCGACGTCAGCACCTTGAGGGCAAAAATCGTCCTTGCCGCTTCCCCGCCCGACGCAATACGCGTGAGGGGTTTCAACGGTTCCCCGGGGTTAGGAGAAAAATAAAACTCTGCCTCTGTGATCCCCCTTAAGTTGGGTGTATTCGGGATAGGGTTAAAAATCACCTTGAACGCCGTTTTCTCCATCGCCAGCGCAGCCAGTTCCTGGGTGATTTTCTCTTCCAGATCCAGGGCCGCTTTTTCACGCGCTGCCTGGAGCCGTTCCGCGTTCGTCAGCCATTCGTTCTCCAGCCGGTCGGCTTCCACCTGCAGTTTGCCCGCTTCTTCTTCCCCGCGTGCTAGACTCTCAAGCTCTGCGGCCGCTTCATCCCTGTATCGCAAAATATCCGAGACCGTGTCTCCGTATTTGCGGCGAAGGCGTTCGAAGAGGTCAAGCCGAGCCTCGATAGCGTCAAGTCTACGGGGGTCGTAGTCCTCCTGTGCGATCAGGCGTTCCAGTTCTCGTGCTGCGTCTGTGATGTAAAGAGTTGCTTCACTTAAGTTTTCGGCGTGGGTTCTGAGTTCTGCGCGGTAGCGCGCAATCTCCGTTATAATCGCTGAAGCCTCTCCGACACTCTCTACAGCAGAAGCCTCTTCGCCTGCTAAAAGGGCGCGTCCGCGGTTTGCGAGCTCAATAAGTCTGGCAGCGTTGTTAAGCCATTCCCGCTCTTGGATAAGTTCCTCCACTTCCCCCGGTTTGAATGCAGCACGGTCGATTTCCGAAATCTCGTACTGCAACATATCGGCACGCCTCAAGCGCGCGCGGCTCTCGTTCATCAGGATCTCCGCCTTTTCCCGCACCGCCCGCCACTGCTGGTAAACCCTCCCTAGTTGCGTTCTGGCCCCGAGCAGTCCCGCAAAAGCGTCGAGAATCTCGCCGTGCCGGGCGGGATTGTACACCGCCTGTTGTTCGCCCTGAACAAGGAAGTCAATGAGTTCTTCGGAGGCCTCTCTGCACAGGGAAAGTGGAACCGCCTGTCCGTTGATCCGGCATAAGCTTTTACCCTGGCGGTAAAGCTCACGCAGAAAGGAAAGGTGACCTTCTTCCGGCTCGATGCCGCACTCTGCCAGACAGGCCGGTGACGTTTCTACAGAAAACACCGCTTCGATTGTGGCTTTTTCGGCACCAGTGCGAATATAGTCCCCGCTTGCCCTTTTCCCCAGGGCGAGTTCGAGCGCGTCAAGTATTGCGGACTTACCCGCTCCGGTTTCACCCGTTATCACATTGAGAGCAGGGTGGAAGTCAATCGTTAGATCTTCAATCAAGACTATGTTCTTGATCGTTAGTGACCTTAGCATGTTTACTCAGTACTTTGGCCGGTAAAGAGAGCTTTAAGGCGCTGACGGACCTCGGCGGCCTGACCGCGCGACTTAACGATAATCAAAAAGGTGTCGTCCCCAGCGACGGTACCGATTACGCCGGGCCAATCGGCTTGATCGACGGCGGAGGCGACCCCCTGTGCCGCGCCTGGAAATGTCTTGACTACAACAAGGTTTTCGCTGGTATCAAGGTCAATTACCGCGTCACGAACCATTCGGCGTAACCGCTCTTCTTCACGGGGTTTTTTTACCCTTGACTCGGGAGTAATGTAACGAATGCCTGTTTCAGCGGGTACTTTTACCAGCCCCAGTTCCCGCACGTCCCGGGAGACAGTCGCCTGGGTTACGTGGAAACCGGCCTCCGACAATACTTCTACTAACTGTCGCTGGCTCGTTATCGGACGCTCCTTAACTATCTGAAGGATCTTATTATGCCTTGAAATCTTCATTCTTACTGTGCTCCTTTAGATCTCGCTACATTCTTCTAAACCATCCAGTCTAAGCTTCTTTCTTAAGATGCAGTAAAAGCTCCGGGCGGATACCCTTATTAGTTTATAGGGATGCGGATACCGAACAATAATAACCCTATCACCGGCAAGGAGCGGTATGCTTTCCCGGCCGTCTGCGGTTAAGCTGAAGCCGGCCATGCTGGTTTCCAGCAAGACCTGGACCTTTGCATTAGCGTTTACGACCATCGGCCGGACCATGAAGGAGTGGGGACAGATAGGGGTTAAAATTGTAGCCTCAACCGTCGGTTCAACGACCGGCCCCCCTGCAGAAAAAGAATAGGCGGTTGAACCGGTCGGCGTTGATATGATTATCCCGTCGCCGTTGAACTTCATTGCGCAGTATCCATCAACACGGACCTCGAGCCTGCAGGGACGGCTGAGCGCTCCCCTCCCGATAACGCAGTCGTTAAGGCCAATCACCTCTTTGACGGTGGTGCCTGATCGCTCAACCCTGCCGTGCAAGAGAAGCCGTTCCTCGATACGGTAGCGCCCTGCTAGGATTTCTTCAATTCCAGGAAAAAGTTCTTCCGGGCCAAGCTCCGTTAAAAAACCAAGCCTGCCTAAGTTTATGCCGAGGACGGGCAGCCCGTTAGGGGCTGCCATTGGAACGGTGGAAAGGAGCGTGCCGTCGCCGCCGAGTGAAAAAAGACAATCGGCGTATCGACTCATCTTTTCCCGGTTTATACCGTTTCTTCCCAAAAGCGGCGCGTGCTCTTCTAACAGCAGAACGTCTATGCCCTTTTTGTCAAGGTATTGCAGAATCGCTTCGGTCACGGCTGCTGAACTTTGGGCAGGTTTTAATATCAGTCCGACTGTTTTTAGAGCCATATTGACTTCACCAAATCCCAAGATTACTTGGATTAGAGTCACTTGTTACAATAGACTATCAGCTTTCGCAGTGTGGTTGAACAGCCGTGCTGTTCGTTGTCTCCCGGATCATTGGGAAGTGCGTCCGACGCGACATCGGCGCAGGGTTCCTGAGCGAACTACGTATGGGAAGTGGGAAGCATATCTTACTCGCCCGGTTAGTTTCACCGACCATTCGCCAACAAACCTCTGAGTGCTGGGCTCCCTGGGGACAACGCCAGCGGCTTTGTCAGAACTTGTCCACCAAGCTGCAAATTCAGTGCGAAAGTTAAAATACAGTTTAAACAGATGAGGCCTTTGTTTACAGCACGTGACTATGCTACGCACGGGGGTGATTCTCCGTCATTGCCTCTCAGGCACAGACCGATAAATGCCGGAAACCTCTGTTCGCTAAATAAACCTGACGACCAGCGGTTACCCTTTTTGAGCCGTAATTTTGAGCTATAGTCAACGGTTACCAATAATACGATACTTTAGCTTTCTCCAACAGGTTCTGAATGGTCTGAGGAACCAAGCGCGCTCGCAATAAAGACTCATAGTCCTTTTTTACTTGATTCTCAACCTTTTCATACGGTTGGTCATTGTAACGGGAATACCGGAACTGCTCGTAGTACTCAAGCAAGTCCTTTTCTTGATAATCCATTTTTCCCACCAGTTTTTCCGCCAGGAGCTGTACGATAATCTGTTCCCGTATATCTTCGGCCGTTAGGCGCTCCTGTTTTAGGAAACTCTGAAACTCTTCTTCAGACGGGTATTTAGACTTTATGTCGTTAAACCTCTTGTCGATCTCCTTTTTATCAGCTACAATCTTTCGCTTTTCGGCTTCCTGCCTGACGATCGTTTTTTGGATCAGATACTCAATTACTTCGGAACCGTAGAACTTCTCCAAATCTTCGTGGAATTCGTAATACCGGATAGACGTCCCGTTGACCTTTGCCACCGCCTTTCCCTTGTAAGTATACCAGGAGAGCAGTGCGGCTAACAGAGCGGCGATGACGAATCCGCAGATCACACCGGTAAAGAACCTTACTTTCCCGGCTGCCTGGTCCTGTTCCAATTTATTGGTCACCTTCCTTCTATATTACGATTTCATTTCTTCGTCCTTCGCGGTCCTTTTTCCTGCTTCTCCGTCTTGCACTTGGTCATAGACTACCGAAAAAACAGTCTTCAGAAACTGTTCTTTAACGCTTTGCATTCCCAAACAGCTCATGCGCCAGAGCAATAATCTCTTCTATATTTCCGCGCCAGGGTTTACCAGGTACTTTACTGAAGTATACGAAAAACTCAATATTACCCTCTGGACCGCGTACCGGCGAGTGAGTCAACCCGCGGACTTCCCAATTCATAGCGGTGATGAACCTAACGATTTTGGCGCAGACTGCTGCGTGAGTCGCGGGGTGCCGTACGACACCTTTCTTGCCTACGTTTTCAGGTCCTGCTTCGAACTGCGGCTTGATCAAAGCAAGTCCTGCCGCGTCTTTTTTCAAAAGATAACCAACCGGCGGCAACACCTTTTCGAGGGAAATAAAACTTACGTCAATGACGGCAAAGTCGGCTTTTTCACCAAGTGCTTCCGGGGTAAGGTAGCGGATGTTGGTCCTTTCTAATACCGTAACGCGCGGGTCATTTCTGAGTTTCCATGCAAGCTGGCCGTATCCTACGTCAATGGCAAAAACGCGGCAGGCTCCCTCTTGAAGGGCGCAATCAGTAAAACCCCCGGTTGAAGCGCCGACATCGAGTACGGTCAACCCTGCGAGGCTGATGCCGAATACCTTTAATGCGTGAATCAGTTTAAGACCACCGCGTGATACGTATGGAAGGACATCGCCGCGCACATCAATGATATCATCGGGGGAAACAAATCGGCTGGGTTTTATTGCCGGCAGGCCGTTAACGAAGACTCGACCTGCAACTATCGCTTCGCGCGCCTGCTCGCGGCTGGAAAAGCAGCCTTGCCGCACCAATGCCAAATCCAACCGGTTTCGTTGCGGCTTCATTACTTTTTCCTGGGAGCCACCCTCAGCCGGCGTCTTGACTGACCAACGGCCTTTACTATCCCTTCGGCGGTAAGCCCGTATTTCTCTCTCAACATTGCAGGTGTACCGTGTTCCACGAAAGTATCGTTAATTCCCAAGCGTACGAGTTCCACGTTCATACCGTGGTCCATAAGGAGTTCAGCCACAGCGCTCCCGAACCCGCCTGCCAGGATTCCTTCCTCTATGGTCACCACGCGCTTGGTCTGGCGGGCAAACCGCAGCAGCAACGCTTCGTCCATCGGCTTTACAAACCTTACGTTTATTACTGCCGCCTCAACTCCTGCAGCGGCAAGTTTTTCAGCTGCCTCTAAGGCAGCGGAGACAGTATTGCCGACCGCAAAAATACTCACGTCCTGACCATCCCGCATTATGAGACCCTGACCAAAGGGAATGGGTCGCGGGTCTTTGTCCATTACACAGCCGGTGCCGCTGCCGCGCGGGTACCTGATTGCACAGGGACCGACATATGAGAGCGCCGTTTTAAGCATATGCCGCAGTTCGTTTTCGTCCATCGGTGCCATAACGGCCATGTTTGGAATGGAACGGAGGTATGCGATGTCAAAAATACCCTGGTGAGTAACCCCGTCTTCCCCCACTATACCCCCCCTGTCCAGTGCGAACACGACGGGCAGCCTCTGCAGACAAACGTCATGGATAATTTGATCATACGCACGCTGGAGAAAAGTCGAATAAATAGCCACTACGGGCCGCCAGCCTGCAGATGCCAGTCCGGCGGCAAGCGTTACAGCATGTTGTTCCGCTATCCCGACGTCAAAGAAACGGTGCGGGAAACGCCTGGCGAAATGCTTCACCCCTGTACCTGTAGGCATTGCCGCTGTAATGGCGATGATTCGCGGATCCTCTTCTGCTAATCTAAGGAGCGTATTGCCGAAAACCTCTGTGTAGGATACCCGTTCAGAAGTATTTACTTTCCCGGTTTCCACGTCGAAGGGGCCGACGCCGTGAAAAAGGTCGGGGTCTTTTTCTGCCGGCGGGTATCCCTTACCTTTGCGGGTAACCACGTGTACCAAAACAGGCCCCTTCAGCTTTCTGGCTTTCTGCAGCGTGTTCACCAGAGCCGGTATGCTGTGACCGTTCACCGGACCTAAATAGGTATATCCAAGCTCTTCAAAAAACATCCCCGGAACCACCAGGTACTTAACGCTATCCTTCAGACGTTCCAAAATACGCAACATTTTCATACCGACAGCCGGTATTTTTTGAATCAACGCCTCGAACTCTTCACGGGAACGATAATACATCGGGTCTGTTCGCAACCGCGTTAAGTATCCGGAAAGAGCACCCACGTTTTTATCGATTGACATCTCGTTGTCATTAAGAATTACGATGAGGTTGGCCTTAATGTGGCCCGCATGGTTTAAGGCCTCCAGTGCCATTCCCCCCGTCAGGGCTCCGTCGCCGATAACCGCCACTACGGCGTACTTGTCTTGGTTGAGGTCGCGCGCTTTCGCTATGCCGAGAGCTGCAGAAAGGGAGGTACTTGCGTGGCCGGTGCTGAAAACATCATAGATGCTTTCATCGCGCGACGGAAAGCCGCTCAGGCCTCCGAACTGGCGAAGGGTACCGAAACGCTCCCGTCGGCCGGTCAGGATCTTATGGACGTAACACTGGTGTCCCACGTCCCAGATAATCTTATCATGGGGGGTATCGAAGACGCGGTGGAGCGCAATCGTGAGTTCCACAACACCGAGGTTGGGAGCAAGATGACCGCCTGTTTTGGCCACTGTCGATACAATCAGAGCTCTGATTTCTCCCGCAAGCTTTTCAAGTTGCTTGAAGTCCAGCCTGCGTAAATCTTCCGGCGTTTTAACGTAATCCAGAACGTCCAACCCTGCGCACCTTCTTTTTGTTAAAATTCTTTCCGTTTTTCTTTCGGTACTTGCCGTTTTTAATGTTAAACGGTTTTATTACCCGGCTAAAACCTGCAATCAGACGCCCCGCCAAAAGAACAACCTGGTTCGGTCGTGTTACCGCCACGCGTTTACCAATGGCCTTACCGGTCACGGTAACGGAAGCGATCACCGCTGTCACCAGGATGTTTAACCACAACCCCTTTACCCCAGAACCCCATAAAACAACTTGTGCCATTAAAGAAATTCCGAGCGCACCGGCGATCGTGCCTGCTATATCTCCGATCACATCATTCGTAAAGTTCGCGACTTTGTCCGCGTTTTTTACCAGCACCAGTGCTTCCTGCGCACCAACGATTTTGCGCGCCGCCATCGCATTAAGCGGCGCTTCTGAAGCCGCTGTTGCCGCTGTTCCTAAGGTATCGAAAATAACGTTTAACGCGATAATAAACACTAAAAATCCGACCGCCAGCCATGCCGCATTCAATTGCCGCACAAACGACTCCGAAACGAACGCAAATGACAGTGTTACAGCGAAGGAACCCGTAAGCACCAAAAGAACATACCGCAGGTAAGAATGACGGGGGCGGTTGTTTGCCAAAGACTTTTCACTCCGTTTTAGACTGGAAAGTAAGAGGTAGATCCGTCGTGGAGAGTTTATCAGAACGTAAAGGCGAACTCTTAAGTCATAATGCCTCCAGCCTCCAACCGTGTCTGTACGTAAATGAGTAAGTGACAGCACCGCAAGTAAACGCTGTAGCTTAAGGTCCAGCAGGTTTTCCCGGACGCCCACCGGCCGTCGCCGTGCCAGCGGTTTCCCTTTAAGGGCATCCCCGGCGCGTCACCGCTTCCGGGGCTGGATTGCCACTAAGCTTACACTTTAATCCCTGCAGTGCCACGGTAGCCCCGAACAGCCTAGGGGTTTTCCCCGGCAGATCCCTTCTCTCCCTAGCCTCTTTTGCAGTCAGGGTTTCAGATTGCGGGCCTTTGGAACGGGCCCGTAACCAGAGCCCCGCGCATTTAACCTCATCCACCCTGACCACTCAAGGCAGGCTACACTGCACGCAGCTTTCCACCACGTACAGGTTCCAACCCCAAGCCATAGGCAAATTCCCCACGCACTTGGGTCTCCGCGGCGACAGGGTCAACGCCCGCATGCCTTTGCGGCTCGCCCTCCCGCCTTAACTCCCAGTACCAGCCCCCGGCTGGGCGCCGGCAGCCAGCACCAGGAACTTCATCGATGTGCCCGTGACGGATTTTTAGGCCCGCCTTCGGAAGAAAGGTTCTGACTAGGATACTGCGTCACTTACTCATCTACAGTTTTCAAACATCAAAGAATCTAACACATTTATCTGTGGATTGAACCAAAATAATAATAGCACATTAAAAGCTGACTAACAAACACCGCATCGGTGCACGGTAACCTCACCGAAACCGCTAAGCCATGCTAGCTGAAAATTAGTCTTTAAAACTGGCGAGTTAGAACGAATTGCGCGGCGCTGCGCAAGAAATCGGCCGATGCATCAAAACCCTCCAGCGAGGCCACCGCATCCTCCACCAATTTCCCGGCGTGTTCCCGTGCCGCAGACAGTCCGAAAACGCCCGGGTAGGTAAGCTTCCGTCTCTTTGCGTCACTGCCGGTTGATTTACCCGTCTTGGCGGGGTCTCCGACCACGTCCAATATATCGTCGGTGACTTGGAAAGCAAGGCCGAGCTTCTCTCCGTAACGCGTCAGCGCAGCGATTTGTTCCTGGGACGCTCCCGAAAGGATGGCCCCCGTCCTGACTGACGCCACAAAAAGCGCCGCGGTTTTCTTTTCATGGATCTGTACCACCAGTTCAGGACTTCCGCCTGTTTCCTGACATGTGATGTCCACAACCTGGCCGCCGACCATTCCCTCTGTTCCCGCAGCCGCAGCAACCTCAGCGATCACCCGCAAGCCGTCCGTCGGGGAAACCGCGTCGCTCATTCCCGCCCTTGCCAGCAGTTCAAACCCCAGCGTGAGGAGCGCATCGCCGGCAAGAATAGCAATAGCTTCACCGAAGACCTTGTGGTTCGTAGGTCTGCCGCGCCGGAGGTCGTCATTATCCATTGCCGGAAGGTCGTCATGAATCAGGGAGTAACAGTGGATGAGTTCGATGCCGCAGGCCGCTGTCAGTACGTTTTCCGCTTTGCCGCCCACAGATTCCGCGGCCCCCAGAACCAGCGCCGGTCGTAACCGTTTCCCCCCGGAGAGAACGCTGTAACGAATCGCCTGGTGGATGACCCCGGGTGGAGCCATTTCAGGTGGGAGAAAACCGTCAAGTGCCTGGTCGATAATCCGTGCCTTTTCTGCCAGTGCGTCTCTAAAGTCCATTATTTGGCTCCTTGTCAAGACTAACGTTGGTAGTTAGAGGCTTCTCGCCTTCGTTTTCCAGCAGCAGGTAAAGCTTCTGTTCCGCCCCGGACAACAGCATCCGGCATTGTTTAACCAATTCCATTCCTTCGGTAAAACGGGAGATAGCAGTGTCCAGGTCGAGGTTTCCGCTTTCGATCTCCTTTACTACAGCCTCTAAACGCTCAAGGCACTGCTCAAAGGAAAGCGGTTTGTCTTCACTCATCTACGACACTCTCCACCGTAATGCAGCATAAGTATACATACATGGAAAGTATAGCATATAAGCACCTTATCGCGGAAGATATCTGAAAAATATGGCGGTGCCGCCGTAGGCGGTATGGGCGACTCCTTAGACAATCGTCCTGGAGTTCTTGAAGAAACCAAATCAATTCGAGTTTGCTTTCACCTATTTTTTCTATTGTTCAATTATATCACCAAGCATAACCAATTTGGTGACAAAAAGCTGGACAACATCATTTTTGGCGCTGCTGCCGCAAAGTTGCAAGTTGCTTCTTGTAAATTCCCCTAATTTGCTCGAAAATCCGCCGGTATTCGACACTTGCATAGTCAGGGTAGGTCCAGGGCCACGGGTGAAAACCCCCGCGTTTGAAAAAGAGTGTAACCTCGGCATAGATTGTCCTTCCTAGGTAAATACGGTGGATGTTATCCTTAGTCGTGGCAAGCACAAGCTTGGCAAGGCTTAAGTATCCCGGGTCGACATTTACCCTCCGCTTTCCCTGCGTTTTCCACGTGGCTTCCAGTTCTATGGTCCAGAGCTTCAATGAAACCAGTTCGGACGGATCAATTAGGCGGGAAAAGCTGTAGAATATTCTTTTCAGGCCGGTGCCCATTTCTTCCTCATAATACCGCGTCTCACGGAAAAGCAAGGGGGTACTGGTGAAATCTATTGCTCCAAGCCGTTCTTGCAAGGCCTTTTCAACTTGTTGAAACAGTTCATCCTGACCGGTAAAGACGCTTAAAACCGGTTTCACCGGTTCCGGAGACAACCTGTGGTAAACGTTTTCACTGCTCATACCTTTCGCGGCTCGCCTGGGCAAGACCATTACGGCAGCGTCAAATCTTCTTGAATTCCCTTTCGATGAAGCCTGCGAGGAACCGGGCCGTTTCCTGCGGTGACTGCAAGGTGTTGTCAGGTATAAAGCATGATACGTGTCGCTCGTCTAAATCAAACAACTCAAGCATGCCGCCCTTCTTGTCTATTTCGAGAAAAAGCCGTATACCGTCGTTTGACGGTTGGAAAACCGCTTCTAACTCGTCAAGTTTACCGCGCATGAAGCCGGTCGGGACGTATTCAAACTCCTGGTGCCGGCCGTTGTATTCCCCTGAATCCCTTATGGGTCTGAACCCCAGTTCCTTCTCCAGCGCCTTCTTTGCCACTTCCCGCCGCCAGTCAGGTAAGATAATAATCGGGTCCGAGTCACCCGGATCTACCGCTTTGCTAACGTCCAACCCTGTCAGAACGAAAAACCTGGTTGACGGTGTGGAAATGGGAACCGTCAAAGGTATTTGAAATTCAACCGGAAACTCTCGCGCGGTTTCACCCGCCTTAACAACTAAAGGCTGAAGAATTTCGGAAGAATGCAAAATCTGTTTGACCTCTTTCCGCTCCTCCCGACCGCCATAGTGGGCATGAACGAGGAGCTGCAGGTAGACTTTGTTTACTTCCTGGTCCACCTTCCCGCTCTCGATACGCACGGTCCCGGTTATTTTATCCCCGGCGCGGTAAGTATCTTGCGGCAATAT
>JBFLWY010000013.1:0-15521 GCA_040757355.1 Bacillota bacterium | reverse complement strand
CGCCATAGTGGGCATGAACGAGGAGCTGCAGGTAGACTTTGTTTACTTCCTGGTCCACCTTCCCGCTCTCGATACGCACGGTCCCGGTTATTTTATCCCCGGCGCGGTAAGTATCTTGCGGCAATATCAGATCAACGCGCGCCGAACCTATCCCTATTGATGACAGAAACTTCTTCAGCATCGCCAATCCTCCTAAATTGAGTTTTCTTTTATATATTCACATGACCGGTTTGATCTGTCAATGTATATTAAACGCAGGGAAGCATACATCCCGGATTACAAAGGAAAAGTAAAGACGTCTGCAGTATGTTATTAGTGCATAAAAAACGGGAAGTGCACCTTCCCGTAAGGCGAAGCCCCGCTTAAAGAACTGTAACCGCTCTGTCAACCGCCGGCTAAACGCCCGGCGACAGCGGAGGCTGCACGCTGCTTGATCACCGAGGCCTGATTCGTCAATGTTTCCTTTTTTGAGCGTGCTTCCGCGACATAAGAATCGTTTTTTATGAGCGGTACGTTTATATCAACGTTCAACAGCGCCGCGTTCAGCGCCGCTTCGCTGAGGTATGCCGCCACACCGGCATCGCTGACCGCACCCTTGTTCCCCTTCAAGGCGGCCTGTTCGGCCAGTTCCAGCACTTCAAGGCACGCTTCGGCTATACTGAGTGGTGTTTCGGTGGCTTGAACCAGGGCCTCCTGCATTCGTCTGGTCCGCTCCGCCTTTTGCTCTTCGGTATCTTTAGGGAGTTTGTAAACCGACATGAAAGCACTAAAGGCTTCAATATCCGCTGCTACCAGTTCTTCGAACCTTTGAATGAGCGCAGCGGTCTTTTGAAGCATCGCCTGCATCTCCGGTTCGACCTCAGCGTATTTCTCTTTACCGACTGTCAGGCTGGCCACCATTGACGCCATTGACGCCGCCAAAGCCCCGCAGAGTGCGGCCACACTTCCCCCGCCGGGTGTAGGTGCGTTGGAGGCGGCCTCCTTTAAGAACTGCCTTATGCTCCAGTCAAAAACCTGCGCCATTTCCGCACCTCCTTAACCCAGCCCCTGGAGTGAAACCGCTTTCAAAACGTTCTGCAGTATCAGTGTTGTGGTCATGCTGCCGACGCCGCCGGGGACCGGGGTGATGTATCCGGCCACCTCTTTTGCGCTTTCAAAGTCAACATCCCCGCAAATACCCTTGTCTGTCTGGTTTATACCGGCGTCTACAACCACCGCTCCCGGCCGGATCATGTCTCCGGTAATGAGCCCTGCCTTACCGGCAGCCGCGATCAAGATATCTGCCTCACGGGTGTGACGCCGCACGTCCACCGTCTTTGTGTGGCAGACCGTGATGGTTGCGTTCTTCCGCAGCAGCATGAGAATTAACGGCCGTCCGACGGTTTCTCCCCGCCCCACCAGCACCGCGTGTTTTCCGGCAATCTCAATCCCATGGCGCTCCATAATCTCTATGCAACTTTGAGGCGTGGCAGGGAATAACCCTTCTTCCCCCGCCAGCAGCCGTCCACGGTTTACAGCCGTCATCCCGTCGACGTCCTTGAGCGGCGAGACGGCGTCCAGAATACGCCACTTGTTTATCTGTTTCGGCAGTGGAAACTCCACCAGGATGCCGTGCACCGCCGGATCCGCATTGAGCCTTGCCACAAGATCGAGCACTTCCGCTTCCTGGGTATCGCCGGGAAGATGGTGGAGTTCATAAGCAATACCCACACCCGCACACGCCTTTTCCTTTGCCCGGGCATAAACCACTGAACCGGGATCATCCCCCACCAAAACCGCCGTTAGTTTCGGCGCAACACCGCGAGACGCAAGTTTTTCAACCCCCGCTTTTATCTCTTCCTTAATCTTTGCCGCTAACGCCTTGCCATCCAACAGAACCCCCATCACCCTACCTCCTCTAAAAAATAGTATTTCTACCGGTGGGCGCGGCGATAAACGGCGCATTACTTCGTCAGGCTCGCCCAGCACTCAGTTACACCTTTAATAAAAGATGCCATACCCCTAAACCCAATTCAAACGCTTCGCCAAACCACGTTTTAATACCAGCCTGAGTGCTGGGCTGCGCCTTCCGCGCACTGCTTGTTTCTCACCGCGTTCCGTATAGCGCTACGTTAGTGATCATTGAACCATCATTCTCATTCCCGGCGGCGACGATGAATCGCCGTTTATGGATCGTACCTATTTTCATTGCTTATAGAGGGAACAAACGTTCCCATGCGAGACTCTTCCTAAATTTATTTTACACGCACGCCGAAAAACTTTACCTAACCGAGCCGCCTGGTCGAACCACAGATAGATTCTCCGGATTTGTTTTGCGGTAGTATAACGATGGACGCTTCCGTTGTAAAGAACCGAGGGTTGAACGGAATAAAAGGAAAGTTAAGAAGCAGCATTACCGCCGTCAGCAGTACCTTCCACTTTGCACTGAAGACGGCCGCGGTAGAGCAGCACTTCCACCCCTTGGCCCGCAGCGACCTCGGATGCATCTGTGAGCACCCGGCCGCTGGCCGAATGGCGGCATACGCTGTAACCGCGCGCCATTGTCTTTAACGGGCTGAGTGCATCAAGCCTCCCGCTTAGGACGGCAAGCTGTGCTTCAGCCCTTTGCAACCTGTCCCGAACACGGTATTCGAGTCGAAGCCCCAGCCCGTCGACCATCTGTGCCCTTCGGCCGCAAATCGATTCCCACGGCTGAAGAAAGGCCCGGCTGCCTATTGCCTGCTGAAAACGCAGGCGCAGAACCTCAAACCGTCTGGCGATCGCCATCCGGAGTCTTCCGGCCGTCTGGTTTAACTGTAGTAACAATTCGCCGCTGTCTGGTGAAACAAGCGCAGCGGCCGCGGACGGTGTGGCGGCGCGTGCGTCTGCGACCAGGTCCGTAAGCGTTTCATCGCGTTCGTGCCCTACAGCGGACACTACGGGAACATCGCACGCATAAACCGCCCTGACGACCAATTCGGTATTGAACGCAGAAAGCTCTTCCGACGAACCGCCACCACGGCCGACAATAATGACATCCACATTCCCGTGCCGGTTTAACCGTCCAACGGCTGCAGCAATCTCCGCCGGGGCCTGTTCTCCCTGAACCGCGCAGGGAGCAATAACCACTTCCGCTACCGGCCAGCGCTGCCGTAAGATTTCAGCGATGTCGCGAACGGCAGCTCCTTCGATTGAGGTAGCGACCCCGATCCGCTTCGGAAAACGCGGCAGCGCACGTTTCCGGAAAGGGCTGAAAAGCCCTTCCTTTTCAAGCCGTAATTTCAACTGCCGCAGCATGATTTGTTGAAGCCCGACACCGTCGTGTTCGACCTCGTAAACATAGAGCTGTACGTTTCCGTCACGCTCGTAAAGCGAAATGCGGCCGCGGACTATTACAGACACTCCGTTGGACAACGGAAACTGCAAGGATTGGGCCCGTGAACGGAACATAACCGCCCGCATCTGGCTAGTTTGATCCTTTAGAGTAAAATAAAGATGCCCGGATGCCGGCATGCTCAAATTCGAGATTTCACCGCGCACCCACAGGGCGTTAAGAACCGGGTCGCTTTCAAGCTGTTCGCGTATGCGGTTGTTGACCTCAGTAACGGTAAGGATAGGCATGTTTTCCTCCGTGTAAATATTCAGTGAACTCCGCCGGGCACGGCGATAAGCGGCGCATTTCGGTAGTCAGATGCAGGATGTCAGAGGTCAGACCTCATAGGATTCACTACGCGAATTCCCTTTTCCCCTTTTTCAGACCTCCGACTTCCGGCTTCCGACCTCTGAATTAAGTACGCTCCGGCTCGTCCCCGCCCGGCTTCCGCACTCTGCCCAGCGATCGCCGCGTTTCGTAAGGTTGCACCTTGGTTCTTCGGCGTACGTAAGAGTTGTGGCCGAACAGCATTGGTCTAATCAACCTCAGGTGCGTGGTTTACCGAACATTTATCCCTCTGTAGACGGTGGTGGACTATATGGTGGATGGCGTTGATTCCGGCAGCGCAGTGCCAAGATGAGGTTGCTTAGACGAAATGGCAAATCACAGCCTTGTTCCGCGATTACAAAAGAACTATTTTACCTTTTCTCTGTATATATCCAAGCTTTCCGCCACTTTTCCTAAGATTCCGTTGACAAAGCGCGGAGAGTCTTCACCGCCATAGCGTTTTGCCAGCTCGACGGCCTCGTTTATCGCCACGTTGGGCGGTATATCGTCACGAAATAGCAACTCAAAAAGCGCGACCCGCATCGTATTCCGGTCAACGCCGTTCATCCTTTCGATCCGCCAGTCACGGCTTAAATCGGTAATGATCCGGTCGATAGCATCCTGTTTTGAGTGCGCACCAAAGACGAGCGACGCCGCAAACTCCCGTTCCGTACCATTAATTCTCCACTCATTCATGGTTCTTTCAAAAGCCTCATTTACCTCGGCACGACCGATATCAACCTGAAAAAGGACGATAACCCCCGCTTCCCTTGCCCGCCGCCGGCTCACGCAACCACCTACTTCTCCCGGAAGAGATTATCCAGGAAGCTCCCGAGTTTCACCCGCTCGTCGATCCGTTTGCCAATGAAATAGCCGGCTGCAACACAGGCTGCAACAAAAAGCGCCTTCCAGAATCCATAGACAATAGCAAACCATCCGAACGCAAGCCCCAAAACTATTCCAATTATTTTCCCCCGGTGGCGTTCAAAAAGTTCCTGATAGTTCACGTTTATCCCCCGTCCTATTCCACTCGCGGTTTGGCCGTTGATATGTTATCGACAAGAACCTGTACGTTGTTGGTGGTGATACCCGTAACGTCCTTAACCATATCTTTGACCTGCTGTTGAATTTCTTGAGAAAGCTCAGGGATGTTAGCACTCGGAGCTGTTACCAGTTTGATCTGAATGGCGATTCCCTGCGGCACCTGAGTTACTTTGGGGCGGACTTCCCTGACGCCGGGGAAGTTCGCCACAACTTTCGAAACCAGGCTTTCGATGGCGGTTAGTGCCACCTGTACTTGGCCGAGGGGATTGTCTTCTACCAAGGCCAGTCTGCCCTGCGGGCGGCGGACCTTCACACTTGCATACATCAGCCTGAACCCTACTATTAACAAAACCGCGGCTGTACCGTACAACAAATCACGGCGCTGCGGCGAAAAAACTTCCTCAGCCAGTCCAAGCGCCGGCTGCCACCCAGCCAGCATCAGGACCAAGACTGCAAGGATGACTGTAATACACAAGCTGTAAAGCAATAAGAGACCGCGATCAAACGGTCCCATCAAACCACTCCTTCAGTTAAGTATTTTTCTAAAGGAGACCGCTGCAAAAACCTACCTGGCTTCGCAGACCTTCCTGTCTTTTTGTGAAACAAGTTCTTTCGACTACTTAGTCGAATACTGCGCCATGCTTGTTTTTCGCGCCCTCCGTGCTTAACGCTTATACCATCTGTCAGTGGACGAGCTGATTCTGTCTTGGTTGGCGAGTTAGCCTTTCGCATTGCTCTTCTACCGGCGGCGGAACGGTTGACTTCTTTTCAACAACCTTCGCGCATTGCCCTAACTAACGTACGCGTCGTTCCTCTTCCCTTTCTTCCTCCGGGAAAACCACGCCTTGTACGTGTACATTCACCTCAACCACTACCAGCCCGGTCATCTCCTCGACAGCTCTTTTTACCGCCGACTGAACCTGCGCGGCAACATCCGCAATTCGCACTCCGTAATTTACAACAACAAAAAGGTCGACAGCCGCCTCACGTTCACCGACTTCAACCTTTACTCCTTTAGAGAGATTCTTGCGGCCCAGCATCTCGGCAATTCCGCCGGCTATGCCGCCGCTCATCCCGGCGACACCCGGAACCTCTGTTGCAGCCAGACCTGCAATTATGCCAACCACCTCGTTCGCGATGCGCACCGCCCCCAGTTCGCTTCTCAACTCCTGACCGGCAATCGCTTCCTTGGCCATGCGAACACCTCCTTAAATCCAAATTTCCCTCCTAAACAAAAATATTATACTAAATATTTCCCATTACGGCAACCGCAATTCTTCTTCTATCAGAATACGTCGCTGTACAAAGTTCGTGTAAACCTCTCCGCGCCGGAAAAAGGCGTTTTGCAGAACCCGCTGGTGAAATGAAACGGTGGTAGGCACTCCTTCAATGACAATTTCTCCCAGCCCGCGCTGCATCCTGGCAATCGCTTCATCACGGTTCTGTCCCCAGGCGACAACCTTCGCTATTAAAGAATCATAATAAGGCGGGATTGTATATCCCGGGTACACCGCCGTATCGACCCTAATCCCGGGGCCGCCGGGGGGAAGGAAGGCCTGTACCTGTCCGGGACAGGGAGTAAAATTGCGGTTCGGGTCTTCTACGTTAATGCGGCATTCAATGGACCACCCGTCAATCTTGATCTCCGACTGTTTATAGCCTAAGGGCTCACCGGCTGCAATCCTGATCTGCTCTTTTACCAGATCACGGCCGGTAACCATTTCGGTTACCGGGTGTTCTACCTGTATGCGCGTATTCATTTCAATAAAATAAAAATTATTGTACTTGTCAAGTAGGAACTCAACCGTACCGGCATTATGATAACCGGCCGCTTTGGCTGCCCTTAATGCGGCCTCCCCCATTTTCTTACGTAAGGCCGGTGTAAGTGCCGTCGACGGCGCTTCTTCAAGAAGTTTTTGGTTCCGACGCTGAATAGAGCAGTCGCGCTCGCCTAAGTAAACCATGTTGCCGTGCCGGTCGCCCAAGACCTGGAACTCAATATGTCGGGGCTCTTCCACGTATTTCTCAAGGTATAACTCAGGACTGCCGAACGCTGCTTCCGCCTCGCTTTGAGCAGATTTCAGCGCAGTTTTAAGCTCCGTAGGCGTATGGACGACCCGCATTCCACGGCCGCCGCCTCCCGCCGATGCCTTAATCATAACCGGATAACCGATCTCTTCGGCCAGGCTGAGTGCGTGGTCCACGCTAAGAAGCACCTCTTCCGAACCGGGAACCACCGGAACGCCGGCATCAGCTACGGTTTTCCTTGCTACGGCCTTATTTCCCATTTTTTCCAATGCTTCCACCGGAGGGCCAATGAAGGTAAGGCCGCAACTTGCACAGATGTCTGCAAAGCCTGCGTTCTCCGCGAGAAATCCGTAACCCGGGTGAATTGCTTCAGCCCCGGAAACCTCGGCTACACTGATAATATTGGTAATGTTCAAATAACTTTTAGCCGCAGGCGGTGGTCCGATGCAAAAGGCCTCATCAGCAAGCCTGGTAGGCAGGCTGTCGCGGTCAGCCTCAGAGTAAACAACAACGGTTTTGATTCCGAGTTCCTTGCATGCACGAATGATCCGGAGTGCGATCTCTCCCCGGTTAGCGATCAAAATCTTGTTGAACATGAACGACTCCTCCGAAAATAGACGTTCAACGTTAGGCTGAAAATGACGGACCTTTGGGGTCCGTTCAACGTTCAACGTTGAGAAAAAGACCTAAGCATAAGCAATTGAACCATTTTCACTCCCGGTGGCGCCCAGCACTCAATGTAATCCTTGAAGTTTAACCCAGCACTCAATATAACCTTGAAGTTTGAAAGCTATCACTTCATTAGACTAAAGAAGGTCTCTCCTCCAAAGCTCAAAAAGTCCTATTGAGTGCTGGGCATTTAAGCTCAATGAAGGTCTGTCCTTCAAAGGGCAAGAAGTCCATTGAGTGCTGGGTCGTGAACGACTCCCTTGTAACACAATTTCTATTTCTTTTCTCTGATTAGAAACAGGGGTTGTCCGTATTCCACCGGGTGCCCGTTCTCTACGAGAATATCTACGATTTCACCGGCTACCTCGGACTGGATCTCATTCATGAGCTTCATTGCCTCGACAATACACAATACCTGACCCTTTTCCACTATGTCTCCCACTTCTACGTACGGCGGTGCGTCCGGCGCCGGCGCACGATAAAAGGTACCCACCATAGGCGACTGGACCGAATAGAGGTCCTCCGCTGGAATAGCAGGCGTTTCCGCCTTTGTGGCGGCCTCTATTCTAGCCGGCTCCTTAACCGGGACCTCCTGTGAATTCGTTGGCAAGCTTCCCTTCCTGATTGTGAGTTTTGTTCCTGCTGTTTCCAGCGAAAACTCCGTAACATTGCTCTCCTCAAGGAGTTTCAAGAGTTCCCGGATTTCTTTAATATTCATAGATTTAGCCTCCTTCTCGGAACCTGCCGCTTTCTTCGCCCTTGTTTCCCCGCTCATCGCCTTAAGTTCTCCTTTTTTACGTGCCTCGAAGAAGCGTTTTGCCACCTGTGGAAAAAGGGCATACGACAAAACGTCTTCTTCGGAGGTTGCCAAATCTTTGATTTCCTCCCTTAGTTTTTCCAAACCCGGTTCAAGTAAATCTGCAGGCCGGCAGGTAATAGGCTCGCGGTCAACCAGCGCTTTCTTCTGCACGTCGGGGTCAATGGGAGCCGGCGGCTTTCCGTAGTAGCCCTGAATATACCGCCGTACCTCTTCGGGTATAAGTTTGTACCGCTCTCCCGTTAAAACGTTCAGGACGGCTTGTGTTCCCACAATTTGGCTGGTAGGCGTAACAAGCGGCGGGTAGCCAAGTTCTTCACGCACCCGCGGAATCTCGTCCAGGACCTCCTGAAGCCTGTGGATGGCCTTTTGCTCTTGGAGTTGGGTTATCAGGTTGGAGATCATCCCGCCGGGCACCTGGTGGTCAAACACTCGCATGTCGTGGATGCGCGTGACCCCGCGTTCAAAGCCGCGCTTTTTCCGGATTTCCTCAAAGTACTGCGCAATTTCAAAAAGCTTCCTGATGCTTAGACCTGTATCGTACGGTGTTCCTTTGAGCGCTCTGGCAACCGTTTCCACCGGCGGCTGAGAAGCGCCGAACGCCAGCGGCACGGACGCCGTATCTACTACGTCAACGCCGGCCTCAGCGGCTTTTAAGTAAGCGCCTACCGACATACCGCCAATGTAGTGGCAGTGAAGCTGGACCGGGATCGAGAGCTCTTTTTTAAATAAACTGACCAACTCGTAAGCGTGATAGGGGGCCATCATTCCGGCCATGTCTTTGATGCATATCGAATCCGCGCCCAGGTCCGCCAATTTTTTCGCAGTTTCCAGGTAGTGTTCAGTGGTGTGTACAGGACTAAGGGTATAAACAACCGTTGCCTGTACGTGGGCACCGGCCTTCTTTGCAACCTTCATCGTAAACTCCAGGTTGCGGATATCGTTCAATGCATCGAAAATCCGAATAATATCCAGGCCGTTCTCTACCGCTTTTTTCACAAAGGCCTCTGCAATGTCGTCCGGGTAATGGGTGTACCCGACAAGGGATTGGCCTCTTAAAAGCATCTGCAACGGGGTCCGCTTTACTCTCTTTTTAAGCTCTCTTAGACGCTCCCACGGGTCCTCGTAAAGGTACCTCAAGCAGACATCGAATGTGGCGCCGCCCCATACCTCAAGTGAATGGTATCCTATGTTGTCAATATCTGCGGCTATCGGCAGCATATCCTCCGTGTGCATCCGGGTAGCCCACAAGCTTTGGTGTCCATCACGAAGCGTCGTATCCGTTACCCCGACCGGTCGCATATTTACCCCCCCAACCCAAAAAACAAGTCCAGACTCAAACGAGAAGTGACGCAGCATTGGGAATCTTTTATTAATTGCGGTAAAAACCTGGAGTTAATTATAATCCAAAGAAAAGTCATTGGGAATAGAGGCACTGCATGTATACAATAAACGTTCTGCGACCCGGAATACCTTTCCTGTTTGTGAAAGGTTAAAATCTAACCCGTTCAGTCATTATAGATTAGCCTAAAGCGTTAAGTCTGCAGTTTCACGACACTGATATCACTATAGAAAATAATACCGAAAACAAGAGGAAATTAGTGCAATATGTCGAACATTAAGGTATAAAGGTTGCCATGATAAATATGCTTCGGGCGAAAGCATGCCTATTACCGTATGAAGCCCTTCGATCCAGAATCCCTATCCTGGCAGGAGGGATAAGGTGCCGAAAACTGGTGTTTACATCTGCCACTGCGGTGAAAACATCGCGGGTTCCGTTCAGATAAAGGAGTTGAAAAATCACGCCGAATGCCTGCCCGGTGTAACCGCTGTAAGGGACCACGCCTTTCTATGCTCCGAGCAGGGCCAAGCGTTAATTAAACAGGATATCAAGGACGGGCTTGTAGACAGGGTTGTCGTTGCCGCATGCACTCCACGGACCCATGAACCGGTATTCCGTAAGACCTTGGCAGACGGCGGGCTTAACAAGTTCCTGTTAGAGATGTCCAACATCCGCGACCAGAACAGTTGGGCCCACTGGCAGGACCCGAAGGGGGCCACCGCCAAGGCGAAGCGACTTGTGGCAAGCGCAGTGGCAAAGGCGGTTCTGCTCGAGCCGCTTCAGGATAGGTTTATTGATGTCAGAGGTTCGGCGCTGGTTATTGGCGCCGGGATATCCGGAATGTTCGCTGCTCTTGACATTGCCGACATGGGCTTCAAGGTCTACCTGGTAGAGAAGAATCCGTCTATCGGCGGAAATATGGCCAAGCTCGACAAAACCTTCCCGGCAAACGACTGCGCGGCTTGCATCCTGACCCCGATAATGGCCCGGGTCATAACACACCCGAACATCGAGGTCTTAACGTATTCGGAAGTTGAATCCGTAGACGGCTCTATAGGAAACTTTGTGGTCAAGGTGCGAAAAAAGCAAACCTACGTCGACTGGAACAAGTGTAAGGGGTGTGGAGACTGTGTAAACGCCTGCCCGGTCACAGTGCCCGACGAATTTAACGAGTGTCTGAGCAGCCGGAAGGCGATTTACATCCAGTTTGCGCTGGCGCAGCCGAGGAAGGCGGTTTTGGACGTAGCCAGTTGCGTCAACTGCGCTAACAGGACGTTCGGGACCAAACCGGTAAAGGATTTTAAGACCGGAGGACCGGTACTCGCGCACTGTGAAAAAGCTTGTAAGACCGGTGCTTGTGACCGGTCGGTTAGATACAATCCGGAAGGCGAGATAATGGCAATCAACGTGGGTGTTATAATCACTGCGGCCGGGTTCAAAGTCATGGATAAAACTCCTTTCCGGGAATACTCACCGCAGTCCCCCAATGTAATAACTTCCATGCAGGTTGAACGCATCCTTTCCCCAACCGGCCCAACGGAAGGTGAGTTCAAGCGCCCTTCCGACGGGACCCGGCCCAAGACGGTCGCTTTCATTTCATGCGTAGGCAGCAGGGACAAGAGCTACCATTCGTACTGTTCAAAGGTATGCTGCATGTACATGCTCAAAGAGGCCCGGCAGATTAAGGAAAAGCACCCGGACACAAACGTATACATCTTCTTTGTTGATGTGCGTGCAGGCGGCATGGACTTTGAGGAGTATTACGCCTATTGCCGCGATCTTGGCATCAAGGTTATCCGTGGTCGTGTGGGCGCTGTCGACGAACTGGCCGGTGACCGTTTGCGCGTACGCGCCTACGACGTAGACATGAGTGCCCCGGTTGAACTCGAGTCCGACCTGGTGGTTTTGGCTACCGCTATCGAACCGGCTCCGGGACTCGAAGACCTTAGCCGTAGGCTCGGCATCACATGCGGTAGCGAAGGTTTTCTGAAAGAGTTGCACACAAAGCTTTACCCGGTAGAAACATCCGTAAGGGGAATTTACATTGCCGGTTGTGTTCAAGCACCGAAAGACATCCCAGAGTCGGTTTCACAGGCCCGTGCGGCAGCTTCTGCGGCCGCAGTACCGCTAACAACCGGCAGGGTTGTGGTAGAACCTCTGATATCTGAAGTCGATACCGATAAGTGCAGCGGTTGCGGCATCTGCATTCCGCTGTGTCCGTATTCCTCCATCAGTATGTTACAACAAGGGGAAAAGCTACGGGCCAGGATTGACGAAGCGCTCTGTGCCGGCTGCGGCATATGTACTGCGGCATGCCCGTCAAGGGCGATAACGCTGCACGGTTTCACAACTGCGCAGATTGAAGCGCAGATTGAAGCGTTGACTGTCGTAGAAAGCGGTACATTCGCCTGAAACCGTGATCTGAGTCCCCTACGGGTGCACGCGGAAGATATGTTTAACCCATGGAGGGATCGTAATGAGGGTTTGGGTGCCCAACATCGTGGTTTTTGCCTGCAACTGGTGCACCTACCAGGGTGCTGATCTGGCGGGGAGCCTGCGGTACTCCTACCCGCCGTCGATAAAGATAATCCGGGTCCCTTGTTCCGGGCGGATTGAGCCGGAGTTCATCGTGACTGCGCTCAAAACGGGTGCTGACGGAGTTTTCATCGGCGGTTGTCACCCGGGCGAATGCCACCATAAGGAGGGCAATTATAAGGCCGTTCTACGTTTTAACCTCTTAAAACGAGTGCTCAAGATGATGGGAGTCGAAACGGGAAGATTGCGTTTAGAATGGATATCCGGTTCAGATGGTAAACGCTTTGCCGATATCATGACCGAGTTTGATAAGGCGGTCCAAAAATTGGGCCCGAATCCACTTCGGAGTGATGTTAATGCCTGACAAGCTTAAGCTGGCCTATTTCCTCTCCGGTGGTTGCGGCGGTTGCGATATGGCAATTATAGACCTTTCAGAGACCCTGATCGACTTGCTTCTTCACCTGGAAGTGGTATTCTGGGTCCCGACTATAACGGATACAAAGTATAAGGACCTGGAAGCAATACCCGACAGGTTTATCGACCTTGGCCTTTATTCCGGTATGGTCAGGCTTCAGGAGCATGAGTACATAGCCAAAATGATGCGCCGGAAGTGCAAAGTTTTAGTAGCCTACGGAGCCTGTGCAGCTCTCGGCGGGATACCGGGGTTGGGCAACATGCATACCAGGGAAGAGATTCTGAAAACTGCTTATTTTGACACCTCCAGTACGGACAACCCGGAGGGCCTCACCCCCCAGACCAGGTGTGTCGTTAGCGGCAAATACGAACTTACCCTGCCCGAGTTTTACGGCCATGTAAGAACGCTTCAGGACGTGGTGGACGTTGATTACTTCATCGGCGGCTGTCCGCCCCACCACTCATTTGTAAGACAGGCCATTCCGGTCCTCCTTTTTGAAAAACTCCCTGCACCCGGATCCTGGATTACCTCAGGAAAAGCCGTCTGTGACGTCTGTGACCGGAATCCGGTTAAAAAGGGTGAAGAACGGCAGCTCATCAGGGAAATCAAGCGTACTCTTGAAGGCGCTCCGGATGAAGGTAAATGCCTTCTCCAGGAAGGCTATCTGTGCCTTGGACCGGTAACTCAGGGAGACTGCGGTTCCCTCTGCCCGAAAGTTAACATCCCGTGTATGGGTTGCGGCGGTCCGATTCCCGGCGTCAGAGACTTCGGTCTGCGCGCTATCAGCGCCATCGCGGGCCTGTTGTCAAGTGAAGAACTGGTGGACCAAATCCCAAGTCCGGTAAAATATTTTTACCGCTATTCACTTCCTGCATCGATGCTGAGGAAAAAGTTGGGTAAGGTGTGAAGAAGGTGGCACTGAAGAAGATTGAAATAAGCCCCATGACGCGGCTCAGCGGCCAAGGCAAAATCACCGTTTTCCTCGATGAGCAGGGCAACGTCGACAACGTGTTTTTCCAGACGGTTGAGTTACGCGGCTACGAGCGCTTTCTACAAGGCTTGCCCATAGAAGAGGTGCCGCGTACGGTCTCAACAATCTGCGGCGTGTGCCGTTGTGTACACTTCACTGCCGCCGTCAAAGCAGCAGATGCGGTGTACCAGGTGAACCCGAGCCCTACCGCCAGGAAAATCAGGGAGCTGGTTTTGAACTCGCATTACGTTGAGGACCACGCCGCCGTCCTGTACGCTCTCGGTTTTCCAGATTTCATAGTCGGTCCGACAGCAAATCCGGCGGCAAGAAACCTCATCGGTCTGATCCAGGCTATCGGCTCAGAAACCGGAAAGCTTGTGCTCAAGAGACGTTACACAGCAGTGAAGGTCATCGAGATGCTGGCCGGAAGGCCCATTCACCCGGTGGCCGCCCTGCCCGGCGGGTGGTCGAAGACGGTTTCGGAAGAAGAGAGAAAAGAGATTCTCGAATTGTCGAATGAGATGGTTGAGCTCGGTCAGTTGACCTTGAAGTTATTTGAAGACTTTGTGCTGAAAAACAAGGATTATATAGAACTCATAACGGGGGACGTTTACAGGGTAGTGGTTAACTATATGGGCACCGTTGACGAGAAAAACAGGGTGCAGTATTACGACGGCACACAGCGCATTATTGACGCCCAAGGCAACGAAATCGGGCGCTTCAGCGGTAAAGGATACCTTGATTACATTGCTGAGCGGGTTCTGCCGTGGAGTTACCTAAAGATGCCTTACCTTAAAAATCTCGGCTGGAAGGGTGTTGTTGACGGGCCGGAGACCAGCCTTTATTCCGTAGGGCCGCTCGCCAGGCTAAACGTTGCCGACGGCATGGATACACCGCTGGCACAGGAAGCCTATGAAAAGATGTTTGCCGCCTTCGGCACGAAGCCCGTCCATAGCGTTCTGGCGTACCACTGGGCGCGCGCCATCGAGCTCCTGAACGCCGCCGAAAAAGTGCGGTTTCTAGCATCCGACGAAAGCATTACCCATCCCGACGTTAGGGTAGAGCTTGGTGCACCCGGTGAAGGCGTGGGCATAATTGAAGCATGCCGCGGCACCCTCATCCACCACTATAAGACCGACGGCAATGGGTTTGTCCAGGAGGCCAACCTCGTTGTTGCCACAACCCATAATCAAGGTCCGGTTAATGTGGCAGTCAGAAGGGCGGCCGAACACTTCATCAAAAACGGTAAAGTTGACGAGGGTATCCTGAACGGGATTGAGATGGCCTACCGGCCTTACGATCTATGCCTTCCCTGCGCCACCCACGTGCTGCCTGGACAGCTTCCGATTCAGGTCGACGTTTACGATTATGAAGGAAAGTTGTACAAGAGCCTACGCAACCATTGAGTTGGGGGGACCTTGCCTGCGTACGGACCCGGATCGGGCATCGCCCGGTTTTCACCCCGCGAAAACTGTTTGTATCGGGACTTCAACACCCGAAGGGCTTGTGAAAACTAAAACATTATGACCGCGACTTCTTATTCCTTTGCCACCCCAAGTAAAAAAAATTGATTTCTACTACGGACAAGAGGAATATGGCGGATATTGTCGAAATTAATACAACAATAGACTGGAGTTCGGAACCGGCTTCCCCTAAACATACCCGGGTATTTGTTGGGTATCAGGTTCCGATCTGGCGAATGACTCTTACAGGGGGAGGTATAATTGTTTAATAATGTACAGTCAACCCCTGAAATTTTTGACCCTGCACAAATTCAGCCCGGGGTTGTCCAGAAGATCCGCGAGTTGGGAGCGACAAGAATTCTTAAGTGTAATCAGTGTGGCAAGTGTGCTGCCGTATGCCCGCTTGTATTAACAGGTTTTGCCTTTTTTAATAAGCGCGTTATTCAATCAATTCTTATAGGCTTTAAGGACCTTATCCTTAATGATATCTCTATTTGGGCCTGCCAGTCCTGCAACCGGTGCACTGAAGTCTGCCCCACAGGAGCGGACCCTTTTGAAG
>JBFLWY010000012.1:0-69740 GCA_040757355.1 Bacillota bacterium | reverse complement strand
TTATTTCACTCCAAAGGACCAGAATCCTGCTAGTTTAGAAAAAATTCTTTTTTGGAAAATCGGCGTTGGAGCAGGAGAAACGGCGTTGCTTACGAAAGGTAATTGCGGGGGTATTGCCATAGATAGATACGGCAGCGGCCTTGAAAAGCTAAATTTTTTGTGCTTTGGACTTTTATAAACGTAGAACACAGAACAGCACTCAGTACAGTTCTTGAAGTTTGAAAGCTACCATTTTATTAAGGCTAATGAAGGTTTCTTCTTCGAAGCTCAAAAGCCGCGCTGAGTGCTGGGCTATCAGTATAAGGTTAAACGTCTATTTTCGGAGGTCACGTGGAACACGAGCGGCTCTTTTATTTGGCCTGGCAGCTTCTCCTTCCGGGGCAGTCCCGGCGGTGTCACGACATTTTGAAGGTCTGCAGCAGTGCGCGTGCGGCGTTCAGTGCTTCACTTTCTGACATGGTTCCGGTTTTAGGAAAAGTGCAGGCGGAAGAGGTGTTAAAACGCAGGGATGTTCTCGACATTGGGTCGGAGACGGATAAACTGAAACGGGCCGGGGTCGGCTTCGTCACGTTAATCGACGATGACTATCCGGCTTTGCTGCGTGAAATATTCGACCCTCCCGCGGCGCTTTTCTTCCGGGGTGAGTTACGACCCGCGGAAACTGCTGTGGCGGTGGTGGGTACGCGGCGCTGTTCAAACTACGGGCGATCAGTCGCGGAACGCCTCGGCAGGGAGCTGGCCGAGGCCGGTGTTGCAGTGGTGAGCGGGCTTGCCAGGGGGATTGACGCAGCCGCCCACCGGGGTACCCTGGCGGCGGGGGGAAGGACGGTTGCAGTTTTAGGCACAGGACTCGACGTCTGCTACCCCTCCGAAAACCAGCGGCTGATGGAAGAGATTGCGGTTAAAGGAGCGGTTGTCAGCGAGTTTCCACTGGGTATGCACGGTCATCCCTGGCAGTTTCCTGTACGCAACCGCATCATTGCGGGGCTTTCCCGGGCGGTTGTGGTAGTGGAGGCGGGAGAGCGGAGCGGTGCGCTTATTACCGCTGATCTGGCACTTGAACAGGGACGGGAGGTAATGGCGGTTCCCGGCAACGTCACAAGTCCTGCAAGCAGGGGACCCAATAACCTGCTGAGGATGGGAGCCCGACCGGTGACGTGTGCCGGGGATATACTGGAAGGTATCGGGCTCGGTACGCTCTTAGGGGAAATCCGCGGCACACCTGCGCTTAATGATTTGGAGGCTGAGCTGCTCGAAATGTTGGGCCGCGAGATGCTATCCCAGGAAAACCTGATTCAACGGACGGGGATGCCTGCGCACAAGGTGCTTGCGGGGCTTGTATATCTTGAATTAAAAGGTCTCATCCGGTCATTGCCGGGAGGACTTTATTTCAGAAGTTAAAGGTCGGCAGCCGGAAGTCAGAAAGGTGAAAAGGACGGTTAAGAGAGAAAATATAATAATTATTCGACTTTCGCAGTTGTAATTATGTACACATCAGGGTGTTATTGAATAAACTTGTACGGCCGGTTTATATAGATTGTACTATGATAACGGTGGCTGGAGATCAGTTGAGGCTGAAGCTCGAAACAGATGTATTGGGTGAAGGTTCTTTAAAAAAACGGTCTTCTGTTATAAGTACGAATTATTTTGGTAATCGTTTTAAAGGATGAGGCGGCCGGTATAGAAGAATCATTTTGAGAAGTAAATTCAACGTGGAGTGATTTGTAGGAGAATGAGAACGCTGGTTATTGTTGAATCTCCGGCAAAAGCCAGGACTCTTTCTAAGTTTTTAGGGAAGCGGTACGTGGTTAAGGCGTCAATGGGGCACGTCCGGGATCTGCCTAAGAGCGAAATCGGAGTAGATGTGACAAACGGTTTTACCCCGAAATACATAACCATCAGGGGCAAGGGTGAGGCGATTCGCGACCTCAAAAGCGCCTTGAGCAAGTCCGACGTGGTGCTGTTAGCCTCAGACCCGGACCGGGAAGGCGAGGCGATTGCGTGGCACATTTGCAGCCTCTTGAACATTCCGGCTGAAGCCCCCTGCAGGGTGGAGTTTAACGAGATAACCAAAACAGCAGTTACCGAAGCACTGAAGAAGCCGCGTCCCATTGACTTCAACCAGGTCAACGCACAGCAAGCGCGGCGGGTGCTCGACAGACTGGTTGGTTATAACTTAAGCCCGCTTTTGTGGCGAAAAGTGAAGCGCGGTCTTTCCGCCGGCAGGGTGCAGTCGGTTGCGGTACGCCTGATATGCGACCGGGAGAAAGAGATCGAATCGTTTGTTCAGGAAGAGTTCTGGACGGTTACCGCGCGGCTGAGTAAGAAAGAATCTCCTGCTTTTGAAGCGCGACTTGCGAAAAAAGGGGACGAAAAAATAAGCCTGCGTTCAGAAGATGATGTGAACGCAGTCCTTCACGCGCTTCAGGACAAACCGTTTGTTGTTTCCCAGGTGACCAGGCAGGAGAAGCTTAAAAAACCGCCCCTTCCGTTCACTACCAGTACCCTGCAGCAGGAAGCCCACCGCAGGTTCGGCTTTACCACGCAGCGCACGATGCTTGTGGCACAGCAGCTTTACGAGGGTATTGATTTGGGCAGGGAAGGGCCGGTAGGTTTAATCACGTACATCCGTACCGATTCGGTACGGATTTCGGACACGGTGCGTAAAGAGGCCGCGGAATACATTATCGCAACATTCGGCAAGGACTACGCCGTGTCTGCCGACAGGCAGGCGGGCAACAATAAAGGATCTAAGGCCAACACTCTTAAAAACAACCGCGTGCAAGACGCACATGAAGCTATCAGACCCACGTCGGTTTTCCGGTCTCCGGATTCAGTGAAGAAATACTTGTCGGAGGATCAGGCGAAGCTTTACAGCCTGATTTGGGAGCGGTTTGTTGCAAGCCGGATGGCACCGGCGGTTCTGGACGTGACGCGGGTGGATATCAACGCCGGCCACTACCTTTTCCGGGCCACGGGGATGTCAGTGCGCTTTCCCGGTTTCCTGCGGCTTACCGGGGAAAAGGTGGAAGAGGAGGACTCGTCGAATGTCCTTCCCGAACTGGGCGAAGGAGAACGCGTGTCTCTCCTGGAGTTAATGCCGAAGCAGCACTGGACGCAGCCTCCGCCCCGGTACTCGGAGGCTTCGCTGGTAAAGGCGCTTGAGGAAAACGGCATCGGTCGCCCGAGCACGTATGCTCCTACAATAGAGACAATAATCAAGAGAGGATATGTTGTTCGCAAAAGTAAGTTCCTGCACCCCACTGAACTCGGCAAAACAGTGGTGGAATTACTCAGGGCGTACTTCCCCGGGGTAATTGATGTGGAATTCACCGCAGAAATGGAGGATAAGCTCGATGCGGTCGAAGAAGGGAACGCCGACTGGGTCAGGCTGCTCAAGGATTTTTATGAGCCCTTTAAAGCGGAACTGTCTAAAGCGGACCAGGAGTTGGGGCGAATAAAGGTTGCGGAAGAGGTTTCTGATGAAACCTGTGAGAAGTGCGGGCGCCAGATGGTTGTTCGAACAGGCCGTTTCGGTAAGTTCCTGGCGTGTCCCGGATTCCCCGAGTGCCGGAACACGCGTGCTCTCAATACGGGAACGGGGGTTCCTTGCCCGGAATGCGGTGGGGAACTGGTTTTGAGACGCAGTAAAAAGGGAAGGCCTTTTTATGGTTGCAGCCGTTATCCGGGTTGCACATTTACCACCTGGTACGAGCCGGTGAAGGAAAGGTGCCCTAACTGCGATAATTTAATGGTGAAAAAGAAATCGCGCAAACAAGAGATCGTAACCTGCCTGGACAAGAAATGCGGCTTTAAACTGCCGGCGGGGGGGGAGCAAGTTACGTGAAACCGGTGTTGATAGTCGGCGCGGGTCTTGCAGGCGCGGAGGCGGCGTGGCAAATATCCCAGCGCGGCGTGCCGGTGGTGTTGTACGAAATGCGGCCGAAAAAGCTTACGCCGGCGCATCACACCGGCGATTTTGCTGAACTGGTCTGCTCTAATTCGCTGCGGGCCGTGGCCCTGGAAAACGCCGTGGGACTGTTGAAGGAGGAGATGCGGCGGCTGGACTCTTTAATAATCAGAGCGGCGGACAACACCCGGGTACCTGCCGGCGGTGCTTTGGCGGTGGACAGAACGGCTTTTGCGGCGTACATAACCGAAGCCGTTTCCCAACACCCCTTGGTACAAGTGAGGCGGGAGGAGTGTACCGGAATTCCCGAGCATACCCCGGCGATCATCGCTACCGGGCCGTTGACCTCGGAAGCGCTGGCGAAGGCTGTCGGGGAGTTAACGGGTGAGGGATACCTCTACTTTTACGACGCGGTGGCACCGATAGTTACTCTCGACTCAATTGACCAAGAAAAGGTCTTCTGGTCCTCACGTTACGGAAAAGGTGAGGCCGCGTACCTTAACTGCCCCATGAACGAAGAGGAGTACGACCGTTTTTATGAAGCCCTGGTGACGGCGGAGCGTACGCCGTTAAAAGCGTTTGAAAAGGAGACCCACTTCGAGGGCTGCATGCCAGTCGAGGCGCTTGCGGCTCGTGGTAGAGAGACTCTTCTTTTCGGGCCGCTCAAACCGGTGGGCCTTATTGACCCGCGAACGGGCAAGCGGCCTTATGCGGTGGTTCAGTTAAGGCAGGACAACCGCGAGGGCACCCTTTTCAATATGGTGGGCTTTCAGACAAATCTAAAGTGGGGGGAGCAGCAGCGGGTTTTTCGGCTGATTCCGGGTTTGGAGAAAGCGGAGTTTATCCGCTACGGCGTGATGCACCGCAATACCTATCTGAATGCACCTGTGATTTTAGAGCCCACGCTCGAATGTAAGAAACGTCCCGGGCTGTTTTTTGCGGGACAGATAACCGGCGTCGAAGGTTATGTGGAATCGGCGGCGGCCGGGCTGATTGCCGGCATAAGTGCCGCCCGCCAGGCCAAGGGCCTCCCTCCCGTTGTATTTCCGCCGGAAACGGCCCACGGGTCCATGATGCGTTACATCACTACCGCCGACCCGAAACACTTCCAGCCGATGAACGTTAATTTCGGACTTTTCCTGCCGCTTGGCGAAAATGTGCGGGACAAGCGGCGGCGAAACCTGCTTCTGGCCCAGAGAGCGCTTAAAACGCTTGACGGCTGGCGGTCCGTGCTGGAGTTTTAGCTGAGTACCTCAACCCCCGCAGTTGTGTTGAACAGCCGTGCTGTTTGTTGTCCCCCGGAGTATTGAGAAGTGTGAGGGGACAACGCCAGCGGCGTTTTTAGAACTTGTGCCCTGAGCGGCAAGTTAAGTGCGAAAGTCGACTAAGTACGCTTTAAAAACAGCGCTCCTACACCCGGAGCGGCTTTCAAGAATGCTGCAGACTTTCTAAGGATTGAAAAACTATGTACCAGTATCTTGACCGGTTCCTGATTTTCCTCCAAACCGAGAGAAGGGCTTCGGCCCGGACAGTGGAGGAGTACCAGAAAGACATCTTCGGCGGGATTGATTTTTTTGCAGGTGTGCTGGGTGTACCAGACGAGGTTTTAAAGCCCCACCTGATTACCCCAGCGCTGTTGCGGCGCTACCTTGCACACCTCACCGGCAGGGGGTTGTCCAGGAATTCGCTGTTGAGAAAGATTTCGGCCTGGCGGAGCTTTCTCCGGTTTTTATGCCGGGAGGGAGTCCTTAAAGATAATCCGTTGCGGGGGGTTTCCTCCCCGCGGCGGGAAAAAAGGCTCCCCCAGGTCCTTTACCAGGGGGAGGCCATGCGTCTAATGGAGGCCCCGGGGGCGTCGGACCCCTTGCGGATGCGCGACAGGGCGATTCTTGAAGTTCTTTATGCATCAGGGATCAGGGTATCCGAATTGGTCGGACTGGATATCGGTGACGTAGACCTTCACGGTGGTTATATCCGGGTTTTGGGAAAGGGTTTTAAAGAGCGGGTGGTGCCGATCGGCGATCATGCGGTAAAGGCTTTGAAAGCATATCTTCGTAAAGGACGGCCGCAGTTGGTCAAGGAGCACGGCGGGGGGTTCGAAGGAGCACTGTTTTTGAATAAATCAGGGGGCCGGCTTTCAGCACGTGGCACTCGCAACGTGATTAAGGCATGTGCGGCCAAGGCCGGGATACAAGGCCGTGTCAGTCCTCACACCTTGCGACATACTTTTGCCACGCACCTCCTGGACGGCGGTGCCGATTTGAGGGCGGTTCAAGAGTTTTTAGGCCACGCCCGGCTTTCGACTACCCAGGTTTACACTCACCTCAGTAAGGAAAGATTAAAGCGGGTGTACAATAAGACCCACCCGCGTGCGTAACGGGTGATAAAAATGATCAATGGCACAACGGTAGTTGCGGTGCGGCGCGACGGTCGGGTTGCGATGGCCGGTGACGGCCAGATCACCTTCGCGCAGAATACGATTATGAAACACGGTGCGAAAAAGGTCCGCAGGCTCTACCAAGGAAAGGTTATTGCGGGTTTTGCCGGGGGTGTTGCAGATGCGCTTGCTCTTTTCGACCGGTTCGAGGGGAAGCTCGAGGAGTCACAGGGCAACCTGTTGCGGGCTGCGGTCAATCTCGCGAAAGAGTGGCGGACAGACAAACTCTTGCGTCGCCTGGAGGCGCTCCTGGTTGTGGCGGACACCGAACACCTTCTGGTCATCGCCGGAAGCGGCGAGGTAATTGAACCTGACGACGGCATAGCGGCGGTCGGCTCCGGCGGACCTTATGCCCTTGCGGCGGCCCGGGCGCTCTTGAAACACACCGGTTACGACGCCGCCACCATCGTCCGGGAGGCACTGCGCATAACTGCTTCCATATGCGTTTATACCAATGAAAACATCAGCCTTGAAGAATTGTAACAGGACCGGGTACAGTTTAAAGCGCGACAGGAGGGTCTCAGGTGGAAAACTTGACGCCGCGGGAGATCGTGGCCGAACTCGGTAAGTATATAGTAGGGCAAGACGAGGCCAAAAAGGCAGTTGCCATTGCTTTGCGCAACCGTTACCGCCGGAATAACCTGCCGGTTGAATTGCGCGATGAGGTAATGCCGAAAAACATTTTGATGATCGGTCCGACCGGGGTAGGCAAGACGGAGATCGCCCGGCGGCTGGCGCGGCTGGTCAATGCCCCGTTCGTTAAGGTTGAAGCCACCAAGTTTACCGAGATCGGCTATGTGGGCCGGGATGTTGAGGGAATGGTACGCGACTTGGTAGAAACAGCGGTTCGGATGGTCCGGGAAGAAAAATACGCTGCGGTTGAGGAGAAGGCTAAAGTACTCGCTGTTGAGCGCATCCTGGAGATCTTGGTACCGTATCCCGAGAAAACCATTCGAAATCCGCTGGAGGTTATTTTCGGTTCTGCGCGCCAGGCCGGCGAAGATTTTGAAGCAGAGGAAAAGATACGGCGTGTCGACCAACAGCGAGAAGAACTGCGAAAAAGACTCGCCCGGGGTGAACTCGAAGATGAGACCATCGAAGTTGAAGTTGAGGATAAAACGGTTCCTTTCCTGGAAATATTCTCCGGTGCAGGCGTAGAGGAGATGGGTTTTAACGTTCAAGACCTTATGGGCACCGTTTTCCCCGCTAAGAAGAAAAAGCGCCGCGTAACCGTCGGGGAGGCGCGGCGGATCTTGGCGCAGCAGGAGGCGGCAAAGCTGATTGATATGGAGGAGGTGACCCAGGAAGCTGTACGCCGGGCGGAAGAAAACGGCATCATTTTTATCGATGAAATTGATAAGATCGCCGGGCGGGAATCGGGAACCGGGCCTGACGTATCCAGAAGCGGCGTGCAGCGGGACGTCCTGCCGATTGTCGAAGGTTCTACGGTGACCACAAAATACGGCCCGGTAAAGACCGAACATATCCTCTTTATTGCCGCAGGCGCTTTTCATACCACAAAACCATCCGACTTGATCCCCGAACTTCAGGGACGTTTCCCCATTCGTGTCGAACTCCGCGCCCTCAGCCGTGACGACTTTCTCCAGATTCTTACGGAACCTTCAAACGCGCTGATCAGACAGTATGCTGCGCTGTTAGACACGGAAGGCGTAAAACTCGAATTTTCTAAAAATTCTCTTGGCGCAATTGCAGACATCGCTTATACTATTAATGAACAAACGGAAAATATCGGAGCGCGACGGTTGCACACCGTGCTTGAAAAAGTCCTCGAAGACATCTCTTTTAACGCTCCAGACCTCAAAGGACAGACAATCAAAATCGACGAAGCATTTGTTAAGGCAAAATTAGGCCCGATTGTAGCTAAGGAGGATCTCAGCCGGTACATCCTTTAAAGGGGGGGATGTTTTGGAGCATCTTTTAAAGAAGGCCCGGGTCCTAAACGGTATTTTACAGAATGCTTCGGCTCACGTTGACTTTGCGGCAGTGGCATCTGTTTTGGGAGAGCTTGTCCGCGCAAATGTCTATCTTATTAACGACGAGGGAAAGGTTTTAGGTTATTCTTTCCTCCCCGGCTTTTCATGCCAAACGATATCAGAGATAGTCGAAAACGCTGGTTTTCCCCGCAGCTATAACCAGGGTTTACTGGACATTACAGAGACCAGGGCGAATTTTCGCCAGCATGCCAATTCCTGTGTATTTGATCCTGACATACCCTGTCGTTTCAGCAATGCAACCGTCACCGTGGTGCCTATTGTCGGTGCGGGAACGCGTCTTGGTACGGTTGTATTGGCAAAGTTCAACCGCCAGTTTGCCGCAAGTGACCTGATCCTTGCGGAACACGGGGCTACTGTAGTAGGGATGGAGATCTTCCGCTCCAGGATGGAAAGGATGGCTGAAGAGGCACGGAAACGTGCTGCCGTCCAGATCGCTTTGGGGACGCTTTCATATTCGGAACTTGATGCGGTCCGCCACATCTTCGCGGAGTTGGGTAAGGAAGAGGGACTCTTAATTGCGAGCAAAATAGCCGACCGGGTTGGGATAACACGGTCGGTTATTGTTAACGCCCTGCGAAAGTTTGAAAGCGCCGGTGTCATAGAAGCCCGTTCTCTGGGGATGAAGGGAACCTATATCAAAGTGCTTAACGATCAACTTCTTGAGGAGTTGAAACGGTACAAACAGACATAAATTTGTTGCACGTTCAACGGGGTGGATGGTAAAATAAAGGCTGGCATGTCAACAAGTACTCACGCTACTTGATCCCTGGAGGGGGTGCCTGCGGGTCTTCCGGGGAGATGACGGCGGCGGCGGCAAGAACCCCGGCGGAAGGAGGTGGAGAAGTGGCGGTTGTTTCCATGAAGCAGTTGCTCGAGGCCGGGGTGCATTTTGGGCACCAGACAAGACGCTGGAACCCCAAGATGGCCCCTTATATATTTATGGACCGGAACGGCATTTACATTATCGACCTACAGAAGACTGTCAGAAAGATTGAAGAAGCGTATAATTTCGTTAAGGAGATAGCCGCGCAGGGAGGCAGTGTCCTCTTTGTCGGCACGAAGAAGCAGGCCCAGCAGTCCATACAGGAAGAGGCAGAACGCTGCGGTATGTTTTATGTTAATCAGCGCTGGCTCGGTGGGATGCTGACAAACTTTCAGACAATCAGGCGGCGCGTTGAGCGGCTGCACGAGTTGGAGCGCTTGGAAGAGAGCGGCCAGTTGGAGCTGCGGACGAAGAAAGAGGCTGCGGAGCTTTTACGGGAAAAAGGCAAGCTGCAGAAGTACCTGGGCGGTATCAAAAACATGCGCCAGGTGCCTTGGGCTTTGTACGTGGTTGATCCGCGCAAGGAGCGGATCGCGGTGGCGGAAGCCCGAAAACTGGGCATACCGGTGGTGGCGATAGTCGATACCAATTGCGACCCGGACGAAGTTGACTATGTAATCCCGGGCAACGATGACGCCATCAGGGCGGTACGCCTGATAACAAGCAAAATTGCTGATGCGGTAATCGAAGGCCGCGAAGGGGTTGCCGCCCCTGAGAGAGAGCAAGAAGAAGCCTTACAAGGGGGGTAGAAAAACCCCCCTTTTTACGGGAATCGGCGAAGGGGTCCTTTTCAACTAATCGTCACCACAGGAATGAAAATAGGCGGGAGAAGTACTGTTTTTTGGCGGAGTTTGCCATGCGACCGGGGATTGCTCTAGCAGAAGAATGAAAATGGTTCAATTGCTTGTGCATCGGTCTTTTTATCAACGTGGAACGTTGAACGGACCCCACCCAGCACTCAGTAAGATCTTTGAAGTTTAACCCAGCACTCAATGCAATCATTGAAGTTTGGAAGCTATCACTTCATTAGACTAATGAAGGTCTTTCCTCCAAAGTTCAAAAAGTCCCATTGAGTGCTGGGCACTCAGGCCAATGAAGGTTTCTCCGTTGAAGTGGAAAAGCTACACTGAGTGCTGGGCTGTCAGTATTAGGTTGAACGTTGAACTATTTCAACGAAGGACAAACCCTTTTAAGCGGGCAGATTTTTGGATATAATCCCCTTATGAAAGCGGACAATGAGTAGTAAAGACTGACTGACCCGGGAAGACTGCTGCAGCATTACAACTCGGCGAATTAAAGTAAAATATCAATTATGGTAACAAATTTTTATAGGGAAGCCCGACTGAAAAAAACAAGCACGGCGAATTTTCAGAAGGCGGAGGAGAGAATTTTTAAGGTCGAAGTAAGGTGCGATTCGCTAAGATTAACTGAATCTTGCCTCAGAGATCATGCATCTGACTTCTGAAACGGCCAGGCGAAGTGTAACGGCGGTTTCCGAGAAAGAGGAGGTTAAGGTCACGTGGAGGTTCCTGCAAAATTGGTCAAAGAACTCCGGGAGCGCACCGGAGTAGGGATGATGGACTGTAAAAAGGCCCTGGTTGAAGCGGGGTGCGATATCGAGAAGGCTATTGTTTTCTTGAGGGAGAAAGGATTGGCGGCGGCGGCGAAAAGAGCCGGGCGGACAGCGTCAGAAGGGTTGGTTTCTGCTTACGTCCACCCCGGTAACCGCATCGGGGTTCTCGTAGAGGTTAACTGCGAAACCGATTTTGTAGCCAAAACCGATGATTTTCAGGGTTTAGTTCATGATATTGCCTTGCAGATAGCGGCTGCACGCCCGGAGTATATCTCACGTGAAGATGTTCCACCTGAGACAATTGAACGGGAAAAAGAGATCCTCCGGGTCCAAGCACTTAATGAAGGGAAGCCGGAAAAGGTAGTCGAAAAGATGGTGGAAGGGCGTTTGGAGAAGTTTTTTAAAGAGAACTGTCTTCTCGACCAATCGTTTATCAAAAATCCGGATATCACCGTTCAAAACTTGCTGCATGAGGCGGTCGCGCGCATCGGGGAGAATATTGTCATCCGAAGGTTTACCAGGTACGAGTTGGGTGAGGTAGCAAAGGACTGACGCAGGGGTCTTTGTTATTGATTGAAGCTAGAAGCGGTCTCCGAAGTTTTCATTAGAACGGGGAGATTAATGATGATTACCCCTAAGTACCGCCGGGTTATAGTCAAAATCAGCGGCGAGGCCCTGGCAGGTGACCAAGGTTACGGGATTGATCCGGAAGTAGCGGTTTTTGTGGCCCGTGAAATCAGGGAGGTTTTACAACAGTTCAGGACCGAGATCGCCATTGTGGTCGGCGGGGGCAACATCTGGCGGGGTATTGCGGGGAGTGCCAAGGGAATGGACCGTGCTACCGCCGACTATATGGGAATGCTCGCGACTACGATCAACTCTCTGGCCCTTCAGGATGCTCTGGAGAAAGCAGGTGTAGATACCCGAGTTCAAACAGCGATTGAGATGCGGGCGATCGCTGAACCCTATATCAGGCGCAGGGCGATCCGACACTTGCAGAAAGGGCGGGTGGTCATTTTCGCAGCCGGTACCGGCAGCCCCTATTTTTCCACGGATACAACCGCGGCCTTGCGAGCGGCGGAGATTGAGGCGGATGCCATTCTAATGGCAAAGCGGGGAGTTGACGGCGTTTACGATGACGACCCTGGAAGAAACCCCGAAGCACGGAAGTTTCAAACCCTGACTTATATTGAAATGCTCAACCGGGGATTGGGTGTCATGGATGCGACTGCCGCCTCGCTTTGCATGGACAACGGTATACCGGTGATAGTTTTTAATGTGAGGGAGCAGGGAAATATTCGCCGTGCGGTTTTAGGCGAAAGAATAGGAACCTATATAGGGGGTGACGTAGCTTGCGCGAACTCGTTGCGAATGCAGAAGAGCTAATGAAGAAAGCCGTAGAACACTTGCGTAAGGACTTATCGGCGGTGAGAACAGGGCGAGCAACGCCAGCACTCTTAGACAGGATTACGGTCGACTATTACGGTACTCCGACACCGGTTAATCAGCTTGCAACGGTAAATGTGCCGGAGCCAAGGCTTTTGGTGATTCAACCGTGGGACAAATCTCTTATTTCCGATATTGAGCGAGCAATTATGAAGTCGGATTTGGGCATCAACCCGGTCAACGATGGGTCAGTGATACGTTTAGTGCTTCCCCAACTTACTCAGGAGAGGCGACAGGAACTGGTCAAGTCTGTCCGCAAGAAGGCGGAAGAAGGAAGGGTCGCGATCAGGAACATCCGCAGGGACGCGAATGATGAGCTGAAAGCGCGGCAAAAAGAGGGCGGTTTTTCAGAAGATGAATTGAAAAGAATGCAGGGTGAAGTCCAGAAGTTGACGGATAAGTATATTAAAGAGACTGATAATGTGCTGGCTGCGAAAGAAAAAGAAATCATGGAAGTGTAGCGGTGTTGGAGGATGTATTGGGATGGGAACTGGATAAAGTTGGACCTGTTATTAACCCGGCTGGGTTACGCCTTCAGGCAGTTTCGACCCTGGCGCCGGGGAGGAAGCCGGAAGGGAATCAGCGCGTTGTTCGGATTCGCCGGCTTTCCGACGACGTAATAGAATTAGTCGTGGTCTTCAGCCGTGATATTAATCACGCCGGGGGTCTGGCGTCCGGAGACTACTATGACTGCCAAAAGTAGAGTTGCGTGACGGCAGACGGTGTGAGCCCACAGGAGAACTGAAAAACGTTCCGGTATGAGGCCTGACAGCCTGAATTCGATGCCTGAAGGTTAGATGAGATACCTATGTTGTCGATATCGGGTCGGGTGCTGGGCAGACCAAGTTTGGTGACGTTCTCTCAGGAGGCAAACTGATGCTGAAGGACGTTGTGAACCGGCGCAGGGCTGAAAAAAGCCTGCCGCGTAACGAGAAGGTGTTAAGGTCGCTGCTCGACCCTTCCTCTTTACCCCGTCATGTGGCAGTGATCATGGACGGGAACGGCCGCTGGGCGATTAGACGCGGTCTGCCGCGCAGTGTCGGTCACCGTACGGGGGTAAAGTCTTTGCGGGAAGTTGTCCGCCTGTCTGCCGAACTGGGAATTTCTGCACTCTCCGCGTATGCATTTTCCACCGAGAACTGGCGGAGGCCGCCTGAAGAGGTTTCTTTTTTAATGGATCTTTTTGTGGAGTATGCCGCAAAGGAAACGGAGGAGCTTAAACGCAACGGAATAAAGGCGCGTGTCATCGGCAGGAGAGAAGGACTTCCCGACATCGTACTTGAGGCAATTCGGTCTTTAGAGCAGGAGACGCAGGAGGGCAACCGGCTTACCCTGAACCTGGCTGTCAATTATGGTTCCCGCTGGGAGATCGTTGACGCGGTGAAAGCGATAGCCCAAGAGGTTCAAAGGGGGGCTTTCCAACCCGAAGAGATTGATGAGGCAGTGATCAACCGCCACCTTTATACTGCGGGACTACCCGATCCCGACCTCCTTATCAGGCCGGCCGGAGAGTTGCGGGTAAGCAACTTCCTGCTTTGGCAGCTTGCATACACCGAGTTTTACGTAACCCCGGTGCTATGGCCGGATTTCCGGAGGGTCGACTTCCTCCAGGCGCTGGTTAGTTACCAGCAGCGCGAGCGCCGTTTCGGGGGGCTGAAACGTAATCGGTAAAACGCAAGTTTACAGCAGGAAAGGCGAATTTTCTTGCGACGGAAAATGGTGATAAAAAGCGGTGACAGTCTGATCTTACGAGTGACAAGTGCGGTCGCGGGTATACCGGTTCTTGTGCTTGCGGCCTGGTGGGGTGGGTGGCTGCTGCTTTTATTGGTCAGCGCCCTTTATTTAACCGGTGTAAGGGAAATGCTGCGTTTGCTTAGCGGCGTAGGGCTGAAACCACGTTATATCCTGGGTTATTTGTGCGGCTTTATCTTGATTGCCGCCGCTTATTCCCCCAAAGGGGGATACCCGGAAGCGCTGATTTACTGTATGATCGTCTGCACCCTGCCGCTGGTTTTTTTGTTCCCGCGGTATACGCCGCCCGAGGCCGGAGTGACTTTTCTCTGTGTCGCATACCTTTCCCTGTTTTTTTACCTTTACTTCATCCGGCTGTTGCCTGACGGGTTCTACTGGCTGATGCTGGCGCTTGTCACTACATGGTCTTTTGATACGGCGGCGTTTTTTGTGGGCCGGCGTTTCGGCAGGCAGCGCATGACGCCGAACCTCAGTCCCGGCAAGACGGTGGAAGGCCTTTGTGCCGGTCTTATCGGCAGCTCAGTTGCGGCCGGAGTATTTGCGTTCTGGCTGCCGTTTAACCCGCTTTTACTATCGCTCTTTGGTCTTATTTTGGGAGGAGTTTGCCAGGTCGGTGATCTTGTTTTTTCAGCGGTCAAACGGGCGACGGGTCAAAAGGACGCAGGCTGCTTAATCCCCGGGCACGGCGGCGTTTTAGACCGGTTTGACAGCCTGTTGCTGAGTGCACCGGTAGTTTATGTTGTGGCGGGGTGGCTGTCTTGATTAAGAGGTCGGAGGTCTGATAAGGGAAAATTCGCATAGGAGATTATTACAGAGTTCGACTTCTGACATCCGATATCTGACGTCTGATATCAGCAGGCGAGGTTTTGCAGCGGTCCCCGTAGGAGGTGAATGGTATGCCGGAATGGCTTCGCCGGTTGCTTTATGTAACGGCAGGGATCTTAGCCGTTTCTTTTTTGATTGTGTTAGTCTTGCTGATTCTACGTTACGCTTTTGCGCCGCTTTTACCTTTCATTATCGCGGTTCTGTTTGCCTTTATGATGGAACCCTTGATCAGGCTGCTGAGCCGGAGGTTGCCGCGCGGCTTCGCGGTTATGCTCTCGATGTTCGTTTTCTTTGCCGGCGCGGGGCTTTTGGCCACGCTGCTGATAGCCCATTTAGTCGCCGAGCTCGGTGACATTTCGGCCCGCTTACCCGGGTACATCAACGAGTCCCAACAAATTCTAACGGGGCTAATCGAAAAGGTGAGGGAGAGTTACGGTACCCTGCCGCCTGAGGCGATAAGTTATCTTGAAGACGCGATTGATGCGGTTGCGCGCAGCGCGCGCAGTTCGCTGGGGGTCTTTATCAACTCGCTCCTGGGGTTTTTGGGTTCGCTTCCGAATGCGGCATTGGTCTTGGTAGTGAGCCTTTTAGCAACTTACTTTTTCAGCCGCGATAGAGCGGCTTTAGGGAAGTTCTGGGTCCGGGCGGTGCCGGCGCCGCTGGGGGAGCAAATGGTCTTTATGGGAAAAGAGGCCTTTACCGCCTTTCTGGCTTACCTTAAGGCCCAATCCATTCTGGTAACCATAACCACGGTGCTCTCTATAGCAGGACTCTACATTTTAAAGGTCAAGTATGCACTGACGATAGGTTTGGTGATAGGTTTCTTTGATCTCATCCCGGTACTGGGACCAAGTACCATTTTCATTCCCTGGGTGATACTGGCCTTTTTCACCGGGGCCAAATCCCTGGCGTGGAAGCTTCTTATCCTTTACGGCGTGGTTTTTGGAATCAGGCAGCTTTTCGAAGCCCGTATAGTTGCTTACAGCCTCGGGGTCCATCCGCTGGCGGTTTTATTCGGGATGTATACCGGGCTGAAACTGCTCGGGGTCACCGGTTTGGTTTTAGGCCCGATAATGGTGATACTGATTCAGGCAGCTTATAAGGCCGGGCTTACATCAAAGAAGAAAGCGATGCCTTGAATAAATAAGGGGATGGGTTAGTTGGCGCGAGAAATAGTAATCTTGGGAAGTACCGGGTCTATCGGCCGCCAAGCGCTGCAGGTTGTGGAAGAGTTCCCGGAGATCTTCAAGGTGTGCGGGCTGGCGGCGGGCAGGAACTGGCGCCTTTTGCTGGAGCAGACCGTTCGCTTCCGTCCCAGAGCCGTAGCGCTTATGGAGGAAGAAGATGCCAGGCGGCTGGTTGGAGCCTTGCCTCCGGGAGTAAACCCCGATGTGTTCTGGGGACAGGAAGGGATGGAGCGCCTTGCTGCTATGGAGGGCGCGGATACAGTACTTACTGCAGTGACCGGTGCTGCAGGGTTGAGGCCGACACTGGCGGCGATTGAAGCAGGCAAGGACATCGCCCTTGCAAATAAGGAAACGCTTGTTGCCGCAGGGGAGATCGTGGTTGAACGGGTGAAGAAGCACGGGATGCGGCTCCTGCCGGTGGACAGCGAACATTCGGCAATCTGGCAGTGTCTCGACGGGCGCCCGGGCGTCCAGAGGGTTGTGCTTACTGCATCAGGGGGTCCTTTTCGTAAGTACTCTCGCGAAGCTCTTGCCGGAGTAACCCCGGACGCGGCATTAAATCATCCTACCTGGCGGATGGGACCGAAGATTACGATCGATTCAGCCACCCTGATGAATAAGGGACTGGAGGTTATCGAGGCCCACTGGCTGTTCGGTGTCGACTATGATAACATTAGAGTGCTGGTGCACCCTCAGAGTGTGGTGCACGGAATGGTGGAGTTTGCGGACGGGAGCGTTCTGGCAGGCTTGAGCATTACTGATATGCGGCTGCCGATACTCTATGCTTTAAGCTATCCCGAGAGGTTGGCAAACTCCCTGCCGCGGCTCGACCTCGCCGGGGTTGGTTCACTCACCTTTGAAGAGCCCGATATGGAGCGCTTCCCTTGCTTGGGACTGGCAATTATGGCCGGGCGGACCGGCGGGACAATGCCGGCGGTGCTGAACGCGGCAAACGAGGTTGCGGTAGCGGCGTTCTTGGATGGACGGATTCCGTTTACAGGAATACCTGACGTTATCGAAAAGGTCACTGCGTCTCATTTCGTAGCAGAGAAGCCCGATTTGGACACTATCATCACTGCCGATGCCTGGGCGAGGAACAAGGCGGAAGCGGTTGTTAATACATTGTCATTAAGGAGCTGAAAATGTACTGATGGTTGCCATTATTGCCGGGGTCGTGGTTTTTGGGCTCCTCATCTTCATTCACGAATTCGGTCACTTCATTGTTGCTCGCTTGGTCGGAATCGGCGTACACGAATTCAGCCTCGGTTTTGGACCACGCATTTGGGGGGTCGCAAGGGGAAAGACCGAGTACAACCTGCGGATGTTTCCGCTGGGTGGGTTTGTGCGACTTGTGGGGATGGACCCGAAGGATGAAGAACGCGACCAGCCGTATAGTTTTACGCGCAAACCGGTATTACACAGGGTGGCAGTTATTTTGGCCGGTCCGGTCATGAATTTTGCGCTGGCAGCGGTCGCTCTGGCAGTGCTGATTTATTTTCAGGCAGTGCCGCCGCCTACAACGAGGGTCGGAGAAGTATTGCCCGGATACCCCGCTGCCACCCACGGCATTAAACCGGGAGACCGGATCGTGGCAATTGACGGGCAGCGGGTACGCGACTGGGAAGATATCTTGCACTTTGTGAGCAGCCGGCCTGACGAAAAGGTGTTAACGGTGGAACGGGACGGCCGTCAGTTTACCGTAACGATCGTACCCCGGAAGGACGCAGACGGGAGCGCCAAGATCGGGTTGAAACCGGAACGGGTCGGGCCTTTTAAATCCTCGATAGGCGGCGTCGAATACACTGGTAGGATAATAAAGCTCATTATAGAGTTCCTTGCAAAGATGTTTGTCCGCGATGAACCCGCTGACGTGGGCGGGCCGGTCCGGGTAGCGGTGGAGATCGGGCGTGCCGCCAAATTCGGGTTGTTTCCGCTGGTCCAGCTTACGGCGTTTTTAAGCATCAACCTGGGGCTGTTCAACCTTTTCCCGGTACCTGCCCTGGACGGTGCGCGAATAGGTTTTCTCCTGTGGGAGGGCGTTACGCGGCGCCCGGTCGATCCGGAGAAGGAAAACGTCATCCACCTCCTCGGTTTTGCCCTGTTAATTCTGTTAATGGTGGTGGTCACCTACCACGACATCATCCGGCTTGCCATTGGCGTTGAATAGGGGGATGAATTTTGTTTTCACGGCGAATATCACGCCAGGTTGAGATCGGCGGGGTGAAGGTCGGCGGCGGGGCGCCGGTGGTCATACAGTCGATGACAAACACGGATACCCGTGACGCAGCAAAAACCCTTGCCCAGATAAGAGACCTCGCAGGTTACGGTTGTGAGTTGATCCGGGTGGCGGTTCCGGATGCCGAAGCCGCAGCTGCACTCAAGCGGCTTAAAGCGGAATCCCCCGTCCCTCTCATTGCGGACGTACACTTTGACCACCGCCTTGCACTTGAGGCACTGGCGGCCGGAGTCGACGGGCTGCGCCTGAATCCCGGCAATATCGGCGGCCGCGACAAGGTACGGCTGGTGGTCCGGGAAGCCAAGGACCGTGGTGTGCCGATCCGCATCGGCGTAAATGCCGGTTCCCTGGAACGGCGCTTGTTAGAGAAGTACGGCGGGGTTACTGCCGAAGCGATGGTGGAAAGCGCACTTGACCACGTGCGTCTTTTGGAGGAACATGATTTCAGGGCCATAAAGCTGTCGGTAAAAGCGGCTGATGTTCCGCTGATGCTGGAAGCTTACCGGCAGCTTGCCCGTGTGGTCGACTACCCCTTTCACGTAGGGGTTACCGAAGCAGGAACCCTGCGGGGAGGTTTAGTAAAATCCGCGGTAGGTATCGGGGTTCTGCTGGCGGAAGGGATCGGAGACACCATAAGAGTTTCGCTGACGGCAGATCCCCGCTATGAGGTGTGGGCGGCCTGGGAGATATTGAAGACTTTGGGGCTGCGGCGGCGCGGGGTGGAATTTATCTCCTGCCCGACCTGCGGCAGGTGCGAGATCGATCTGATTACGATAGCGAATACAGTGGAGGAGCGGCTTCAGGGAGTAACGGAGCCGCTAAAGGTAGCGGTTATGGGGTGCGTGGTAAACGGCCCTGGTGAGGCGCGTGAAGCGGATGTCGGGATTGCCGGCGGGAAGGGCGTAGGGTTGCTTTTTCGTAAGGGTGAGCCGGTGCGTACCGTGCCGGAAGCAGTGTTAGTGGAGGAATTGATTCAGGAGATAAAGCGGATGGGGATCGAAGGCCTATAAGTCAGGAGCCGGGAGCCAGCGGCCAGGAGTCATCAGTCTGGAGACCCTCATAACTGTGGCGTCACCGGCAAATGGTCTGTTGCGGTTACACCGTATCCGTGTACTTCGGCGTTTTACTTAGTCGTTTATGTCGCCACAAAGATGGGGCCACCACAAAATCTGAAAATCGTTCTACGTGCGATGTTCTACGTTAGGAGCAGGAGACGGAGAAAGGGAATAAACCACGGATGAACACGGATTTTCATAGCGTTTTGTGCCTGAGCGCAGCGAAAGGCGTGGTTATGAAGGATGAAAGTAACCAGTAGCCTAAACGGAATACGCGGTGTTGCAACAAATAACCGGTACTTTCGGAGTAGAACGTTGAACGTTGCACGTTGCACGTTGCACATTGAACGGACCCTGATGGTCCATTAATTTAAGATCAACTTAGAACTTCGAACTGACCTTAAATTTAGTCCGCCTGAGCGAACTTAGAACTGTTTTCGAGGGGGTTGGGGCATTGCGCATTTCTGAGCTCATGATTCCGACACTGCGGGAAGTTCCTGCAGAAGCGGAGGTTATAAGTCACCAGTTGCTGTTGCGGGCAGGGTTCATGCGTAAGGTTGCGGCTGGGATCTATACATTTCTTCCGCTGGCGCAGCGGGTGCTTTCGAAGATAAAAGGAATCATTCGGGAAGAGATGAACAAGATAGGCGGCCAGGAGATCGTGATGCCGATAATTCAACCTGCGGAACTCTGGTACCGTTCGGGACGCTGGGACGTTTACGGGCCCGAGCTCTTCCGTTTGCGGGACAGGCACGACCGCGAGTTCTGCTTGAGCCCGACGCACGAAGAGATGGTGACATCGCTGGTTGCAGGAGAAGTGCGCTCATATAAACAACTTCCTCTTTTGCTCTACCAGATTCAAAACAAATACCGGGACGAGCGCCGGCCCCGCTTTGGACTCTTGCGCGGGCGGGAGTTTATCATGAAGGATTTGTATTCCTTTGACCGGGACGAAGAAGGTTTGGCGGTAAGATATCAGGAGATGTATGAGGCTTACAACCGGGTTTTCACCAGGATGGAACTGAAGTTCCGGGCGGTGGAAGCCGATACCGGCGCGATCGGAGGCAGTGTGAGCCATGAGTTCATGGTGCTGGCCGATTCCGGTGAAGCGGTGGTGGTTTACTGCCCGGATGAACAGTGCGGCTATGCGGCAAATGCGGAGAAGGCGGAGAGCCTATTCGTACCTGATCCTGGCGGGGAAGAAGGGCCGCTCGAACTGGTGGCGACGCCCGGGATGCGGACAGTGGAGGAAGTGACCGGTTTTCTCGGGGTCCCGGCAAAACGTCTAATCAAGACCCTTCTGTATCATACCGAGCGCGGGCTGGCCGCTGCTTTGGTAAGGGGAGACAGGGAAGTAAACGAGGTAAAGCTCCAGAACACTCTCGGCGTACTAAAGCTGGACCTTGCAGACGGGGAGACGGTTGAGGGCGCAACCGGAGCACCGGTCGGATTTGCGGGGCCGGTAGGTCTTGAGCTGCCGATTGTGGTGGACAGGGAAGTGGCTGCACTCAAGACTGCGGTGGCCGGCGCGAATAAGGGAGACGCACATTTCGTAAATGTTTGTCCCGGAAGGGATTTTTCTGTATCCAACGTCAGTGACATACGGTTGGTAACGGCCGGCGACCCATGCCCCCGCTGCGGGGCGCCTTTGGATGCCGTCCGGGGGATCGAAGTGGGTCAGGTGTTTAAGCTCGGCGAAAAGTACAGCAGAGTGATGGAGGCGTTCTACCTTGACGAGCACGGGGAAAAACGCCCGATGGTTATGGGGACTTGCGGCATCGGAGTCACGCGGACAATGGCGGCGGCGGTTGAGCAAAACCATGACGCCGACGGCATAATCTGGCCGGCCTCAATCGCTCCCTTCGAGGCCGTAATCCTGCCCGTTAATACCCAGGACCCGGCACAGGCGTCTGCGGCTGACAGGATTTATAGTTTACTGACATCAGCAGGGCTGGAAACGGTTCTTGACGACCGAGCCGAGCGGCCGGGGGTTAAGTTTAAGGATGCCGACCTGATCGGCTACCCGGTCAGGATTACGGCGGGACGGCACGTGGCCGATGGGCTGGTGGAGGTTCACATCCGGCGCACAGGGGAAAACATGCTCGTAATGGAAGAGGATGTTGCCGGGACCGTCACAAGAATAGTGAAATAGCGTCCGGAAACACAACTAAAAGCAGCGTGACACCGGTGCAAGAATAATATTTACGGCACCGCCGGCTTACCGGTCGAGTATAGCACTGATCACTACTTGGCGCTGCAAGGTACGGAAACGGCTACGCCCTAGGGATTCCTGGAAAGAAGTACCCTGTTTTAGGCAGCCCTTTCTTTGTCTTTATAAGGTTCGTCCAGGTGCTGCATGCAAAATCGACTGTATGTCTATAAAGCTACAGCCTGACAGAAAAATGGAGTTGCTTATGAGTTAGTGTTAACGATAAGGTTGAATGCTGGGCGGCGAGAAACAAGCAATGCGGGGAACCCAGCACTCAATTCAGCTTGGAAAGTAGCAATTGCGTAGAAACATTAAATGTTGCGAAAACCGCTTGTTTTTTGCCAGGGCAAGTTTGAGTGCTGGGGGACGGGCCGGAGCGTACTAATTCAGAGGTCGGAAGCCGGAAGTCGGAGGTCTAAAAAAGGAATTCGCGTAGCGAATTCTACGAGGTCTGACCTCTGACATCCTGCATCTGACTTCCGAGATGCGCCGTTTATTACTGTGCCCGACAGGAAGGATGAATAGTTACCATGATTGTTAAATCGCACCGAAAACCTCGATAGTACCGCCTAACTCTGCTAATTCACCTATACTTCTCCAGTGTTTCTTGTATAATAATATTCAATTAAAACCGCTCGGCGGAGGACGGTAATTTGTTCGAGCTTACGGTAGAGACTTCTTTTGCGGCGGCCCACTGCCTTGAAGGGTATCCTTCTCCATGCAGCCGACTGCACGGGCACAACTGGACGGTTGCCGTTACAGTGGCCGGAGAACAGTTGAACGATGCCGGGATGCTGGTCGACTTCAAGGTTTTAAAAGAAGCGGTGCGGGACGTGGTTGGTGAGTTGGACCACCGTTACCTTAACGAACTGCCTTTTTTCAAAAAGGGAACAGGACCAACGGCGGAGAACATCGCCCGCTATGTTTTTTCGGCGGTGGCGGAACGTTTTTCTGCCGGCGACCGCGTTCATGTGAAAGAGGTCAGAGTTGCAGAGTCGCCGGTCGCCTGGGTGGTATATAAGCCGTGAAGAGTGTGGTCCTGCTTTCAGGGGGGCTTGATTCTGCGGTCTGCCTTGCCCACGGTGTCCGTGACGGAAAGGTTGTGTTGTGTCTTACCTTTGACTACGGTCAGCAGGCGGCGGAGAGGGAGATAGGTGCCGCTGCGGCCCTTGCACGCCATTACGGGGTTCCGCACCGTGCAATCGCTCTTCCTTACTTGGCGCAGATAACGACAACTGCGCTGGTAACCGGGGCGGATTTGCCCGAGCCGGAGGTAACGGCGCTGGACGACCCCGCGCAGGCGGCTGTAACTGCTCTGCGGGTATGGGTTCCCAACCGGAACGGTATCTTCATAAACATTGCAGCGGCCTTTGCGGAACACCTTGGGGCTGATGCGGTGGTGACCGGCTTCAACCGTGAGGAGGCGGCAACCTTTCCGGACAACAGCGCGGGGTTTGTAACGGCGGCGACGGCGGCGCTCGGTTATTCGACCCTAAACCGTGTACGGGTAGTGAGTTACACTCAACATCTGGACAAGACCGGGATTGTCAGGCTCGGGAAGCGCCTGGGGGTGCCGTTTGAACTCGTATGGAGCTGTTACCGGGGCGGGTCGGAAATCTGCGGTCGCTGCGAGAGCTGCCGCCGTTTTCTGCGCGCGCTTGCCGCAGCGAAGGAGTCATTAACGACAACCAGTCGTCGCCACCGGGAATGAAAATGTGGAAATACGTGAGGATTCGGCTGGCGAGCCTGACGAAGCAGGGTGAAGCTCATCGCTGCGCCCATCGAAAGAAGTACTATTTTCGAAGCATGATCCTAAAATATTGAGATAGGAGGAGTGCGGCGACGAAGACTTTCTTGTATGAGCACGAATTGAATTATGACGGCACTCAGCTATCATCCTTATGGGGATATAAGCGATTTGGCGTGCAGGGAGACAGCATAGTTGCTTTCAGGGGCGGATGCCTGGTCAAAGACGGGGACCTTGTGGATATAGAAGACTTCAAAGCAGGTAAATCCATTTTCAGTCCAGACATGCTCCACTTTATCGTCGAGCACTTTGACAACGACCTTGAAAAAACGGTCCTCAGGCAACGCCTGCTGGTAGCCAGTGTGAAGGACATACTTGGAAGAAGCGGCTTGAAATACCATGTTTCACGGTGCGGCGACGACCTTTTTACGGTAATAAATAAAGAATTGTTCAAGCTTTCCGTTTCAATAGCGACTATTACACCCGTTTCCACTAAGATTCACTTCGGGGTCAATCTAAGTGCCGAGGGCGCCCCGGTTCCGGCGATAGGACTCCTGGATCTCGGTTTCCCCGAGAATGAGATCTTTAATATTGCAAGGGAAATCCTCGGCGCTTACGCGAAAGAAATCGAAGAGATGAGGATGGCGCGTTGCAAGGTGCGGGGGGTACCGTAGCACCGGTTCCTTTAAGGGAAATTTTTTCTTCTATACAGGGGGAAGGACCGTACGTCGGGTGCAGACACCTGTTTATCCGGTTCTCGGCTTGTAACTTATCTTGTCGCTACTGTGATACTCCGCGGGGCGAACCCCTGAGCTGTAGGGTAGAAGTGCAACCGGGGACCGGCAGTTTTGTGGCTATCCCAAACCCCCTAACACCGGAAGAGGTAGGGGTACTCATTGCCGGCATAGACCTTGGCACTTATCACGCAGTAAGCTTGACCGGGGGTGAACCGTTGCTCTATCCGGATTTTCTTAAGGAACTTGTTCCGCTGTTGGATGGCTCCCGCCGCGGGATATACCTGGAAACAAACGGTACCCTCCCCGGCGCGTTGGAAAAAGTGCTTCACCTGGTGGACGTTATAGCAATGGACGTCAAACTCCCCAGCGTTACAGGGATGCACCCGCTTTGGGCGGAGCACAGAAGGTTTTTGCAAGTGGCCCGCAACAAGGAAGTTTTTGTAAAAGCGGTGGTAGTTAAGGATACGCCGGTTCACGAAGTGGTTTCCGCGGCCGAGATGGCCGAGGCGGCGGGTGCGCTCCTGGTTTTGCAGCCTGTCACGGCATGCGAACCCGAAAGACGGCCGACACCCGCCGAGTTACTGTGGCTTCAATCAAAGGCGCTCGAAGTGGCCCGCGACGTGCGGGTTATCCCTCAGGTGCACCGGTTTTGCGGCATGCTCTAAGAGAGATAGCACCAACACATGCATCACTGTCGGCAACTCGTGCTAGAGGGTTGAGTAAGGGGGAAGTAGAGGTGTTTGATCAGAAAAAAATTGAACTCGCGGTACGAGCGATTCTAGAGGCAATCGGTGAGGATCCGGAACGGGAAGGTTTGAAAGATACTCCGCTTCGGGTCGGCCGGATGTATGCGGAGATATTTGCCGGTCTTGAAGAAGATCCGGCCGTGCATCTGGAAAAATATTTTGCCGAGGACCACGAGGAAATGGTTTTGGTCCGGGACATACCGGTATATTCTGTTTGCGAGCACCACCTGTTACCCTTTTTCGGCGTGGCACACGTGGCTTACATTCCGCGGGCGGGCAACATTACCGGGTTGAGTAAACTGGCGAGAGTAGTGGAAGGTTATGCACGGCGGCCGCAACTGCAGGAGCGATTGACCAGTCAAATAGCGGATGCTATAATGGAAAGGCTTCATCCGCGAGGGGTTCTGGTGGTCGTGGAAGCAGAGCACATGTGCATGACGATGCGCGGGGTTAAGAAGCCCGGCGCGCAAACGGTCACCTCTGCGGTTCGCGGTATATTCAAGCAAAACCCTGCCACGCGAGCGGAAGCATTCTCCCTGATTAGGGGTCGCGAACCACAATTATAAGCGCAATAACGGCTGAAAGGTGAGGAATGTTGAAGTCTCAAGAGCCCCCAAAACTGACGTTAATCGGTACGCGTTCGTTTCGTGAAAGCGAGGAGCTTTATCGCGTAGTCGATTTTTTGAATAAGATGCTCAAGCACAAGAAAGTCCTTTTCGGACTTACTAAAGACAGTGCAAAAGGCGAAATGACCATATCTATTTACGAGGTGTAAGCGGGCTGCAGAGAGAGGGATATTTTTGCGAATACTTCTGACCAACGATGATGGAATTTTTGCTGAAGGTCTCAGCGTTTTGAGGAAGGCCCTCGAAGGATTTGCGGAGCTTTATGTGATTGCGCCTGATAGGGAAAGAAGCGCTACCGGTCATTCAATCACTGTGCACCGGCCGCTGAGGGTTCGTGAAGCGGGTTTCAGGAGTCAGCGGGTCCGGGGGTGGGTGGTGGACGGCACGCCCGCGGACTGCGTTAAACTGGGGCTTGAGGCGCTCTTGCCCGAAAAGCCGGATTTTCTAATTGCCGGAATCAATCTGGGTCCGAATATCGGGACCGATGTCCTCTATTCCGGTACCGTTTCTGCGGCCATTGAGGGCATTATAAACGGTGTGCCTTCCGTTGCCGTTTCGCTTGCCACTCATGACGAACCGGATTTCTCCAGGGCGGTTGACTTTATCAAGGGTTTTCTGCCCGAATTCACCCGGCGGATTATGCCTACGGGGACGCTTCTGAATATCAACGTACCGCCTGGTATCCCGCGCGGTGTCAAGGTGACCAAACTCGGAAACATCCGTTACGTCAACGTCATTGACCGCCGGACCGACCCGCGGGGGCGGGTTTACTTTTGGATGGCGGGCGAGCCCCTGGACATGAAGGGGAACGAATCTGACACAGACGTGACGGCCGTGAAGGAGGGCTACATTTCGATTACCCCGGTCCATATTGATCTAACCGATTATTTATTTATGGAAAAACTGAAGGAGTGGTCCCTGCCCTGGTCGCGGCAAGAACTGCTCCGGGAAAAGGGACCGCCTTCGGGTAAGGACCTGCGGGAGAGGGCTTAAAGCGCCCTCTTTTTTCCGTTTGGTGAAAGACTTATCATTCGGTGAATCCTTCCGGCTTACAAGAACACAAACTCAACACTTGATTCGGGATGGAAGGGGAACGGGAGGAAACCGGCCAAGATTGGCGAATTTAAGGCTTAATTAAGCGTATAGGAATTTGCGTTTTTTTGAATGCGGGTTAGCGGGCTCTGTGAAACCAATATAACCCGTAACCGCCCCGAAAGAAGGAAGGAGCGGCCGTGTGAAACGGATCATCGTCCCCGTGCTGACTCTCTCTGCAATCATGTTTGTTGTAATGACAGGGTCGAGTGCTATCAGTCCCATCCTGCCTAACTACGCCCACAACTTTGGTGTTTCCCTTACTGTGGTAGGGTTTGTACTGGCAATGAACAGCAGTATGCGGATGGTCGTAGGCTTTCCCGCCGGGGTGCTTACGGACCGGTGGGGCCGCAAGCCTTTTATTCCGGTCGGTATGTCAATTACCGCTGTTGGGGCGCTGGTGTCCTGGTCTGCTGCAGGAATCGGGATGCTCTTTTTAGGACAGGCACTCGTAGGCATAGGTGCCGCGCTTTATGCAACCGCTGCGCTGAGCATGATTATCGATATGGCTGATGAAACAAGCAGGGGGAAAGCAACCGGTCTTTATATGATGGGCTACCATCTGGGTGCTCTCTTCGGGCCGGGAATAGGCGGCTGGCTTGCCTACAGCCACGGAATCAACGCTCCTTTTTTACTGTTCGGCGTCCTGGCAGCGATTGCTGCCGGGGCTTCACTTGTCCTCACGCGGGAAACCCGCCCCGCGCATTCCAAAGCAGGTTTGCAAAAGGCGGACAATCTGCGTGAGCGATGGAAGCATGTCCTTACGCGGAACCTCGGCATCGTCTATTTCGTAAATTTTGCGTTTCGCTTCGGTTTTCACGGCCTGGTGTGGACGATTCTACCAGTGATGATTGAAGAACTGGGCCTGGACAGTCGCGTGACAGGCCTGATATTTATGACGCTAGGCGGTCTTACCATGCTTTTCTTTTTCCCCTCCGGTTTACTCGCCGACAGGTTCGGCAGGCGTAATGTTATGCTCCCGGGGGCGGTGGTCGCAGCCGGCGGTTTTTTCCTTTTCCAATGGGCCAATACCGTGCCGCTTATTATTATTGCCTCGGCACTGCTGGGCATCGGCGGCGGTTTTGTCTCCACTATTCCGGCCGCGCTCGTGGGCGACTTGGTCCCGGACGAACTTCGCGGAACCGCCATGGGGTTTTACCGCTCCTTCGGCGACCTGGGCCTGGTTGTGGCACCGATTGTCCTCGGTTTTACCGGCGACTATTGCGGCCTGCCGGCCACATTTCTGGTAACCTGCACCTTGTGGACGGCTGCGACGTTAACAATGCTTTGGCTGCCGAAATCACCGCCGGCAAATATATCCTCCCGTTCGGGCCAAGCCGCACCGGTCAAATAGTTCAAATCAGGAGGATTTCGTTGAAGCCTACCCGGGCTAAAAACCCTTTCTGTCCGGTTGCAGCTACCTGTACATAGTCGTAGACCTGAATGTCTCCGCGAGGGCCCTCTTCTCCGGTTGGGCTGGGAATGTGCCACCGTAACGCGATCACTTCGGTACCCGCAGGGAGAGGCTTTCCTGGGGATTGGAGGTTCGGTTCTGCAAGAAGCGTATCATTGCTAATTAAAATATGCATTCTTTCCCGTCCTTGTTGAACGAGTTCGATTCGCCGCAAAGCGAATCTGGCCAGGTCCGCAACGGCCGGGTCGTTCAGCACCTCCCTCAACGCCTGCTGGACCTGTTGGTCAAGGCCGAGGCGGCCGAAACTTATTAACGTATAGATGCGCACCACGTCACAAGGGTTGGTTAATAATTGCTGCAGGTAGGGAATGGCCATCCTGCCGAGTGCCTCCCATTGGAAAGAACCGAGATAATAAATACCGTGTATTTGGAGCGAACTCATAACGTCGCAGAATTGCTCCGCCGTGCGCTCCCAGGTTTCTTTAAGAGTAACGGGGTCCGGCACTTCCGGACCGATCAGGAGTTCAGCACCAGCGAAAATCAAATTAGGGTTTGGTATCTGGTTGATGGCTGCCAATACGCTGATAGTCGTATTAAACTCTCTGGCAAGACACCACAGCGTATCTCCGGGCAGTACCACGTAATAGGGCCCTCCTCCGGCCTGCGGCAGTTCTAACTCCGGCCCGGGAATGATCAAGGGCTGGCCTACGAAAATCAGGTCCGGGTTACAGATCACGTTGGCTGCCAGTATCGCCTGTACCGTCGTACCGAACCGCCTTGAAATCTCAAACAGAGTATCACCGGACTTAACAAAATAGAGCATGCACATTTTCCCCTCCGAAAATCCTAATTATACCAGGACAATGCGCCAAAGCACCTCTGAGTGTTGGGTGATTACAGTCTATTCCGTCCGGTCATAAAGTGCTTCGTTATAGGCTTGCGGAAAATCGTGGGAAGGAAAGGTTCGCAGCAAACCGAAAGCTAGTAATTCCATGATAGGGTGAGGATACTCCGGCATGAAAATACGCTCGTCGTTGACTTGAAATGCGGCAGATAAAGCCATTTTAGCATGACATGGTGCGGGTATACAGGACTAATCACATTTCGATCGCGTTGAAGCCTTACAGTGTTGACCAAAAGAACGATGCCCGAAACTCAACAACTCCCGGCACGGTTGTTTGTTATCGATGGCAGGTAAATTCTTACTCTGTTTTGAACTTTCTTGCCATAGCGTCAAGTTCATCAGCCATTGAGGTAAGAGCCTCAGTGGCAGCAGCAATTTCCTCCATAGCCGCCGTTTGCTCCTGGCTTGTAGCTGCCACGTTTTGTATCGCGGTGGATACCTGTTTAATGGATGAAACGACCCCTTGGATCTGTTCGGCTAACCCCTCAACAGTATTGATGATATTGGTGAATGAGTCACCGACCTCAACAACGACCTCTAAGCCGTTTTGGACCTCGGCCACGCCTTCGTTCATCTTTTCTACGGCTTTACCGGATTCCATCTGTACATTGACAATCAACTCTTGTATTTCTTTGGCAGCGTTTGCAGACTGCTCGGCAAGTTTGCGGACCTCTTCCGCGACGACGGCAAATCCCCGGCCGTGTTCTCCAGCCCTTGCAGCCTCAATCGCTGCGTTTAGCGCCAGGAGATTGGTCTGATCAGCGATGTGGGTGATTAGATCGACGATTTGTGTAATTTGTCCTGAAGTCTTTTTTAAGGTGCCGATCACTTCCGAGGCACTCGAAGTAGAATTATTGATTACATTCATTTGGTTTTTGATCTTATGAATACCTTCACGCCCACTCTTGGCATATAACGACGCCTTCCGGGATGCCTCCGAGATTTTTTGCGTGCTCTCCATTACATGGGTCATGGTACCCGCTACCTGGTTCATGGTCGAAGCGGCTTCGCTCGCATTCGCTGAAGTTTGTGATGCATTGCCTGACAGGAGATGGGCGGCTTCTGTCATTGCTTTGGCTTTTTCGCGCAGTTCCCGGGTGAGGTCTTTCAGGTTGTTAAGCATAATGTTAAAAGATTTACCGAGTTCGCCGAACTCGTCATCAGTATAGATATTCAACCGGTGCATTAAGTTCCCCGTTGCCATTTTTTGTGTGACCTCATTAAACAAATAAAGTGGTCTAATCAGAGCCCGGTTAAACAAAACCCATAGCACAGTAAAAACGACTATCAGGGATACAGCACCGGTTAACGCTACCTTCCAGAAGGAGTTCGTGATCATTTGGTCAACAAAAGCCTTTGGTGCACCAACATACCAGATACCAATGATATTTCCGTTTGCGTCCCTGATAGGTTTGTAAGCGGTTTGGTACATATACCCCACAACGTTGGCTTCACCATAAAAGTGTTTCCCTTCTTTAAGTACAGCCTGGGCTACTTCCGGGGAGACGGTGGTACCCACCGCCCTGCTATTGTCTTCCTTCTTTTTAACGGTGGTTGCGACACGGGTATCCCAGCAAAAGATGGTTGCGGTATCCCCGGTAAGCTCCGCGATAAGATCGACGGGCTTATAGTTATCATTTATAAGTACATCGCCCTTATATAACTTATCGCCTTCCCTACGCCAGGGGCCGGGATACATCATATCAATAATCATTTCACCTGTGGCCAGGTCTCCTTTCGCTTTTAATACGGCCGCATCTTCGGCTCCTTTGATGATAACGCGGTTGGTGACCCACAAGAGAATTCCAATAAAGAGAATGAAACACAAAAGTACGGCGGTCATTATTTTAAATTTAACTGAAATGGTGCCGGTTGCCATACAATCACTCCTGGATGTGAAAGGAAAACGGGCCAGCCTGTAGCGTTTCTGAAACCTTAATTCTATAAATCGGCAATTTTTACTGTAACTTAACCAAGAATCCCGGGACTTGGCAGGCTCCTCCTTGAAGGAGCTGTATACTGCTTTTAGCCACCAGGTAAATAATGGACGCGGCAGGAGATTCTGAATAGAATAGAGTGAAGACTTCGAAAAGGGTAGGGGGTTTATAGCGGAGATGCGTTTGTGTTTGGATCCGGGTCACGGGGGCTATGACCCAGGGGCGATCGGCCCGACCGGGCTGAAGGAGAAAGACGTTACACTAACTGTTGCACTTGGGGTGGCTTCTTTTCTCAGGAACACACCGGTAGAGGTGGTATTTACGCGGAGCAGTGACCAAGTACCCTGGCCGGCAGATAAAAACCGCGACCTGGCTATGCGGTCCGACATAGCCAACCGGGCGGGGGCCGATCTTTTTTTAAGCATTCACTGTAACAGTGCGGTCGACTCTGGCGCCAACGGAACGGAAACGTACCATTTTCAAGGAAGCACTCAAGGGGCCAAAGCAGCCGGAAGTATCCAGACCAGACTTGTTCAGACCCTCAAGCTGCGTGACCGGGGTATAAAAACGGCCAACTATTATGTGCTGCGCAAAACAACCATGCCGGCGGCGCTTACTGAACTGGCCTTTATCAGCAACCCGCGCGAGGCGGAGCTTCTGGCGCAGCCTGGCTTTAGAATGAAGGCGGCAAGAGCTGTCGCGCAGGCTGTGGCCGATTTTTTCGGCATCGAATTCCCAGATGAGCAGCCCCCTGCCGAGCCCTGTCTGGTGATCAACGGCCGGCTGGCAACCAGCGTGCCTTTTCACATAACCGGCGGAAGAACCTTCGTCGAATTGCGTTCATTCATTGCGGAGATTGGCGGTCAAATAAATTGGGACGAGGAAACAAGAACCATATCAGTTACTACAAAGCCCTAATGCGAACCTTGAAAATAAATGTTAGACCTTATACTGACAGCCCAGCACTCAGTGCAGCTTTTACACTTCAACGGAGAAACCTTCATTGGCCTGAGTGCCCAGCACTCAATGGGACTTTTTGAACTTCGGAGGAAAGACCTTCATTAGTCTAATGCCCATCACTCAAGGACTGCATTGAGTGCTGGGTTAAACTTCAAAGATCTTACTGAGTGCTGGGTGGGGTCCGTTCTACGTTCTACGTTGATAAAAAGACAAAGCATAAGAAATTGAATCATTTTTGTCTCCGGTAGCGACGATTATCATCGTCATGAACAACTCTTCTGCATCGAAGTGACCAGCTTACGGGTCCATATTTTCATGCTTCGTGGTGCCGCCGCGGGCGGCACGGGTGGCTCTTTTGCCGTATATGTGCAACTGTGCTAGGGGCTTGGGGGTAACCGCAGCGGCCATAGACTTTCCGGAAGGGCTTACTCTTACGGTTGTCAGTGAACCAAGTGCGGGAGCAGCGTTCAAAGGGCTACTTTTTCGTGGTTTACAACGCTGGTACTAATGTGTTAATATGTAACCTGTAAGTCATTTTATGTAAGGGCGGCATCCTTAGAGGGAGCCTCACCCGGTTTTAGAGTTTGTTGGGAAATACCGCTTGGAGCCGCGAAGGACCGAGACGGGGGGTAATGCGATTTGCCTTTCGGATAAAGTCCGGGGGTTTTTGTTTTTTTAAAGGGGGTGGTTTGTTGCGGCCAAAAGTGGCGATCATCGGGGCAGGGAGAGTTGGCACGGCGCTAGCAATGCGGTTGCGGGAAAAAGGGTACCCGGTGGCGGCGGTGGCGAGCCGCAGCGCGTCGTCGGCGGGTAAGCTTGCGCAGGAGACCGGGGCGAAGATTTATCAGACGGCGGCAGAAGCAGCGCGTGAGGGTGAACTTGTATTCCTGACAACGCCCGACGGATTGATAGGATCTGTTGCTGAGGAGGTGGCACGAAAAGGGGGTTTTTGCCCGGGTCAGTTTGCGGCTCACGCCAGCGGGGCGCTGCCCTCGGCAGTGCTTGAACCGGCGCGGAAAGCGGGGGCAATAGTTTTCTCGCTTCACCCGCTCCAGTCCTTTGCCTCTCCGGAACTGACGGTGGAACGCCTGCCCGGCTCCTACTTCACCTTTGAAGGGGAACCGGAAGCACTTCCACTGGCTCGCCGGTTGGTTGCGGATCTAGAAGGAGTCCTTTTTGAAATCGAGGCTGCTGGGAAGCCGCTTTACCATGCAGCCGCCTGCGTTGCGTCAAACTATCTGGTTACTCTTATGCGGCTCGTATACACCTTGGCGCAACAGGCCGGTTTACCCCGCGAGGGCGTTTTTCCGGCATTTTACCCGCTTATCCAGGGAACGCTGCAGAATATCGGCGCGGTCGGGCCGGTTGCTGCGCTGACTGGACCGGTCGCCCGCGGGGACGTTGAAACCATTCGCCGGCACGCCCAGGTAATGGGGAAGGAAGAGTGGGAGATGTATCGGATGCTGGGTTGTTTTACGGTCAAGGTGGCGCAGGAAAAAGGGTTGCCTGACGACGTGTCGGCGGAGTTGGGGAGAATATTCGGTGAGGGGTGTGAAAATTGGCGAAAGAACGTGTGACTACGTCAGATTTCCGACGGTGGAAGGAAGAAAAGCGGCCGATTACGATGCTCACGGCCTACGATTTTCCAACAGCCCGCTTGGTGGACGAAGCCGGAATAGACGCCATCCTTGTGGGGGACTCTTTGGGCAACGTTGTCTTGGGTTACGATTCCACGCTCCCTGTTACGATGGAAGAGATGCTGCACCATACCCGGGCGGTGGCGAGAGGTGTTTCCCGGGCCCTGGTTATTGGGGATATGCCTTTTCTGTCCTATCAGGTTTCGATCCCGGAAGCCGTGCGAAATGCCGGGCTGTTTCTGAAAGAGGCGGGCGCCCAGGCGGTAAAGCTCGAGGGCGGGCAGGAGGTGGCTGATACCGTGCGAGCAATAGTCTCCAGCGGCATCCCGGTAATGGGCCACATCGGCCTTACTCCCCAGTATGTGCACCAGTTGGGTGGCTACCGGGTACAGGGACGACAGGCTCAGGCAGCACGCCGTCTCGTCCAGGACGCTGTGACCCTGGCTGAGGCCGGGGCCTTCTCGATTGTGCTGGAATGTGTTCCGGCAGAGGTGGCCAAGCATATCACGGAAACGGTGGCGGTGCCGACGATCGGGATCGGGGCCGGTGTGGACTGTGACGGGCAGGTTCTGGTCACCCACGACCTTCTTGGACTTTACGGGGGTTTTTCGCCGAAGTTCGCAAAACGTTACGCGAACCTGGTCGAGGAAATCCGGCGTGCGCTGGACAGTTTTCGAAGAGAAGTCATTGAAAAGGAGTTTCCGGGCACGGAACATGCTTTTTTAATGCCTGATCAGGAGTTGGCCGAGTTTCTAAAAGGTTAGCCGGGTGTTGTTTTGTGATCATAGGGATCGAGTGGTTGGTTGTTGTTGGTGGAATAGTCCTTTTCGGAGGAGTGCCGCATGCGGCAAGCCGCACAACGAAATGAAAATGGCCTCTCTGCCGTTATCCCACGGCCCGGCACTCAGTAAGTATTATATCGACGGGCAGGCAAAGCTTGCACTCTGAACTCGAAATCGGTTTTGTTTTCTACGGTAGGTCTAACACTGAGTGCTGGGACATCGGCTTGGTTCGGAGCGAACTGCGGCTGCGCTCCTAAGCGCGTGAGGGATGAGTGACCAAAAGGTACTTATTGAGTACAAGTTTCTCCAGAACTTTGAGTGGTGCCCGTACCGGCGCACTCACGCAGCCTGTTCGCTGACCTCACCTTCGCCGTGTCGCGTAACCGGTACTCCCCAGCACTCAGAGTAGGAATTGAGCTACGCAGGATAAATGGTGCATGTGAAAATAGGTTCGATAACCCGACAGAGAATATCAACTGTGTGCTGGGCGACTTAGTGATAAACGGCAGCGGCCTCGTAAGTTTGCGACTAGATTGGTATACTTACTATTTTGCGGGGGGGTCGGGGTTGAGAGTTTTCGAGAAAATCGCTGAGGTACGACAGTATTTAGGAGAAAAACGGGCGAAAGGTAACCGGATAGGGTTTGTACCTACCATGGGCTTCCTGCACAAGGGGCACCAGGCACTGATGCATGCGGCCAAGGAGGATCCTGAGGTAGACCTTTTGGCGGTAAGCATCTTTGTTAATCCGCTTCAGTTTGGTCCGCGGGAAGACTACCGCAGCTATCCGCGCGACCTCGACCGTGATAAAGAACTCTGCGTCACCGCCGGGACGGATGTGCTTTTTGTCCCTGCTGTGGAGGAGATGTACCCGGAGGGGTTTTCTACTTCCGTGGAGGTAACCGGCGTTACGGAAGTCCTGTGCGGGCGTTCGCGCCCGGGACATTTTCGTGGAGTGGCGACGGTGGTAACCAAGCTTTTCAACATTATTCAACCGGACTGTGCTTATTTCGGTATCAAGGACGCTCAACAGGTGGTGGTAATACAACAAATGGTCCATGATCTGAACATGCCGGTGAGGGTTAAAGCCCACCCGACTGTCCGGGAAGACGACGGGCTGGCGGTCAGTTCCCGTAACGTATACCTCAACGAGGACGAAAGGCGGGCGGCAACGGTGCTTTACCGGAGCCTTAAACTGGTGGAGGCGGAAATAAAAAGCGGGGAACGGGATGCTTCACGGTTGAAACACATACTTACGGAAAACATCTCGGCGGAACCCCTCGCCAGGTTGGACTACGCGGAGGTTTTACAATGGCCGGATCTAAAGCCCGTAGATACGCTCCAGCCGGGTGAGGCGCTGGCGGCAGTTGCGGTGTATTTCGGGCGGGCAAGGCTGATTGATAACGTAGTGGTTGGGGTGGAATAGATGCTTCTTGTAATGCTGCGCGGTAAAGTCCACCGCGCAAAGGTGACCGAAACTAATCTGGACTATAACGGCAGCATAACCGTAGATGAAGCGCTTCTGGAGGCGGCGGACATCTTGCCGGGAGAACGGGTACAGGTGGTTAACGTAAATAACGGTACCCGTTTTGAAACCTATACCATAAGCGGACCTCGCGGGTCAGGGATGGTTTGCCTTAACGGAGGAGCCGCCCGGCTGGCGCAGCCGGGGGATAAGGTGATCGTGATGGCGTTTGCGCTGGTGCCATACGGTGAGGCACGAAGCTTTCAGCCAAAGATAGTCCTGGTTGACGAGGAGAATAGGGTCGTGGAGGTGAGACGTAAAGAGATTCACGGCCCGGCGTAACCTATTCTTGACAGAGACCAGTGCCGCAATTAGAATTAAGCTTAACTCAAGGCTTCCGGAGAGATGGGCAAATGACCGAAACCCAAAGGGAACTGGTAGCGAAAATCCAGCGTCTTAAGCAAGAGCGATCTGCCCTGATTCTCAGCCATTACTACCAGCCCCCGGAGGTTCAGGATATAGCCGACTTTATCGGCGACTCGCTTGAGCTGTCCCGCCGTGCCGCAACAACGCCGGCCAAGGTGCTTATTTTTTGCGGTGTGCACTTCATGGCGGAAACGGCGGCCGTGCTTTCACCCGACAAGACAGTGATTATACCTGATTTAGAAGCAGGCTGCCCGCTCGCTGCGACAATCACCCCCGAGACGTTGAAGGCCAAAAAAAAGCAACTGCAGGGCGCGGTAGTAGTTACGTACGTCAATACCACTGCAGCCGTTAAAGCGGAAAGCGACATTGTCTGCACTTCGGCCAACGGAGCCAAAGTCGTTAAAAGCCTGCCTCCTGACAGCACGGTTTTGTTTGTTCCCGACCGCAACCTCGGACACTGGGTAGCCTTGCAGAATCCCGGACGGCGAATTGTTCTCTGGGATGGATATTGTTATGTCCACGATCAGATCAGGCCGGCAGATGTCCTCCAGGCAAAAAAAGAACACCCTGCGGCTCCGGTGCTGGCCCATCCGGAATGCCGGCCGGAGGTCCTTGCGCTCGCAGACAAGGTGGGGAGCACTTCCGGCATACTTCGTTTCGCACGGGAAGGCACTGCGCGGGAGTTTATTATTGTTACTGAAGAGGGGCTTTTGCACCAACTCCGTAAAGAGAACCCGGACAAGGAGTTTCACTTGGCGTCGCCGCGTTTAGTTTGTCCTAATATGAAGCGGATCACCCTCGATAAGGTTCTTCAGGCCCTCCAGCACCTTGAACCACGGGTTGAGGTGCCGGACAGCATTAGGGAACGCGCGGTACGCGCGGTAGAACGGATGCTGGCGATTAGTTAAGGGGTGAAAACCCTGTGAGACGTTACCTTGCAAACTTTAACACCCAGGAACTGGAAGCGATCGAGTGCGCTTTTCTTATTTTGGGGAGCGGCATTGCCGGTCTTTACACAGCGCATATCGCCAGCAGTTTTTGGAACGACGTAGTGGTGCTGACGAAAAGGGGCATAGACGACACCGCTACCGAAAGGGCGCAGGGAGGAATTGCAGCGGCTCTGGGACCGAGCGATTCGCCTGCGCTTCATTATGAGGATACGCTCATTGCGGGGGCGGGGCTCTGTGACTCAGACGCGGTACGTATACTGGTAAACGAAGGCTTGTCAAGGGTGGAGCAGTTGATCCAACTTGGTGCCAACTTTGACCGGGCAAACGGCAGGTTTGACCTTACCAGGGAGGGAGCACATACAAGGCGGCGGATCCTTCATGCTGCGGGTGATGCAACCGGCGCAGAGATCCAGCGCGTGCTATCCTCCACGGTGCGTACGAACCCGCGGATAAGGGTTATGGAAAACCACTTCGTGGTTGACCTGCTGACCGAGAAAGGGATATGCTGGGGCGTTTTGGCTTATGACAACGGGTCAAAAAAGCTTAAAGTATTTCGTTCCAGGGTTGTGGTCTTAGCCACCGGCGGCGCCGGGCAGGTGTACCAGGATACCACCAACCCCAAGGTGGTCACCGGTGACGGAATAGCCGTTGCTTACCGGGCCGGCGCGGAAGTAATGGATATGGAATTCGTGCAGTTCCACCCGACGGTACTGGCGCTTGAAGGAGCGCCGCGGTTCTTGATTTCTGAGGCGGTACGCGGTGAGGGAGGGGTTCTCCTAAACGCTAAGGGAGAGCGTTTTATGCTCCGGTACCACCCCCTTGGGGAGTTAGCGCCCCGTGATATTGTGGTGCGATCTATTTTGAAGGAGATTGCGGACAGCGACCGGGGTTTTGTTTATTTGAGCCTGGCACACCTCGATCCGGCGAAAGTCAAAGAGCGTTTTCCGATGATTACCCAACGGCTGAGGACTTATGGTTTGGATTTGGCGTGCGATCCCATCCCGGTCGCACCTGCAGCGCATTACTTCATGGGAGGGGTAAAAACCGGACTTTTCGGGGAGACGAATATCGGCGGTCTATATGCTTGCGGTGAGGTTGCGTGTGCAGGAGTACACGGGGCCAACCGCCTGGCATCCAACTCGCTTCTGGACGGGCTTGTCTTCGGGGGTCAGATTATCAAACATGCACAGGTCCACGCTCCCCAGAGCACTCCTGCCACGGCGGCCAACCAAGGTCTTCAGAGCCCTGACGGGCTCGACGTCCATGCGCTGGCAGGAGAGCTCCGGGCTTTAATGCAGGAATATGTCGGGGCGGTTCGGACAGGCGCCGGACTCGAGGCGGCGCTGAGGCGTTTTGAAGGGTGGGAGTGGGTGCGCCAGAAAGAAGCGGCTTTGCCGGAACTGATGGAGTACAGAAATATGCTTGACGTCGCGGAACTGATTACAGAGGCGGCGTTGATGCGGACGGAGTCGCGGGGCGCGCACTACCGTGCGGATTGCCCGGAGAGTAAAGAGCGGTGGAAAAGGCACATTATACTGAGGCGGCAGGTGTAACCATGGCGGAAGAGTTGTTTTTGAGGCTGGACGAGCTCATAGACCGGGCGTTGCTCGAGGACATCGGCTCCGGGGACCGCACCACTTTCACCACGGTCCCGGAACACCTTACGGCCAGCGGGGAAATATTTACAAAAGAGCCCGGGGTCATCGCGGGCTTGCCTGTAGCAGCAAGGGTTTTTTCGCGTCTTGACCCGGAAGCCAGGACTATCTTCCGTGTCAAAGAAGGAAGTGCCGTTACCGCCGGTACTGTGCTGGCGGTTATTGAAGGCCGGGCTCGCAGTATCTTGAGCGCCGAGCGGGTTGCTTTGAATTTCATCAGGCACCTTTCGGGCATCGCGACACGAACAGCGCGGATGGTTGAACTGGTAAAAGATTTCCGGGCGGTCGTTGTCGATACCCGCAAGACTACCCCGGGCTTAAGGGTACTGGAAAAATACGCGGTGAGAATCGGCGGGGGGAAAAATCACCGCTTTGGTCTTTTCGACGGGGTACTGATTAAGGACAACCACATCCGGGTCGCCGGCGGGATTAAGAATGCGGTGCAGCTTATTAGAGAGAATATACCGCATACATTTAAGATCGAAGTCGAGGCCAAAAACCTTGCCGAAGTCCAAGAGGCCCTTGATGCGGGTGCGGACATAATAATGCTTGACAACATCCCGCTTGAGATAATGAAGGAAGCGGTAGAGCTGATAGCCGGGCGGGCGGTGGTTGAGGCTTCAGGCGGGATAACTGAAGAAAACGTCCGGGCTGTGGCGGCTACCGGTGTCGACCTGATTTCTTCCGGGGCGCTCACGCATTCGGTAAAGGCGCTGGATATCTCGCTGGATATCGTGGAAAGCGGCAATCCAGGACCGGAGCGTCGCTCCGTCCGCTGATTAATATTCCGTCTAAACGTGGAGGTACGGCCTCGGAAGTGCATTCGTTAAGAGAAAAAGTCTTGGCACGGCTCCTGGCTGCGGACGGATTTATGTCAGGAGCGGAAATCAGTCAGAAGCTTGACATTTCTAGGGGGGCGGTATGGAAGCACGTTCAGGCTTTACGCCGGGAGGGTTTTGTCATTTCGGGGAGTACTGGCCGGGGCTACCGTATCCTGAGGGTACCCGACCTCCTGCTCCCTTCGGTCATCCTCCCGGTTCTGTCCGGCGATTTCGGGCGGCCTTACTATTTCTACCAAACGGTATCTTCAACCAGCGATGTGGCGCGAGAACTGGCTCAATCGGGTGCGCCGCAGGGGACCGTCGTTGCAGCGGAGGAACAGACAAGGGGGCGGGGCCGGCGGGGTAATTTGTGGTACTCTCCTCGAGGAGGGCTATGGTTTTCCCTGCTGTTACGCCCCCGGGTTTCTCCCGCTCAGAGCCAGACGTTGCCTCTGTTCATCTCGTTAATGGTGGCAAAAGGGATAGAAAAACTGACAGGCGTGCCACCCGATTTGAAATGGCCCAACGACATTTTCTTGGGTAGGCGCAAAACGGGCGGAGTTCTGGTCGAGATCAGCGCTGAGGCCGAACAGGTTTGCTATGCGGTCATCGGTATCGGGATAAATGTCAATGTGGCCTCTTTCCCGCCCGAACTCGCAAAGGAAGCGACCTCTCTCCATATCTACAACGGGCGGGAGGTTGAACGTGCGCGCCTGCTGGCGGTACTCCTCAGTACCATAGAGACTGAATACCTCCGCTGGTGCAGGGAGGGGTTCGCTCCCTTCCGAGAGGCATACAAAGAGCGGCTCTCGCTGTTGGGGAGGGAAATCACGGTAAAAACCACGTCTGGAGAGGTTTTGAGCGGTAATGCTTTGGATGTGGACGCCGGCGGCAGGTTGCTCCTTTCTTTACCGACAGGGGAACAGCGGTGGCTTTACGGTGGTGAGGTAAAGATCAGGGAGGGAACCCTAAATTGATACTCGTGTTGGACGTCGGGAATACCAACATAACAGCCGGTCTGTTCCGGGAGCATCAACTTGCCGTTGCCTGGCGACTCGTTACCAGGCGTGAACAGACAGCCGACGAGCTGGGGCTCGTTTTTCGCCAATTTTTACGGGAGGAAGGCTTTGGCCCTGAATCGGTGCGGGGAGTGGTCGCCTGTTCGGTCGTGCCGCCGCTTAACCAGGTGGTTGAGGAAATGTGCCGGCGGTACTTCGGGCAGCAGGTATTCTTCATCGGTCCGGGGACCCGTACCGGTGTGCCGGTAAAGTACGAGAATCCCCGGGAGGTCGGCGCTGACAGGGTAGTGAATGCTGCAGCGGGCTATACTCTCTATGGAGGTCCGCTGATCATTGTAGATTTCGGCACGGCCATCACTTTCGATGTCGTTTCTGCAAAGGGGGAGTACCTCGGAGGTGTGATTGCTCCCGGTGTAGGTATTTCCTGCGAGGCGCTGTTTTCAAGAGCGGCACGGCTCCCAAGAGTTGATCTGGTGCCGCCGCCGACCGTCATAGGGAGGAATACGGTTCACAGTATGCAATCGGGAATTGTTTTTGGTTTCGCCGGTATGGTTGACGAGATTGTAAAACGGATACGTGCCGAACTCAAGGACGAGGTGCAGGTGGTGGCCACCGGCGGAATGGCCGGGCTGATAGCCCGGGAGAGCAAAACCATTCGGCAAATCGATCCCTTTTTAACCCTCACGGGGCTGCGCCTGATTTATGAGCGTAACCAGCAGCTTTGAAGCACTCCTTGGTCCCGGTTTCCCGGTTGTAGCTGCTCCTATGGCCGGTGTCAGCGACAAGGCCTTCAGGCTGATAGCGGGGGAATACGGTGCACGGCTCACCTGGACCGAAATGATCGCGGCGCCGTCTTTGCTTTCCGCTAAGGATTATACCCTGGATCTCCGGGGAGAGAACGGAGTGGTGGTACAACTCTTCGGTTCAGATCCGGAAGAAATGGCGGAGGCGGCAATAGTGGCGGAGGCGGCCGGAGCGGCCGCCATTGATATCAATATGGGTTGTCCGGTATCGCACGTAGTCAAGTGGGGAGCCGGGGCCGCGCTGATGCGTGCCCCGGGACTGGCTGCCAGAGTCGTCGCAGCAGTAGAACGAAGGATCAGGGTTCCGGTAACGGCTAAGATGCGGCGCGGCTGGGACGAGAACTCCCCCGGAGCCGTAGCCGTTGCGCGGGCGGTGGCGGACGCGGGGGCCGCAGCGGTGACCGTTCATGGCAGGTACCGGAGCCAGTTTTTCAGCGGCTGCGCTGACTGGCAGGTTATCGCGGATGTTAAGCGTGCTGTGGGAATACCCGTTATCGGTAACGGTGACGTACGTGCACCGGAGGATGCGGCCAGGATGTTTGCGGAGACCGGTTGTGACGCGGTCATGATCGGGCGCGGTGCACTCGGCAATCCGTGGATTTTTACTGCCTGCCGCGAGTATTTTGCCGGGGGGCGGGTGCCGCCTCCCCCGTCGCTGGAGGAAAAGGTTGCGGCGGCCCTCAAACACTGCGAGATGCTTCTCGCCTTTGAGGGGGAGAGGGCACTTTGCAGGATGAGGCGGCACGTGGACTGGTATACCCGGGGCTTGAAAGCGGCAACCCGGTTCAGGGAGTCTCTCTACCGCGCAGGAAGCTTTGAAGCTGTCAAAGGGCTGCTTCACAGGTTCTATCTTGCCCGGTCGGGTTAGTTCCTGATAGGATGTGTTAAGGCGTTATATGCGGAGGTAAACAATGGAGAGCTTTGCGTTTGTGGTCCACCCCCTTGATGCCAGGGATGTTGCGCGCAAATTTCCCTTTACCCGGTTTCTCCCGGACCGCGTTGTGGAAGGGGCCCTCAAGTATTTACCTACTATGAAGGTGGCGCATATCACCGGGGTGCGGTCACCGTATGCGGAAGCCGAAGGGTGGTTTGTCTCCTGCCCGTTGACCGCAAGGCAGCTATTGACCCTTCCGGACGGTTATGTGGTTGAAAAGATCGTCCGCGCCGGGCGGCTGGCGGAACGATTGGGCGCAAAGATATTGGGTTTGGGCGCGTTTACCAAGGTCGCCGGTGATGCAGGTATCAGCGTTGCAAAGCGGTTAAATATACCGGTAACGACGGGAAACAGCTATACGGTGGCCACGGCGGTGGAAGGGACGAAAGAAGCGGCGCGGTTGATGGGACACGATCTTCGTGAAGCATCTATAGCCGTGGTTGGGGCAACCGGATCAATAGGGCGGGTCTGCGCCGAACTTTTGAGCCGTGAAGCCCGGGTGCTCACCCTCGTAGGACGGAACGTGCATAAACTGGAGCCTGTGGCAGACCGCATCCTCTACCGGAGCGGGCTGGCGGCTAAGATCTCTACAGATGTCAGAACAGCATTAAAGGACGCCGATGTCGTCATTACGGTTACAAGTGCTCTGGACACGGTAATCGAGCCGGAGTACCTGAAACCGGGGGCCGTGGTATGCGATGTAGCACGGCCACGCGATGTCTCCCGGCGCGTGGCTACCGAGAGGCCGGATGTGCTTGTGATTGAAGGGGGCGTGGTGGCGGTGCCCGGCGATGTTAATTTTAACTTTAATTTTGGCTTTCCTCCCAAGACCGCTTATGCGTGCATGGTGGAAACGATGATCCTGGCCCTTGAACGGCGGTATGAATCGTTTACGTTAGGCAGGGAACTCACCGCCGAAAAGGTGGAGGAGATAGCGGCTCTTGCGAAGAAGCACGGTTTTAAACTGGCCGGCTTCCGGAGTTTCGAAAAAGCGATCGATGCGGGTGCAATAGAACGCATCAAGGATGCAGCCAGGCTGGGAAGCCGGGCGGTATTGACGCGTATCAGGTGAGATTTTAAGTGAGTGATTGCGGCGTCTTGACATAGTCTGAACACCTTTTTATAATGATATCCAAAGTTTTTGAGGATGGCACTGCGCCGTTTTTGGGCACCCGCAGTGCTAAAGTATTTTTAAATAGATTGCGATTTCTTGAATAATAGAAAAACCGGCGCATATTGGATTTATTATGTTAGGGTCTAATTATCGCGTGGTAAGGAGAGATTCATTTGATGAAGGAAAAAGAAGTTATCCTTACGACGGAAGGGTTGCGAAGGTTGGAGGGGGAACTGGAAACCCTTAAATCAGTTCGTCGCCGTGAGGTAGCGGAGCGGATAAAACAGGCAATCGAGTTCGGCGATATAACAGAAAACTCCGAATTCGAAGACGCCAAAAACGAGCAGGCTTTTGTAGAGGGACAGATCCTTACGCTTGAGAAAATGCTACGGCACGCCCGGATTATTGATGCGGCGGATATTGAAACCGATGTGGTAGGTGTTGGTTCAACGGTACTGCTGAAGGACCTCATTGATGGGAGTGAGCACCAGTACACCATCGTGGGCTCGGCGGAGGCGGACCCGGGGGCAATGAAGATCTCAAACGAATCGCCAGTTGGCAAAGCTCTTTTGGGGCAACCGAAGGGCGCAGTGGTTGATGTAGACATTCCCGATGGAAGGCTCAGGTTAATGATCCTTGATATCACGAGACCATAATATTGAAAACTACAGAGGTTTAACGTATGCGAGAACCCGAAGGGGAATTGGATGAACTCCTGCTTGTGCGTCGTGAAAAACTCCGGGAGGTGCAAGAAGCCGGCGTTGAGCCTTACGGGGGGCGGTATGTGCGAACCCACACAGCCGCGGAGATCCACGAAGGTTTCAGTCTTCTCGAAGGAAGAAAAGTGAGCATTGCTGGGAGGTTGATGGCCAAACGCGGACACGGCAAAGCCGCCTTTGGTGATCTTTTGGACTTCTCCGGCCGGATTCAGATTCATATCCGCCAGGATGAGGTGGGACCGGAACTCTATCAGGTATTCAGGAAGCTTGACCTCGGTGATATCCTCGGCGTAGAAGGCACTGTCTTCCGGACAAAGACCGGTGAAATCACGGTGGGTGTAAAATCGTTTACCTTGCTGGCAAAGTCTCTACGTCCTCTCCCCGAGAAGTGGCACGGTCTTAAAGATGTGGAACTGCGCTCCCGGCAGCGCTACCTCGACCTTATCGTTAATCCAGAAGTGAAGCAAACATTTGTTCTCCGGACCAAGGTCGTCCGGTCAATCCGGCGTTTTCTCGACGCCCGGGGTTTTCTCGAGGTGGAAACCCCGATGATGCAGCCGATCGCGGGCGGGGCGGCTGCCCGACCTTTCGTGACTTACCACAACGCCCTCGACCTTAAGCTCTACCTGCGGATCGCGCCGGAGCTTTATCTGAAGCGGCTTCTTGTGGGCGGTTTTGAAAAGGTGTATGAGATAAACAGGAATTTCAGAAACGAGGGCATTTCCACCAGGCATAACCCCGAATTTACAATGCTTGAGCTTTATCAGGCGTACGCCGATTATTCCGATATGATGGCCTTGACTGAAGACATCATTGTTCATGCGGCCGAAACGGTACTAGGGGAGAAGGAGATACAATACGGGGAATACAGGATCCTCTTTCAACAGCCGTGGCCGCGGGTTTCATATCTTTCAATGGTACACCGGAAGACGGGCATCGATTTCAGTCAACTGGATGCTGCGGAAGCCCGGGCTGCAGCGCGCGGCATGGGTGTTGAGGTTGAGGAGAACGCCCTTTGGGGAGAAGCAATCAACGCGGTTTTTGAAGAGCTCGTCGAGCCGGAGCTTATTCAGCCGACGTTCGTTATCGAGTACCCGGTCGATATTTCGCCACTCGCTAAGCGTAAGGCGGACGACCCGCGCCTGACTTACCGGTTTGAGCTCTTCATCGCCGGCAGGGAGATCGCTAACGCTTTCTCGGAACTGAACGATCCGCTCGATCAGCGGGAGCGGTTTTTGCAGCAGTTGGACAAGCGGGAAGCCGGGGACGAAGAGGCGCATATGTTCGACGAAGATTACATTCTCGCGCTCGAGTACGGGATGCCGCCAGCCGGTGGGCTCGGCATCGGAATCGACCGCCTGGTGATGCTTTTCGCTAACGTTTCGTCGATCCGGGAGGTAATCCTCTTCCCGTTGCACCGCCCGCGGGAAGGCTGAATAGACATGCTTTCAGTAGTGCCTTGATACTATTCTATTAGGGGAAAAAGCCGGGTGCGGCTTTTGGGGGTCGGGCTGCACCTGGCTGAACTGTTGTTGATAATTGATTTATCATTAATTTGCAACTCAGGGGACAAGTTCTAACGAAGCTGCTGGCGTTTTTCCCAAGGAGCCCAGCACTCAGTGGATAAACTCTGCCGGAGCATCAGCCTGTTTTTAAATACCGTCGTTTATCCTGCGTAAGCTAACTTCCTCTCTGAGTGCTGGGCAAGCCCAGGGCATTGCCCAGGCGAAGTTTATCACCGCGCGTAACGGAGCACTGCGCTCCGGAGGACAATAAACAGCACGGCTGTTCAACCATAATTGCAAAAGTTGAGTAATTGCTTATAACTAACCGTTAAGATTGTACAAGATTCCATTGTGGCGCCATAGGCTCGGTGGTTTCTATATGCCCGGCAAGGGTCCCCATTTTCTCGCCTTCCAACAGGAACTGCACCTTTTGAATGCCTTCCAGCTTGGCCAGTGAGTTGATTACCGAATAAAGGGTGAACGTTTCCCCTGCTGAGCCGCCCCAGTGCTTGGTCTGAAAATCCTTAGAAAAATTGACGTAGGCGATCCCGTCCACGACCTGGACGGAACGCAGTATTGTACCGTCTGGAATGGTCTTTACAAGTTCCGGGTTCAGCGGGCCCTTGATCAGTTCATTGACTACAACCTCCTCAAGTGTCTGGTTTCCCTTAACGACTTCGCGCTCCTCGGGTACAAGGTACATTGCCTGCTTGTCGCCGAAGTAAAGCGTGACCTTGACCTTTGTTTCCGCCGGTTCGGAGCTGATGTCCGGCTTGGGACCTTCCAGGTCAGGATTAGGGCTTTCAGTATTCGGTTTTAAGTCCGGCCTGTCGAACCAGTAGTAGTACGCTCCCCCCACAAGAAACGCCAACAGAACCACAGTGCAGAAAGCAAGAAACCACCGTTTTGAACTTTTTTGAACCATTTTCACACCTCCGTTTTGATCTTGGCTGCTGCCAAGTAACATTATATGTCGGCAATGTTACAGCGCAATAAATAATTGTTACAGTAGTATTACAATATTGTAACACCCTGCGGGTTAAAACCTGGTAGGGTAATTATAAATGTGGTGCCTTCTCCCGGAATACTCTGCACCTCTATTTCTCCACCCATCCGCCGCACCGCGCGCTGCACAATGGAAAGTCCCAGCCCGGTCCCCCCGGTTTCCCTGGAGCGCGCCTTGTCAACCCTGTGAAACCGCTCAAAAATATACGGCAGTTCTTCACGCGGGATGCCTACGCCGGTATCCTGCACACTAAGCACCAGGTTTCCACGGTTTTCTAATTTTGAATCAAGCACATTTCCGGGAGGGAAAGGCGGGAGACGTGGCGAAAAACTGGGTGGGGGGTTGAAGATGGTTTTAAATACCGGAATTAAGAGCATGCCGGAAGAATATGTGGCATACCTTTTGAAGCGCGGTGATTATAGTCTCATGGCTGATGCTTTCGAGGAGTTGAGAAAGTGGGTGGACGAAAACGACTTCGGTCCGGGGGGGCCGCCGGTAATCGTCTACTTGACCAGCCCGGTGGGAACGCCGCCTTCCATTAGGGAATGGGAGATTCGGATTCCCGTGAGGGGAAACCGTTATGCGGTCGCGGGAGAATGCGGGCCCGGTGTGAAAAAGGTGCCGGCACGGGAGGTTGTATTCACGACAAACGTGGGCGGTTATACCACTGTTGAAGATGTGTTGCCGGCTTTGTTCCAGGAACTTTATGATAAGAACTGCCGCCTTGCCGGGCCGGCGGAAGAGGTTTACCCGGCCGATTTTGCGGGAATGCCCGTGGAAGAGGTCGTAACCGAAGTCCGGTTCCCCGTTGTTCCCCGAAGCCGTAGAGACAGTTGAAGCTGCCTTTTTACGGCTTGATAGTCCTTGGCAAAATTATTTTGACCATACCGTTGACAACCTATTCAAAATATGTTTTTATGAGTTAACAATTTAATACATGGAACGGGTGCTTGCCCTTTGGGCGGTGAAAAGGGAAGCCGGTGTGAATCCGGCGCGGTTCCGCCACTGTAAGGGGGAGGTGCCTTGCAAAATGTCACTGGGCTGCTCCCGGCGGTATGCGGCGTATACGGGTCCTTTATAGGGAACCCGAATGCCGAACCGCAGGTAATCACAACTGCTGGGATGCCTGGGAAGACAAAAGGTGCCGGTGAAGCCGAGCCAGGAGACCTGCCCGTTCCGTTTCAAACCCAACCTACGCGAATAGGGGGTGTTTGGCATGGCGTATTCACGCACATGGAAGATTATCCTCCGTCCGTTATGATGGGGGATTTTTTCATGCGGGTCCGGGCTGGTCGTGGGTGAAGCCCTCCTGTAACAAAAAAACGGGCTGGCGCCCCCGGAACAAACGATTGATTTCTTAGACTTTTAGGAGCGAAAGGTGGGCTGAACGAGAAATGGGTGCACAGACCAAAAAGCGGCCGACTTATTTTACGTTGGCGTTGATCATAGTTTTCTTCGCCGGTATCGTTTCACTCCTGATGCCGGTTTCTGTTGGGGTTGCTGATGAACCGGCTGTACCGTCCGGCGCGTATTCCGCCGGGGACCTTGCCGCGAAGGCGGTGGATTTTATCAATAAGGAGTATCAAGGCGGGGAACTGATAAACGGTCATACTGCTTACGTATTGACGCTGGCGGGGGAAGACCTGGCGGGCGAGAAGTGGAGCGGGGGACCGTTTTGGACGGCCGGCACCAGAACCTTAAAAGCCAGGATAGAAAAACTGGGTGATCTGTGCGGTGATGAGAGGGGCTTGATCAGTTTCATCCTGGGTACGCAGAACGACGACGGCAGCTTCGGTCCATATGGCGGCGCTTACGGCACCAAAGCGGCGCTGCAGGCGCTCGCCCGGATAAGACCGGATGTGCCGGCCGGTTCTGCTGTTTATGACGAAGTAAAGAATGCCATCGACAGCGCGGTCGGTTTTTTCCGTACCGCGTATCAGAGCGGAGAACTCGGCTACGAGGTGAACGGGTTCGGTTTTGACTACCGGTGTGTGGAAGCACTGGTTGAGGCCGGAGAGGACCTTTCGACCGGCGACTGGGTTTATAACGGTAAATCACTAAAGGCGGAAGTGCTTGCTTCTGCGGCCGCTGCAGCCGCTGACACTTCTGCCTTGGACGCAGTTTATCTGGCGAAGGAACTGACCGTTCTATATGCCGTCTACCCGCATTCAGATGATATCGCTACGCTGGCCGACGCCATAATTGGCGGACAGAATCAGGACGGCGGCAATTTCGGGCAAAGCGTTTACGATCATGTGATGGTCTTGACCGCCCTCGGCAAGACGGGAAACGTTTCCCGCATCGACCAAGCAAAGGCTCTCGAATACCTTAATGAGTTCAAACACGAGCATGTGGACTGCTGGGGTTCAAGCGCCGGCGTGGCCTGGGGTGGATATCTGCCTGAGGAATCCGACCTGACGGCGCAGGTGCTCACGGCGCTCAGTTATTTTGAGGGAGCGGATGATCCCGATCATACTGTTTTTAAAGACATTGAGGGCGGCCTGACCTACCTCCTTGACGTTCAAGATAACGATACCGGTGCCGTTCCCGCTCAATGGGACAGTACCTTTTCCACTGCGGAGACACTGATTGCGCTCAAGGCCTTAGGAAAGGAGTATGAAGACTACGCCGGCAACGGCTCGCCGTGGATGAAGCAGACGCGGTCGAAAACCGTCGCCGAGTGCCTGATGGCCATAGCCGGGTGGAACGACGCCGGCCGGGTGGGCAAACTCTCCGAAATCCTCCAACAAAGGCATTCAGCTGACGGTTTTGACAACAACATTTTCAGCGATCTCTGGGCTTACCTTGCACTGGGGACGGCCGGCAGGCTCGACAGCCTTGATGTGAGCGGCGCAAAAGCGTATCTTCTCTCCAGACAACAGACGGTTGCCGGCGATGCTTACGGGTCCTGGGATAAGGACTGGGCCGATTTCATGGCCACCTGCCAAGCCGTTCGTTCTCTTTCGCACCTTCTTAGCTTACCGGATTTTACCGGGGATGGAGAGATACAAACAGCGATTGATACCGGTATCGGGTATCTCGGAAAGTGGCAGCAGGTAGACGGCAGCGTTTACAAGGACACACCCTGGCCTGACGACCCCCTGGTTGATACGGCGGAATTCGTCATCACCCTATATCAACAGGGGATGGACCCGGCCGAATTGGAGAGCAGCGACGGATTCAGCCCTGTCGACTACTTGTTGAACAGCGCTTTGAACCCGGACGGCAGTTTTGGTGCGTGCCGCAACGTTCTTGACGCCACCGAAGCCCTACACGCTTACCTGCTGATTGAGCAGGCTGGAAGCGACACGCCGGACGCTGGTGATTCCGGCGGGTCGTCCGGGGACGACAGCGGCGGTTCCGGGTCGTCAGGGAACAATTGCAGCGTGGAAATAGCCGTTGTGGGGCTAGACGGCGAACTGCTCTTCGGGCCCGAGAGTGTCCTGATCGGCAGTTACGGAAAGTGGGGCCTCACACCGTTAGGAGCGCTGCACGCTACCGGTCTCACTTACCAGGATGTAAACGGCTTCGTTATCAATATCGCTGGGCAAACCAACAGCGGTATGTGTGGGTGGATGTACCAGGTTAACGATACAGTACCTATGGTCGCCGCCAAGGATTATGGCCTGCAGGCGGGAGACCGGGTTCTATGGTGGTACAGTGTGGACTTGAATTCCCCCGCTCCCGCATGGGACGACCTGCTCAAGAGAAAAGTGGAACCAAGCTCCGGGGGCGGGAATGAAGCGCCGTCTCCAACCCCGGTTGTACCGGTGGATGTGCAACCGGCACCAATCCCGGGGGAGGGGCGCTTTGCCGACGTAGGGGCCGGCTCTTTCGCTTGGGCATGGGATGCCGTTGAGGCCCTTGCTGCGGCCGGTGCAATCGACGGGGTGGACGGGGTTCATTTTGAGCCCGCCCGGGCAATGACCAGGGCGGAGTTTTCAAGCCTTCTTGTCAGGGCTTTGGGCCTCGACAGCGGAGACAATCCGGCAAATCACTTTACTGATGTTGGGAGTGGCGATTGGTATACCGCTGCTGTTATTGCCGCCGCCGAAGCCGGCTTGTTCAAAGGCTACGCCGACGGGTCATTCCGCCCGAATGACGCCATTACCCGGGAAGAAGCTACGGTTGTCCTAGCACGCGCCCTAAACCTGGCGGCACCGGAAGGTGCAACCGATCTGAGGTACAAAGACAGCGATAAGATTTCTCTGTGGGCCAGGGACAGTGTGGCCATCGCAGCCGCCAGGGGCATTGTAACCGGCTTCCCTGACGGCACTTTCCGGCCCCGGACCTTGGCGAGCCGCGCTGAATGCGCTGTTATGGTATTCAGGTTGACCGGCGCGGCGCAAAAAGACTGAGAGTAACATCAAAGGACTGGAGGGAGCGCTGCAGCGGGTGCGGCGCTCCTTCCGGCGTGACGGATTCGGCTTATCGTGGGGGTGGTTCTCGTTGACACGTAACTTGGGTTATATTTTAACGGCGCTGATAATACTGTCGTGCCTGCTGGGGCCGGCCTTGTGCAAACAGAAGCTTAACTCCCCACGGCCGGACAATGATATGTGCGGGGAGCCGGGGAGTTATCACGAAGGCTCGCCTGCTGTGAAATCAGGTAATGGAGGTTCAGCAGTCGAAAGTACTTATGAAACGGTTTCCGGAGAGATCAAGCCGGAGAGTTCTTCGGCAGGTAGCGAAAGTGTCAAAAACTTTGGACCGCTCCAAAAACCTAAGAATAATCTTCCCCCCGAAGGAAGCCGGTCAGGCCTGTCCGGATCGGACTTACTCCCGGCAGACAGTCAAGAGGGCGGTTTAGAGGGTGCGGTGCCGGCGGCCCCAGCCGGCGGAAGTGTCCAGGTAGCGATTGCCGTCGTTGGAATGAAAGGCGTTTTGATATATGGTCCTGCCAATGTTGTGGTTAATAACAGTGGAAAATGGGGCTTAACGGTTTTAGGCGCCCTGGATGCCGCTGGGCTGGATTACAGCCTAAGCGCCGTGCATCATGACCTGGTGTTCAGTATAGCAGGGCAGTCGAACAAGGGAATGTGCGGTTGGATGTACAAGGTCAACGGCGAAGTTGCAATGATTGCGGCCGGAGCCAAGAGAATAGCGCACGGTGATAAGATTATCTGGTGGTACAGTGAAAGCATTGATAACCCGGGCCCCAGTTGGGAGAGTCTCGGTTTCTAGTAGGACGTAATCTATTGCGGAGAGGTGAACTCGTGCGAATAAACAACAGCAGGTTTCTCGTGGTGTTGTTAATAACCGGTATGGTGGCATGTATTAATGCTGGAAACGCCCGTGCTTTTACCAGAAGCGACGTGGACCAACCGGTGCAACGTACGGCCGGCTATCTGCTGTCAAAAGAAAGGAGTAGTGGGCCTTTATCCCCCTGGAGTTACATCGCCCTCGCGGCTGCGGGACAAAATTTGACTTTAACACAGGTCGACCGTGCTGCTGAAAAGATGCTTGCAGCAGCCCTCAGCTCCGGTGAAACCAACGACTATGCGGTACTGGTGTTGACGGTGCTTGCCGCCGGCGGCGACCCTGCAGACTACCAGGGGTATGACCTTTTGCGAAAGCTTAAGGAAGCTCAGCTTGCCAGTGGCAAGTTTGCCGATAACGTCACTACCGGCGGCGAACGGCTTGTTAACGCTCATATTTGGGCGGTGTTGGCCCTGTACGCTGCAGGTGCGGCCGTTCCAGACAAGGATGCCGCCATAGAGTGGTTAACGACGCGGCAGCATCCGGACGGTTCTTTTTGCTGGAATGCCGCGGACATGAGTACGGCCGATGTGGATACAACCGGCGCGGCGTTGATGGCGCTTGGCGCTTTGGGTCTCGATGATAAAAGTACCGCAGTTGAGCGAGCTGTCGGCTTTTTGCAACGTGCGCAGAAAGAAAACGGCGGTTTTGAATCATGGGGTATAGAGAATCCGGAAAGCTGTGCCATGGTCATTGAAGGCCTGTTGTCAGTGAGTGCCGATCCTTCGGAAGGATTCAGCCGGGCAGGTGGCGGTCTTCTCGACGCGTTGCTTCGCTTCCAGTTGCCCGATGGCTCGTTCGAACACGTGAGGGGTGCGGGAAGCAACGAAATGAGCACTTACCAGGCTTTGCTGGCCTTAGCGGACCTTCGCTGCGGTGAACCGTTCTTTCGCAGGTTGAACAAGGATACCCAGCCTGCTGCGTGCAAAGTGGATGAGAAGAAAAGAGAAGCTTGTTTCACCATCGGGAGCAGCCGCTATACGGTTGTTTTGGGAGAGTGCCGGCAAGAGTTGGTTGCCGACGCCAGCCCGTTTATTGAAAACGGGCGCGCTTATGTTCCCGTGCGTTATCTGGCGAGTGCATTGGGCGTGCCGGAAGCCGGTATCCGTTGGAACGCCGGCAACCGGTCCGTCAACCTGAAGATGGACGGGACGGAACTTGACCTGGTTATCGGAAATGCCGTCCTCAATGTGAACGGCCGGGCTAAAAAAATGGACGCCATCCCTTTGATTAAGAGCGGTAGGACTTATCTCCCCGCTAGGTTTGTAGCGGAAGCTTTCGGCTATCGCGTGGATTGGGACAGTACCACGGGCACGGTGTTTATACGGTATTAGACCCGGCGCGAAGATTTTCGGTGCCCTCGGTCCACCGGTGTAACCCATATCAAGGTTGCGAATCAGGAAGTGAACCCGGTGTTTGAAAAATTCTTCTACCAAGAAAAGGGCCTGTTTTTACAAAGCCTCCACCCTGTAACTGCCATGACCTACGTGGGTGTTTTATTCGTTCTTTCACTATTGTTCAATCACCCGCTTTATCTCCTCGGCATATTAGGGGTTATTTTCCTGAGCATACGGGCCGTTGATGGGCTGGGCTACTGGGAGAGTTACCTAAAATTTGCCGTAGGCATGACGTTATTTATCATAATTGTGAACGCTCTAACGGTAAACTGCGGCGAGAGTGTTATCTGGGACGGTCCACGGCTACCGGTTATCGGAGCAGTGACCGTTTCCTTGGAAGCCCTTTGCTGCGGCGCGGCCATGGGGGTCCGGCTACTCAACGTGGTCAGTGTGTTTTGCCTGTATAATCTGATGGTGCACCCCGATAAGGTGCTGAACCTGATTTCCCGCTTTGCTGCAGGAAGTGCTCTGGTTTTGTCCTTGTCTTCCAGGATGGTTCCGATGATGGCCAGGCATCTCGGGATCATCCGGGAAGCCCTTGTATGCCGTGGGGTTGATTTTAAGAAAGGTACATGGAAAGAAAGGTTGGAGAAAAGCACGTTGCCGGTTACTGTTTTACTTTCTTCTTCCCTGGAAAGTTCTCTTGAAATTGCGGAAGCCCTGCACGCGCGGGCCTATGGCAGCGGCCGGCGTTCGTGCTACCGGAGGGATTTAACCCGTCCCCGGGATGTCTTATGTGCGGGCAGCGCCATTTTGGCCCTGGCGGTGGCAGTTTGGTGCCGGGTCCGCGGTTGCGGTTCTTTTGATTTCTACCCGCGGTTGGGGTTCCTGGTTGCTGATTCTGCGACCCTCACCGGCTTGCTGGCGATAATTCTCCTTTTGTCGGTACCGGTTTTATTGAGTTGGGGGTGGCGGTATTGTCCTTGTTTAAGATTGAAAATTTAACCTACTTTTACCCGGACGCGTTACGTCCCGCTTTGCAACAGATCAATCTGAGCATCGGCGAGGGGGAGTTCCTGCTGGTTGCCGGCGGTTCCGGGTCGGGGAAGTCCTCTCTTGTTCGGGTCCTGGCCGGGTTGATTCCGGAATTCTATGGGGGAAGGATTGCGGGAGAAACTTACTTTCGCGGGCAGAGAATGAGTAAGCTGGATGGGCGGCAGGTGGCGCGGGAAGTAGGGATGGTCTTTCAGGATCCGGAAAAACAGGTGGTGATGACCGGTGTCGAAGCGGAGATCGCCTTTGGCCTCGAAAACTTGGGGCTGCCTCCGGACGAAATGCTTCGGCGGGCCGCGGAGGTCATGGGTTTTTTAGGACTTACCTCGTTGAGGGGGGAATTCACCGCGAGCCTGTCCGGCGGGCAGAAACAAAAACTGGCGCTTGCTGCTGTGCTCGCGATGCAACCGCGGGCGCTTATCCTCGACGAGCCTACTTCTCAACTTGACCCGGTGGCCGCTGAAGAGTTGCTGAACCTCGTAAAGCGATTAAATGAAGAAATCGGTTTGACTGTAATACTGGTGGAACAACGGTTGGAGCGTTGTTACCACCTGGCTGACCGGGTGGTTTTTATGACCGATGGCCGGATCGTCCAGGATGAAAAGCCGGTAAAGGCAGCGCTTTGGGCGGTAGAGAAAGGGTTTCCCTTTGTGCCGCCCGTTGCCAGGTTTTTCGCTCATCTAGGCGTTTCCCCCGTTCCTCTTACAGTTCAAGAAGGGCGTAAGCTTCTCCCAACAAGTTTTACGTTTGCTGGGTCGCAACCGGAAACCGCCGCTAAGGCGGCCCCGCGACCGGCTACTGTGGTTCGGTTGAAGGACGTGTGGTTCACCTATCCCAACGGCAGGGAGGCTTTGCGCGCCGTAAACCTCGAGGTGGGTACCGGAGAGTTTGTAGCCGTGGTGGGCGAAAACGGGGCCGGGAAAACCACGTTGTTGAAAATAATGGTGGGACTGCTCAAACCGGGACGGGGAAAGGTGTTGTCGGGGAGCGAAGAGACCGCTGACAGTATGAGAAGGGACCGGCGACCGGCCTACCTTTCTCAGAACCCCAACGATTATCTGCTCCGGGAGACCGTTGAGGAGGAATTGTTATTTACACTCCGAAACCACGGACTTCGTGATGACGGTATCGTGGACGAACTCCTCCGGCGGTTGCGGTTGGACGAAAGCCGGCGCCGGCACCCCCGCGACCTCAGCAGCGGGGAGCGGCAACGAGTGGCCTTAGCGTCGGTGGCGGTGATGCAGCCCAGCCTACTGGCGCTTGACGAACCTACCCGGGGCTTGGACCCGGTGTTAAAGGCCGAGCTTGGAGAATTCCTAACGGGCCTTGCCCGGAGCGGGGTCAGCATAGTACTTGTCACCCACGATATCGAATTTGCCGCGGAATTTGCTTCGCGGGTGGTATTGGTCTTCGACGGCCGCATAGTCAGTGATGGCGCTAAAACCCGTGTTCTCGGGGAGTCGTTGTTTTACACCACTCAGATGGGTAAGCTTTTCAGAGGCTATGCAGAGGGTGTAGTAACGGTCAAGGATGCTCTGCAGCGGGTTGCTCCTAGAGCGAAATCGGGGCGGGTTTTCCATGCGTAGCACATTGATAAGGAAGTTAACCCTTCCCTTGTTGCTATTAGCCCTTTTTGTGTTGTTGGTATGTAGTCTCCGCGGAAAAGGCCTTGTAACCGGGCAGGGTTGGGGCCTGATTTCCACCGTAATGGTTGGTGTTGCTTTGATTCTGTTTTACACAGCGTACGGGCGAAGCCGGGGTCTCCATAGGGAGGTGGCGGTGATTTCCGTTCTGGGCACAATAGCAGCGCTGGGGCGCGTTTGCTGCACCGCATTGCCCGGGATACAGCCGACCACCTTTATTGTAATCATCTCCGGATTTGTTTTCGGTCCGCGGGCTGGCTTCCTGGTCGGCTCCACGGCTGCACTGGTCTCGAATTTCTTTTTGGGGCAGGGTCCCTGGACACCCTGGCAGATGTTTTATTGGGGACTGGCCGGGGTGTCTGCAGGTTTGTGGGGAATGGTATGGCCGACATCAAACATCAGGAGCTTGGCCTTTTTCAACCTTCTCTGGGGATACATTTTCGGTTGGGGTATGAACCTCTGGTTTTGGACATATTTTTTACACCCCCTGAACTGGAAGGCCTTTATCGCCGCTTGTGTAGCAAGTTTTTGGTTCGATACTCTACATGCTGTCGGAAACGTCTTATTCTGCCTCATATTAGGCTGGAATACCGTCCAGGTATTGCAGCGTTTCCAGCGCAAACTCACCGTACAGATTATTAAGGCCGGCTCATAACTTCCGGGTTGCTGCCGGGAAAAGCGGGAAAGCTTTTGATCCGGGCGCCCACAGCAAAAGCGTACTTCAAAAACTTGACAGGCGATATGCGGTGTGTTACGATACGGCTACGCGGCAACCCGCGCAAGAAATTTTTCAGGAGGAATGTTTTAAATGCAAGGTCGAGTCAAGTGGTTCAGCAGGGAAAAGGGTTACGGTTTTATTGAACGGTTGGATGGTGGGGGAGATGTTTTTGTGCATTACTCCGCTATTCAGGAGAGAGGCTTTAAATCGCTCCAGGAGGGCGAGGAGGTTGAATTTGAGATAGTGCAAGGTCCGCGGGGGCCGCAAGCAGCTAACGTAACAAAATTATAATGACAAATCGGAGACCCCGGCTGCGAGCCGGGGTCTTTTATATTTAGGTTCTTTTGGGGTTTTCCGCCCTGCCAAAAACCTTTTGAGGTTAAGGAAGGAATTCGGCCCGAAAAGAGGAAATAATATACCAAAGAGCCCTTCGTTTTACGAAAGGAGTTGAGGGCATGCAGGTATCAGTCAGGGGAAAGAACATTAAGGTAACCGACGCGTTGAGAAGCTATGTAGACAAAAGGATCGCCAAGTTGAACAGGTTCTTTAATAACTTCGGCGAAGCTCAGGTGCTCCTTTCTGTGGAAAAGGAGAACCACCGGGTAGAAGTAACGATACCGGTTAACGGAATTATCCTCCGGGGTGAAGAGGCAACTCATGACATGTACGCGGCGGTTGATATGGTAGTGGAAAAGCTGGAAAAGCAGGTTGAGAAGTACAAGAGTCGCTTTAATCGGAGGGTACGGGCGAACGCAGCGCCCGGTAGTGAGTTGCCGGCCCAGGACGCGGCGGAACAACCGGTTGAGGAGTATAAGGTGGTAAGAGTAAAGCGTTTTGCGATGAAGCCGATAAGTATAGAAGAGGCCATAATGCAAATGAACTTACTGGGCCACAACTTTTTCGTATTTACTAATGCAGAGACGGATGCGGTGAGTGTTATTTACCGGCGGAAGGACGGAAACTACGGGCTGATCGAGCCGGAACTGGCGTAAAAGTCCTGGTTTTGACAGGGGGAGGAAAATGACTACTTTAGAGGCTGGGCAGGTAACCTTATGCGAGGAAATGCTGCGTAATATTCCGGATGTGGTTTCTGCTCGCGTCATTACAGGCACGGACGGCACCGTGAATGCAATTCAGGTTTTAGCGGGTGCAGAGCGGAGTTCGTCGGATGTGGCTGGGGACGTTGTGGAGGTCCTGAAGAAGTACTTTGCGGTCGACATCAAGCCGGATACGGTAACCGTAAACCATCTTCAAGAGCCGCCGGAAAGCAACGGTTTGATACCGACCGAACAACGCCCCCGCTTTATAGGCCTCAATGTGAGTACCAAAGGTAATCAAATAGAGGTCCGGGTGGAAATTGCCAGCAAGGGATCGGTCTTGAGCGGTGTAGCAGTAGGCCCGGCCTCAACCCGGAACCGGCGGCGGTTGGTCGCCCAGGCGATGCTTACGGCTCTCGATAATCAGTCTCAAAGCGGCTACACCTTCATTTTGGAGGACCTTGCCGTGGTCACGTTAGCCGGGAAACAGGTGGTCTTAGTCGGTGTCTCGCTCCTTTCCCCTCTGGGGGAGGAGTTCTTGACCGGGACGGCGGTGGTCGGCGAGGAGGAATCGGAAGCAATTGTAAAGGCCACACTCGACGCCATAAACCGGCGCCTTAGCGTACTGACCGGTTGAACAAGAAGAGTTGAAGTGATAAAATTATAATTGTGGAAGCAAGCGTATGGTGATTATTGATCAAGGAACCGCAAGAGGTTCCTTGTTTTATGCGGAGGGGGATAACCCTTGTTTAAGTTGCTTACTAACCTTTTAGACGATAACGCAAAAGAGATTAAGAGGCTGCGGCGCACCGTCACCGCGATCAACGAACTGGAGCCCTCTGTCGAGGCGCTTTCAGATTCTGCGCTGGCCGCCAAGACAGTGGAGTTCAAAGAACGCCTTGGACGGGGCGCTCTGCTGGACGATCTGTTACCCGAAGCGTTTGCTGTGGTTCGGGAGACTGCGAAACGCGTCTTGGGGATGCGACATTTCGACGTCCAGTTAATGGGCGGGACTGTGTTACACCAGGGCCGGATCGCGGAGATGAGGACCGGCGAAGGAAAGACCCTGGTCGCTACGTTACCCGCTTACTTGAATGCCCTCACAGGCAGGGGTGTGCATATCGTTACTGTAAACGACTACCTTGCCCGCCGCGACGCGGAGTGGATGGGCCAGATTTACCGTTTCCTCGGGCTCAGCGTCGGTATGCTTGTTCACGGCTTGGATTGGAGCACCAAGAAGAGCGTTTACCAGGCGGATATCACTTATGGGACAAACAACGAGTTCGGATTTGATTATCTCCGGGACAACATGGCGCTCGGGCCGGAAGAGGTCGTCCAGCGGGAACTGCATTACGCGATTGTCGATGAGGTGGATTCGATTCTCATCGACGAGGCTCGCACCCCGCTGATTATATCGGGTCCTTCAAATAAACCGACCAACCTTTACTACACCTTTGCCAGGCTGGTACCGCGTTTAAAGACCGGTGAGGATTACACGGTGGACGAAAAAGCGCATACAGTCGCCGTCACTGAGGCCGGTGTGGCGAAGGTTGAGAAGTTGTTGAAGGTCCAAAACCTTTCAGACGAGAAGAACATCGAGCTGATGCACCACCTGCGCCAGGCGCTTAAGGCGTACGCCTTAATGAAGCGGGACAGGGATTATGTGGTCAAAGACGGCCAAGTGATTATCGTCGATGAGTTTACGGGGCGGCTGATGTTCGGACGGCGTTACAGCGACGGGTTGCATCAGGCGATCGAGGCCAAAGAGGGAGTAAAGATCGAGCGGGAATCACAGACTTTGGCGACCATTACCTTCCAGAATTACTTCCGGATGTACGAAAAGCTTGCCGGTATGACCGGTACGGCTGCGACGGAAGAAGAAGAGTTCCGGAAGATTTACGGAATCGACGTGGTCGTTATTCCGACACACAAGCCGATGATCCGGGAGGACCTTGCCGACGCCGTCTTTAAAACCGAACGGGGCAAGTTCAGTGTCCTGGTTGAGGAGATAGCCCGCCGGCACGAGACCGGCCAGCCGGTTCTTGTTGGTACAATCTCCATCGAAAAATCGGAAATTATCAGTGATATGCTGAAAAAACGGGGCATCCCGCATAACGTGCTCAACGCCAAACATCACGAAAAAGAAGCCGAAATCGTTGCACAGGCGGGGCGCCTCGGCGCGGTGACAATTGCGACCAATATGGCCGGTCGGGGTACGGACATTCTGTTGGGAGGCAACCCGGTCTTTCTTGCGAAAGAGGAAATGCGGCGTCAGGGTTACCCGGCGGCCGTTATCGCCGAGGCCACAGAGTACGGCGAACCTTCAAGTCCCGAGGTGGCCGAGGCACGCCGGTTTTTTAGAGAAACCCTGGCCCGGATGACTAAAATTACCGAGGCCGAGCGGGAAAAGGTGGTCGCCCTCGGCGGCCTGCACATTATCGGCACCGAGCGGCATGAAAGCCGCCGGATCGACAACCAGCTTCGCGGGCGTTGCGGCCGTCAGGGGGACCCAGGTTCCACGCAGTTCTTTTCATCGCTTGAGGACGACCTGTTGCGTCTTTTCGGCGGCGAAACCATATCAAACCTTGCAACCAGACTCGGTTTAGAGGAAGACGTCCCAATCGAACACGGGATCGTCACCCGTTCCCTTGAGACTGCCCAAAAGCGGGTTGAAAACCGCAATTTCTCCGTCCGCAAACACGTTCTTGAGTACGACGATGTGATGAACCAGCAGCGGGAGGTTATATACGGACAGCGCAGGCGGGTGTTGATGGGCGAGAACCTGCGCGATATTATTGCGGGGATGATAGAGGAAGTCGTGTCTCGCGCAGTCGCTACGTATTGTCCGGACGGGGTGCACCAGGAGGAGTGGGACCTTGACAGCTTGGCCAATTATGCCGCCCAGGTGCTGTTACCCGACGGAATAGAGGTTCAAGAGCTTGCCGGCAAGAAGCGGGATGAATTGAGGGAACTCCTTGTCGAGCGGACAGAGCAGTTCTACGAGCTACGCGAGAAGGAACTCGGACCACAGACCATGCGTGAACTTGAACGGTTGATCCTTTTGCGCTTGGTGGATGAAAAATGGATGGACCATTTGGACGCGATGGACCAGTTACGCGAGGGGATCGGGCTCAGGGCGTACGGACAGCGTGACCCGCTTGTCGAGTATAAGTTTGAGAGCTACGAGATGTTTCAGAATATGGTGGCCTCGATTCAGGAAGACGTTATCCGGTACCTGTTCCGGGCGCGTGTGGCGGTTGCGCCGGAGCGGCGGCAGGCCGTAGAGAACCGGCAGCCTGAAGAGGGCACCGGCCGGACGGTGCGACGTGAACAGAAGGTGCGGCGCAATGACCCCTGCCCTTGCGGCAGCGGCAAGAAGTACAAAAAGTGTTGCGGGCGTCAGGTCTCGGCCGGGTAACTTATCGGCTCGGAGTTAAGGGTCAGGAGTCAGTAGTCAGAATCCAGAAAGTTTATTAAAGGAATTCGCTTCGCGAATTCCCACAAGCCCATTCTTAATTCTGGCTTCTGCTTTCTGAATTACAACAGAATTAGCTGAGATGGAAGGCCTAAATATAGGTAGCGTTTCCGGCATGAAATGTTGAAGAGTTTGGGAGGTATGGAAGTGTACGCAGAGCTAAGGCGGGAACTCGAGGTTTTGGAAGAAAGTTTAACAAGCCTCGGGGCTTCTCTTTGACATAGCCGGCAAAGAAAAGAAAATCATTGAATTAGAGGCTCAGATGGCCGCGCCCGGTTTCTGGGATAATCAAACCCAGGCTCAGTCGGTTACACAGCAGCTTGCGGCTCTGCGTGACACGCTCTCCGAGTATAAGCGGCTCCGGAACGAGTGCGAAGAAATTGCCATTTTGCTCGATCTGGCGGAAGAAGAGAGCGACGACGGGCTCCTTGCCGAACTTGTACTGGACCTGAAACACCTTGCGGAAGGCGTTGCCGCGATGGAAATAGCAGTGCTTTTGTCCGGCCCTTATGACCCGGGGAACGCCATAGTGGCGCTTCATGCCGGCGCCGGGGGGACGGATGCCCAGGACTGGGTGGCAATGTTGCTCAGGATGTACACGCGCTGGGCGGAGACGCAGGGCTACCAGGTGAAAATCCTCGATTTGCTTCCCGGGGACGAGGCGGGTTTGAAGAGTGTGACCTTTGAAGTAATCGGGCTTAACGCGTACGGATACCTCCGGGCCGAGCGGGGTGTACACCGTCTTGTGCGTGTCTCCCCCTTTGACGCCGGCGGCAGGCGGCACACTTCATTTGCCTCGGTTGACATATTACCGGTTGTAACCGGGAATACCGGGGTAGAGATTAAACCGGAGGAACTGCGGATCGATACCTTCAGGGCCAGCGGCGCGGGCGGCCAGCACGTTAACAAAACCGAATCTGCAGTGCGAATAACGCACCTGCCGACGGGGATAACGGTTACGTGCCAGAGCGAGCGGTCTCAGGCGGCAAACAAGGCCTCGGCGATGGAGATTCTGCAGGCCAAGCTGCTGGACCTTAAGTTGAAAGAGCAAGAAGCGGAGTTGGCGGCGCTACGCGGGGAACAACGAGAAATTGCCTGGGGCAGCCAGATCCGTTCTTACGTTTTAAACCCGTACAGTCTGGTAAAGGACCACCGGACCGGGCTCGAGCAGGGAAACGTTCAGGCGGTGCTCGACGGTGAGATTGACGGTTTCATTCGCGCCTTTTTACGGACGGAGGCCAAACAACGAGCAAGTACATACCCGATCACATCCTAAAAGATAGCCGGGACACCCCGTAAAGCCACCTGCGTACGGTTTCGCTTATCCTTACATCCAATTTTAGACGGCTCAAGCAGGATTTCCCCGGTTAGGCTCGAATAGATATAATGTTTTGCGCTTTGTGGTATGCTAAGCCGGGGGTGCACATGTTTGCCAGGGCGCTGAAAGATTATGCGCTTTTACTTTTTGGGGTGGTTTTAATCGCCCTGGGGCTCGACCTTTTCCTGGTCCCGAATAAGATTGCGGCTGGCGGCGTCAGCGGTGTAGCTACTATTTTGTTTCATCTTTTTTCCATTCCCGTCGGCGCCGGCATGCTTGCTCTTAACGTTCCGCTTTTCCTCTGGGGGTTTCTCCGTCTTGGCTTCGGTTTTGGCATACGCTCGCTTATTGGTACAGTGCTTCTCTCGGGCATGGTCGACTTACTGGCACAGTTTTTGCCTGTCCCGACCACTGATGCGCTGCTTGCGAGCCTCTACGGCGGTATTCTCGTAGGGCTGGGTCTGGGCCTCGTCTTCCGGGCTAAAGGTACAACGGGCGGCACAGACATGGCGGCGACTGTGTTACGGAGCTACGTTGGTATAAACGTCGGCCAGTTGCTTTTTCTGGTAGACGGGGCGGTTGTTCTCGCTGCCGGTTTCGCGTTCCAGTCGCCTGAGTTGGCGATGTACGCCCTGATTACAATCTTTGTTTCTGCCTGGGTGGTGGACATTGTTCAGGAGGGTCTGGGCTATACGAAAGCCTTTTTGATAATCTCCGATAAAAGCCACACTATCGCGCGTGCGATTTTAAACGAACTAAACCGGGGCGCAACCCTTTGGCAGGGTACAGGGGCATATACCGGGACAGCGCGGATGCTTGTTCTTTCGGTGGTCTCCAGAAGCGAGGTTACACGGTTGAAAGATGTTGTATACCGGTTGGACCCCCGTGCTTTCGTGATACTTGCCAACGTGCATGAGGTGTTGGGTGAAGGATTTAAGGAGTATCGGGGATAAGGATTACAGGTTAGAATTCAGTAGTCAGTACTAAGGAGATAGAAGCTGGTGCCCAAAGCTAGAAGTCTGCACGCAGGATGCGGGGTGGTCTGAATTCTATACATAACGGAGGTTAGAGTTAATGCGGGAACTGCTAATGAAGTTGGAGGCGAAGGCGAAAGAAATCCGGCGGTACATCATTTTAATGACTGCTGCGGCCGGTTCCGGACACCCCGGGGGTTCGCTTTCCGCGACCGACATTGTCACCGCACTCTATTTTGCGGTGATGAGGATTGACCCAAAACGTCCGGATGATCCAAACCGGGACCGCTTTGTTCTCTCCAAAGGGCATGCCGCTCCCCTCTTGTACGCCGCCTTGGCAGAACGTGGTTTCTTCCCGCCGCCGGAACTGATGATGCTACGGAAACTCGGCAGTCGCTTGCAGGGGCACCCCGACATGCGGAAGCTGCAGGGTGTAGAGATGTCCACCGGTTCACTGGGACAGGGGTTGTCAGCGGCGAACGGAATGGCCCTGGCGGCGCGGCTGGACGGCAGGGATTACCGGGTTTACGCTTTGCTTGGTGACGGCGAGATTCAGGAGGGACAAATATGGGAAGCGGCGATGTCTGCGGCGCATTACAGGCTTGATAATCTCACGGTCTTTCTCGATTATAACGGCCTCCAGATTGACGGCCCGGTGGAGGAGGTCATGTCGCTCGGGCGGGTGGGAGATAAGTGGAAAGCTTTTGGGTGGCACGTAATTGAGATTGACGGCCACGACTTTACGGCGATCCTTGACGCCGTCGCGGAAGCAAAAGAGACCAAGGGCAAACCGACAATGATAATCGCCCGGACAGTAAAGGGTAAAGGCGTTTCCTTTATGGAGAACCAGGTTGACTGGCACGGGACGGCTCCCAAAGCGGAGCAGGCGTCACAAGCCTTAGAGGAACTTGGGAGGAGGAGCTAACATGACGGAGAAAATAGCCACTCGTGAGGCTTACGGTAAGGCGCTGGTCGCGCTGGGGGCCGAAAACCGGGATGTGGTAGTGCTTGATGCTGACCTGGCGAAGTCGACGAAAACCATCGATTTCAAAAAACAATTTCCGGAGCGGTTCTTTGACTTCGGGGTAGCGGAACAGAATATGATGGGCACGGCCGCAGGCCTGGCGGCGGCAGGCAAGGTGCCGTTCTGCTCAACATTCGCCGTTTTTGCGACCGGTCGCGCTTTTGACCAGATCCGCCAAAGCATCGCATACACCCGTCTGAACGTGAAAATATGTGCCAGTCACGCAGGGATCACAGTTGGAGAAGATGGAAGTTCTCACCAGTCCGTTGAAGATATCGCATTGATGCGTGTGCTGCCCAATATGACAGTGTTTGTGCCGGCTGACGCAGTGGAGACAGTCTGCGCGGTCAGGGCCGCGGTAACAATCAAGGGACCGGTATACATCCGGCTCGGCCGTGCGCCGGTACCGGTATTACACGGGGAGGATTTTGTCTTTCAACCGGGTAAGGCGGTGCGGGTCAGAGAGGGGAGCGATGCTACCGTTATTGCCACGGGAATTATGGTTGCTTCGGCAGTGGAGGCGGCGGATATCCTAGAACAGGAAGGGATAAGGGTACGGGTGATTGATATTCACACCCTAAAACCCATTGACATTGATGCGGTTGTCGGGGCCGCTCAAGATACCGGCGCCGTTGTTACCGCCGAAGAGCACAGTATTATCGGGGGGTTGGGGAGTGCCGTAGCGGAGGTTCTCGGGGAGAACTATCCGGTCCCGCTGAAACGGGTCGGAATCAGAGACACTTTCGGTGAATCCGGCAAACCGGCGGAACTCCTTGAAAAGTACGGGCTTACTCCCAAACACATCGTCTCTGCCGTTAAGCAAGTTATTACTCGTAAAAAATAGCATTTTATCGCTTTATTCTCACAGTATTCGCCTTAAGCGAGGGAAACCTTGCTTTTTGTTTTTTCTGGCCGCAAAACCAAAAGTTAAACTTTTCTTTTTTTTCCGTTTTTAGAGGAATTACCGGGCGAATGTCGAATAGAGAGACAAGTTGGCGTTTGTTTGGAAATTAGACTCATACAGGGAGACACTGGAAAATTGCCCTTAAGGTCCGGCTTCAAGTCGGCACAAGAGTATTACACCTGTTTCAAATTCTTTCGGCTGAACGCCGAACAGACCCTCAACAATAGTATAGAGGTGATTCCTGTTGGTGCGCCTTTACAACGTAACGAAGGTTTACCCTAACGGGGTTAAAGCGCTTGTGGACGTGACTCTGACCATTGATCCGGGGGAGTTTGTTTTTATGGTTGGTCCCAGCGGAGCTGGGAAAACAACACTGATCAGGCTCATTTGCCGGGAGGAGTTGGCCACCCGCGGCCAGGTGATCTTTAACGGTAAAAACATAGGGAGGTTAAAAAGCCGGGAAGTTGCTCTCTTTCGCCGGCAGATAGGCATGGTTTTTCAGGATTACCGTCTGTTACCCCGCAAGACGATATTTGAGAACGTGGCGCTGGCAATGGAAATTGCGGGTAAACCGTGGCGTGAGATTAAGAAAAGGGTTCCGGAAGTACTGGCCCAAGTTGGGCTCCTTTCAAAAATACGGTGTTTTCCCAGCCAGCTTTCCGGCGGGGAGCAGCAGCGGGTGTCACTCGCCCGGGCCTTGGTTAACCGGCCGTGCTTGTTGATGGCTGACGAACCGACAGGGAATCTGGATGCAGAAAATGCGCGGGAGTTGATCCGGCTTCTCATGGAGATAAACCGGGAGGGTACTACGGTTCTGATGGCCACTCATGCCTGGGATATAGTCAATCTGCTTAAGAAACGAGTGATTGCCCTGAAAGAGGGCTGCCTTTCTGAACAGGACGTACAGGGGAGTTACCGGTATGGCACTTAGAATGCTGTGGCGTTGGTGGCGTGAGGCTTTAGTATCCCTTTTCCGCAACAGTTGGCTGGCGGCTTCTGCAACGGGGATGGTTCTGGTCTCCCTTTTTCTCTTGGGTTTTGTTTCCCTTCTGGCACTTAACGCCGCACACTTCTCCCGTATGGTGGAAGGCGAGATCGAGGTCGCCGTGTTCATGAGCGAGGAAGTCACACCTGACATTATAGAACAGATCAACCGGGAACTGGAAGGGATTGAAGGCGTTGCCGGTGTCACCTTTATCCCGAAAGACGAGGCGCTGGAGAAGCTGAAGAAAGACCTGGGTGAAAAGAGCCGGCTCTTAACGGGCCTAGAAGAAGACAACCCGCTGCCCGATGCGTTCCGGGTGAGACCGCAGGATGCCTCTCAGGTCGCTCTCATTGCCAAGCAAGCGGCGGCTCTTCCAGGAGTGGAGAAGGTGCGTTACGGGGAAGGCGTAGTAGAGAAACTCTTAAAGATCACTGACTGGATGCGGATTGCAGCGGTTGCGCTGGTGGTTTTATTCGGGTTTGCTGCAGTGTTCCTTACGATGACTACTATCCGTTTCTCAATTCTAAACCGTGAGGAAGAAATTGGAATTATGAAATTGTTAGGAGCAACCAACTGGTTTGTGCGCGGTCCGTTTATCCTCCAGGGGATAATTATCGGCTTCAGCGGCGCGGCGTTTGCAGCGGGTCTTTTGTATTGGGGGTATTCTTCGCTGGTACAAAGGGTACAGGAAGCGGCTTTTATCTTCCTGCAGCCGGTGACCGGAAACGACATCCTGCTGATGGTTTATGGTTCCCTGCTTGCGTGCGGGGTCCTCTTAGGTGCGTTCGCGAGCGCGCTTTCCGTACACCGTTTCCTGACAGTTTGAAGTATTCCCCTCTTCGCTGGGTTTTATAGGAAACATTATTCTGGAAATTTAGTCATGAAATGCTAATACTAAATCAGAAGACAGCCGATACTTTATTTAGACGTGTAACAGTAAAGTTTTCAAGTATGTCACATTTAGCAGAGGTTGTCGGTTTAGGAATTGGAAGGCCGTGCGGGCCTCCTAAGGTGCATACCAGGTCTCGCAGTGTTGAGGGGGGATGGTTTTGCACTTACGCCGTGGTTTAGTCGCCGTAATGGTTCTTTGCAGTATGTTGATCGGTCTCTGGCCGACGGCCTGGGGAAAGAGTTTGGAAGAAACTCTCCAGGAGACCAGGAGTAAACTGAGCGAGAAGCGCAGAGCGGTAGAGAACACAAAGAGCACTGTCAGGAGTTTTGCCGAGGAAATAGCGGCGCTTGACAGGTCTATAGCGTCAAAGTCTGCGGAGATCGAAAACCTTACAGAGGAACTTGGCAAGACGGAAGCTGAACTTGGGAAAGCCGAGCGTGAGCTGCAAGAGGCCGAGGAACGCTTGAAAGAGACTGTCGAGTTGTTCCGCGAGCGCCTTCGGGGTATTTACGAGGAGGGGGGCGTAGGTTACCTCGATGTGCTAATGGGGGCCACTGATTTCAATGATTTTATCTGCCGGATGGAGTTCTTTCAGCAAATTGTTTCCTACGATTCAGCGCTGGTTGACGAGATGACCGCGCGCCGGGAAGAGGTTGAGGATTACAAGCAGGAGGTGGAGGCGCGCAGAAACCGGTTGGTTTTCCTTCGGGCAAAGGAGGAATCTGCCAAGATGGCACTTGCGTCCCGGCAGAATGAAAAGGAATCTCTCCTGTCACGGGCTAAAAATGACCTGAAACGTTTTCAGGCGGAACTTGATGCGCTGGAGGCAAGAGAGCGGGAAATCCTGCGTCAGATAGCCCTCGAGCGTGCAAAGCGGTCAAAGCGTGCTTCGGGAGCTTTTCTCTGGCCTGTCCCGAGTTGCGGGGTTATCTCTTCCGGGTTCGGTAACAGGTTGCACCCGATTTTGCGCGTAGTCCGATTTCATTCGGGGATTGACATACCGGCCTCCTACGGGTCGGCGGTTGTAGCTGCAAACGATGGGACTGTAATTTTTGTCGGCACAATGCAGGGTTACGGGAAGGTGGTTATGTTGGACCACGGTGGGGGCGTGACTACACTTTACGCGCACCTCTCAAGTTACAACGTCAGGGAGGGGCAGGATGTCAAACGCGGCCAGAAGATAGCTTCCGTCGGCTCCACCGGTGTTTCCACCGGGCCGCACCTGCACTTCGAGGTCCGTGTCAACGGCACGCCTCATGATCCGCTCGGGTACGTTTAAGTTTGATACCCGGCAATTGGCTTAGCCTGAAACCCCATATAAATAAAACCCCAAAAGGGAGTCGTTTACGACCAGCACTCAGAAGGGTCTTGATTTGTTATCGGACTCAGGACTTGGGACTCGCGACTCAGGAGTTATTTTCGGAAGAGACCACCGGTCGCCTGCTTTGCTCTGGTGGTCTTTTTGTCAAGCTGTCCCGGTATTATGGTATAATAACAGCCAAAGTTCAAGGCTTGAATTAGATTATTAAGTTAAATATTGACCGGATTTCCTTGGATTATCTAAGGCTTGCTAAACAAAACCAAGAATTTCTCTGTTTTTTAAATTCCCGCTATAGGACCTGGTTAAGTCTCTTTAGAAGCAGTGGGAGGTGGTAACACTGGCGGGTTTGTTGCGGTTGGCCGGGAAGGCGGTGGCGCGTTAGTTTCGGTTGATGAGAGGGGTAATTTTTTCCTTAGAAATATGTTGCATTAGGTAGATTGCGGGTAGTATACTTTAAGAAAAAATGGAGGGAATTGATGCCGAACGTCTACCGGAAAGGGACCGCAGTAGTTTATTTGAGACTGCCGGAGGAATGGAAGAAAAGGCTGTACGATGTTGCTAATCGACTGGATAAACCCGCTACCGCGCTGGTAAGAGAATGGGTAATAAAAAAGATACAAGAAGTTGAAGAAATTTTATCAAGAGATGTTGACAGGTAGCAATCTACCTGTTATCTTTTTATTAGAATAATGAGGGGGTGTGGCGAATGGGGTTGCTGAGAGATCTGTTTGGTTTCGGTGTACAGGATGCGGATCGGGACGAGGAGGAGGAAGAGCGGCAGCGGTATTACCGTAACGGAGAAGAGCGTGGTCGCCGAGGCGGACGTTCTGCTGCCCAGTACGAGCGTGAACCTGAAGAACCTCGTGTGGTTGGCAGTCACCGGATAAGATGCGGCGGGTGTGCTAAACACGATGCGGTAGTGATGGTCTACTCTGACGGCAGCCTGGAGTTTATCTGCCCGTTTTGTGGTAGATATAGCGGTTGAGGCGAGGCGGAAATTATCTGTCCGGATTGTGGTCGATTTCGTATAAAGGAGGGCTGTTTTTATGGCTGCAATTAAGTTTGACCAACTGGATCCGGAGATGAAAAGGCGGGTGCTGGAGGCGCTGGAGGAGCAGGCTGGAGAAGCGGCCACAGGGAACGTTGACCCGCCGCTGCGGGAGCCGGCGGCGGCGAAAGTGGGGGAGACGCCCGCTGAAGCGGCTGCGGCGCTCCCCGGAATGGGGGACGGTGCGCCGCGATCGCGCCCAGCTCCTGCTCCGAAAGTGGGGGGAGACGGGCAGCGGCCGCCGGGCGGGGAGACGCCGCCGCCAGCTCCGGCGCAGCGGTATTTT
>JBFLWY010000011.1:0-73020 GCA_040757355.1 Bacillota bacterium | reverse complement strand
GCCAGGATGCGGCTCAGGATGTGGATCTCCTCGCCGCGCAGCCCCCGGGGATATCCCTTCCCGTTCCACCGCTCGTGGTGCTGCCGGATGAGTTCCGCCACCGGCGCCAGCTCAAGCGAAGAAAGGGCGATCCGGTATCCCACGTCGGGGTGGCGCCTTACTTCTTCCATCTCTTCCTCGACAAGCGCCGCAGGCTTGAAAAGAATGTGCTCCGGTACCCCCAGCTTGCCCACGTCGTGCACGTCCGCCAGGAGGCAAAGGGTGTCCAGGTCGTTCCGGGAAAGTCCCACCGCCTCGCCCAGCATACAGGCCAGTTCTTTCACCCGCTCCGTGTGGCCCCCGGCCACGAAATCCTTCTCCGCCAGAGCCGCCTTGAGCGCACGGACGACTGCGCGGTACGGGTCTGCTCCCCTGGCGAGCTTGTCCCTGTACATAGCGTTGTCGGCTTCCGCATACACCTTCCGGAGCGGACGGGAAGCATCCTCCGCCGTCGCCACCCCCAGGGAGACGCTCAGCGGGAGATCCGGGTGCTCCGCGTTATCCTTCCCTACAGCCTCGATGATGCGCTCGACCACCCCTTCCGCCGTCTGCCGGTCAGTTTGCGGCAGGATCACGGCAAACTCGTCCCCGCCGACCCGGGCCACCACGTCGGACCCGCGGACGCAGTCCGCGACCACCTTCGCCACGCGGCGCAGGAGCTCGTCGCCCCGCTCGTGACCCAGGGCGTCGTTAACCACCTTGAGGCCGTCAAGGTCGCAGAGGATGAGGCTCACGGGGAAGGAGCGGCCCTTCTCCAGCCGCCGCAGTTCTTCCTCGAAGAACGCACGGTTGTAAAGCCCGGTGAGAGCGTCGTGCGTGCTGCAGTACCTCAGTTCCTCCTCCATCTTCTTGCGCTCGCCGATGTCGCGGATGCACTGGACCGCCCCGAGCAGGTTCCCTTTCTCGTCGTGGATCGGAGCCGCAAGGGTCCAGAAATAAAGTCCTTTGCCACCGTAAGCGCAGGGGGCAAAGCCTTCACCGAGAAGCACTTGGCCCTTCCTCTCGACTTTTTCGTACTTCTGCTCCCACTCCTTTCCGTTGCCGAGCAGGATGTTCACCAGGATGGGCCTGCGCTCCCCGTAAAAAGGGACGGCGTAAGCGTATTCGGCCTTGCCCAGCACTTCCCCCTTCCGAACCCCCGTCATTTCTTCCACGGCCCTGTTCCAGACGACCACCTTGCCCTCGCGGTCAACGGCCAGGATGCCGTCCGGCAGGGAGTCGACGATACTCTCGAGAAGGCGCAGTCGCTCCCCTAACTTTTCCGGCGGAAGTTCGCCGCTTTCAACAAGCAGGAGCCCCAGCAATCTCCCGGCCGTCTCGATTCTCTCTTCCGGTAGAGCGTCCACCAGCCGGTGAAGGTCGTCTTTCCGGTGGGAGTCCATCTATCCACCCTCCTCTCAAACATCTTGGATATTGATGGCTACGCCCGCCACACCCGCTTACAGGGAGCAGAACTCCCGGCGGTACTCCAGCCTCTTCTTGTAGAAAGCCGGCTCTTTACTTCCGCACACCCGGCCCTGTCTCCAGAACCTGACACCAGCCGAACAGGTCCCCGAAAGGACCGGCTCCGCGTCCTCAACGGACCTCATCTCGAGAGTGAACCGCTTTTTCAGGTGCTTCCACACCCCCGGCCAGATCCGGCAGCCTTGCTAGTCTTTTTTCTCGGCAAAAAGGCGGTATCCTTCTCGCACCATGCCGTCCACAGCTTTTCGGGGTTGATCACGCGAGGGCCAGTTTCTCCCTTCTACCACCCGCACCGGTGGGATGTATAGAAAGGGAGTTGACCTCGGTGAAGGGAAACTCGCAGGCGTGTACTCCAGCATCTTCCCCTTTGCCAGCCGCAGGGGGTAGAAGGCGCCTCGCCAGTCATCGTAACTGTAGCCGGAGGTGCCGGTGAAGGTCTTGGGGCGCATAGTCGCTTCCACCTCCTCCTGCAAGAGGAATTCGACAGATGCCGAAATTTTCCTCCCCCCGGCCCATTCCGCTGACAATCTATCCCCGGACTTCCTCCAAATCGGTGACCCCCGGAATGATCAAGGTTGTCAGCTCAACGTGAACCCCTTCTCGCTTGGCTCTCGAAGCGTTCTCTCACACCCATCCTGAGCGTCGCCAATGAAGCTGGCTATTCCATAGAAGCTTTTTCGGGTCTGGGTTGTATTGCGGGACATTATTAAAGAAACAGGCGAGGCTCTCTCACCGGAAATGCTGTTGCAAGCAGACGGAAGAGGCTCGAAAGGCTCGACCTCGGCGCCTTATCTTCAGGATCATAGCACCATGCAGTAGCCCCCAATAACTCATAGGCGTTTGTGTACCTAAAAGTCCAGGTGTGCCGTTTAGTGTACCCTAGACGTTCATTTGAGGGGCTGATGCTAAGTTCTTTCTCCTTCTTAGCTCTTAGTTTCAGCATCTTTCAGCTTGTAAACTTTCTGGCACACTTTTTGCTTTACACAATTTTGTGAAGAGTCCTCGAAAAAGCGTCCAACATAGATTTGCAGGCAAGTTATCTAGAAATTGGACGGCGCAAGATACTAAATCCGGGGAGGGCCATTGATTTGAAGATCTTACTAATTGATGATGATGCTGATTGTTTAGAATCTCTGTGTACAGCCTTTGAACCCGCCGGGTACCAGTGCGATAGGTTCACCGCCCCGGAAGAGGCGGTAGAGGCATGCTACCAAAAGCAATATGATGCCGTAATTACCGATATGAGGATGCCCGGTCTCAACGGGATTCAAGTTTTAAAAATGGTTTGCACGTTCGACCGGCAGGCCAAAGTTATTGTTATTACCGCTTACGGGGATTCGGAAACGGCGGCTGCCGCATTTAACAATGGGGCGTATGCTTTCTTTGGTAAGCCGATAGATTTCAAGGCTTTAGTGGAAACCCTTGAAAAAATCGAGCATGAGCTTAAAGAAAGAGAGAATGCCGGGTGAGAAGACACCCGCTTTGGTTGTGGAATACGTGAGTTAAAAGCGGGCCTACGAGGGCTTGCGACTGTTTTAAAAGGTAAGTGAAGGTGATGGTAGGTGTTGAAGTAAGTCGGTCGTCCGGCTTTGTGTCGACCGGAAGATAAAAAATCCTTATGAACAGTCTTAGAGGATCTTGGTCCCCTCCCGGCGCACCTGATGGAGAAGCGTGCCGAACTGCAAAAAACACAGAGGGAAGCCGCGGAAGAATGTGGTATCGGGGAACCGACCTTCAAGGACTGGGAAACCGGGCGGCGTACACCTTGTCTACGCAATATTCCTGCCATAGCAACTTTCCTGGGAAAGAGCGAAAGTGAGGCAGAAAACCTGATTGCGATGCAGCGAAGTTTCCAAAATAAGTCCATCCAGAGATCTTCGCCGCTGCGGGAGATGCGGCGCAGGGCGGGCTATACCGTGAGGGAGGCGGCGAAAACTATCGGTATTTCCAGGGATAAAGTTCAGCGTCTCGAGATTGGAAACAAGGTGAAGAACGCCGAACTTCTTAAACAGGCGCTGGAGTACTTCTATACCTCCGGGCAGAAGAGGAAGGTAAGTCATATTGAGCTTCCGGGACCCGATTCCGGGAAGGTTCCACTATGGGAGAGAGATTGTACATAACATGGGGAAGAGCGCTAAGTAAAACAGGTGTTCTGCCGAAGGGAACCCTACCCCGGTTTGCTGTACTTAAAGGTCCGGATGTGCCAGTTGGTGTACCAATACGTTCATTTGAGGGGATTTTATATAGACCCTCGTCTTTTTTAGTGCCCCTATTTCGGCTGGAAACTTGCTGGCACGCTTTTTGCTACGAAATAACTTCTTGGGAGACTGTGAAAACGTCCGATGCCGATTTAAGTTTACACAGAATTTCGTATGGTACCTGAAATTCCGGGAGGATGGTTTTTCGGACGTCTTGCTAATTAATGACGATACTACTTACCCAGAAATGTTTGCTTACAGCCCTGAAGCCTTCCGAACCGGTACGTTTTTGAAGGATAGTAAAAGGTGCGTGATCGTAGTGGACAATAAACTGAATGAGAGGCCGGCAACGGATGCATCCGGCAAGCCCTCTTTTCAACTTTGCGCCCATATACCCCAAGCCCCGGAGCGCTTTTACCAGCAGGCGATCTTAGCGCTTATCCGTGCTCTCGAATGTCATAAAAGCAATACCTCCTATCACTCGTTAAACGTAACAATGTTCAGCGTACATTTAGCCTGCCACCTTTACGGGAGCTGCAGCCTCTCGCTCGACGATATCTTCTGGGGTGCCCTTTTTCACGATATAGGTAAAATTGCGGTGCCCCAACGTATACTCCAGAATGAAAGCTTCCCGACGCCCGAAGAATGGGAGGTTATCCGCAGCCACCCTTTCGTTGGTTACCAGATCTTGAGAAGCGTGGAACTGGCCAAAGGAGCCCGCGATATTGTCCTTTACCACCACGAACGGTGGGATGGTAAGGGGTATCCTTACGGTTTAGCCGGCAGAAACATCCCGCTGGAGGCCCGCATCTGCGCAGTAGCCGACGCTTTCGAGGCGATGACCTCGAACAGGGCTTACCGCAGCCAAATGACTTACGAGTCAGCCTGCGCCGAGCTTCGCCGCGGGGCCGGCACCCAGTTTGATCCCGACTTGGTAGAGGTATTTCTACGCATTGACCCGCAGGATTGGCTTATCTTGCGCCACCGGGCTTGATCGGTCAGGCTCCTGCTGGGTGAGGGGTAGAGGATAGGGGTAAGATAAGGCATAATTCAATAAGTTTCTACCGAAGGAAGGATCCAGGTATATCATGAGCAAAGGCCTGAGGCAAACTTAACGCGATTCTCCGGACCCCGGGTAAAGGTGAAGGGTAATGAAAGACGAAAAAGAACTGCAAAACCTGATAAAAGAAGTCCTTCAAGAAGTCCTGGGAGAAACTGCGCCCAAGCCAGCACTTGCTTTACCTTCTTCTTCTCCTCCTCCCCCTCCTGAAAGTGAGGACGGTCTGGTCTGGGTAAGCGACGGGCATATTTATGTCCGTAACCCGAAGGGACTCGGAAGATTTGCCACTATCACCCCCGGTCCTGGAATCCAGCTCATCCTGAACAATACTGTTACCACCGGTACCGTAATCGTAAGGGAAGAAGACGAGGTTCATGCAGAAACTGTTGAAGAAGAAATCCAGGGAATAGTTAAAGTAACCGTCAGCCCTAACCGGCTTACTGCCTATCTCTGGGTAGAGTTACCAGGAATAAGGCGTTGCCGGATGCCGGACCGAGGGCCTTCCACTGACCTGGTTCTGCAGACCGAAGCAGAAGTAATCAAGCAACCCGTTCTTGACGAAGCGGCTGTCGAAAAAGAATTAACCCAAAAAGGAGTAGTTTTCGGGATCAAAGGAGAGGTTTTAAAAGACTTACTCCAGAGGCCGCGCGACGGCAAGTTTATCATTGCCGAAGGCGAGCCGCCCGATCCACCCACGGACGAAACGGTGGAAATCACTTTTCCTCTCGAACCCGACCTTCGACCGAAAATCAATCCTGACGGCTCTGTTGACTTCCTTGAAATCAACCGCTTTCCTTCAGTAGACCCCGGCATCGTCCTTGCGGTGAAAAATCCGGGCAGCCCCGGCAAACCGGGACGGGGGGTCAATGGCCAGCCTATTCCCCCGCCCAAACAGCGGGGCTGCGAACTGCGTGCCGGCAAAGGAGCCGATCTCCTGGAAAACGGAACCAAAGTCGTCGCCGTTCGAAGCGGCCGGCCGGTACTCAAGCAAACAGGTAACGTCTATACCCTTTCTGTGGACACCCAACTTGTATACAACGGCGATGTCGGTGTCTCCACGGGGAATATCCGCTTCAAAGGAAGCGTCCGGATTAAAGGGAGTATCACCGAAGGAATGAAGGTACAGGCGGCCGGCAGGGCAGAGGTCACCGGAATGGTCACCCAGGCTACAGCTTCTGCCCTGGAAGATATCAGCGTTTACGGCAACGTTATCGGGAGCACCTTAAACGCCGGATGCGGCACCGCCTGCTCCCAAAAATATGGTCCACTTTTAGGAACTTTCGCCACTGAAATTATGGAACTCTTAAACACCGCTAACAAACTCAGCGAACATCCGGCCTTCAAAGAACATACTATTCGGCCGGGACACCTTCTTCTTCTGCTTATCGAACAGAAGTTTCAAAAGATCCCTCGCTCGATACAGGAAATGCAAAAAATTAAAAAGTGCCTGGCCGAAAACGGGGTCGAGCTTCCACCTGAAATGATAGAGCTGATAGACCGCCTGATTCATTTTTTCTCCGGACTGAATATTATCAAACTTGGCAATTTAAACGAACTCGCAAAAATCATCCGGGAAATCCTCTTTCTCCGCCAGGAACTCACCAGCCTCGGCCGGCAAAAATCTCACCTTATCATCCCTTATGCCATGAATTCCAAACTGATTGCCACGGGAAACGTCTTCGTCACCGGTCAGGGATGCTACAACACCTATATTCAAGCCGGCGGGAAGGTAGTAGTGGCCGGCGTCTTTCGCGGCGGCGAGATCATAACGCAAGGGGATGTAACTATTAGAGAAGCGGGTTCATCCAGAGGAATCCTCACCAAGATCCGGACTGCCGCCAGCGCCACGGTGCGTCTTGGCCGGGCCCACGAGGGCGTGATCATCCAAGTAGGGAAGTGCCGTACCATAATCAAGAATCCCCAGGCCCAAGTGCGGGTTGCCCTGGGATGAGGCGGGCAACTCAGCATCACCGCCAGTGCCCGAAATGGAATGAAATATGCGTGAACCTTATTATAGATTATGAACGGGCCACGCGACTCAACCTTCGCCTTATCCTGTACCGGCAAACCAAAATAAACATACGCTCTATTTAAGTTTTCTGACACTTTCCGCGCAAGTGCTGAAAATATGCTTCCACTACGGTTTTCATAAACAATATCTCGTCGAGATTCAGGTGGTCGATCAGTTCCTTAAATTCGCTCCTTATGGTAGACTCAGCCTCGAAAGGCAGTTGGAGAAGGGTGCCGGGGGTCACGCCCAGGCAGTGGGCAATACGTGTTAGCGTAGGTAATGAGGGGCTCCTCGTTCCCTTTTCGATATAAGCAATATAGGACGGGCTCACCCCAGCGTACAGGGCCAACTCTTTTTGGCTAAGCTGTTTTTTTTCTCTATAAAGCTTGATGGCCCGGCCAACGCTGCATGCCTGATCGTCTTCCAAGTTCCCCTTATAGCCCATGGGGCTGACACCACCATAAAAGATTGTCCCTAAAGCCGGGTTAGTATTATATACGAAAGCGGTAAACAGAAAGCGGTGATATAACGTTACTGTAACACGATTATATCCCAGACTAAGTAATTGGGAAAGATGCTGCAGAAAGATGATAAAATATGACTATGTGTCAGGTATATGTTAATTATTTGCCATTGACTTGAATTGACTTTTTGTTTATTCCAAGTTTAAAATATTTATTTATACCCCGACACACCGGAGCCAGCTAAAATGGCGGTCTCGTGCTTAGCAAAGTGCCTCAGCGTTTTCAGGAGAGAATCCGCAAAAAACGACAAAATATGATTTTATCGTAGATAAAAGCGACTATGCGTTTACGATACGCCAATTATTTGTCATTAGCATTAATTGACTTTTTGTCTAAAGTATGTTCTTTTTCTTAAAAGACTGTCAAAAGTTTTCGCCGCCTGCCATAAAGAAGATGGCAAAATGTTTTAACGAAAGCGCTTTTACCAGATAGTATGTAGGCCGCCCGGAGTAAAAATGCAGGTGATAAATTGGAGAACAAAGACAAAACCAGATCCTCATTGATCACCGACCTTACCGAGCGTCAGCGGGCGGAGGAAGCATTACGGGAAAGCGAGGAAAAGTTTCGCCAGCTCATCGAAATCGCCAGTAACTCGTTATGGGAGACGGATGAAAAGGGCGTTTATACATACGTCAGTCCAAAAATAAGAGATATTCTGGGCTATACACCGGAAGAAGTCATCGGCAAAAGTCGCTTCGACTTCATGCCTCCGGACGAAGCAGCGCGAGTCGCTAAAATTTTTGGCCCCATTGACGCTGCGCAAGAACCGTTCTCGTTCTTGGAGAACATAAACCTTCATAAAGACGGCCATGAGGTCATCCTTGAAACGAGCGGCATACCAATCTTCGATAAAAACGGTCTTTTTAGAGGGTATCGTGGAATAAACCGCGACATCACCAAGCGGAAGCGGGCGGAGGCTGAACTGCAGCGGGCCAAAGAAGCCGCCGAAGCCGCCAATCGTGCCAAGAGCGAATTCCTCGCCAACATGAGCCATGAGATCCGCACCCCGATGAACAGTATCATAGGCACAATCGACTTGCTCCTCGATACGCCGCTGAACAATGAGCAGCGCGACTTCATTGAGATCATCCATTATTCGGCCCGGGCGCTGCTGAACGTTATCAACGACATCCTCGACTACTCTAAGATGGAAGCGGGTAAGATGACCCTGGAGGTCATCGACTTCGCTCTGCTGTCTGTCGTCGAAAGCACCGCCGAGATTATGGCGGTCAAACTAAGGGCACGGGAGAAGGACCTTTCGCTTTTAACCTTTGTCGATCCCGGGATTCCGCCGCTGCTGCGCGGCAACCCCGGGCGCCTGCGCCAGATATTGCTCAACCTAACCAGCAACGCGGTGAAGTTCACAAAGCGCGGCGAGGTGGTGTTGCGCGCCACTCTGGCCGCCGAAGACGATACACACGTGACCGTCCGCTTTGAGGTTTCCGACACCGGCATCGGCCTCTCGGAGGAAGACCGGAAGAAACTCTTTCAGCCCTTCGTTCAGGTTGACGGATCAACCACCCGCAAATATGGCGGGACAGGCCTTGGGCTTTCCATCTGCAAGCGGCTGGTTGAACTGATGGGCGGTGAGATTAGTGTAGAAAGTGAAGCAGGTAAAGGGTCCACCTTCTGGTTCACCGTGCGCTTCGAGCAGTCCGCTGCCGCAGCGGAACTGCCCGCAGTACCGGAATCGTCGGAGCCAGAAGCCGTTGACGCCGGGGTACTGGAAGGCTTGCGTAAGCTGCAGGTGGAGGACGGGCCGGATATCGTGAGCCAGTTGATCGACATCTACCTGAGCGATACACCGCCGCGGCTTGCGGTCCTGCGGCAGGCTGTTGCGGAAAAAGATACGTCTGCCCTCTTTCAGGCGGCGCACAGCTTAAAATCGAGCAGCGCCAACATAGGCGCCCTGAGGCTCGCAGCCATCTGCAGGGACCTCGAGAGCATGGGGCGTGCCGGCGCAATCGAAGGCGCGGCGGAGAAGGCCGTACGGGTCGAAGCTGAGTACGCAAGAGTGTGTATGGCGCTGTCTGCAGTCAGACAGAAAGGGGAAAAGGCATGAGAGGAAGAGTTCGTGACCCGGATAAACCCTTGATCCTTGTAGTGGACGACGATCGGACTGTGCGGCTCATGCTCCGCTATGCCCTCGAAGCCGACGGGTACACGGTGATCGAGGCCAAAGACGGCGCGCGGGCTCTGTCTGAGTATGAGCGCCTGCAGCCGGATATCGTATTGATGGATGCCGTGATGCCGGTGATGGACGGTTTTACCGCCTGTTCCCGGCTGCGGGAGCTTCCCGGCGGCGGCCGCACGCCGGTTCTGATAATAACCGCCCTTGAGGACGAAAAATTGGTGGATCTTGCCTTCAAGTCTGGCGCTGCTGACTTCATCACCAAGCCCATCCACCTGGAGGCGCTGCGCCACCGCGTGCGTCGCTTGCTGCGTGCCAAGCAGACCGAGGTGTTGTTAGAGCAAAGCGAGGCGGGCGCCCAGTCTGTGATCAGCAGTGCGCTCGACGGAATAATCACGGTTAACGATAACGGCCTGATTCAGTCGTTCAACCCTGCTGCCGAGCGCATCTTTGGCTACACCGCCGAGGAAGCAATCGGGAAACATGTTAAAGAGATGATGCCGGGCGCCTATCGCCAGCGGGACGGTCACATCCCCGCCGGCCAGGACGCCGCGCAAAAAAAGGTTAAGAGCGTCAGCCGGGAAATTAGCGGACGGCGGAAGGACGGTTCCGCTATCCCTTTAGAGGTTACGATCAGCGGGTTTTACACCGGCGAGCAGCGGCTGATTACTGTGCGTGACATTACCGAACGCAAGCAGGCTGAGGAGAAACTCCGCCTGGCGGCTAAAGTGTTTGAAAGTATCGCTGAAGGAATCATGGTTACGGATATAGAGGGTACCATCCAGTCGGTAAACCCTACTTTCACCACAATAACGGGGTACAGCGAGGAAGAAGTAGTCGGCAAAAATCCGCGCCTGTTTGAATCAGAACAGCCTGGAGACGAACGCTATCAAAATGTACGGGCATCCTTGCGCGAAACCGGCCAGTGGCACGGTGAAATCCGTGCCCGGCGCAAGAACGGCGAGACATTCCCCGCATGGGCGTCTGTCAACGTGATCAAGGACGAGCAGGGTCGGGGGACACAGTACGTCATGGTTTTTACTGACGCCACCGAACGGGTAAGACTGCAGGAGGAGCAGCAGCGGCTTCAGGAACAAACGGCACGCCTACAAAGACTGGCTTCCCTAAGCGCCATGTCCGCCGGTATTGCCCACGAAATAAACCAGCCGCTCAATTCAATTAAAGTGCTGGCTGATGGAATGCTTTATTGGTACAAAAAGGGCCGCCCCCTGGAAATAGCTAAAGTGATCGAAAATCTCAAAAAAATCTCGGCCCAGGCCGGGCGGATTGACGAGATCATCAAACATATGCGTTTTTTTGCCGGCGTTGGACAGGCTGCAGAACTCGAGCCCTGTAACTTAAACGATGCGGTTAACGGAGCGCTGAGTATACTCGGTCGCCAATTATCGTCCCATGGGATCGTAGTCAAAAAATCACTGGCGGGCAACTTGCCGGAAGTGCGCGGCAATGCCAACAGGCTGGAGGAGGTGGTGATCAACCTGCTGGTCAATGCGATGCGGGCCTTGGATACGGTAAGCCATACCGAAAAAGAAATATCTTGCGCTACCCGGCTGGGAAAAGCTGGGGGGGGGGGTAATTTTGGAAATTGCCGATAACGGCCCTGGTATCAGTGACGAGCTCAAGGAAAGGATATTCGAGCCGTTTTTCAGCACCAAAAAGACAGGGGAAGGAATGGGACTGGGTCTCGCGATTGTGCAATCCGTTATCACCGGCTATAACGGGCAGATTGAAGTATTTAACAATGAGAAGGGCGGGGCGACCTTCAGGGTGGAATTACCGGCGACAGAAAACGGGGCTGACCAGAGGTGATCCCCGGTGAATATTCTACTTGTCGACGACGAGCGCGAAAGCAGGATATGTTTGGCAAACTTTTTGAGAGAGCTCGGTCACCAGGTGGTCGAATGCGCCAACGGGTTTGAAGCCCTGGAAATGTTTTCCTCTCAGGAGTTTCACCTGGTGCTCAGTGATATCAGGATGCCCAAAATGTCGGGTATCGAGCTGCTGCGCAAAATTCGCAGTTTGCCGGGCGGGCAAGACGCGGACATAATCCTTTGCACCGGTTATGGTGATATGCAGACGGCCATTGAAGCCCTGCGCGCCGGCGCCTACGATTATTTGCTCAAGCCGCTCAATATCGAGGAACTGGTCAGGGTGACCGAACGGGTGGCTGAACACCAGGCTTTAAGAAGAGAGAATGAGCTTTTAAGCAAGAAGTTCACGGAGGCAGTCAAGGCAGCTACCGAGGAAACCAGGCAGGAGTTATCACGCCTTAAGAAAGCCTACTGCCAGACCGTAGGTCTTGGCCGCATCGGGGTTTTTTCAGAAGCGATGGAGAAGATCTTTCAGCAGGCGCAAAAACTGCATGCCGACCGTTCTATTCCCGTCTTGATCGAGGGCGAAACGGGTACCGGCAAAGAGGTGGTCGCCAGGTATATCCACTACGGCGAGGGCGACGTCACTGCTCCTTTCGTTGACCTTAACTGCGCCGCGCTTGCGCCGAGCATCTTTGAAAGCGAGCTGTTCGGCTACGAGGCCGGCGCCTTTACCGGCGGGCTTCCCAAAGGTAAAAAGGGGAAGCTGGATTTGGCAGAGGGAGGCACCCTCTTTCTTGACGAAATAACAGAGATACCGGTTGATCTGCAGGCCAAATTACTGCGCGTTATCGAGGAAAGAGAGTTTTACCGGGTCGGCGGCTTGAAAAAAGTAAAAACCGACGTCCGCATTATTTGTGCCACCAATGCGGATATAGAGAAAAAGGTGGCTGAAGGGGCTTTTCGGCAAGACCTGTACTACCGCCTGAACGTGGCGCGTATCTGCCTGCCGCCTCTCAGGCAACGCCCGGAGGAGATACTTCCTTTGGCCGGCATCTTCTTGGACGAGCTTGCCCGGGAGAAAAGGAAAAGTTTTAAGACGATAAGCCGGGAAGCGGCCGGTATGCTGTTATCCTACCAGTGGCCGGGCAATGTCCGGGAGTTAAAAAACGTTATGGAGTGGGTGGTGCTGATGTGGGACGACAGCGAGGTAAAACCCTCCCACCTGGGCGTTCTGAAAAAAACTATGGTAAACGTTGCACCTGCGGAAACCACGAGCAACGGTATAATAGACTATACCGATTTCTCTCTCCCTCCCGGCAGCCTGCCAATTGAAGAGTACACCAACAATATTATCCGCAAAGCGCTGCAAGTGCACAAAGGCAACAAAACAGAAACGGCCAAGTATCTCGGCATCTCTCGCCGCTCCCTTTACTGCCGGCTTAAGCGTCTGAGAGACGGTTGAAAAATCTCGCCTGCCCCCGGACACTCGACTTCGGCCTGAAAGGGAGCTTGTATAATAGCCTGAAGAATGTCCCAGGACGATAATGTAACTCCTGTGCATTCCTTGAGGTGCAAACTCCGCTGCAACCCTTTTCCGAAGGGGCAAAAACAAAAGCCAAACCGCACTCTTGAGCGCGATTTGGCGCGGGTGAGTAAACCTGTAAGCCGAGTTCTGTCGTGGGTGATCATTTCTCTGGGACGCCGGTTGCCCTGGCGCCTCAAGCGACCTACCCGGGGACAAAGCGGGCCACTTTATCGTCCCCCTATGCGGTCTTGCTCCGGGTGGGGTTTGCCTAGCCGGCCGGTCGCCCGGCCGCTGGTGCGCTCTTACCGCACCGTTGCACCCTTACCCGACACTCAACTGAGAGGAACGGTAGCACTTACCACAGTCGTGGAAGTGAGAAGGAAAACTTCCATGTTGGAGACTAGAGGGATCGTCTCTCTGAGTTGAGTGTCGGGTGGTCTACATTTCTGTGGCACTTTCCCTGGGGTCGCCCCCGCTGGGTGTTACCCAGCACCCTGCCCTGCGGAGTTCGGACTTTCCTCGGGTACCACCCAGCACTCAGTTTCCTGAGTGCTGGGCGCTTGTACCCGCGACCACCCGATTTACTCACCATTTCTAGTATAGCACGGGCATTTCCCAAACACAACCCGGCGCACCCCGACGACCTTCATCCTTCATCCTTCAGGTATGCGCGTAACTGCTCGCAGCGCCGCCCCAGTTCCGCCAAATCACCGGCCCCCGATTGAACCGTCCGGGAAGCACGGGACAACCCCGCCGCTTTTCGCTCATAATACTGTAAAAGCCTCGCCGCGAGTTCCTTCAAGAGCGGGTGGGAAGAGGCCAAAAGACGCGGTCCGAGTTCTTCCTCCATCCAGTTCAATTCCCGGCCGGTTCCCGGTACCGCAGCTATCACCTGGTAGACGCGCGTTCTTTCCTTTGCAAGCCCTTCTTCATGGATACGCCACCCGTTCTGCGTAAGCCAACGCCGGAGAAATGCGACCCTGTTCATCGGCTGCGCGACGACCAGCCTGGCGGCGCGCGCAACCGAGGTCCCGGCCGCCAGGATGCCCGCGATGGTCTCGCCGCCCATTCCCGCGATCACAATGACTTCCACCTCGCCCTCCGCCAGTGGAGATAAGCCCTCGCCGGACCGTACCTCGATGCGGCCTGTCAAACCTGCGGCGGCAACAGCCCGGCGCGTTGCGGCGGCCGGTCCGGCAGCCTTTTCAACCGCTATCACCTTTTGCGCGATTTTTTTCTGAATCAAATACACGGATAAGAGCCCGTGGTCCGACCCAATATCGGCAACGCAACCCGAAACAGGAATTATGTCAGCTACCACCGTTAGACGCGGTGAAAGCAACGTCATGCTCTCAACTCCCGAAAAGATGGCCGCAGGCCGTGTTTATGTCCGCAAGTAATTGAAAGACAGCGGGACACTCTAATTGTACCCCGGCGACACCTGATTTGACCACTTGCACGAAATCAGTTACCAGTTGAAGGAATGAACCAATTAGAAACAGTATTTGTGTCAAGAATATTACACATTAAGTCGATGACTAGAATAGAAATAAGAAAAGCAGCAGAAGTCTTTAGGGGGTTGGGAAGGTGCAACTATACGATAAGGGAGGTGTTGGGAATGCAAGCGATGAAGGAGCTCACACAGCAATTTGTCCACCAGCTTTTTATGGTAATCCAGGGCAGTGTACAGGCTTACCTTGGCGTGACTGAAAACGTCCCGGAAGAGGACCGGGAAAATGCCTGGCGGGAATACAATGATGCCTTCGAAAAGCAAATTTTGCCGCAACTGCTCGAAGTGATGGAAAGAAACCAATGCGGTATAGCTGAGCTGTGCCATGCAACGCTGAAGCTGTTGGGTATCGGGGCAGAGATGGTGGAAATGGTTGAAACCAAGAAGTTGAAGAGCGGCGAGTTTCAAACGGCCAAGGCCTGGTTTATACCCATGCATTATTAGGGAACGGGATTCTTTTGGCGATTAATGCACCAGAACTTTACGTAAGACCGTTAAGTTTGGACAACTCCAGGGAAACCGTCAACGGCGCGGCCGGGGAGGGGTACTTTCCTAATGTTTTCGGAGCGGTCCCCGTTCCGCTACTTGACGAACGACATGGGAAGCAGGTCCGCAACGGTTTCAAAGTATTGATGGTATACAGGTTGTCCCCGCCACTCTTTCAGAGAGACCGTATTAAACAGGATGCGAACGGTGTGAAACCGCTCATCCACCCTAACTTTGAGGCCCATCCTGTGCCCGAGAATTGCTAAACAGGTTGCCGGCCTGGAAAAAAGTGCTTCGGGAGTCCCTCGCAGAGAACCCCGCGTACAGCGCAGATGTCTTTCCAGAATAGTCTCCAGTGCGTCTCGGAATGCTGCATTATCACGATCAATGATCGCAGCCACCGCCTCACCCAAGCCGGGGTAACACTTGGCCCGTACGGCTTCATGCCCCGGAATTGCTCTGAGCTCGTCAGCGGCAACACGCGCCGCTTCCGCTTTACCCAACACCAACATCCGCAGGGCATCGAAATAAGCCTTTTTTAGCCTGGCTTCTAATGTGTATTGTGCGGATAATGATTCTTCGGCCGCTTTAACTGCAACCCCGCTGTCACCGGATAGAACCGCCATCTCCATCATTTGGACCATTTCAAAGGGGTAGACGATGTCCGCATCCGCGACTGCACACTGTTGCAAACGATACACCGCTGATAGCAGAAAAGCATCCCCGGCTTCTTTAAACCGTCCCAGGTGGGCGCTGTACATGCCCGCTCTTCCCCACCCGTTGGCGGCCAATGTCAAACGGGTTAAATCCGGCCGTTGTGCCGCGTCACTCCTTTTAATCGTGTTACTGGCGAAGCGCCGCTCATACTCAATGCGCGCATGAAATTCCGTCTCGGCGAGCCCGTTCAAATCACTCACCTCGCCTATTTGGCGGCATTGTGGTACGCAAGATCGTACTAATATTTATTGATGTTATACCGACAAACCGGGGGGTTGTCTACCGATAATGTCTAAAAGGCTCAAAAGCGTGTCCAAAAAGCTCGGTTATGTGACTGAAAACCACAAAACCGCGTATGAAACAATGTATGTAATTTATGAGAGGGAAATCTTATAAGCGGGGCCCGAGTTCCAAGTTTCAAAATAAACCTTTCGGCGCATGCTGGCATTGTTTTGCCTGGATAGTAACCTGCCGGGTTCAGTTGATGAGGTCCGCCGGGGGCATCTTTTGGAAGGTACGGGATACTGATATGTCGGGGCAGGAGCGGACTAAGGTATCAGGCCGAGGATACAATCCCCGGCCTTTTGGCTTTTATGAGGCTGCTTAATTACAACCTCTCAAGCTGTTACTATTATCTCCTCACATCTTTGGTTTATTCCTGTAAAAATTGCACACTAAACTGTACCCGTAATCCCTTGCCGCAGCCTGGCCCGCTAAGGCTGTGTCAAGGCCGGCTCAGAAACATCAAGAAGTCCTCTCCTTCTTCGACGGACTGAAAAGAACGAGTAAAAACCCAACGCAAAAATTAATCGCAAAAGCAATGATCGCTGTTGCTACAGGGTGTTGGTTTATCCATAGTATCAGTGCCACCGACCAGCCTCCTTTCTACCCTCGCACCGGTTCTTTATGGCAACCGATCCATTTTTTATTATTGCCTTATTACCTTCAAAATAACCGAAATAAATATGAGGGGAAACTAAGAAAGCCACCCTTTTCAAGGTGGCAAACTACACGAATCAGTTGTTATTGGGGTTGAAAAGGAGCATTGTCTCAGTCATAGGGGATCCACCCAGAAGTCCTATTAGGGACGCCCGTCAAGATTACTTAAGCACGCGCCAGGAGACCCGTAAGGCGCGACTCGCCCCTACCATCGTTGAAATGGTCGGCGATGTGCACAGCGAGCTTGTCAGGATCCGCCAGGCTGAGGGAATAGTCGCTAACGCGCCAGGGCTCAGTCACCTGAAAGGTCAGGGTGTGACACCAGAGGACGATGTTAGTATACTGTGGTTCCGCAGGCAGGCCGCCGGAAACCTGCAGGTACGTCTTCACCAGCAGGTCGCCGCACCCCGGACCATCGGAAATCTCGAAACGGGCCATGAACCGGCCCGGCCCCAGGACGTCCGCCTCTCGGTCGACGTAACCGGTCCAGGTGCCGATAAAGGGTGCTATTCCGAGCGGATAAACAGCCGTCTGGCGGCTGCTGGTGCCGGCCAGGCCTGCAGGGTCTGTTATAGGGTCGCTAACGACAACCACAAGCCAGCCGGTTAGGCCGGTACCACTTGATGGCATGGTTAGAGGTACGGGGCAGTTCGCGGTCTCTGTCTTTCCGGGCTTGATGCGTTTAGTGATAGTCCAACCGAGCAGTGTGGGCGCGGAAGCGTCAGGTTGGCCATCCGCCCCTGTGGGGCAGCGGTAAAACCTGACGAGCGCACCGTAGCAGGTAGCCTGCCCGCGGTTGCGCACCGTCATTCGGACGGTGTTGTTCTCCCCCTGGGCGGGAAATGCCTGGATACGGCCGCAAACCGCAAACGCCACCTCTTCCACCGTCAGGTATGGTGCATGGCGAATATTGCAGTTAGTCGTGTATACGGTCTGATTACTCAGATACGGCATAGTCGCTCCCCCCTTAGCTGCGCGTTCAACAGGCTACGTAGATCCGGGTGTAACCGATACCGTCCCTCAGTTTGCCGGAACTCACCCGCCAGCATAGCGAACCGTAAGCCGGATCGCCGTCGAGATTGAAGTTGGGGATGTCGCCGGTGACAAGGAATCGCCGGAACAGGTGCGTAGCGCTCCCCCACCACGCGGGGGGCGCCGGTTCGCCGGCACCCTCGATGAAATGGTCCGGGTAGGCGTTTTTGTAAGGTGCCGCCAGGTAGGTGGCCGGCGGAGGAACATGAGTCGTTGCAATTCCACCCTCTCTGTCCTGCGGTGTCGACGGGTAGTCGAGCGGCGAGTCGTCCGGGAACCACCCGCATATCCCCGTCACAAGCCTGTGGGGGTAAAGGGGGTCGTCCGGCTTGGTGATGTGGATGAAATCCTCGCGTTCCTCGCCGGGCGCGGGAAACGCGACGCCGGCAGCGACCAGGCCGTCGCGTACGGTCTGAAAAAGCTGCCAGAGCAAGAGTTGGATCAGGTAAAGAAGCCAACGCAACGGATATGTGGCCAGCGAGTCCAGTACCTTCAGGGCGAACTCGGCCAAATCAACCAGGTAATCAAGCAATTCTCCGGCAGCATCGAAGATGTTTTTCAGAAAGTCGACGAAGGCATCCCACGAGAAGTCCCAGCCGCCTCCGCCCCCGCCGCTGAATGGGTTGGAAATGTCGGGGGGTTCTGGTGGCGGCGGGAAGTTCAGACTCGGCCGCTTGGGCTCGGGGATCGTGAAGCTGCCCGATGTCTGCCGCTTAAGCAGCAGCTTATAAATGTTGTACGCTTCCTGCACATCAGGGTTGTGGTCCGGTACGGCGCAACCCGCATAAGTATTCTTGATAACGCCCGTGACAAAGTCTACAAATCCGCCCGGCAGGTCATAACCCAAGTCGATCTTTTGATCGAGGCGGGAGGTGCTGATGTCGGCTCCTGAGTTATACTTGGCCCACACCCAGGTCTCAATGTGGTTCTCGATGATGTGGTGCCGGATGAACTGGGTGCGGTAGGGACCGCCAACCAGCTTGTTGACGAACGGGTGACCGGTGGTGTCGGCGGCTACATGGCTAATGTACCCGGCGGCATAGGCCAGGAAGCGGTCGTCGTTGCGTTCAAGAGCGCCGGCGAGCAGGTTCATCGCCAGTTCGCCGGTCTTGCGGTAATGCATCAGATCGCCCCACCACCAGGTGGATTCCGGTTTATCGTCCTGAATGTACGGCTTAATAAGACAGAAAAGATTGTAGACCTCCAAAACACCGAGGAGAAGGGCGCCTTTGACGGCGGCAGAGGCGGTCTCGGCGGCCGCCTTGAGCCGCTGGAGCGTCTCGTACAGTCCGGGCACCGTCTCGGTTAGGGTCTCTTCCATCTCATTCACCGCGTCCTCGATTGGCTTCAGTTCCTCGCGAATGGGCGCGACCGCTTCGTCAAAGAACTCGATTAGCTCAATAATCTTGCTGGCCAGTTTATAGTACCAAGCGCCGTACGTCCAGTAAAACAGGTCGGGCCCGGAGGAACCCAGGTAGGCGTAGGCCGGCTCTGCGGCTACCGCCGCCCGCAGCCGGTCGCCGCCGGGCAGCAGGGCTACCCCCCGATCAAGGCAAATCATATGTGTGCCGGCTTCCGGCATTAGTACGCCCTCCCTTCGGGCTGTACCCCGGCCGGGAGCTCCATGTCGCTTCGAGCCTCCCAGGCGGGTCTGGAGGCGTCTCTTTCATTGCTTATCGCAACTATCCCACCGAATGCTAAGCCGGCGGCAGCGACCCCCGCTATCCGCAGAAACGCACGACGCGTCAGTAGTGCGGGCCCCCTGCCACCCCTCTCTCGCACCGGCGTGGTTGGCCGTTCCGTTACCGGCCCGGTAGTGCGTTTTGATTCCTTCACGATCGATCCCCTCCCAAATAATTAACCGGCGAACTTTATTTCTACCCGCCGGGCGGCCTGGTTCCACTCCACGGTGTCTCCCAGGGCTGCACTGACAAAGCGCAGCGGGACGAAGGTACGGTTCTGCACGATGCGCGAGGCTACATCCAATTCAACCACCCTGCCGTTTACCGTAGCCTGCCTGCTGCCCACTATGGTTTCTACGACCTGGTTACCACGGCGGATCGTTACCTTGCGAACAGCCGCATCCCACTCCACCGCAGCGCCGAGGGCCTGGCTGACAAAGCGGACCGGGACCATGGTACGACCGCTGGCCGCGTCGATAAAGGCAGCCGGCTCCCCAGGTACTGCAATCGGCCGCCCGTCCACCAGGACGGTAACACCCCCGGTGGCCCCGGAGGAAGCACCCTCCGGCTGCAGTTTCTTCACATCGGTCGGGTTGCCGGCCGGCGGGACCTGCCTCATCAACTCTGCCCGCTCCTTATCGGTGAGCCGGCATGTCGGCGGCGCCGGCCCACAGCTTTCAACCATCTCCTCGAGGAAGTTATTGCCCTCGTCTGATTCGTCGATGGCGTGTCCAAAGCATCCCCGGGAGTCCACTTCAACGCGGACCACAGCAGCGTTTTGCTCCGGCATCCAAGGGGCCAGGTAGGTGGCGCTGCCGCCGGGTTTCAGCAGTTCACGGTGTTGATGCAGGTCGAGATTGACAAATCCCATGTAGCGGCCATTGATCCAAACGTCGGCAGCGCCCTCAGCGTTGTCCGGAATAGAACCCCTGCCGATATTGGCCACCGTGAAGGCTATGCCCGTCCCACGCTGGCAAACAACGCTACACACGACCAGGTCTGGCAGGTCAACCGATAACATGTCTGGGGTTATCCGGGAAGTAATCGAGGGCTGGTCGAAGTCGTAAGTTGTTACCGGAACAAGCGTGTTGGTACTTGACAATAACGTGGTTTCAGCGGCACTCCCAACACTGCCTACGGGGGCCGCTGGTCCGCTGGAGGAAACCACCCCCACTCCGGCAAGTAATAAGGCCGAAAGCATAAGAGTGAGGAAAAACCTGCTCAACCGTGGCCGCTCCCGCCTCATCGGCCCGCCTCCTCATCGAACTGCAGTAATATCCTGTCAAATAAAGGTACCTTGGAAATTATACGTCGCTCGCAGTATTTTTCCTGCTTCACCTGGAGAAAAATACAAAGAACTTTCGAGCAATACCTGTCTGCGCTCGCCCACAGCCGCTGGGAGGTTAGTATTGATTTCGGCGGGTTCTCAGCTTATACTGAGAGTACTTGCATCTTGCTGTTCCACTACCGGGTCACCAGCCAAACTGCAAGAGAAACTGGCGGGACTAGCGCACCCCCGGCAGTCGGTTCAGCAGAATCACTCTGTTGCATGTACGCTAAAAATCGTCAAAAAAAGGAGAATAACTAACTGAAAGAACTGAGTATCGGCAACCTGACGGCAAAGCTTCCCATCATTCAAGGCGGCATGGGAGTCGGGATTTCACTTTCGGGGTTGGCTTCCGCGGTGGCAAACGAAGGCGGAATCGGTGTTATTGCCTCGTCTGCAATCGGCTTGATTGAGCCCCGCTTATCCTCCGATTGGTTGGAGGCCAACATCAGGGGCTTACAAAGAGAGATTCGTAAGGCAAGGGAACGGACCAAGGGAATCCTTGGCGTTAATATCATGGTGGCGTTATCAAATTTTGCCGATATGGTTAAAACCTCCATAATGGAAGGTATCGATATCATCTTTGCCGGAGCCGGACTTCCACTCAACCTGCCGCAGTACTTGAAGGGCAACCAAAAGACGAAGCTGGTCCCCATCGTCTCTTCCGGTAGAGCAGCCGGTTTAATCACCAGACACTGGCAGAAAAAATATCATTACTTACCGGACGCCATTGTTGTGGAAGGCCCACTGGCCGGGGGGCATTTAGGGTTTAAGCCGGAACAAATCGCTGACCCCGCATATTCACTGGAGACGCTCGTAGTGGACGTTATCGAAGCAATTAGACCTTTCGAAGCCCACCATCATAAGACCATTCCGGTGATAGCCGCGGGCGGGATTTACTCAGGCGAAGACATCTGTAAGTTCTTGAGGCTGGGCGCTGCCGGCGTGCAGATGGGCACCCGGTTTGTCACCACGCACGAATGTGATGCGGCGGCCGCATTTAAGCAGACTTATGTCAACTGCAGCGAAGAGGACATAGTAATCATCGAAAGCCCCGTGGGCCTGCCTGGCAGAGCAATCCGAAACCAATTCATCGAAGACATCGCTAAAGGGACAAAGATACCGATTACGTGCCCCTACCATTGCATCATAACTTGCGACTATAAGAAAAGTCCGTACTGCATCGCCCTGGCCCTGTATAATGCCCAGAAAGGCAATATGAAACACGGCTTTGCTTTCGCAGGCAAAAACGCTCACAAAACAAAAGAAATTGTTTCCGTTAAACAACTTGTAAGATCTTTGATTGAAGAATATAATGTGGCCCGCAACCAGCCGGAATCTTAGCCAGTACCGCCACGCGCCTTTTTCGAGGGGAAGCCTTAACTAAATACATAATATCCCTGTTGCTGCGCGCCAAGATATGAATCTGGAGGTACAGGCCGCACGCTTAATGTGAACCGCCGGGTAAGATAAGCTTTAAGCGGATTGAGGTGAATTGATTTTGCGCGTAGGTGTGGTTGAGGCAATCTTTATCTTTTTTACTGGAATTATCCCCATGGTGGGGTTCTTAATCCTCATTGTGCTGGCGTGGAGAATAATGAAGGCTCAAGAAGCTATCGCTGACGCCATGCGGGAGATAGCCCGGAAGATTGAAAGGGGCAGACAGGACTCTTTGTAAAGAATCAAGGCTGGTTTCTCTCCAGATCAGGGTTTGCCGTAAAGAAAAAAGGGCTCGGACGAAAACCCCGAACCCTGAAACCCTTGGTATTACTAGTGGGCGATGCAAGATTTGAACTTGCGACCAACACACCGGTATTAACCTAGTGGTTTACAATAAATCCAGGAAGTCTTCGGTTCATTTATTGCGGAATCGGTTGGTTTTAGGGAATTCTTATAACGGGCCCTCCACCGTATCCAAGATCTCATTCGCTATGTAAAGCCGGTTACGGGATCTCCTACCAATTTCTCTCAGAATACCAGCTTTTACAAATTCCTTCACATGGTGGCTTGCTGGCATATAGGTAGTCCTCATGTATTTACTTGCTTTGGGGATAGTAATAACAGGGCTTAGAAACAATAGATCTACTAATCTAAAGACTGTACTTGGGGAGCGAGATGCTTGAAATCTTTCATAGTATTCCCTCTGAAGGTCTTGTAGACGCTTGGCTCGGACTAATGCATCTCGTGATTGACTTCTTACACCCTCTAAAAAAAAGAGAAACCATTCATTCCAAGCTCCTCTTGTACTTACAGCCTGAAGAAGATCATAATAGAACTCTCGATTTGCTTCGAAGAAAGCGCTAAAATATAGTAACGGTTGTGGTAAAAGGCCCCAAGCGCATGATAGTAGTACAATGAGCATACGACCCAGTCTGCCATTTCCATCAAGGAAAGGATGGATAGCCTCGAACTGGTAATGTATCATTGCTAGGCGAATGAGTGGTGGTATACTGGTACTTTCGTGAAAAAACTGTTCTAATTTATCAAGAGCTCTCGGTATTTCGTTTGGTGGAGGGGGCACAAAAGATGCTTTCTCCAGGGTACAACCAGGAGGTCCAATCCAATTTTGCGAACGTCGAAATTCCCCTGGGTTGCGAGTCCCCCCCCGAACTCCTTCGAGAAGTTTAGCATGAGCTATACGAATTAATCGGAGGCTAACGGGAAGTTCATTTAAAAGTGTCAAAGCATGTTCAAGAGCGTGGACGTAATTAATGACTTCACTAACATCGCGGTTAGGCTCATGATCCCATAAACTTGCTTGAGCCGCTTCAAAAGCATAAAGATCGGAGAGAGATGCACGTGTTCCCTCGATACGAGAGGAAAGCACTGCCTCTCGCCGTATAAATGGGTTAATCAGCAAATGAGGGTTGGGCAGCATCCGACCCATTCCCGCGAGTTCGCCAACAGCTCGGTCCGCTTCGGAGAGCGCGTATATTACGTCTGGCTCTAAATTCATGGAAAGCGGTAATGGATTTGGTATAAACGCCCAATAACCTTCCAATGTGCGCACAACGCGGCCCGTAATAGAACTAGAGAAATCTTCAGGTTTCACTTCACTCTTCCTCTAGAGTTACATAAATCCTAATTATAGTTTAGTATAATATTTAATTTTTTATTATAGTTTTGGAGCCAAAACTATAATAATAGCTTAGAGATTCATAATGCAATATAATTTTTTTAAAATCAGCCCCCAGTGATGTTCTGTTTAGTAACTCAACACCAGACCAATAATTTTCTAACCATTAAGTAACCCGCTGCTTCCGTTAAGGAGTATCTGAAAATGTACATCTTGACTGAGGTTTTATTCGGCAAGGGTAAGGTAAAGGTAAACTGATAAATAAATTAAGACCCCCGAAACTCGGAAGCCTTGGTATTTCTGGTGGGCGATGTAGGATTTGAACCTACGACCCCTTGCTTGTAAGGCAGTTTCAAACCGTCCATAGTTTATTATAGCGTGTCATATCAAGCATTCCCGCGTCCATAGTGTCCTTTAAAAACATAGTTTTTTATCCCCATTCCTATCACTATTCCTATCAAAAAATAAGCCCCGAAAGGCAGTTATTGTGCTACTTCCGGGACATCGTTCCCCTATTTAAACAACCGCCCCAGCGCCAATCATCGTCGCTATCTGGACTTCTTGCTGCACTGTCCGAGAAGAAACACCGGTTTTGGACGCGGTATCTGAAGCAAACGAAATAATTTCGCTTGCAGTACGGCGTTTTGTGCCGGTTTCGGCTTGGTTGCCGGGTACTGCTTGCCGTCAGCGCCGGTGATGGTAACAGATTCAGGTGTCGGATTTCCGACACCTGCCCATTCCCTGATGGTATCGTGATGCACCCCCAACACCTTTGCTATTCTCCGATAGCTCCACCCCTGCAACCCGCGCCTGCGTGCCCCGTGGTGACGTTTAAACTGGCCGGGTAATGGTTTACTATTACCGTAAAATTAGAGGGGGCTTGTAGGCGATTCTGGCGCGTCCTATTCCTCTTTGTCCTCCTGTGGCCGCTTTAGAAACTCCTGGATTGCTTCCTCGGATATGCGCCATAGATCCCCAACTTTAACGCCTTTAAGCCGTCCCTGCCGAAGCCAGAGGTAGACAGTTGACCGTGAAATTTTCAACTTCTCAGCAACTTCCTCTGGGGTGAACATTTCATTCATATACCTGACCTCCCTTAACTACAGGCTATCATAAATATTTCTAAGTTTCAATAAAACTTTACTTAATACCTGTTGACAACAGGTAACAACTGTATTAACCTGTTAATAAACATAATTAGCTATCACAAACAAAACGAAAAGAAAGGAGGGAGGAAATTGCGTTATCTGATAGCCTGCTTCATCGGTAAGAACAAAGACTTCAAACTTTACCTGCACCGGCTCATACAAAGCCTTCACTGAAAGGAGTGGTGCGTTAATGTTCCAAAAGACCTGCCCGAATTGCAACCAGCCAAGCTACAGCGCATCGGACCGCAGAAAATGGCTCTGTCCCCATTGCGGTACAGACCTTACCGCTGTGCCGGCAAAGGTAGCCGGACAAGAAGGAAGGGAGGAGATTACCGATAAACTGCCGTTATGCCCCTACAAGTCCTGCCGGTTCAACGCTTTAGGCAAAGGCCGCAGGCCGGGGAGGGAAGCACCGCTCAAGGAGAAGCGGGCCGCTTCCGCTCGGTGTCTCTTGAGCCTCGGGACAAGCCGAAACGTGCCGTGTCCCGAATATCAGCCCTCGGCGCATACCAGCAGATTTCCGGCCTGGTGGAAAGGAGAGTGAACCGTGAAAATTATTGTCATTGGCGCAGACGAAAAAGGCGAAAAGGTTGTCAGCTCGGAAGAGACCAAGAAGCAGATCGAGAGGGTGAAAAACCTTGAATGCGCCCTCCAATACAGAGGCGAACCGTAAACCTGGCAGGTTTTCGACAACCCGGACGAACCCAGGACTCTGTTTCAGGCTATCCTCAAAGACCGGCAAATGCGGGTTGATAATCAAACTCCTATGGCTGACCGCCCCCCGGTGGCCGTTGTTACCGTGATAGGCGATAGGGCAGTTCGGCTGGAGTATTACGCGGGCCACGATGCTTTAGAGCTTGTCTACGACGTGCGGACAAAGGAGTTAGAACACCAGGACTTGCCCCTGTGGCTGGAACGTGACCCCCACGCTTATGACCCGGCGGAATTCCTTGAAAAGACTTTCGGCATACCAGAGGAGTTTTCAAAGCCGCTATTGGACCACGCACACAGGAAGGAGGGTGAAATGGTGCCGCTCGGCGATTTTAAAGAAGTAATGCGAAAAGCGGTCCTGTCCGCCAAGATACCAGAAGATTATTTTGAAACCAACCCGACAGACGCCTTTATGCGCGCCGTCACGGGCAAGCCGCTGCCAACCCGGAACGACTGTGGTTATCCGGGCCGATATGAACATGAGGACAATTCGCGAATGTCCGGCTGGGGCGTCGAAGGAAAAGGGATGTGCGATTATCCGGACAACTGCCCGTGGTTCAAACAAGGGAAATGCCCACTCAGAAAGGAGGGGTGATATTGCGTTATCTAATCGCAGGCTCTGTCGGCAAGAACTATGCCTTCAAAGCATACTTGGTTTGGCTGAAACAGCACCTACATTAGCGGAAAGGAGGGAGTTTACCGTGGTACGGATTTGCCGGGACTGTGGCCAATCGTTTGAATACGAAAGCATAGGCCACATCTGTGAAAACAGCAGTTATCCCGACGGTGTTTGCCGTTTCTGTGAACTGTGCCCCCAATGCCGCCTCTTACGGGAAACCGAACAAAAGTAAATTCCCGGTTCGCCGGGGAAAGGAGAGATTGCAAATGTTGGACGAGTTCACTGCCGCTCTTGAGAAGGTCGCTTCCCTGGGTGAGGAGGTCGCCCGGTTGGAAGCTGGCACTGTAGAACAGGAAACCGCCGCCTTAAAAAAGCTCATTGCTATGATTAAGCCGGTCTCAAGGTATGTGGATTATCCTGTCCAAACCTACGCTTTCCACGCCGGCCAGCAGTACCACCGGTGGGAATACGAATACCTCGATGAACGCGGCATCATCCTGGTGGATAACTTCACCACCAAGTACAGCGGTTACCCCGATGATAGGGACACCAGAGGAGACTACATCGGCAGCCAATTGGTGCTTACCAGAAGCGGTAAACTGCTCCGCCTTGTACGCTCCGGGGACTGGTCGAAATGGCAAGGGGAAGCCAGCCAGTGGAACGCGAAAGCGTCAGAAGTAACGCCGCATGAGGCCGTCAAGAAGTATGGCCTCACGGAGATAGTGCAGGGTTTCGTCCGGGCGTTTAGAGAAGCCATAAGTAAAGCTGAAAAGAAGCAGAAAACGCTCGGCAACCGATTGGAAGTGCTCGAACAAATCAAGTCTACTTTAGGGTAGAAGCCCCGGAGAACTCCGGGGCCCCCACGGGAGCGGGGTTGACCTTGACCGGGAGCCCCGCTCCTTCAGATTCATCTTGCTTACCCTCCCATTTAAGTTTTGGACTTGTTTGAATCTTAACCACCTCAGCCTCAATCTCCTTAAGAACCGCTTAAAAAATGCCCCTTCCGGGGGGATGCTCCCCCCCCGGAAGGTTTACAAGGAGGAAGAAAATTCTTACGCCGCCGGGTGCACCAGAACGCGTACCGCGTCATCAAGTACAAGAATACCGTCTACGCGCTGGTAGAGCCTGAACCCCACAGCGCCAGCATCCGCATACTTCTCGCGCAGGACTTGGAAAACTCGGCCCACGCGGTCGGCGATCCAATAATATGACAGAGCGCCGAAGAGCACCGACTTGTTGTTTGCGCCGATAGTCGGCATCGCTGAGGAGATTACCACCGGCCGCCCAAGTAACCTATCAGGCTGGCCAGCTTGTAGCCCAGGCTGCCAGATGTACTGCCCGTCGCTGTCCTTCAATTTCCGAACCGTCAACACAGTCGAATCATTCATCAGCCAGGTGGCGCGGTCACGGTACGGTCGCGGCAAACTGTGGAACAGGTCAACCAGCTCATCAGCAGCAATAGCCGTAGCGGAAGCTGCGGTCACGCCGATCGGTGCATCTAAGAGCACACCACGCGGCTTTCCAACACCATCACCGGCAACGAAAGCGGCTTCTTCGGCACGGCCTAAGTTGCGGCCAAAGACATTTGCGAGGTAGGCTTCCAGATCAATCGCACTATCCGCCAGCAATTCTTCGGAAACTTTGGTAATTTGTCCCAATTTGTGTGCAGTAAGCAGCTTCTGGCCAAAGCTGGGATCGGATTCGGGGTACGTTCCGTTTTCAGCGATCCAAGCCGCCTCCCCGGTCGCGGCTTCGACCGGGATTTTGTGGTCAGACGAGAGAGGTAGCACCGTTGCCAGCCCGCGCATTACGTTGGTCTCTTCCAGTTTTTGCACAATCCGGCGCTCAAAGGACTCAGGGCATAAAAACCCGCCCGCTGCGTCCGTTCCGATGGTCAGCGCCCGCAGCTCCGGCTTTGTAAGTTGCCGCAGGTCCTGCTGGTCGGGATACCTCCAGTTCCTTACCACACGCCAGAAAGCCGCCCGGTAGTCCGGGGTGGCCGCCGTGACCAGTGCCGCCCGAATCTCCGGGGAGGCATACCCGCCGGCGGTTTCATTCGATCCCGGAACAAGTGCCGTTCGTGGGTCGAACCCCTGCCGCTCATACGCGTTAAGCTGCTCGATTTCGTCCAGCAATTCCCGATACTTTCGTTCTTCAGCCGGGGTAAGGTTGCGCCCCTCGGCCTCGGCTTTGTCCAGAATGGACTTGGCCTCTTGAATTAGCTCCTTTTTTCGATTCATTTTCACTACCTCCAGTTTTTGGTTTTTGGTCTCCGGCGGAAAAGAAAAAGCCGCCGGAAAGGGATACTCCGATACCCATCGTTGCCCCGCGCCCCGCGAAAGCCCGTATGGGTCCCCGAATATCCGCCTCCAGCGGCTTGTCGCCCCGTCCACCGCCAGGAGTGTTTTTCGGTTGTCAGAAACGGCTTTGCGCCCCGCTACCGTTTCAACAATTATACCAAGACACCCTGTTTTTGTCAATTGCCCCATTCAGCCTCCGATAAAAAGGTGGAACTCAACCAGGATACCCATTAGCGTTGCCTCCTTTCGCTCAACTCTTGACCGCGCCGGAGAAACTCCTCGAACTGGTCCACCTCGTTTTCAACTTGAGGCAAATCCAACCTCCCTCTGTCGCTGGGCGAAAGGCCAAACAGTTGCGAATAAGCCCGAAAGGCTGCGCTATGATCCCTTAGTACCGACAGCAGCGGGTGCTTACGCAAAGCCGGTTCCTCGCCCGCCGGGTGCTCCGGGTCCGGGACTAAAATGCCTTGCTCCTTAAGCGCCTTCGCAGCCTCAGCTGCGACCGCATAATGCACCGCGCATAATGCGAAGGCCGGCCCATCCACCTCAGTTAAAAGCCCAAGCCGTTCCAGCCTTCCAGCGTGTTCTTTCCAAAAACGCTTTGCCTGACGTGGCAACCAGGACGGCGGCTTCGGCGCTATCGGCTGTGGCTTCGGCTCGTTTTTAACGGTTCGGTCACGCCGTGCCGTCCCTGTTAGGACCTTTAACTTGGTCGGTTTTCGATTGTGCCCACCGCGTGGCATATGTTCTCCCCCCTTTCCGGAAAAGTGGCCTCTGCTGACGGCGCTTCAGCGGAGCCGCGCCGCCGGTCTCGCTGGCAAGAACTGGAAGGACTCGACCCGCCCCTACCTCCTAACAACTTCCGCTTCTGGTTCATTCTTCCAAAACCATCCCTCCGCACATTTGGTTATGACCGTTATCACCTCATCTTTCACTTGATACGTCTGCGCCTTCGCGCCCTGGGGAATCGTGCTTTCGTCTATCCAACAGCAAAGGCAGCCCCAACTTGCTTTCTCGCAGTCCCAACAGCGTGATTCCTTTGTCAACTAATATCGCCTCCAATCGGCGAACCAGGTCGCTCCAGGTGGTTTCCAACTCCGCTATTGTCAATCCCGCGCTCCGCGCCGCCCAATCCACCCCGACATTGCCCATCCTCCACATCCCGATTACGGTTCGCTGTTCCACCTCCCGCGTTAGCCCTCTAACAAATTCACCAGTTAACTTTATTATCCGCTGCAACTCATTGATTTCCAAAAGCTTCATCGCCCGCTTTGCGGTGGGGTCCCCCGGTAGCCCCACCTTACGAAACACCGCTTGCAGCTCAGCATTGTAACCCTCCCAGGCCACGTCCTCTGCCGCCTGCTCGTCCAAGTTTCGCGCCCAGGCCCACCATTGCGGAAAATTTTGGAGAAGCTTCTCGGCGCTTATTCCTTTTTGAACAGCCATTCCGCGCCCTCCGGCAGTTTGATCAGCGTGAAACCCGCCTGCACCAGATGTCTTTTAAGTTCTGGGTCGTCAACTAAAATGTACTCGTAGCCTAATTGCGTGGTGCGATACGTCCTCCCGCTAACCCCTGCGCCCGCCGTCTGGGGTGCAGTAGGCTCCGGCTCCGGGATGGTGTCGTCCCAAGGGTCAAGTTTCCGCCGCGCCATCATCCTTCACCTATAGCCGGCAAAGCGCCCGGCGAGAACTCCCGGCACCTGATCACTTTGTAACTCCCGCCATACTTCGTTTCCAGCCAAGCCGCCTCAGCGCCGACAGCCCGTAGCCCTTGTTCAACATCTGGCAACGCGAAGTATAGGCACCCGCTTCCGGTGGCCCGCTGGCACCTGTCGCATAAAACCCGAATCCGGCTGAATTCTTTTTTGTCCGCAATCTCTCGAAGCATTTCGCACCTCTTACATATTTCGCCATAACGTTTTTGAATTCCTGCTAAAACTTATCGTTATTTTACGAACCAGGAACACAACCACAGGACCACCAGGAGGACAACTACAGCTAACGCCGCTTCTATGCTCTCCGCCTCCGGTTTGCAAAAAATTCCTCTAAAATGTCGCTGGCCTGTCCTTTGGTGATACCTGTCGGGTTGAACCCCAACTTTCGGAGTAAGTCTACCTGCTTTTCCGTAGCTGGTTGTTGCCGCCAGGCCGCATCCCGCCGGGAGAACGCTTTGCCGTGCTGTCTGGCATAGTCCTCCGCAATACCCTGCGCGTATCCGATGGTTAAAGCCGTCGGATGTAAAAGTTGCGGTCTTTCGTCTCTGGCAACCAACAGGACCCGGTACTTGTCCCCGTCGGGAGACAGAACAGCATAAGTCTGTGGTGCGATGGGAAGCCGCCACTGGTGCCCGGCCTGAATCCACCGGAAAACAGACTTGCCGAGTAAATCAAACTCCTCAGCACTAACCCCATAGATTGGCCTTACAACCTTCCGGCGCTCCTGCGCCTCAATCTCCTCCCGGACAGACTGGCCGCGTGTCAGTCTGTCCAGGCCGAAACCAAGGAGTGTCGGCAACGCGCAAACGTCGTGCCGGTTGTCGGCAAAGTCAATAACCAGACAGTCCTGCTTGCCGGGGAAAAGCCGCGTCCCCCGGCCTATGCACTGGGTGTAAAGCGTCGCGGACTTGGTTGGGCGGGCCATAAGGATGCAGTCCAGCGAAGGTTCATCATAGCCTTCAGTTAGAACGGCGCAGTTGGTTATCACCTGAATTTCACCGCGCCGGAAAGCCCGAAGCGTTTCCCGGCGCTCCTCCTCTGGCGTGTTGCCGGAGATAACCTTTGCCTCGACGCCGTTTTCCTTGAAAGCGATAGCCAAGTCTTTGGCGTGTTGAACGTCCACAGTGAACGCCAGGGCTTTTCTTCCCGCTGCATAGTGTAGATAGGCAGCAACTACAATCCCGTTGCGTTCTGGTGTATTCACGGCGAGCGAAAGCTGGCTCTCCACGAAGTCGCCGCGCCGAGTCGCCACCTTAGACAAGTCCGCGCCGGTGCTTACCCTGATACCCCGAATGTCGCATAAATACCCGGCCCGGACCATTGTTAAGATGGTGGTGCTGTAAACCACTTCCTCAAAAATATTCCCCAATCCAACCCTGTCCCCGCGTCTGGCCGTAGCTGTCACGCCTAACAGTAGTCGTTCCGGTTCTCCCTCAAGAAACATTAAGTAGTCCATAATTCGCCGGTAAGTCGAAGCTACCGCGTGGTGCGCCTCATCAACCACTAACAGGTTAAAATCCTGGTGCGCCACCTGTTCCAGCCGGGACGGTTTGGAAAGCGTCTGCACTGAAGCAACTACCACCTGCTTATCCCGGAAGTCGTTTTCATCGGCCTTGATAACGCCAACCGAAGCATCCGGCCAGACCATCAGCACCTTATCCACCGCCTGTCGGATCAACTCGTCACGGTGCGCCAGAATTAGCGCCCGTGCCCCGAGAAGCCGCGCCAGCGCAGCAAAGATGATTGTCTTGCCGGTCCCCGTCGGCAAAGCTATCAGTGGCCGGGTGACCCCCCGCTTCTGTGCCGCCAGGACCGCCCGCAGCGCATCTTTCTGGTAGTCCCTAAGAGTTATCATTTTAGCCTCCCGGATTTCCAGTTATGGAAAAAGTTAGGTGCCGCGAAAGCCGTTGTCGTAAAATCTGTCGTAAAACCATTACGACACCGCAATCCCTTGTCCCCCTAAGAGTTGAAGATATATATATAGACGTAGGGGGGTATAATTTAACTGCAAATCTAATCCAAATTCACCCCTGTTTTTATATAAGGTGCCTCCGAAGCCGCTTGTCTGTAGGCTTTGAGGCCACTCTAAGGTTTTACGACACTTTTTACGACACCTTAGTTCTCGACGGCGTAAAAAGTCCCGGAAGCCTTGTGCCATCTGATATCCCCGTTTTTTTGCAAGTTTTCGAGTGCCTGCTGGAAAATCCAAATCCCGTACTTGCTTGCATTTGTAAAGCGTTGCAGGTCTCGTTTCGTCAGTGGTCCCCGCCGCCGGAGGTTGCGGAGGATCAACTGCTCCATTTTTGCGCTCAGATTTTCCGCATCCACCGGGTCGTACAACTCCCGCAGCGCAAGCTGCCAGTCAAGCAGCTTGATAACGCGCTCTACTGTGTCAACGTCAATCGGCTGGAACAAACCTTGGGACAGTTGCAGCAACATCATCAGCCGCCAGCCGTATGCGTCCAGCCGCCGGGAATAAACGTTTCGCGGCATCTGTTCATACCATTGTTTCCACAGGCTGAGCGCCTCCTCAGTTAGCGAATACCTGAACACGCCGTCAACATCCGCTCGCTGGGTGAGCATTTGTAGAATTCCAGCCAACTTTTGTTTGATCGTATCCTTCTTCTCTTGCGGGATCACCGGCGGCAGTGCAATTCGTTTTTTACTCATACCCGCTACAAGCCAGAGACGGTTCGTGAAGCCGATGTTAAGAAATGCCGGCGTCCACATCTGCGCGTAAGTTTCGGTCGTGCAGGCACCCAGGAGGCTGACGTAAGCTCCCCGGACACTGACCTTCTGTGTTTTTGTGGTGTTGTCGTAGGTATTTCGTTCGAAGAAGCTGCACAGCATCGGCAGCAGGATCGAACCTTCAAATTTCGACTTGTCTACCAGTAGCCTGAGTTCGTCAAGAAATAACAAGCAAGGCCGGATTTCTTTTGTCTCTTTATCAGGCTTTAATCGGTCAGCCAGGCCTTCGACACTCCCCAGGCCGTAGTGTGTGAAGTCACCTTCGATTGTTTCTTTAAAGAAGCGATCCGTCAGGTCCAAGCCGGTACTTTTTCTCGTCTCCGCGCTTGCGCCGAGGTTCACTGTAAAAAGCCGGGGTTGTGGCCTGATTTCGCTCTCAAGCGTTACACGATGAGAAACGATTGTTCCCAGGTAGGTCAGAAAATCGAAGTAATAGAAAGACTTTGGCACTTCTGTATACTCAGAGTAAAGCTCCGCGAATTCTGCTGCTATGCCGCAGTAGCCTTCTTCCGGAAATGCCAGCGGCTTTTCTTCGTCCGGTGCAATCGGCTTCTTCGAGTGAACCGGGCAGCCTTCGCGCCCTGGGCAGAAGCGGCTCGTCCAGCCGTCGTCGTCGCAGCCAAGTCCGGTGTAGCCGACTCCCTGTTTTCCGCTATAAGCAGAATTGACGTGATGGAGCAATTCTGCTTCTCCAAACTCCTCCGCTACCGGCGGCTTGTTTTCCCCGTCCACTTGGCGGATAAGAGCCTCTGCTATCTCCTGCGGGTAACCGGCCTTGTGGCAATGCGCCGCGAGGCGGAAAAGCGCAGGCCGCCGGAAGCCGGAATCCACGCCGCTTTCGATAAACGCTTTCGCGCAGGGTAACAAGTCCGCCCGTCCCGGTTTTTTTGCTGTTTGAGGCTTCGCTTTCGGCAGTTCCTCCGGCGGTAGTTTTTCAAGTGCCGCTTTTAGCTGCCGAGGGGTGATCCGCTCAACGGTGTCTAAAAACTCCGCCAGCGACAAGACCCTGCCGCCGTCCACCATCACCCGCTTTTTTTGCCTCGAATGAGGCGGGAAATACGGCAGGTTGATATAGTTCCCGTAAGCCTGGCCATTAAGCCGATCTTGCTTTGGGAAAATTTCAGGTAGCGGGTTACCGACAGCCTTTCTCCAGGCTCCCCCCAGCAACCTCCTCGCGTCTTTTGCTGCTACCGGTTCAGCGAAGAAAAGCCAGACGTGGTAACCCTTCGATTTTGAGACTTCAACGAAAGCGGGAAGTCCAAGAGCGTAAAGCTTGTCTCTCCACCTGCCGGCTTTCTCAGCAGCAGCGGCCCTGTCGTCTTTACAGTCAACATCTCCCGCTGCAAACCAACAAGTTCCATCTTTTAGCAAGGGGTAAATGCCGATGCTTTCTTTCCCGGCCAGGTGCCGCGCGTAGACCTCGAGCGTTACCGGTTTCTTGATGCATACGCCGTTGACACCGCCGTAAGCGTCTGTGCGACCCCGAAAGAGGTTAGCAAACTGCTTTACAACTGCCTCGGAATTTGTTACACTCATAGTAAGACAACTCCCTTTAGCCCCGCGCCGAAGCGGGGTTTTCGTTTTTTAGTAGCCGCTCGATTTCCGCCGCCGGGACCAAAACCGCGCGCCCGATCCGCACCGCGCGCAGGTTACCGCTGTTAATTAATTGGTAAACAAAACTCTTTGAAAGCCCGGTCATTGCCGCGATTTCACGGGGTTTGTAACTAACGCGCTTCAGCTCGCTCATCCGCATTCTCCTCCGCGAATAATTCTTCTTCGCTCATCTGAAACGCCTCAGCCAGCTTCCGCCGCCAGGCCGGGGGCATATCCCGCCAAACCCCGCGCTCGTATCGGCTCAGTGCACCGGGATCAATGCCTCCCGTCAACGCGCAGACTTTTGCTAAGCTCCAGCCGCGCCTCTTCCGCTCTTCGCGTAACTTGAGCATCGTTCATCCCTCCTTATAACGATTTTTGTTTTCTAATTCTAATTATATATTACAATGTAACAGCATCGTTATAATGTAACATTAAATTTATTTTTAGCTATTGACTCTAAAAGCAAAAGAATGTTACAATGAAACCAGGTGATAGCAATGAAGGGTTTCAAAAGCGAGGCCGACTTAAAACGGTACATAGTAAGCAAGGTGGGGCAGGCTTTCCGGGAGGAGTTCTGGCAGGTCGCACGCTATGCGGGGTATGTCCACAGCGCCTTAGATGAACAAGAAGCCGTCGAAGATTTACTTGATTTTATCCGAAAGCAAGCTGAAATTCACAAGAAAGCCTCCACGCGGAAACAGACAAAAGGCTCCCGCGTTGAAACCAGGGAGATACCCCCGGATCACCGTTTGGTTGTCTTGTCTGAGATTATCGCCGCTGAAGCAGCCAGGCTCCCGGAGGTTTTGAACTTCCGCGAAAAGGTGCTCGGTGGGAACCTGCTGCCACTGGACAAAGTCCCTTCCTGGATTGAGAAACAAAAAGGAAAAGCTACTGTCTATGTAAAGGTCCCGCTCCCACATAAACCGGAGGATTTACGCGATTGGTTTATTTCTCTCGCAACCATCCCAGAGGAGGAACGGCCTGTTTGGCCGGTCGAATACCAGACGGAGACGCTGGCTTACCCTGTCCCTGGAGATAATTGGGTTCACCGGGTTCCGATTGACAAGGACAGCCCGCTCGGTCACTTAAAGCAGGTAGTAACTAAGCTCACAACCCGTTATCCCTGGTGGCAGGAGGCTCAGGCCGTGGCTTTCGTTTTGACGGGCGCTGTGCCGCTGCTGCCGAAGGCAAGGGTTACGACAAGTTATTACTCCCATATGCCGCCGCGCATCACGCTGGAGTTAGACCCCCGGCTCTCCAGCCAGGAAGTTGCAGAGATTTATGTCAAAGCGAGAAACGAGGTTTTCCGGGGCCGGGACAAACTTATGACAGAGAAGCATCTCACCCTTGCAGTTTTTTTAGCAGAAAACGCAACCGGTGAAACGTGGACGGAATTAATGGCCAAGTGGAATCACGCGCGCCCGGAGTGGGAATACACCGATTACCGCTGGTTCTGCCGGGACGCCCGGGCCGCGTTTAAACGGGTGACGGGAAGAGATTGGACACCACCGGCTAAGCCGGAGTAATAAAGGAAAGGAGAGATTGAGAATGGCGAAACCAAAAAGTAGAGGGAATTCCGAAGGTAGTATCTACCAGCTTAAAGACGGTCGCTGGGTCGCTGAATGCATGATCGGATGGAGAACTACAATAGACAAAAAAACGGGTGAACTGAAGCAAACACGCAACATTTGGAAGGTCTACGGGAAAGGTCGCACAGAAGTAAAAGACAAGCTTATCGACATGCTTAAAGCCCGGAAAGACGGTACGTTTGTTGAACCGAATAAAACAACATTCGGCGTTTGGCTTGACGAGTGGATGGAGACTTTCAAAAAGCGCAAGTTGCGGCCTACTACTTATGAAAGCTACGAGGTAATGATCCGCAGGCATATCAAACCTGCGCTCGGCCACATTCCCCTTAAGGACCTTACGGCGCTACAGGTGCAGAAATTGTATAACGACAAAGAGGACGCCGGGCTTTCTGCTCGAACCATCAGGTATATCCACCAGATAATCCACAGCGCATTAGAGAAGGCCAGGCAGCTAAAGATGGTGCCGTTCAACGTCAGCGAAGGGGCCGAACTGCCGCCATTGAACGCGAAACAAGTACAAGCTTTGTCTCCTGACGAACTGGAGAAGTTTTTCCGTGTATGCAAGCAAAAAACATGGCAGCGGTGGGAACCTGCTTTCACCCTCTTAGTGGAAAGCGGTATGCGAAGGGGGGAACTCTTAGCCTTGCAGTGGCCGGATGTTGACTTCGAAAGCAAATTGCTCAGCGTCAGGCAGGGACTTACCAGGACACGCACCGCCGGGTTACAGATTGCCGCGCCAAAAACGGAAACAGCGATGAGAACCATCCCCCTGACGCCGAAGGCCGAAGCCGCGCTCAGGAACCAAAAGCGCCAGCAGGCTCAGGAAAAGCTCCTTGCTGGTGCCGCATACCAGGACAACAACCTGGTGTTTGCCACCGAACACGGCACACCGATTGAACCCCGGAACCTTAACCGGGCTTTCCAAAGGATATGCCAGGGGGCAGGGATAAAAGCCACGCTGCACCAGCTAAGGCATACCTTTGCCAGCAGGCTTATCCAGGCCGGGGCAGACGTGAAAACCACATCGGAAATCCTGGGGCACGCAAAGAGCAACCTGACTTTAGACACCTACACCCACTCATCCCTTGAACGCAAGCGGGAAGCTATGCGGAAGCTGTGCGAAAAATAAGGCTGCTCATCAGGCAGCCCCACCACCTATAACCGGACCGTCAGGAATAGCACTCTCGGCGGTTCTTTTTTATTCCTATCAGATTCCTATCAACCGGCTTTTTCCTGCCACCCCCCGAACCCTGAAACCCTTGGTATTTCTGGTGGGCGATGTAGGATTTGAACCTACGACCCCTTGCTTGTAAGGCAAGTGCTCTCCCCCTGAGCTAATCGCCCGTCTGGGAAGTGAGACGTGGAATGTCGGAGGTGGGATTTTAATGGTGGGCATAGCCCACCCTACCTCTTTCCGACCTCTGACCCCTTGCCTCTGACGTCTGTTCTGGTGGGCCCACCAGGATTCGAACCTGGGACCGACCGGTTATGAGCCGGCAGCTCTGACCGCTGAGCTATGGGCCCATAGAAATTATAATAAAAAAAGGTCCGGTCGTCAATAAGACGCCGGACCGCTCACTCCAGGTAATCCTTCAGTTTCTTCGATCGGCTCGGGTGCCGGAGCTTGCGCAACGTTTTGGCCTCGATTTGCCGTATTCGCTCCCTGGTGACCCCGAACTTTTGACCCACTTCTTCCAGGGTACGGGCTCGCCCGTCGTCGAGGCCGAAGCGAAGCCGCAGCACCCGTTGTTCTCTTTCCGTGAGGGTATGGAGCACCTCGTTCAACTGCTCGCGCAACAGTGTGAAAGAAGCCTCCTCCGCCGGAGCCTGGGCCTCCTGGTCCTCGATAAAGTCACCCAGGTGTGAATCCTCCTCTTCCCCGATGGGGGTCTCAAGGCTGACAGGCTCCTGCGCGATTTTCATGATCTCGCGGACCTTGTCCTCCGAAATGTCCATCTCCCTGGCGATCTCCTCAGGCGTCGGCTCGCGCCCGAGTTCCTGAAGAAGATGCCTCGACACCCGGATTAGTTTGTTGATGGTTTCCACCATATGTACCGGTATGCGGATGGTCCGTGCCTGGTCCGCGATGGCCCGGGTGATAGCCTGACGAATCCACCAGGTGGCATAAGTACTGAACTTATACCCCTTGCGGTAGTCGAACTTCTCCACCGCCTTGATAAGGCCCAAATTGCCTTCCTGAATAAGATCAAGGAAAAGCATGCCCCGCCCGACATAACGCTTGGCGATACTGACCACGAGTCTCAAATTTGCCTCCACCAGCCGGCGCTTTGCAGCCTCGTCCCCGTTTTCCATCCTCTTGGCAAGGTCTACCTCTTCCTCAGGTGATAAAAGCGGGATACGGCCGATCTCTTTTAAGTACATTCTGACGGGGTCGTCTATCTCGACGCCTTCAGGAATCGATATGTCAACATCCGCGTAACCGTGATGGGGCTCGGAGACCTCTACAGGCTCTACCTCCTGAACTTCAGGTACCACATCTATCCCCATTATCGTTAATTGCTCGTAAATATCATCGATCTGGTCAGGGGTTAATTCGGTCCCTTGAAGGCTATCCATAATTTCGCCGTAAGTGAGTACGCCGTTTTTCTTTCCCTTCTCAATTAAGCCTTCAATTTCATTGTACTGCGTCTCTTCCACTTAACACCCCTCCTTTCCGTTCTTTATGAGCGCAGAGATTTCATATAAAAGTTGCCGCGCAAGCTGAACGTCCCCTGCTTTTTCCGCCGCACTCAATTTCAGCAGAAGCTCCTGGCGCTTCTTGCGGCGCTCTCTCCCACGGATCAGGTTTACAAAATCAAGCAGAAGGGTTTCAGCATCTTCCGGCACCTGTTCAGACAGCAGGGCGGCCACTGCGTTTTTGTCGTCCTCTTCGAGCCGGCTGAATAGCACCGGCAGCCTTAAACCTTCGATCGTAGCCGTTTCGCAAAGCGTAAGGTAGACCCGGCGGTATTGCGCTTCAGAAAACAGTTCGCTTCCTTCAACCGCGTCAACCTTGGCTACCAAGCTCGGCCTCTCCAGGAGAATCCTGAGAATGCCGGCTTCGGCCTTTTTGCGTGCATCAGTCGTATTTCTAAGTTTATGCTTATTTTTAGCACTTTTGCTGGTCTTTAGCCAGGTTTTTTGCCCGTTTTCTAAAAACCGGTCCAGTTCGTTCCGGACGGCCTCCCAGTTTAACCCTGTTACCCGTGCCACCGTCCGGATGCCTTCCTCGCGCTCGGCGATGGTCGGCAGGACCGCGAGGTTTGGCAAAATCGCCTGGAGCACCGCCATTTTCTTAGCAGCGGTATCGACACCCTTGCCGGCAAGATGAGTCGTTTTATATTCTATGAGGGGGACGGCCCTTGCTACGACATCTTGCCATGCCTCCGGACCCGCCCCGCGGATAAACTCATCCGGGTCCTTGCCTTGGGGAATGCCGACTACCCGCACCTGAAATCCCGCCTCTTGCAGGATATCGAGGCCGCGCAGGGTAGCCGCGGCACCCGCCGCATCACTATCATACGCAATGAGCACCGTCGAAGTGTGTCGTAACAGCAGCCTGGCCTGCTCACGGGTCAGACTCGTCCCCAGGCTGGCTACCACGTTGCAGAAGCCGAACTGGTGTGCCGTGAGGGCGTCAAGGTAACCTTCGACAACCACCGCAAAACCGGCTTCGCGTATAGCCTGCCGGGCTTGAAAAAGCGCAAAGAGCAACTCCCTTTTGTTGAAAAAGGGGGTTTCAGGAGAGTTGAGGTATTTTGGCATTGTTGAATCGTCGAGGGCGCGCCCGCCAAAACCCGCCACCCTGCCGCGGGCATCGCTGATCGGAAAGATCAGGCGCCCGCGAAACCTATCAACAAGCTCCCCACTCTCCAGTCGCACCGCCAAGCCAAACCGCAAGACCTCTTCTCCGCTTATTCCTTTACCTCGCAGGAAGCGGAGCAAACCGTCACGCGATTGAGGTGCGAAACCCAGGCCAAATGTCGAGGCAACCGTTAAGGATACCCCTCTCTTTTCAAGGTACAGACGTGCCGGCTCTCCGGCTCTTTCGAAGAGCTGCTGCGCAAAATACCCGGCGGTAATCTTATTTATCCGCCAGGCCTGCTCGCGCTCACGCTGCCGCCGTTCAGTTGAAGCATCAAGCCCGGTTTCCGGGAGCCTCAGCCCTGCCCGTTCCGCCAGCCGCTCAAGCGCCTCCGGGAAGGTCAAATTCTCCCGCAACATTAAAAATTTTAGCGCATCCCCCCCGGTACCACAGCCAAAACAATAAAAAAACTGCTTTTCCGGGGAGACTGTAAACGAAGGGGACCTGTCTTGGTGAAAAGGACAAAGTCCGACGTAGCGTTGACCTTTTTTAACCAGGCGGACGTGCTCCGCAACTAACGTTACAATGTCTGTCCGGTTCAGGACCTCTTCGATAAATTCCCCAGGAACAATGCCGCGCAATTTTTACCACCACCGGGTTACGGGGCAATGCGGCATACCCTGAATATATATTCGTTGCCCGGTCAGATTTTCCTCCCCTAAAGTGACAATTTTTAAAACACGGGGAACCCCCGCGGAATGAAAAGGCGCTCGAACTGTGCCACGGCGTAACGGTCGGTCATTCCGGCGATGTAGTCGCATACCACCCGGTTAAGCCCGAAATCGGGCACCTTTTGCCGGTATTCGATCGGAAGCGCATCGGGACTGGCAACGAAATACTGAAACAGATACTGCACAACGTGCCTTGCTTTGGCCTCTTCCCGTTTGGCTTCCGATCCCAAGTAAACCCGGTCAAACAGAAAAGCGCGGAGCTTATCCATTGCGTACTTAACCTCCGGCCCCATACGTATCTCCGGCTGGTCCCAGCTTGTCCTGATCAGGTCCAGAACCATAGTGTTGATCCTGTCACGGTGGTGGTAACCCAGAATATCCAGACAATCACGCGGGAGATCCGCCTGGGTCAGTATCCCGCCCCGGAGCGAATCGTCAATGTCGTGGTTGATGTAGGCAATTCGGTCCGCCACCTTTACGACCTGTCCCTCGAGAGTCACCGGCCGGTTAGGGCCGGTGTGGTTCACAATGCCGTCCCGTACCTCGAAGGTAAGGTTGAGGCCTTTGCCTCCTTCAAGCAACTCCACCACCCTGAGACTCTGCTCATTGTGATTAAAGCCGGGATAGACTGCGGCCAGGGCCTCCTCTCCCGTATGTCCGAAGGGAGTGTGTCCAAGATCGTGACCCAGCCCGATCGCTTCCGTCAAGTCTTCGTTCAGCCTGAGCGCCCGGGCGATCGTCCTTGCAATCTGAGCAACCTCAAGCGTATGCGTCAGCCGCGTCCGGTAGTGATCGCCCTCCGGAATAATGAAAACCTGCGTCTTGTGCTTCAGCCGCCGGAAACTCTTGCTATGGATAATTCGGTCCCGGTCGCGCTGGAAAGCCGTACGCACACTGCAAGGTTCTTCTTCTTCTCTGCGGCCCTTTGTATCTCTGCTCTTGCAGGCGTAAGGCGAGAGTATCCGGTCCTCGAGCTCTTCCTGATACTCGCGTAACCGCAAGAATCTCCACTCCTCTTTAGACTTATACACCGGAACCTGACTGATTACGGCGGGTACCGCTATGGATAAAAAACCCGGGTGCCAGTCATGACCCGGGCCAACGGTGCGCAACAAGCCCGCTAACGCTTTCGCAGCACCTGAGTTGCCCCGGCTACCTCAACGACCCTCTTTGCCAAAACCCTTGCCTGCACAAGCGCCTCCCCGTTGTTTTGGTACTGCATGCACGCACCCAGGTGTCCGGGGTCACCGTCACTGTGGCCGTCACCCACCACCGTCATTCCATGAGACAGCATCATTGCCGCGAGAACTTGCAGCGTCGGCTCCTGCCCTCCAAAACGCGACCCTCCGCTAACCACACCGCCTCCAACCACATTAACCAGCGCTTTTTCTTTCCGCAACTTTCGGGTCTTATCCCAAAAGGCCTTCAGCGGGGCCGATACCGTTCCAAAATATACGGGGCTGCCGATGATCAGGCCGTCAGACCTGCCCAGCAGTTCAAACATCTCCTCGAGCCTGGTGCCTTTATAGCACACACCTTTACAAGGCGATGAGCAGTGGATGCAATAAGGTATCTCCAACCCTTGCAGTCCTTCCATAGCCTGCAGAAGAACGGTGGATGCCCCGATAGAAGCCGCCTCGTCGAGCGCGGCGGACAGCAGTTGCGCTGTACCGCCGTCCGGTCTGGGGCTGCCGTTCAGACCGAGAATTAGCATTCTCTCTCTCCTCCGAAAATAGTACTTCTTTCGGCGGGTGCGGCGATACAGGCCGGGTAATTACATTGTTTTTATCTTTAATATGAATTCGGGATAAGAAGCCCGGAATCCTTGCCGTGTATCAATCATTCTTTGGACGGCCTGCGCATCGGACACTCCATTAATTATACGCCGGCACCCATCAATACTTAACCGGAATCGCCGCCGGAAAAGGTGATCCGCCTGAGGGCGGTATAAACCGGCCCGTCCGGGGTCAACCGGCTGGCGACAAGATCCAGTCCCGTCACCGTAATCTCACCTACGTGCCGGGCGTCCATCTGGGCAATTGTCCTTTCCAATGCAGCAGCATTTGTCGGAGTGCGTAAACGTCCGATAGTGACGTGGGGGGAAAATGCTTTCTCTTCGCGTGGAAAACCTAATGAAACAACAGCCGCCTCCACCTGCCGGTGCAGCACCGCAACCGGTTCGTGGCCACTTAAACCGACCCACAGGACCCTCGGCTTCCTTACCGAAGGGAAAACCCCGACTCCGCCCAGGGCAAGTTTAAAAGCCGGCGTCGCCGCAACCTGTTTGCTGACTGCGGTTGCGAGCGGATCAACCACGGACGCGTCAACAGACCCGAGAAACCGCAGTGTCAGGTGAAAGTTTTCCGGGTCCACCCATTTTACGTCGAGTTTTAACTGGCGGAACACCGCCTGGATTTCGGCCAATGCCTCACGAATCACAGCCGGGAAAGTTATCGCCCAGAACAGACGCAGTTTTTCCACACACTTGTATCCTTTCTATAAAGTATAAACAAAGTACATGAGTCCGGATCACTATATGCATATTGAGTTGTAAGCAAAGCAGCCTCACAAAAAAGAATAACCGAAGGGGTATGTGGTCACCCCCCGGTAGATACCAAAAACTTAAATCACTCAACTTTCGCAGTTAACTTGCGGCTTAGGCTCAAGTTCTGAAAGAGCCGCTGGCGTTGTCCCCAAGGAGTCTGCGCAGTGCCGATTTTATTTCCGCTGGCGCAGCGCCTCCAGGATGACCTTCTGCTCGACGCTCGCCACCAGCCTGCGGGTGTTTGCCACGGTGTCGGGGTTGACGCTGACGCTGTCTATTCCGTTGCGCACAAGGAACTCGGTGAACTCGGGGTACACCGAAGGCCCCTGGCCGCAGATGGAAACCGTCTTACCGTGCTGGTGTGCAACCTCGATGAGGCGGGCTATCGCGCGCGTTACCGCGGGATTGCGCTCGTCAAAATACCCCATTTTGTCCAGCACGCCGGAATCCCGGTCAGCGCCGAGAATTAACTGCGTAAGGTCGTTTGAGCCGATGCTGAAACCGTCGACTAAGGGGCTGAACTCGTCAGCCATAAAGACCACCGACGGCACCTCCGCCATCACCCATACTTTAAAGTCCAGGTTCGAAGACAGGCCTTCTTCGGCCATTATCTTCAGCACTCGTTTTACTTCCCAGGTAGTACGTACAAACGGAAGCATCGCCCAGACGTTAGTCAACTGGTATTCTTCCCGAACCTTGCGCATCGCCTTGCACTCAAGGCGGAAACCGGCCTCGTATTCCGGCGAGATGTAGCGGGATACGCCGCGCCACCCGATCATCGGGTTGTTTTCCAGGGGCTCGACCTCTTCCCCGCCCTTTAAACCGCGGAACTCGTTGGTTCGGAAGTCGCTGAAGCGCACCACCACCGGCCGGGGGTAGATCGTTTGTGCCACCGTAGAGATGCCCTCCGCAAGCCGGTCAATAAACATTGCTTCCTGGCCGGAGCGCAAAAGGTACATTGGATGGGCACCGATGTGGTCGGTGAAGATAAATTCGGTGCGCATGAGTCCGATCCCGTCGAACGGCAGGTCTTTATAACGGGCGATTCCCTCCGGCTCGCCCAGGTTCATGTATATCTTGGTGGCGGTGATCGGCGCAATCTCCCGCCAGAGCACCCCCTGCGGGCCCGCCCCGGCGGCCTGGGCCGACGGCTGGACCGCATCGCCCAGCGTAACGCGTCCTTCGTAGACCACGCCCCGGGAAGCGTCCACCGTCACTTCCATCCCTTCCGCCAGCACCGCGGTCGCGTTCTTCGCACCGACGATACAGGGGACCCCCAGTTCCCGCGACACGATGGCCGCGTGGCAGGTGCGTCCCCCTTCGTCGGTAACAATGGCGGCAGCCCGTTTCATCGCCGGCACCATGTCCGGGTTGGTCATCACCGTAACCAGCACCGCTCCCTCGCTGACCCGGGTGATGTCGCTGAAACTCTTAACCATTACCACCTTCCCGGTCGCCGTACCGGGAGAAGCAGCCATTCCGCGCACAAGCACCTTGGCCTCGCTCACCTTCCCAGCCTCCCCTGCTCCGGCTTTTGACTCTTTGCCCAATGTCGTAATAGGCCGTGACTGCAAGATGTAAAAGGTGCCGTTCTCGTAGCCCCATTCGATATCCTGCGGGAAGTTATAGTGGTTCTCGACTCGGATCAGTTGTTCGGAAAGGGTCAACACTTCTTCATCGGTAAGGCACTGCCGTTCCACGTATTCGGGCCCGAGCTGCTGCGCTACCTCCACTTCGACCGTACCGCCGGGGGAATTAGGATCGGCACAAATCATTACCTTTTTCGCCGCTATCACCTTGTCTACCACGCGCCGGGAAGCCTTGTCCACGGTATATTCATCAGGAGTGACCTTTCCGGCTACAATCGCCTCGCCAAGCCCCCAGCTAGCGTTTATCATCATCTCCTGCCTGTTGCCCGTGACCGGATCAACGGTAAAAGCAACACCGGAGCGCTCCGATTGAATCATCTTTTGGACCACCGCGCTCAGATAAACGGCCGAGTGGTCAAAGCCTTGCGCCTGGCGGTATGAGGTGGCACGCGCCGTCCATAAGGATGCCCAGCAGCGACGGACGTGCTCAAGAACGTCCTCAACCCCGACCACATTCAGGTAGGTGTCCTGCTGCCCGGCAAAGGATGCTTCCGGGAGGTCTTCCGCCGTCGCCGAGCTCCGCACAGCGACCCGCAGCGGCCCACCGTCCCCACCCAGTTCCTTGTAAGCGGAAATTACCTCATCCGAAATCTCGGGCGGTACCGGCGTGCCCCGGATCAACTCACGAACCTTGGACGTATTGGTCATCAACTGATCTAGATCGTTTACATCGGTGCCGCTGATGATTTCTTTTATTTTCGGCGCCAAACCGGTCTTTTCAACAAAGTACTTATACGCCTCTGCGGTAACGCAAAAACCGGGCGGCACTAAGATCCCGGCCCCGGTCATTTCACCAAGGTTGGCTCCCTTACCGCCGACAAGGGCTACATCACTCCTGCCAAGTTCACTAAACCATTTTACGAACCTGAAAGCCACTTCCTTCACTCCCCCCATTTATTCTTATTTCAACGGAACCCATGCAAAAGACGGTTCCTCCTTCAGATGAATGATCAGCGGCGGCGCTGGCCCCGGTAGTAAATTTCTAATACCCTGCTCGCTGTTTCTTCCACCGCTTTACCGGTGACGTCGATGACCGTACAACCGATCCGGTGCATCACCTCCTCTGCATAGGCTAATTCCTTCTGAACGCGTTCCTCGTGTGCGTATTCCGCTTCGGCGGGCAACCCGAGGGTTCTTAATCTCTCCCGCCGGATCCACACCAGGTAATCGGGCTGGATCGTCAACCCTACCACCCTGTTAGACGAAAGGGTAAAAAGCTCCGGCGGCACCGGCACCTCCGGAACGAGTGGTATGTTTGCCGCCTTGATCCGCTTGTGTGCCAGGTACATACAGAGCGGCGTTTTGCCCGTACGGGAAACACCTAAGATAACGACGTCCGCCTCGGTGATTCCCCGCGGGTCCTTCCCGTCGTCGTACTTAACGGCAAATTCAATGGCCTCCACCCGGCGAAAGTATTCCTCGTCAACCTTCCGCATCAATCCGGGCTCAAACCGGGGTTCACGTCCGGTCACCCACCGCAACGCGTTCAGCACCGGACCCAAAATGTCCACCGCCGGCAGGCCGTACTTTGCCGCTTCGGATAAGAGACTTTTCCTAAGGTTAGGCATTACAAGGGTAAAAATTATAACCCCTGACTCCTGGGCCGCCTGCGCCACAATCTCCGGGATCTCTTCAGGGTGACTTACATAGGGAACCCTCCGGATTTCCGCGCCGCCCGAGTCGAACTGGCTGGCCGCCGCCTTTCCTACAAGCTCCGCCGTTTCGCCGATCGAATCGGACACTATGTAAATCACCGGTTGTACCCTATTTTGCAAAACCGCCAAAGTCTCCTACCGCCTTTCACAGATTTCTACGAAAAGCCGGGTCACCGTCGTCTTACTAAAGCGCCCGACAACAAGCAGGTCGTTCTTTTGCCCCCCCGCAACAGACTCCACCACCGGCAGGGCATCCACTTCATGGTCGACAAGCTTACGGGCGGCTTCCCAGGCAGGCTCCTCCGGTGAAGTAGTAATGATTTTAGGTAACCGGGTCATGATCACGCTAACCGGGAGGTCGCGCATGTCCTGGCCGCCGAGGCCCATTTTCAACAGGTCCTTCCGGGAGATAACACCCTCAAGGAGTCCTCCCTCCCGAACCACGAACAGCGTTCCTACGTCCTCGAGAAACATGGTGACGGTCGCATCGTGGACTGAAACCTGGTCGTTAACAACTATCGGCCGTGATTGCAGTTCGCCTACCTTGTAGCGGCGAACCCGCGCAGCCACGACTTCGTTAGGCGATTTCCCGCTGTAATAATACCCGACGCGCGGTCTTGCTTCCAAAAGACCGGCCATAGTCAGAATAGCCAGGTCCGGGCGGAGAGTAGCCCTCGTTAACTTAAGACGCTCTGCAAGCTGCTCGCTGGTAATTGGTCCTTCGCTTTTAACAATCCCCAAAATGGTTTCTTGCCGCCGGGTCAGCTCCAACACCCTCACACCCTCTCCGCCGACAACCTGGAACACAAATACCAAACCATTCTCAAAATATACGCGCACCTGCGCCCAAGTATGCCATACTAATTGTCCCTTTGGGCCCTAAAAGTATTACTAAATTATTCTACTATGTTACACTGTATTTTCCTGCACCAAGAAAAAGTTTTTTGCACAAGGCTTAATCGGCTGTTTAAAAGAATTCTGAACAGCTTTTCTCAAGGATGTAAGTGGAAGTGATGGCGGTCATGCCTATTACATCAGCACAAATGACCGAATTTCAATTGTGCGGTTTGAAACGGGGCGGAACTCCGCCCCGCAGTTTTACGGAAAAGGTAATAAAAAACCCCGTCACGCAACCGGAATCTTTGACAGGTCGGCCACCAGACGGACCAGTTGCACCACCGACCGTAACAAGGCAAGCCTGTTTTCCCGGAGGGTACGGTTGTCGTCCATTACGAGTACCGCATCGAAAAACGTGTCCACCGGTTCGCGCAGGGCGCATAGCTTTTGCAAAACGCTCCTGTAAGCGTACCTCTTTACGTCCGGCGCGACCGTCTCCCGTAAATCGAGCACCGTTCCGTACAAACGCCCCTCTGCCGGGTCCACGAAGTCGGCGGGGTCCGGCTCTCTTTCCGGCGCAGTCCGTGAAAGGTTCGCGGCCCGCGTGTAGGCAGTGTACAGGTCTGCAAAGAGAGGCTCCCCGCGAAAGGCCTGTAAGGCCTCAGCCCGCCGCCACGCGGCGTCCACATCGTCTATTCCCGCCGCGAGAACCGCTTCTGTTACCTCCGTGGAGATTCCACGCTCTTCAAATATGCCCCGCAGCCGCTGTTTACAAAACTCAACAAGTTCATCCAAGACCGCCCCCGCATCTCGTTTCAACCGGTCGCGGTACTCCCGGTAAGCGTTCAGGATCAACTCGTTTAGAGAGAAGTGCAGCCCGCCCTCCAAAATAATTGAACAGATGCCGAGAGCCTGCCGCCGCAGTGCGTATGGGTCCTGGGAGCCCGTTGGGATGAGCCCGGTGCCGAAACAGCCCACCAGATTATCGATCTTGTCGGCGATGCTCAGGATGCGCCCGGGTACTGTCGCCGGGAGGGTATCGCCGGCGAACCGGGGCAGGTACTGTTCATGAAGGGCCTCCGCGACCGCATCCGGCTCCCCGTCTTTTAAGGCGTACTCCTTTCCCATGACCCCTTGAAGTTCTGGAAACTCGTATACCATACTGGTGAGCAGGTCGGCCTTCGACAGGTATGCCGCCCGGGAAACAACGGCTTCGTCGTCTCGGCTGATACCAAGCGTCCTGCACAGATATGCGGTAAGAGCGCCGAGACGTTCTGTTTTGTCATAAAGCGTTCCCAAAGCCTCCTGGTAGACCACCTTTTTCAGGCCTTCGACCCGTTCAGCCAAGGGCCTGGCGGTATCTTCCCGGTAGAAAAACGCGGCATCCGCGAGCCGGGCGCGGATAACCTGTTCATTTCCCCGGCGGATGGTCGCCGTGTGCTCAGGAGCACTGTTGTGCACCGTAAGGAAGCGCGGGAGCAGATTCCCGTTTTCCCTGCAAACAGGGAAGTACCGCTGGTGCTCGCGCATTACGGTAATTAATACCGGCCGGGGCAGGGCGAGGTATTTTCCCGGAAAATGACCGCAAAAGGCGGTTGGGTATTCCACCAGGTTGACCACCTCCTCCAGGAGATCTTCATCCCGCGGCACAAAACCGCCTTCCGCAGCCGCCAGGGCTTCTATTCCTTCCTGAATCACCCGCCGTCTCTCGGCCAGGTCAACCATGACAAACCGCTCTGCCATCAGGGAAAAGTAATCGGCCGGGTTTTTGACCGGTACCGCCCCCGGTGAGAGAAACCGGTGGCCGGTGGACTGACGCCCGGACCGCAGACCGTCGAGTGCAAACTCTACTACCTGGTCGCCGTAAAGAGCGACCAGCCAGCGGATCGGCCTGACAAAGCGGATCTCGCTGTCACCCCACCGCATCGGTTTGGGAAAAGTAATACCCGTTATCAACCGGGGGCAGAGGTCTGCCAATACTTCGACCGCCGGGCGGCCGGGGTCCTCTACAACCGCAAAGACGTATTCCGTTTCCCCTACCTTCCGCACAACCAGGTCCGGCACCTCGACTCCCTGGCTCCTGGCAAACCCGGTCGCCGCTTTAGTAGGCCGGCCCGATTCGTCAAAAGCGCTCCGGCGCGGGGGTCCTTTTACCGCTTCTACCCGCGGTTCCTGCCCCTCCGCGACCTCTTCCACGAAAAGCACGAGGCGCCGCGGGGTACCAAAGGTCTTAACGGCACCGTGCCCTAACCGTGCTTCCTTCAGAAGCGCCGCCGCCTTCTCCGCCAGCTCAGCAAGCGCACCGGGCATGAAACGGGCCGGAATCTCCTCAGTGCCGATTTCCAATAAAAAGTCCTGCATCCCGAGTTACCCCCTCTTCATCAGCGGATAGCCCAATGCTTCTCGCTGGGCGAGGTACCGCCGCGCGCAGGCCCGGGCCAGCGCCCGGATCCGCGCGATAAAACCCGTACGCTCGGTTACGCTGATCGCGCCCCGCGCGTCCAGGAGGTTGAAGGTATGCGAACACTTGAGCACGTAGTCATAGGCCGGCAGCACGAGTTCCCTCTTGAGGACGCGCTCGGCCTCTTTTTCATAACCGTCGAAAAGGGTGAAAAGAAGAGCGGTATCCGCAACATCAAAGTTGTAGCTGGAATGCTCCAGTTCACCCCGATGGTGGATCTCGCCGTAGCTGATCCGGTCAGCCCATTCGATCTCGAAGACGCTCTCCACCCCTTGGAGGAAGGTCGCAATTCGCTCGAGACCGTAGGTGATCTCCGCAGAAACAGGCCGCAGGTCGTAACCGCCGCACTGTTGAAAATATGTGAACTGCGTGATCTCCATCCCGTCCAGCCAGACCTCCCAGCCCAGTCCCCAGGCACCGAGGGTCGGCGACTCCCAGTTATCCTCAACAAAGCGTATGTCGTGCTGCAGCGGGTCGATACCTAAAAACCGAAGGCTGTCTAAGTAGACATCGATAACGTCGTCGGGTGAAGGTTTCAGGATGACCTGGTACTGGTAGTAGTGCTGCAGGCGGTTCGGGTTTTCGCCGTAGCGGCCGTCGGTAGGCCGGCGTGAAGGCTCGACGTAACCAACCCGCCACGGCTCCGGCCCCAGCACCCTGAAAAAGGTGGCGGGATTCATCGTGCCCGCCCCCTTTTCAATATCATAAGGCTGCTGGATTATACACCCCTGGTCCGCCCAAAAACGGTCAAGGGCAAAGATCAGTTCCTGAAAATTCACGCGGCATGCCCCTCCTCTAAAGACAAAAGCCCCCCGCTCTTCCGGGTCCTAACAGCGGCGGGCATTTAATCTCAATACGGCTAGTAACAGCTTGCATCTCGCAAAAAAATTAACAGAGAAACCGTGAAAAGTCAAGCATTTTTAAAGCTATTGTGTTATCGGTGTTTTATATTGTCACCCTGTAAGCGCTCGAGAAAATGTCACCAACATCAATACCTACTCCGCTGGAAAATGCCCGTTTCGTGAGCTACTCCGGCACAAGGCGGTCAAGAAAGGACAAAGCCCGCGGCCGGTAACCGAGGTGAAAAGAAACCGCGTCAGGAAGTATTCTATTCAGCTCTCCCCGGATAACAGGCTCGGTTTTTACGGTGAAAACACGCTCCAGATTCCCTTCGCCGAGACGGCGGAGGGTATAAAGCGTCCCTAACAGCAACCCGACGGCGTCGGTGTGCTCCCGCCGGCATGCAGAACACACCACCCCTCCGGCTCCGGGGCTGAAGGATAATAGTCCGTTCTCAGGCAAGAGCGCGCCCCGGCAGGAAACGCAGCACTCTAATTCCTGTTTGAAGCCGGTTAATGCCAGCAAGCGGATTTCGAAAGCCCGCGCAAGGAGTTCCGGGTCCCCTTTTCTAACAAGTCGTAACGCCTCAACCAGCAACTTATAAAGCGCCCTGTTCGGCACCTCATCCGCGGTAAAACCGTCCACCAACTCGGCAAGATAATGGGCAAGACCGAACCGCTGCACATCATCCTCTATTCCTGGAAAGTGCTCCAGGAGTTCAACCTGGTCTACCCGGTTCAATTCCTTCCCCCTGGTCATAAAAAAACGCGACCTGCAGAAAGGCTGCACAGCGCCGCGCTTCCTGCTAGTGAGCCGCGCGCTGCCATAGCTTACCGCCCGGATTTTACCGAGCTCGAGTGAGTAAAGCGTCAGCACCCGGTCCGCTTCTTTCAGCTCACCCGACTTCAGCACCACCGCCTCGGCCTGAAAGAACTTCATCAGTTTATTCTCCTCTTAAATAGAGCTACCGCCAAGACGCCAAGAACGCCATGAATTCCGGCAGGTTAATTTTCATTCAATGTTTTTTATCCGCTGAATATCCAGGGCTCTTCCGGTAGCCGGGTCGACGGTTACTATGCAGGCGTCAAACTGGTAGGGTCCGCTGGCCACTTCAAAACGCTTCGGAAGCTGGGTGAGGTACTTAGCAACGATAGGGTCGCTTTTGAACCCGATCACCCCATCGCGGGGCCCGGTCATCCCGACATCCGTGATGTAGGCCGTTCCTCCAGGCAGAATACGTTCGTCGGCCGTTTGCACATGAGTGTGCGTCCCGAAAACCGCGGTCGCCCTGCCGTCCATGAACCACCCAAAGGCCATTTTTTCGGAAGTTGCCTCGGCGTGGAAGTCGATAATGATTATCGGTGTCACCTGTCTGAGGGCAGCCAATACTTCATCCGCCTTGCGGAAAGGACAGTCAAGTTCGGGCATGAACACCCGCCCGCAGAGGTTCACCACACCGACTTTATAATCGCCCACTGAAAAGATGTTGTAGCCGATACCTGGAACTCCGGGTGGATAATTCGCCGGACGGAGCAGCCGGGTTTCCTCGGCGATAAAATCAAAACTCTCCTTTTTGTCCCATACGTGATTCCCACCGGTAAGGGCATCGACCCCGTAGCCAAACAGCTCACCCGCGGTTTCACGGGTGACGCCGTTTCCTCCCGCCGCGTTCTCAGCGTTAGCCACTACGAAATTTATCTGAAATGAATCCTTTATATCCCCGAGGTTATCCTTCACCGCCCGGCGCCCAGGCCGTCCGACAACGTCACCGATCATTAAAATGCGCATTACAAAGCCCCACAACCCTATTTGGCATATTCCACCGCTCTGGTCTCGCGGATGACAACCACTTTCACCTGACCCGGGTATTCCAGTTCGCTTTCGATTTTTTTGGCCACATCCCGCGCAAGGCGAACCGTAAGCAAGTCGTCGACCCGTTCGGGTTTGACCGCGACACGGATCTCGCGCCCGGCCTGAACCGCGTACGCCTTTTCCACACCCTGGAATGAGTTGGCGATTTCTTCAAGCTTCGTTAATCGTTTTATGTACGCTTCCAATGTCTCCCGGCGGGCACCCGGCCGCGCCGCTGAAATAGCGTCCGCCGCCTGAACCACCATTGCTTCTATGGTGTGCGGCTCTTCATCGCCATGATGCGCTGCGATGGCGTGCAGCACTTCCGGGTCTTCGCCGTATTTCCGGGCCAGTTCCACCCCGATTGCGACGTGCGGGCCTTCCATCTCCCTATCGATGGCCTTACCGATATCGTGCAGCAGACCGGCGCGTTTGGCAAGGGTGACGTTGACCCCGAGCTCTGCCGCCATAAAGCCTGCGAGATGCATTACCTCAAGTGAGTGCCGTAAGACATTTTGCCCGTAGCTCGTCCGGAACTGCAACCTGCCAAGGAGCTTGATCAGTTCCTCGTGGAGGCCGGGCACACCTGCTTCAAAGGCGGCCTGTTCACCCGCCTCCCAAATCTGGCGGTCGACATCTCTTTGGGCCTTTTCGACCATCTCTTCAATCCGCGCGGGGTGGATCCGGCCGTCGGAAACCAGCCGTTCCAGTGCCAAGCGGGCAACCTCCCGCCGGACGGGGTCGAAACTGGAAAGGATAACGGCTTCCGGCGTATCATCAATGATAAGGTCCACTCCCGTCAGGTTCTCGAAAGCCCGGATGTTCCGGCCTTCCCTCCCGATAATCCGGCCTTTCATCTCATCATTGGGCAGCGGGATAACTGAAACCGTGGTTTCGCCGACCTGATCTACCGCGGACCGCTGAATGGCGAGTGCGATGATTTCCTTCGCGCGCCGGTCTCCTTCTTCCTTGGCCCGGGCCTCCATGTCACGAATAATCATTGCTGCTTCTTGCTGAATATCCTTTTCGACTTCCGTTAGGAGGATCTGCTTTGCCTCCTCCTGACTAAGTCCCGAGACTTTTTCCAACTCTGCCATCCGCGCCGTTTGAATCTTTTCCAGTTCGGCCTTGATATTCCCCAACTCCGCTTCCTTTTGGGTAAGTCCTTCCTCCCGCTTCTGAATCGCTTCGAGCTTTGCCTCCATCGCCTCCGTCTTTTGAACCAAACGTTTTTCCAGCCGCTGTAACTCCTGTCGCCGCTCCCGGTTTTCACGCTCAGCCTCGTTCTTCAGTCTGAGCACTTCTTCCTTGGCTTCCAGTACCGCCTCGCGCCTCTTGCCTTCCGCTTCTTTGGCTGCCTCTTCGATAATCCTCTGGGCTTGCTCCTCCGCGGCTGCCACCTTGGATTCGGCAATGTAGCGCCGGGCGATATAGCCACCGGCAAAAGCCACTACAACCGCGACGATCGCGATGATCCATGCCGTTTCCGGCAAATACTACACCCCCATTCTCTATACATAAAAAAACCGAGTAACCTCGGCAGAAAAAGACTCGCACCGCTCTATAAGGCCATGCGTAGGAAACGCCGTCACTATGCGATTTACGGAACAAACCATTTATCTCAAATTGCCTTTCGGCGGTTCGTTCTATTTTCTCCCAGGTTTATTGTATTGTATAAGTTTTCAGAGAGGCGTGTCAAGCCGGTATTGCATGGGTAATTATTACAAAATAGGGGCCTCTATGGCTCCTCCAAGTCAACACTTGACCGGGGTCCAGGTTTGTTAACGTATCAGCATCTTAACTCCCGCGCACATCCAAACCCGAAGATAACTATTCATCCTGCCACCCACAACTTACCCCGTACTCAACCCCGTGTGCAAAGGCTCCCGGAACTATGCTGCTTTTACCGGGACTACAACGCGTCCCCGTCGAACTGCTCCCTTACTGCGTGCGGCAACCACTTGCCGGGTTCAGGCGGCCACATCTCCCAGGTTTCCGGTATGCCCCCAGGCAAGCCGATACCCACGTCCCGCAAGACCCTGGCCACCCATTCCGACCTGTTGAGCGTATAAAAATGAACCCCGTCAACGTCGTTCTCGATGAGGTCCTCGACCTGCGCCGTAGCGTACTCGATTCCCGCCTCTGCCAACCCTTCCGGGTCGTGGGCGTACTTATCGAGCATGATGGCAAGTGTAGCGGGAATCGAAGCGCCGCACAGACCGACTATACGCTTGATGGTATCGGCGTTTAATACAGGCATGATACCGGCGGCTATAGGACAGGTAATTCCCATGCCACGAACGCTTTCCATGAAGTGGTAAAAAACCCGGTTATCGAAGAAGAGCTGGGTAACCAGGAATTCTGCTCCGGCGTCCACCTTTTCCTTCAGATGCACCCAGTCCGTACTGATACGCGGGGCAGCCATGTGTCCTTCAGGGTAAGCGGCAGCCCCGATACCGAAAAAGCCTTTGTTACGAATATGCCTGATGAGGTCTATGGCGTACCTGAAATCGCCCCTGGAATAATCGTAGTATTCGACCCCTTTCGGCGGGTCGCCGCGCAGGGCGAGAATGTTTTCAATTCCCGCAGCACGGAGGCGGTCTAGAATGGCGTCAATTTCGCCGGCAGAATGACCCACACAGGTCAGGTGGGACAACACCTCGAACCCGAAGCCGCTGATGATAGAAGCCACTTCGATGGAAGTATCCCTGGTGGTGCCGCCCGCACCGTAGGTTACGCTGATGAACGACGGGGCAAAAACCTTGAGTTCTGCCATCAGTCGGGAAACAAGGTCAGCCCTGTCCTCGCCCTTCGGGGGGAAAATCTCAAAAGAAATAACCGGCCTTCTTGATGCAAAAATATCCTTGATGTGCAAAGCTTTTCCTCCTATCTACAGGTATACCACCCATATTTACAGGTCCGTGAGTATTTTTCCCGCGGGCAAGGTAATCTTAACCCTTTTTAAACCGTTTAAACCTTTAATAAGGACACTCCCGCCCGACTACAATCCACTCACCCGAAAATTGTTGCTCCTTTCCATGGGGCGATGATACATTATGCCCAAGATTAGCTAACTCGCTGTTAAAAACCATCCATCACCCGTACGTCAACCTAATCGTTGGGAATAGATAAGCCGGTTCGGTTTCTGCTTGTTTGACAGTGTTACTGTCATTCGCAAGTGTCAATTTAACCTCAAGGAAGTCGCCCATGCTGCCTATGGCGGCACCACAAAAGACGAAAATGGGGCGAATAGACCGGTAAGCTGGTTACTTAGATTCGGAAGAGTAGCATGAAAGGAACGCGGCGAGGAGCGAGCAGTACAAGGAACCCAGCACTCAATTCAGCTTGTAAAGTAGCAATTGCGTAGAAACGTTAAATGTTGCGAAAACCGCTTGTTTTTTGCCAGGGCAAGTTTGAGTGCTGGCGGACGGGCCGGAGCGTACAATAATTCAGAGGTCGGAAGCCGGAAGTCGGAGGTTTGAAAAGGGGGAAAAAGAGAATTCGCGTAGCGAATTCTACAAGGTTCTGACTTCTGACATCCTGCATCTGGCTTCCGAAATGTGAAGCTCAGCGCCGCGCCCTGCGAGAGAAGTACTATTTTTGGAGGAGAATCCAGAATTGCAGCCGATTACCGTTACTTTGAACGGGCGGGAAGTAACCGGGGAGCCCGGAATGACCATTCTGGAGCTGGCGCGAAAAGAAGGCGTGCACATCCCGACGCTCTGCCACGAGTCTCATCTGACGTCAGTCGGCGACTGCCCCTCGATCAGCACCTGCCGCATCTGCTTTGTTGAAGACGAGCGTACGGGTGCAATGGTTACCGCTTGCGGTACATTTATCGTCCCGGGGATGGTCATTAACACCCATTCACCCCGCGTATTAGAGCGCCGCAAGACCGTTGTTGAGCTGATGCTGGCCAGCCACCCGGACTCATGCCTGGTATGCGACAAGGGCAACCGCTGCCAGTTGCGCCAAGTCGCCGCCGAACTGGGTATCGGACTCGTAAAACTGCAAAAGATACCCCAGCCGGCGACCATAAACGACGCCAACCCGTTTATAAAAAGGGATCTAAGCAAATGCATTCTTTGTGCCAAGTGCATCCGGGCGTGCCAAGAACTGGTCGTTGAAGGAGCGATCGACTACTTCCGGCGCGGCTTTACCGCCAAACCGGCAACCTTCGGCGACACCGCCCTGGAAGAATCCGAATGCACCTTCTGCGGCACCTGCGTTTCGATATGTCCCACAGGAGCGCTCATGGAGGCGGAACCGTTACACATCGGAACGACTGGAACCGTGGTGCGTTCGACTTGTCCCTTCTGCGGCTGCGGCTGCAGCCTGCTCCTGAAGGTTTACGACGAACGTATAGTGCGGGCAACCCCGAACAAACAGGACGCAATCAGCCGCGGTACCCTCTGTGTCAAGGGTAGTTTCGGCTTCGATTTCATCCACAGCCCCGACAGGCTGACCATTCCTTTAATCAAAGTAAACGGCGATTTCAAAGAAGCCACCTGGGAGGAAGCGTTGGATGCAGTCGCCGGCGAATTTAAGCGTATAAAAGAAGTACACGGCAGCGACAGCCTTGCGGTTTTCGGCTCGTCCAAGTGCACAAACGAGGAGAACTACATGCTCCAGTGCTTTGCTAGGTGTGTGCTCGGTACAAATAATATCGACAACAGCAGCCGGCTTCACGGTGCCGCCGGCCTGACCGGCCCCGGTGAGACCGGCGGCATTTTCGGCACTACCAACTCCATCACCGTTCTGGAAGAAGCTGAAGTCATCCTGGTGATCGGGGCCGATCCGACCAAATCGGCTCCTCTGGTGGGGTACGCCATAAAGCGTGCGGTCAGGTGCCGTGACGCGAAGCTGATCCTGGTTGACCCGCGGGAATCCCGTCTTGCGCTGTTCGCCAACCTCTGGCTAAGACCCAAAATCGCTACCGACTTAACTCTGGTCAACAGCCTGTGCAAGACGGTTATCGATGAGAACCTGGTTGACGATAACTCCGTCAACAGGGAAACGGCGGACTTCAAAGCGCTTGCTGAAAGCCTCGGCGGCTTAGATCCTGCCTACATCCAAAAGGCTACAGGAGTTGCTTTTGAAGATCTCCAACACGCTGCACGTATTTATGCAAACGCGGAACGGGCGGCGATCGTTTACGGCAGCGGAGTGGCCCAGCAGGTAAATGGTACCGAGACAATCAAGGCCCTGTTCAACCTGGCGTTGCTGACGGGAAAACTCGCTGGCCAAAGCGGCGTTTACGCCCTGCAGAGGGAAAACAACGCCCAGGGCGCTTGCGATATGGGGGTCCTGCCCGATTACCTCCCGGGTTATCACCCCATAGCGGACCGCGCATCGATCAGGAAATTCAAGGATTACTGGGGAGATATACCTGATAAGCCCGGCCTTACCGTTTTCGAAATGCTCACAGCAGCAAAGTCGGGCGAGATTAAGGGTATGTATATTGTGGGCGAAAACCCCGTTTCTACTTTTCCGCTGGCGGGGTTCGTGCAGGACGCCCTCTCGTCCCTCGAGTTTCTGGTTGTCCAAGACATGTTCCTCACCGAGACGGCGAAACTCGCGAAAGTGGTGCTGCCGGCGGTGAGCTTCGCGGAAAAAGAAGGAACGTTCACCAGCTTTGACGGGCGGATCAACTGGTTGAGGAAGGCCCTGAAACCGTTGGGCCAGAGTTTACCGGATTGCGAAATCATTACGCGCCTTGCCGTAAAGATGGGCAGCCCGATGTCATTCATGTCGCCGCAGGAAGTAAGGGAAGAGATTGAAAAACTTATCCCGATGTACCGCGGGATCGGGTACGGACTATCGGAGGAGCCGGAGTTCCAACCTGAGGGCAACGGTGCCTTTGTAAAAACGCTGCCTATGTACCGGAAACAGCCGGAGGGAACCTTCGGCCTGCTGCCCGCCCGAAACGGCGCACTGCCACAGGAACCGGACAAGGAGTATCCTTTTGTTTTGCTGACCGGAAGCAACCTTTTTCACTCCGGCGGCGGCACCAGGAGCTCCCGGGCAACGCGCCTGAGCAGGTTTTCTTTCGAGGCCTACGTAAGTGTTAATGAAGCCGATGCGGAGCACCTCGGCGTTGCCGACGGCGACAAGGTGCGAGTATTGTCTCCCGCCGGAGATGTCGTCGCAGCGGTTAAAGTGACCGACACACTTCCTCAAGGAACGCTTTACATGCCGTTTTCGGTCTCGGTGAACCCGGTCAGTCAATTATTTGATATTACCTTGGACGACGAAAGAAAGAGTCCTCTTATTAAAGCAGTCAAGGTAAAACTGGAAAGGGTCGGTTCTGATGTGTGAGGCCGCGACTGGCGTGAAAATAGACATGGGGCGGATCAAAGCGATCGTTGAAGAGTGCAAGGGGCAAAAGTGGGCCCTGATACCGGTTATACAAAAAATACAAAACGAGTTCGGGTATATTCCCCCCGCCGCCATCCCGGTGGTGGCGAAAGGGCTCAGGCTGTTTCCGAGCCAGGTTCAGGGCGTAATATCCTTCTATGCCCAGTTTTACACAAAGCCGAGGGGCAGGCAGGTGATCAGGGTCTGCCGGGGGACGGCCTGTCACGTCCGCGGCGCGGAAGCACTCCTCGAGTTGCTGGAAAAGCGGCTGAAGATAAAAGAGGGAGAGACTACTCCGGACATGGAATACACCTTGGAAACGGTTGCCTGCATCGGTGTTTGCGCACTAGCCCCCAATGTGGTCGTGAGCGATCAGGTTCACGGCCAAATGGACGTGTCAAAGGTGGAACAGTTGCTAAAGAAGGGTGAAACATAAGTGCAAAACAAGCGTACTGTTTTCGTCTGCCAGGGTACGGGCTGTCTTTCTACCGGATCCGGAGCCGTCTACGAGGCACTTAAGACGGAAGCTGCAAAGCTGGGGCTGACCGACGTTGAAGTGGATTTCACCGGCTGCCACGGCTTTTGTGAACAGGGCGGCATCGTCGTAGTTGAGCCGGAAGGAATTTTTTATACCCATGTTACTTTGGGTGATGTGCCGGAGATTGTGAGTTCCCACCTGAGGGACGGAAACCCGGTAGAAAGGCTTTTTTACCGCGACCCGGCAACGGGCCGGCCTGTACCCCGGTACAGCGATATCAACTTCTACAGAAAACAACAGCGTGTAATACTGCGTAACTGCGGCCGCATTAACCCGGAGAAGATTGAACACTACATCGCCAACGGCGGCTACCGCGCTTTGGAGAAGGTCCTGCGGGAAATGACACCCGAACAGGTGATCGAAGAGGTTAAGAAGTCGGGGCTGCGAGGGCGCGGGGGCGCCGGGTTCCCTACCGGGCGGAAATGGGAGTTCGGCAGAAACGCCGTCGCCGACCGAAAATACGTTATTTGCAATGCTGACGAGGGCGACCCCGGTGCCTTTATGGACCGTTCCGTCTTGGAAGCGGACCCCCACGCAGCCATCGAGGGACTGATCATCGCGGGGTATGCTATCGGCGCAAACGACGGGTACATATACGTCCGCGCAGAGTACCCCCTGGCAGTAAAACGCATCCGTATCGCCTTGGAACAGGCCAGAGAAAAAGGGTTTATCGGCGATAATATCTTGAACTCGGGGTTCGACTTTGAGGTACATATGAAAGAAGGGGCCGGAGCGTTTGTCTGCGGGGAGGAAACCGCGCTGATCGCTTCTATTGAGAGCCGGCGCGGCATGCCGCGTCCGAGGCCACCCTATCCCGCCCAATCAGGACTTGAAGGAAGGCCCACTACCATTAACAACGTAAAGACCCTTGCCTCGGTTCCAATCATTATAGACCGGGGAGCCGATTGGTTTACCGGTATCGGCAGTGAAAAGAGCAGGGGAACCACGGTGCTGGCCCTCAGCGGTAAGATTTCCAACAGCGGCCTCGTTGAAGTGCCGATGGGAACCTCTTTATCAACTATCATCTTTGATATCGGGGGCGGGATCCCCGGCGGCAAGCGTCTTAAAGCGGTACAAACAGGCGGACCTTCGGGGGGGTGTATTCCCGCTAAAATCCCTGATACGCCCGTCGACTATGAAACACTCACTATGGTCGGATCGATAATGGGATCCGGCGGCATGGTGGTAATGGACCAGGACACCTGTATGGTGGAAGTGGCACGCTATTTTCTCAGTTTTACCCAAGCCGAATCCTGCGGCAAGTGCGTCCCCTGCCGCCTGGGGACTAAGCAGATGCTCGAAATTTTAACCCGGATCACCCAAGGGAAAGGTCAGGAAAGCGACCTTGACACGCTATTTACCATCGCCAGGACTGTCAAAGAATGCTCACTCTGCGGCTTGGGACAGACCTGTCCCAACCCTGTACTTTCCACCCTGCGTTACTTCAAATCAGAGTATGAAGCGCACATAAAAAAGAAGACCTGCCCGGCAAACCAGTGCCGGCTCCTGCGACGGAAGACCGCTAAGAAAACTTAGGCCTGCCTGCCGGGAGACAGGGGTTTAGCCGCAGTTCAGTTATAGAAGAAGCATAATCGGACCGAGGGGGAGTCCAAATGAAATCGATCACCAGACAGAAACCTTTCGAGGAAATACAACGGAGCCTGAGAACCTTTGCACAGGTTTTCATTGTCGGCTGCGGCACCTGCGCCACCATGACCAGGACCGGGGGTAGAGAAGAAGTCCTCGAAATGAAGCAACGCCTTGAAGGATTAGAAAAAGTGGTAACAGGTTGGACGGTCGTTCCAATCGCCTGTGACGGGATGACCGAGTTGACCCTCAAAGAAAACGAGCGTGCCATCCGGAAAGCCGGATGTATACTGGTGATGGCCTGCGCCTTCGGTGTCCACCGGGTCACTTCGTACACCAATAAGCCGGTCATTCCCGCGCTGGACAGCCTGTTCATCGGTGTTGAGGAGAAGATGGGTTTCTTTAAAGAGGTATGCGCCCAGTGCGGTCAGTGTGTGCTCGGCGAAACAGCCGGCATTTGCCCCCTGACCGCTTGCAACAAGAGCCTTTTAAACGGCCCCTGCGGGGGTACGAACGAAGGCAAGTGCGAAGTGGACAAGGAAAAGGACTGCGCCTGGACGCTCATATACCAGCGTCTGAAACTGCAGGGAAGGCTTGACATAATGCGCAAGTACCACCCACCGAAGAACTACCAGGTGGCACCGAGGCCGAAAAGCGCTAATTTGCTGTTAGATAAGGGGAATCAAGAATGATGGAATCAAGGTTCAGACAGGTCTTAAATTCCGGGAAGTTCGTGGTGACGTGCGAAATAGGACCCCCTAAAGGCACGAACATCGAAAAGATGCTTCACCACATCGACCTGCTAAAATACCGGGTGGACGCGCTGAACGTTACCGACCACCAGAGCTCCGTAATGCGCTTCCCGTCCATCGGCGGTTGCCTTTCCGTGAAAGAGCGCGGGGGAGAGCCGATCCTTCAGATGACCTGCCGGGACCGCAACCGGCTCGCCTTGCAGGCCGACCTCATGCTGGCCCATACCAGGGGGATCAACAACGTACTCTGTTTGACAGGCGATGCGGTGATAGTCGGCGACCACAAAGGGGCCAAAGGAGTTTTCGACCTCGACTCGGTGCAGCTCCTTCGGACAGTGCGGCAGCTTGAGGCGGGAGAGGATTTGGCCGGGAACAAGCTTGACGGTGCGGTAACGTTTTGCGCCGGTGCAGTGGTCTGCCCGGAGGCCAAACCGATTGAGCCCCAACTAATCAAATTTGAGAAAAAGGTGGAGGCAGGCGCAGAATTCTTCCAGACACAGGGGATCTATGACCTCGACAACTTCGCAAACTTTATGCAGTACGCCCGGCAGTTCCCGGTAAAGATACTGGCCGGGATTATACTGCTGACCTCAGCCGGAATGGCTAAATACATGAACGCGAACATACCTGGCATTTTTGTCCCCCAGAATCTTATTGACGAACTAGCGAGCGCAGGCAAAGGCCAGGCCCTCCAGAAAGGCATCGAAATAGCCGGGAGAATGATCGCCACTATTAAAAAAGAAAAGTTGTGCGACGGCGTGCACATTATGGCGATCGGCAGAGAGGAACTCGTCCTTGATATCCTGAAAGCGGCGGAGATTTAACTGCCTGGTACGATATTTTGTACCAGACCCCGCCACACCGTCCTGTTCCTCCCGAGACGTTTAGCGGTGTAAAGCGCGTTGTCTGCAGTCAGGAGAAGCTCCTGAGCCGTTTGGGCGTCGTCGGGATAGATCGCAACCCCGATGCTTACTGTTGGCAGGGGTTCTTTTTGTCCTTCGGCTTCTATAAGGCGCCTTAACCGTTCGGCCACCGCGATCCCGCCCTGGGCGTCAGCCTCCACCACCAGTACCACAAACTCTTCGCCCCCGTATCGAGCGGCGGTATCGGTTTCCCGGATGGCCTGCCGAATGAGCGACCCAATCTTTCGCAGGCACTGGTCCCCCACCAGGTGGCCAAAGGTGTCGTTGTAGTCCTTAAAATTGTCCGCGTCAAAGAGTAAAATCACGCATTTGGCGTTGTACCGGCAGCAGCGCTTGAGTTCTATGTCCAGGACCGCAAAGAATTTGTGGCGGTTATACAGCCCGGTGAGGGCGTCCCGTTCGGCCATCGCCTTCACTTTCTGGTAGAGACGAACGTTTTCGACCGCCACACCGATCTGGTTCCCTACCGCCTCCAATACCTCCCGCTCCGCGGGACTCACCTCATGTTCTGTCACCCGGAACAGGGTCAAAACGCCTTCGACCTTTGTCTTATGTTTCAACGGCACGACAGCCCCACAGCGGAAACCGTTCGAAGCAAAAAGCGGCGGGGTCAATGCCTCGGGTACACCTGCAGCCCCAAAAACCAAGAGCTTGTCGTCAAAGGCATTGCGTGGGTACTTATCGGGAGTATCGTTTTGTTTCGCTTTCAGGTGGGCCGCGTAATCATCCGGAAGCCCCCTGTGGACCGAGAGGAAAAACCCTTCTTCGTTTTCCTTTCGCAGGAAAAAGGCACCCGCGTCCCAATCGGCCACCTCCGCCACTTTGGCCAGAACCTCTTCCAGAACCATCTCGAGCTCAAGAGAGCGAGTGAGGGTTTCGGTAATTGTGTTAAGGGTCGCCAGCCTGCGGTGGCTTTCCTCGATTTCACGATTTTTCCGCGCCATTTCGCGGATGAGGAGGGTGTTTTCAATTGTGGTCGCTAATTGGCCGGCCAACAGCTGAGCAAGCGGGAAATCCTTATCACCATACTTGCCTTTTTCACGGCTGTAAAAACACAGGCCGCCGATCACCCCGCGGCTGGTAAGCAAAGGCACCAAAAGGAGGCAGCGTATATCCGCCGCTGCCAACACGGGATCGGCTATTAGTTCAGGAACAACCTGAAGGTCCTCTACCACGTCGGGTTGGCCAAGGTCCAGCTTGTTTTGCAGGGCAAGATCGCTCGCATGAAATGATTCTTCGGGCGCAACCGTTTCCCCGTCGCGGATAAAGGCGAGCACATCTATTTCCTGGTTGTTCTTGACCAGCACCTTCATCCAATCAAAATCTATCAGCCCTTTAATCAGGTGGTGTAAAGCGTCATAGAACTCCCGGCTTTCAAGGCTCAAGGTAATGAGCCAGTTGATGGTGGTGATGACCTCGAGGAACCGCCACTGATCTAACATCTCCTGCCGTCCTGTAAGATTTGCCAGTGCAAGGGCAAAGACAGCTTTCATAGGGGTTATCTCTTGTTCTACTGCATGCAGACTTTGGTTTGTCTCAACCGTTAGAACCCCTACTTCCCGTTCGGCAATTAACAATGGTATTACCAACTCATTTCCCGCCTGTACGGGGCACCGCCTCTGCAGCGCCAGCCCGGGAAGCGTTGCTCCGCCAAGGGGAAGGTGTTTCGTCCCGCCGTTTTTGTCGCCCGTCAAACGGACAAGTACCCCCTCACTCCGGTTAACCATATAAAGTTCTACACCCATTGCCCCGGTAACGCCTTTAACCGCCTTTACGATCAAGTCGCCGATCCGGGATGGGTCTTCGGTGGAAACTAGTTCCGTGGTTAATAAATCCAGGTCAACGCTGGTCATTTTGCACACCCAAGCCGTCCTTTAAAAGCCGCCTTATGAGACCGCCGCAAAACTTTGCCCTGGCCTTTGCATAGCAAATCCCACAAAGATTCCGACGAACCAATTCAACGTCCTCACTCCTCAAACGGCCTCCAGGATCCCGCGCCGGACTTTCGTACCGTGGACAGATGAGCTACTGCAGGTGGCCAGGTTGAGTTTCGGGGCACTCTCTCAGGGACCTCGTGATGTAGATTGTATTCCTTAATAGATACAATCGAATAAACTTTTAGATATTTTTAGTTTTTCAACTTAAAAGTTTGTTCATTGGTAAATCTGCCGGTAAGGCGTATCCCAGCAAAATTAATCTATAAGCTTCTTCCCGTGGTTTGTGATTTGTGTTAGAATTTTGCTAATGTTCTCAAACAGGAGCCGAGTTTTTTGAATATGCGGGAGATGCAGGAGACGGTGGACGGCTGGATAAGCCAGTTTGAAGAGGGATACTGGCATCCGCTGACACTCTTAGCCCGCCTTATCGAAGAGGTCGGCGAACTTGCCAGGGAGGTCAACTACCGTTACGGCGAAAAACCCAAGAAACCGGAGGAACTTTCCAAAGACATCGCCCTTGAACTGGGTGATATACTGTTCATTCTTCTTTGTTATGCTAATTCGCTTGGAATAGACCTTGACCAAGCGTTTCAGGCAACTATGGAGAAGTACCGGCAGCGTGACAGTCAGCGTTGGACCCGAAAATCTACAGAGTAAAGGGCAAAGGAGTGACCCAGCAACCCATGACGCATACAAAACCCCCTAGCGGCCTGAAAAAGGCTTCAAGGACGGTTGGGAGAGTGTTACAGGAGGCTGGGTTTCAGTGGCAGTGATCGCACCACTTGAGGGCTGGCGTTACAGCCGCCACATCAACGAGATGGCCGCGGTAATTGCACCCCCGTACGATGTAATTGACGAAATAAGGCAGAAGCAGCTATACGCCCGCCATCCTTATAACGTCGTCCGGCTTGACTACGGCCTCCCGCTTCCCGGCGATGATGCCATAAACAGCCGTCATACCCGTGCTGCCGAATTCTTTCAACGATGGCGCCAAGAAGGCGTTCTGGTCAAAGAAACTCGACCCGCGCTGTATTTTTATGAGCAGTCATTCACCGCGGCCGGCAGACACCACACCCGTCACGGTTTCTTTTGCCGCCTAAAGCTCGAACCTTACGGTAAACAAATTCTCCCACACGAAGAAACGACATCGGCGGCGAAGACGGACCGCCTTCAGCTTCTACACGCGTGCCGGGCCAATTTCTCGCCCATTTGGGGGTTGTACACGGACCCTGAAGATGCTGTCGCCCGGTCTCTCGCTGCTAACGTTCAGGCAGAGCCGCTCTATTCGTTCACGTGCGATGAAAATCAGACCCATCGCCTGTGGGCGGTAACAGACGAAAAAACCATCGCACTGGTCGCCGACCGGTTAGCCGGGAGGCGGGTGTTCATCGCTGACGGACACCACCGGTTTGAGACCAGTCTGCAGTACGCCGCGGACCGGAGGATGGTCGAAAAGCCGCTGGGGCCGGCACCCTACGACTTCATTCTCTCCTTTCTCGTGAATACTTACGACCCCGGATTGGTGGTGCTCTCTACCCACCGTCTCATTAAGGCACCCGCCGGTTTTGTATTACCCGTTTTTCTTTCAGCGTTGACGGCGCACTTTGTGGTTGAGGCGGAACAAAGGGAACGGTTGGCGTCGGCGGATAAGCGTTATTCTTTCGGACTTTACACCGGCAACAACCGGGGTTATCGCCTGACACTCAAGCAGGGGCTTGATCCTGCCAGCCTCCTCAAGGGCGCCGGCTCCCCTCAGCGGAAGCGGTTGGAAGTGGTGGTACTCCACGCCTTGATCCTGGAAAAATACCTCGAAATCGGTGCTAATGAGTGCACTGCGGCAGAAAGAATCGCTTTTACCCATGACCCGGCAGAAGCTTGCAAGCTGGTTGACAGCGGCGGTTGGGACCTGGCTTTTTTTCTGAAACCGCCGGACGTGAAGGAATTGATGGCAGTCGCGGAAGCAGGGGAAAGAATGCCGCAGAAGTCGAGTTATTTCTATCCGAAAATTCCAACCGGTTTGGTTTTCTATTCGTTTGACAAATAACGAACCTGGACATAAGCTATAAGCTGTGCTATATATTATTTTGAACATATGATTAAAATTATCAGCCGGGGTGATTAAAGTGCCTACTGTGGAAGAATGCGAAAAAGCCGGAAAAAGCTGTAACACCTGCGGGGAAAAAGGAACCTGCGAGTCAGCGGAAAGGACAATAGCGCCTCCCCATAAGCTTTCGCGGGTGAAGAACGTCATTGCGGTCATGAGCGGTAAGGGCGGCGTCGGAAAATCATCGGTAACCGCACTATTAAGTACCACCCTCGCGCGCCAGGGCCATCGCATCGGTATACTTGACGCCGACATCACGGGGCCGAGCATTCCAAAACTGTTCGGCCTGAAGGAACGGGTGGACGGCGCCGAGTTTGGGTTTTACATTCCTAAGACAAATCTCCTGGGTATATACGTGATGTCGGCCAATCTCTTCCTCCAGCACGAGGACGATCCCGTCATCTGGCGCGGGCCGATTCTGGCCAATGTAATCAAGCAGTTCTGGTCAGATGTTGCGTGGGGTCAGCTTGATTATCTCATTGTCGACCTTCCCCCCGGGACCGGAGACGTCCCCCTGACGGTAATGCAGTCGCTGCCGCTTGAAGGTGTGATCATAGTATCTTCGCCGCAGGACTTGGCGGTGATGGTGGTACGAAAGGCCATCAAAATGACTGAAATGATGAAGGTGCCGATTCTCGGAATGATTGAAAACATGACCTGCATCACCTGTCCGAAGTGCAGCGAAAAGATTTTTGCCTTCGGTGAACCCCAGGGCGAAGAGGTTGCAAAGGACACCGGGGTGGAACTGCTGGCGAGCCTCCCGCTCAACCCGGAGCTCAGCCGTCTCTCGGACGCCGGCAGGATTGAGGAATACCAACCCACCGGGCTTGAGCACATTCCGCAAATACTGGCGAAGCGGTTCGAATCCTCGTCAAAAACGGCCCGGATGCTTTTCAGAAAGTAAGTATGTAGGCCGCTCATTGCAATTAAAAAAACTCCCGCAGGAGTATCCTGACGGGAGTTTTTAATTAAGACTTCCGACTTCTGAATTTAATACTCCTGCGGGAGTTCTGCCAGTTCCGAGAGGCTGAAAACCGGGCCGTCCCGGCAGACAAACTTGGCACCGACGTTGCAACGCCCGCATTTACCGATGCCGCATTTCATTCGCATTTCCAGCGTGGTGTAAACCTGTTCCTCTTTAAAGCCCAGCCCCGATAGCCCCTTCACCGTGAACTTGATCATAATCGGCGGGCCGCAGATTGCCACGAACTTGTTTGCGGGCGACGGATTAACCTCTTCAACGTATGCAGGCACAAACCCCACGTGCCCGTCCCAGCCCTCCTCCGGAGCATCTATCGTAGTCCAGACGGTGACACCTTCGGCCTGGGGCCAGATACGAAAAACCTCCTCCTTGTAACAGAGGTCGCCGTAAGAGCGAGCGCCGTAAATAACCTCGATATTCCCGTAGTCTTTCCGGTTTTCCGGCGCCAGCATAAAGTTTACGAGCGGGCGCAGAGGGGCAAGCCCGATCCCGCCGCCGATGACAAGGAGATCTTTTCCGCGTATCTCCTTGTACGGGAAATGGTTACCGTAAGGGCCCCGTACCCCGATCTTCGCCCCGGGTTCAAGCTGGTGGAGCGCACTTGTGACTTTGCCGGCCCGGCGGATACTGAATTCTAGCCACTCCCGGCAGGTAGGGGAAGAAGCGAGACAAAACATCGCTTCCCCGACACCGAATACCGATACCATTGCGGTTTGCCCCGGTTCGTGACTCCACGCAGCCATCTCCTCCGGATCGTCGAGAATAACCCTGAAGGTCTTAACGTCGCCGGTCTCGCGGATGATATCAGCAATAGTGGCTATTTTCGGCAGGAGCGGGTTGTGTGTCTTCATACGCTTAACCCCCCGACGGTGGTAAACACTTCACGGATGTCAATATTAACCGGACATAGCGCGACACACCTGCCACACCCGACGCAACCTTCAATTCCGTAACGGTCATAGTTGTATTTAATCTTATGGAAAAACCTGTTCCGGAGCCGCTGGTACAGCTCATGACGGGGGTTGTGCCCGCTCGTATGCAAGGTATAGTCCCTGAACAGGCATGAGTCCCAGCACCTGAGCCGCTGCCCTTCAGTCCCCCGGCTAACGTCCGTAATATCGAAACAATGGCAGGTAGGGCATACATAAGTGCATATCCCGCAGCCCAGGCAGCGCCTGCTCAGCTCCTCCCAATACGGGTGGTCGAAAACTCTTCCCATCTTCCCCGGCAGAACGTCTTTGTCCACCCGGACGGAGCACTGCGCGGCGATCGCCTCCTCCTTCGCCTTCTTGACTTCCTCCAACCCTGCCACTTTCTCTTCCGAAAAATCCGTGTACTTAGCGGCCAACTCTTTCCCCTTAGGGGTCAAAATCTCTACGAGGTAAGCCACGCCGACATCCGTAAGGTGGATGTCGGCCCCCTCACCATCCACGGGCGAGATCCCGAAAGCGGTACAGAAACACTCCGGCCAGCCGGCAGTGCAGCTCAAGCCGATAAGTACTGTATTCTCACGCCTGGCGCTATAATACCGGTCAGCGGGGTCTGCGCGAAAAACGGCGTCAAGCACCGCCAGGCTCCGAATGTCACAAGGGTGGAGCCCGTAAAGAACCGCGTTTTTCTCGGCAACAAGCTCTTCGAGCAAGAGCTGTCCCCCTCCCGTATTGTATCGGTAGAGGGCCTCCGTCTGCTGGAAAAACCACTCCTTGGGCGGCAAAACACTCTTTCCGGGGTTGAGTTCCACCTCCGAAACAGATTTCACCGGCCGGTACACCAGAATGTTGTCCTCCCTTACCGGTGCCACCAACATGGAGTTGCCCGTCAAGTGTTCAAGAAAAGACGGGAGCTTATCCTTTTTCAGAAGTTTGGAATCCATTTCTCAGACTCCTGACCGTATATATGTTAAGTGAACCCCGTCAGCCGCTTTAAGCGAATTCATCCGGATCCGCTGGTGAATATATGCATAGAGCGCCGCAAGCGTCAGCCGGCGCCTCGCCGAACAGCTCTTCAATGTCCTTTGCAAGTTTTCTATTCAAGAGCATCAGCGGTATCCCAACCGGACACACCCGCTCACATTCGGCGCAACCGGCGCAACGCCCCGCAACGTGAAAAGCCCTGATAAGATGGTAGTGCAAATTATCCGGCAGGGTCTTTGCTTTTGCAACCCACATCGCGCCCTGCTGCCATCCCGGTACCGCCTGTTCGAAGGAACACTCCGTACAGCTGCAGGCGGGGCAGACCTGACGGCAGGCATAGCAACGCAGGCAACGCTCGAACAGCCTGTCCCAATAGGCCGCCTTTGCCGCAGCTTCGAGTGCTTCGATTTCCTTTACCTCTTTTAACCGGTCCCGTTCCGGGTCGGCTACCCGGGGCGCCTCTTTACCGACCAGCAGATCGACGCCGGCCGGGTTGTTCTTTGTGCAAACCAGGCACTTTTCCATGAGGTACTGTCTTTTCTCAAAAACGTGCTCGCGCTGCTTGGTCCGTATGACGAAGGCATTATCCCGGTCTTCCACCTGTTCGATCCGGGCTGAAGGGGACAACTCCGCAAGAACCCGGTTCCTATCGAGTACCCCGCCGCACGGAACGCCGATCAGGGTTATCTTCGAGCGGTCAAGGTGCCGCTCCTCGACCAGCCTGTCCACGGCACCGCTGTCACACCCCTTGACCACCACCGCAACCCTTTTGTCCGGGTACCGGAGAAGGTACTTAACCAGGTTGTGTACGCAAAACGGGTTGAAAATGAGATCAGCGGCGTCTTCCGGCCGGGCGGCAAAAAAGGGCCGCGTGGAAGCCGGGATACTACCGGCGGCATAACCGATAAGATACTCAACCCCTTCCTTGAACAACCGGACCGCTTCCCGCTGGAGGATTTCCGTTATCTCCTTCACTTTATCTCCCTCATCCGCATATTGGGACCAAGGTATGTCAACTCATCAACCATTTCCTTTACGGTCTCCGCAAAGCGTCCGCCTTCGGCCGCCGAAACCCAGCGCACCTTGAGCCGTCCCGGCTCGTACCCCACATATTCAAGGAGCCGCTTGAAAAGCATGAGCCGCCGCCGGGTGAAGTAGTTCCCGCTCACATAGTGGCAGTCACCCGGGTGGCATCCGGCCACCAGAACCCCGTCCGCACCGCGCTGCAAAGCGCGCAGGATGAACTGCGGGTTGATACGGCTGGAGCAGGGTACCCGGATTATGCGGACATTGGGCGGGTACTTCAGCCTGCTCACTCCGGCCAGGTCAGCACCCGCATAGCTGCACCAGTTACAGAGAAAGGCCACGATCTTAGGCTGCCAGACTTTCTCTTTCGCCTCCGGAGTCTTTGCTTCACTCACAGACAAAGGGCGTCAACCTCCGCAAGGAGTTGTTCGTTGGTAAATCCTTTAAGGTCTATGGCTCCCGCCCGGCAGGCAACCGTACAGGCACCGCACCCCTGACACAATCCCTCATTCACCTGTGCAACCACCCGCTCCCGCGGCGGTCGGCCGGGCAGGCGCTCGGTGATGGTCACCGGCTGGATCGCCTTGTACGGGCAGACCCCCTGGCACGCGAGACACCCCGTACACAGTGCATTATTGACACGGGAGACCATCGGGTTGGTCTCCAGGTCGTCCTTAAACAGGAGCGCGCAGACCTTGCCTGCTGCGCCGCTGGCCTGAGCAACGGTGTCGGGAATGTCCTTAGGCGCCTGGCAGGCTCCCGCGAGGAAGACCCCGCCGGTATGCGTTTCCACCGGGCGAAGCTTCGGGTGTGCCTCCTGGAAAAAGCCATCCTTGTCCACCGGGATGCCGATCATCCGGGCAACATTGTGGGACCCCTTCGCCGCCACTACACCCGTAGCAAGCACCACCATGTCCGCCGCGATCTCCACCTGTTCTCCCAGGAGGGTGTCCGCGCCCTTGACCACGAGCTTTGACCCTTCCTTGAAAACCTTAGAGACACGCCCCCGGATGTAAACCGCACCCTCGTCCTGGACGCGCCGGTAGAATTCCTCATAGCCTTTGCCAAACGTACGAATGTCGATATAGAAAACATATACCTTTGCGCCGGGTATCTTCTCCAGCACCTGGTGGGCATGCTTCGCCGTGTACATACAGCAAACACGGGAGCAATACTCCTTTCCCTTCGCCTCGTCCCGGGAACCAACGCACTGGATAAAGACCACCGTCTGTGGTTCTTTCCCGTCAGAAGGCCGCTGAATTTTGCCGCCGGTGGGCCCGGCAGCGTTCACCAGCCTTTCAAAACCCATGCCCGTGATGACGTCGGGGTACCGGCCGTAACCATACTCCCCGTATACCTTTTCCCACGGGAAAAGACCGTAACCGGTCGCAACCACAACGGCCCCGACCTCGATCTCAAAAACTTCGTCTTTCTGCTCGTAGTCGATGGCCTCAGCCGGACATAACTTCTTACAGGCGCCGCATTTTCCTTTCGTAAACTGCCGGCAGTGAGCAGCATCTATCACAGGCTTATTCGGCACCGCCTGCGGGAACGGGATGTAAATGGCCGCTCGTTCGCCGAGTCCCTCGTTGAATTCATCCGGCACGCTTGACGGGCACCTTGTCCAGCAAGTGCCGCAACCGGTGCATTTAGTATGATCGACAAACCTGGCTTTTTGGCGAATACGCGCCTTAAAATTGCCTATGTACCCGCTGACTTCCTCCACCTCGGCATAGGTATACAGCTTTACCTTCGGGTGTTTGGCAACCGCAACCATCTTCGGTGTGTTGATACAGGCCGAACAATCGAGCGTGGGGAAGGTTTTGTCGAGTTTTACCATGTTGCCGCCGATGGTGGGCTCCCGCTCGACCAGCACCACCTCGAGTCCCGCATCAGCCACGTCGAGGGCCGCCTGGATCCCCGCAATTCCCCCGCCGATTACGAGGCACCTCTTGGTTACCGGTATCCTGCTCGGGGAAAGCGGCTCAAGCAGCGCAGCTTTGGCTGCGGCCCGCCGCACAAGGTCGACCGCCTTCCGCTGGGCGGCCTCCTGAGCGTGCGGATGCACCCAGGAACAGTGCTCGCGCAGATTGGCCATCTCGAGGAAATAGGGGTTGAGTCCGGCACGTTTAAGCGTCACCCGGAATGTCTCCTCGTGAAGGCGCGGCGAGCAGGAAGCTACTACAATGCGGTCGAGCTTATGCTCTTTGGCAGCTTTCACAATCATATTCTGGCCGGGGTCCGAACACACGTACTTATAATCAGTGCTGAAGACCACTCCGGGGAAAGAGGCCGCTTCTTGCGCTATCGCCGGACAGTCCAGGACACCGCCGATATTCGAACCACACCAGCATACAAAAACGCCGATCCTCGGCATAAGGCTCCCTTTCTTTCTTAACGTTCAACCTTATACTGACTGCCCAGCACTCAGTGCAGCTTTTACACTTCAACGGAGAAACCTTCATTGGCCTGAGTGCCCAGCACTCAATGGGACTTTTTGAACTTCGGAGGAAAGACCTTCATTAGTCTAATGCCCATCACTCAA
>JBFLWY010000010.1:0-73267 GCA_040757355.1 Bacillota bacterium | reverse complement strand
AGTTCTTACAGGAGCACCTGCAATTGGCAGAAGCGGAGATCCGCAAGCTGCTCGACTACCTGATCAGCGGTCTGCCTTCATTTTTCAAGGAACGGCTCGCTGTTTGTTACTGCGAAAGTTGAGTTTATACCTTCTTCAGCCGGTATTTCAGTGAAAGCGGTTCCATTTATTTCCGCTATACCCCGTTGCACCAGAATGTTTACGAAAGGGTCTATACCGACGACAAAGACGTAATGCTCTTTTGGAAGACCCACATGCTCTACTATGTCAAGACCGACCGCCTTTTCCGCAGCATAGACATAGAAGTGGACGGCCACCGTTTCTTCTTCGACGTCTCGGCACTGGAGCACAAGAGGGCTAACGAAAAGCGGGCGCTGGTATTCGATTTCAAAGAAAAGCGGGTGGACGGCGTCCTGGCCTTCACCGTGACCTACTCGGAGCGCGGTCGCAAAACAAAGATTGATGAAATTCGCCGGAAGATTAAGGACGCCCTGAACCTGAACCGCTACACCGACGATGTCCCTTCAGAAGATACCTTAGATCGGGTTTTTCGGCTCTTTGAGCGCCAGAGTGAGGTGGACTATTTCATCAACAAGGACGCCCGTGCCTTCCTCCGCGAGCAGTTCGACCTGTGGCTGTACCAGTATGTCTTTTCGGGTAAGAGCCAGTGGACCGAGACCCGCATCCGCCAGTTGCAGGCACTCAAAGACATCGCCTATAAGATCATTGACTTTATCTCCCAGTTTGAGGACGAACTGGTGCGCATCTGGAACAAGCCCAAGTTCGTGCTCCATTCCAACTACGTCATCACGCTGGACCGCATAGCCGGGCGGGACGTGGGCTTGTTGGACCGCATCCTTGCCCATCCGGGCATGGCGCAGCAGGTAGAGGAATGGCGACAACTGGGCATGGTGGGCGAGGATTTCAGGCTGGAGGACATATGGCAGCAAGACCTGCTGGGAAGGCAACCTCACGGGCGGTATCAATACCTGCCCATAGACACTAAATACTTCAAAGACTTGGAGTTGGACATCCTGGCTCTGTTTGAATACCTGGACCAGGAACTGGACGGCTGGCTGATCAAGAGCGAGAATTATCAGGCGCTGAACACGCTGTTGTCCAAGTTTCGAGAGCGGATCAAGTGCGTCTACATTGACCCACCATACAATGCGGAGACAAGCGAAATTCTCTATGCCAATACTTATAGACACTCGTCATGGATAACCATGATGGAAAACCGCCTCAGCGTTTCTAAAGAGTGGATATGCAGGGAATTTGTTTACATGATCGCAATTGATGATGTCGAGCAAACTTACCTTGGAGATCTGCTAAAGCAGTACATGTTTCCGGACAATTCCATTGTCTGCATAACAGTTGTTCACAATCAAAGAGGTCAGCAAGGGAAAAATCTATCTGCCATACATGAGTACGCCTACCTCATCTACCCAGATGACACGAAGGAGTATATAAGCGGCCGAGAGTTAAAAGAGGTTGACCACAGGAACTTGCGAGATAGCGGCACAGAGTCTTTGAGAACAGATGCCAGGAATTGCTTTTACCCGATTCTTGTAAAAGATGGAAAGATTGTCGGCTTTGGTGATGTAGCCGATGATGATTATCATCCAGCCGGAGTCAATGAGACTGGCGAGGATGGAACCACTTATGTATGGCCTATTGATATAAATGGTCAAGAACGAAAGTGGAGATACGCTAGACAGAGCGTGGAGGCAATTGCTAATGAGCTTGAAGTAGTGGAGACTAGACATGGAATTCAAATCTATTACAACAAAAAAGTGGGAACACTGCGGACGGTTTGGCAAGACGAGAGATATGATGCAAGTGAGTACGGAACAAAGACTCTTCAAGACCTATTTGGGAGAGATATCAGTAGAGAATTCCAGTATCCAAAATCGATTAACTTAGTAGAAGACTCGATTAGATTAGTGCTTGGGAACGATCCAATAACCCTCGATTTCTTCGCCGGCTCCGGTACCACCGCTCACGCTGTTATCAACCTGAACCGCGAGGACGGCGGCAAGCGCAAGTATATTCTGGTGGAGATGGCTGATTACTTCGATACGGTGCTCCTCCCGCGAGTCAAGAAGGTTGCCTTCTCCGACAAATGGAAGGACGGCAGAGCCCAGAATGGGCAGGGGATCAGCCACTTCATTAAATACTACGAGCTCGAGCAATACGAAGACGTACTGCGCCGCGCCCGCTACGAGGATGCTGACCTGTTTGACAACCCTTACCAAGATCCTTACAGCCAGTACGTCTTCCTGCGGGACAAGAAACTCCTGGACAACCGGGAGACCGGCCAAAAGGTGGTAGAAGTGGATATTGAAAAGGAAGAAGTGCGGGTGGATTTGAGCAAACTCTACGAGGGGATTGACCTGGCGGAGACCCTTTCTTGTGTCACCGGCAAATGGATCAAACGTATCACGGCGGAGTACGTGGAATTCGAAGACGGGGAACGGGTGGACCTTCACAATCCCGACTGGCGACTGGTCAAACCGCTGATTTGGTGGTAAGCCATGCGCAAACTGCAGGACATCCTGGACGATATTCCCTTTGAGAGCCTTCCGCCGGCCTGGATAACCTTCGACCTGGCAGCCTTCTCCCGGTCCAAGAAACTGTGGGACTACCAGCGGACGGCGCTGCAAAATGCTCTCAAGGCGCTATGGAAGTACTACGAAGACTTTGCGAACTATCAGCACACCGAAACCGTAGAGGTCAATTCCGAGCGCAAACGCCTTTTCTTTCGCTGGTATCGCGACAACGGCCTGGAGGGCGGCCTGGACATTCCCGTAGAAAGCGCCCGGCGGGACATCCGTCGTTTGCTCGAGGATTATTATCCTGTAGAAGAAGGCCGGATTTCCTACGAACACTTCATCAACCGCATCGGTTTTTGGATGGCCACCGGCAGCGGCAAGACGCTGGTCATCGTTAAGTTGCTGGAACTGCTGTGGCGCCTGATCCGCCTAAGAGAAATCCCGCCTTCCGATATCCTGGTGCTCACCCAGCGCGACGACCTGATTAAGCAACTACATCTCCATGTAGACCAGTTCAATGCCGCCCGCAGCGAGTTGTTCATACGCCTGCGCGACCTGCGCGAATACCCGGAGGCCAAGCGGGAAACCCTATCCCTTTTCAAGGACCAGGAGGTGACCGTCTTCTGTTACCGTTCCGATAACCTCAGCGACGAACAGAAAGAACGCATAGTTGACTTTCGCAACTACGACAAAAATGGGCAGTGGTACATTCTGTTGGACGAAGCCCACAAGGGTGACAAGGAAGATTCCAAGCGCCAACACATCTACAGCATCCTGGCGCGCAACGGCTTTTTGTTCAACTTCTCCGCGACCTTCACCGACCCGCGCGACGTTCTGACTACGGCTTTTGACTTTAACCTGGCGCGCTTTATCGCAGCCGGATACGGCAAACACATCAGCATCCTTAAACAGGAAAACCGTGCTTTTCGCGACGAGGAGGACTACACCGGCGAAGAGAAGCAAAAGGTAGTGCTCAAGTCACTACTCATGTTGGCTTATACTCGCAAGGCGCAGGAGGACATGGCGAGAGCTGCCGGGAGGGACGGCTTGTATCACAAGCCCCTGCTGCTTACCCTAGTTAACTCGGTCAACGTCCGAGATGCTGACTTGAAGCTCTTCTTCCGACAAATAGAGCGCATCGGCAAGAGAGAGGTTGCCCTTGCCGTCTTGGACCAGGCCAGGAACGAACTGTGGAAAGAGTTCACCGAGAGGCCGGAACTGTTGTTCGAACACGACCGTTTTACCGCCTACCAAACCTTTTTCCGGAATCTTACTTATCAGGATATACTGACTTACGTATACAACACTCCAGGTGCGGGCGAAATTGAGGTCCTAGTGCGGCCATCCAATCGGCAGGAACTGGCTTTCAAGCTCAAGAGCGCTGAGCGTCCCTTCGCCCTGATCAAAATCGGCGACATCTCCGGCTGGCTGAAAGAAGAACTGGCCGGGTACGATGTTATCGAGGGCTTTGAGGACGAAAGCTTTTTCGAGCGCCTGAACGCCGATGACTCCGATATCAACATCCTCATGGGCTCGCGCAGTTTCTACGAAGGCTGGGATTCCAACCGCCCCAACGTTATTACTTTTATCAACATTGGCACAGGAACGGACGCCCGCAAATTCATTCTTCAATCCATTGGGCGGGGCGTCCGCATCGAACCCCTCAAAGGGAAACGCAGGCGTCTGCTGCCTCTATACAACAACAGGGAAATCGGAGAAGAGCTGTTCCGTCAGATCATAGACCATACTCTACCATTGGAGACGCTTTTCATCTTTGGTACGAATCGCAACGCCTTAAAAACCGTCATCGAGACAGTGGATTTGGAAGCAGGTAAGGAAGAAGAGCACGAACTGGCGTTGGACGTGAACGAGGAAGCCGTGCAGGGCCGTACATTGCTCATCCCTGTCTACCGGCGTGGCGACCGCCCGTTAATTGAGCAGAGCGAACCAAGAAAGTTTCCCATCGCCGTCTCAGAGTTGGAATTGCTCAAAGGCTACCTGGAATACCTGGATGATGACCGACTGCTTTTAACCTATCACAATGCGACCCCGCGTCAGGTTGGTTTAATGTATAATGTTATGGGCGAGACAGACCGTTACTTCAACACCAGTAATGGTAAACGCTACGGCAACCTTGATTTGATATTGCCGCGTTTATTCGGCTACATGGGAATGCTGCCTGAGGAGTTCGAAGGTCTGAAACCGTTGGCGGATGAAATCCGTCACTTCCGGCATATCAAAGTCCTGCTCAGAGACATCAGCGAACTACAAGCTGCTATTGAAAAAGTTACCCGGTACCCCCAACTTCTTCGAGAGTTAAGGGCCAGGTATGAGGCCCAGCAACTCTCCTTCGACGAGTTCTTTGATCAGGCTGAGGGCCTGCGCTTGCCAGATGTAGTTTATGTGGAAGGGAAACCTCTCGAGGTCCGGAGAGTGGCCAAACATTACTATATCCCGGTCATCCTTACAGTGGAGGTCATGGCGGACTACATCCGTCACGTCATCAAAACGCCAAGCGAGATTCGCTTTGTCAAGGATTTGGAAGCTTATCTTAACCGGGAAGACAATCAGTTTAAACAGTTCGACTGGTGGTTGTTCAGCAAACTGGATGAAGCTTTAGATCAGGTGTATATTCCCTACTATGACCCTGACGCTAACCGCATCCGCCAGTTCAAGCCGGATTTCATCTTCTGGCTGCAGAAAGGCGACTGTTATTCTATTCTTTTTATTGATCCTAAGGGTACGGAACATACAGCCTATGAACATAAAATTGACTGGTATAGATGGTTATTCGAAAAAAACGGTGAAAAAAAGGTTTTTAATTACAATGGCCTTAAAGTCAGGGTATTTACCTTCTTATACACCCAGGACATTAGTAAATTACCGGACGGTTATAAGAAATATTGGTTCGATAACATCGATAAAGTACTTGGCCAAGCCTTGGGGATGTAATTGAGTTGCGGAAATGGGCCGTTTTATAGTGAAGTCAGCAGAGGCGAAGATTTATTTATGGAGTATAAGGATGCCTTTTCCGACGAGAGCGGTAGCGGAAACGATAGATATTGGTCCGTCGCCTTTGTCACAGGTTTTCCGGCAGAGCTTGGTGAACTCCGAAATAAGCTAAGAGAGATATGCACGAAAAATCAAATTGGGTATCTCGAGTGGAAGGAAATTACTGGTGACAGTAGACGAACGGATGCAGGGATAAGCCACAGCACGAATTTGATAAAGCACCTACAAAATCCTAAGTGGTCTGCCGGGAGCCGCAGCGGTTGCAAAGCCAGCTTGGGCAAATTGTTAATACATAAGCTGCCAAGGCGAAGATCCGCGCTACGGTGAAGCGGCTGCTCCAGCGGCACGGGTATAAACCGGCGGAGTGTGCCGCGCTGGTGGTGGTCATTATGGAGCAGGCGGAGAGCCTCCACCGCGATTGGCCGGAGGCGGCGTAGAGTTTGTAATAGTTGTAAGATAAGAGAACTCCTTTGTCGTAGAAAACAAGGAAAATTTGGTTCTATAGCGAATGGTGTTATTATTTACAAGAGGTATCGTGAGGCCGGCAGAGAGAATGAAGGGGAGATTTGATTGGAACGCGTTATGATATTTATTGATGGGAGTAATCTATACCACAATTTAAAACAAACATTTGGCCGTACAGATTTGAATTATTATTCGTTTTCCCAGAAGCTTGTTGGCGAGCGCCAGTTGGTACGGACGTATTACTATAATTGCCCCGTAGATTCAAAAAATGATCCGGAAAGGCATAAGCAGCAACAACGGTTTTTTGACCGTTTGAGAAATACGCCGTATCTGGAAGTAGTTTTAGGCCGACTTCAGCGGAAGAATGACGGCCGGGTTATTGAAAAGGGTGTTGACGTAAAGTTAGCTGTTCATATTTTGCATAAAGCATATTTTAACCAATATGATGTAGCGATTCTGGTTAGTGGAGACGCTGATTTTGCCGGGGCGGTTCAGGCTGTAAAGGACTTTGGGAAACATGTTGAACTCGCTTATTTCCCTGGTCAAAAATGTTATAAACTGCGCGAAGTTGCAGATAGGACGATTTTGATAAATGAAGATTTCGTGGCATCTTGCTGGATAAATAAGGAGAGCTAATATAAGCTTATAACAGCAAGAAGTTGGGTTAAACCCAACTTCTTGGTTTCAATTTGCCCGACGTTGGAGGCCAACATCGGGGACCTAATTAACCCACCCTGAGTTATTCAAGGGCGGGGATTTCAATTCTTGCTCTATTATATTATTCGTCATTTTTGATAATGTCAATAGTCCTTTGATCTTTTTTATAAAATTGTTGCTTCGTTACATCCCGTTTTTTGACGCAAGATTTCTTTTCGTACCCATTAATATGGTTATCGCCAATGTAAATACTTACGTCCGCAACGACCACCTAGATTTCACTATCCCCTACGAGTGGCAAGGAGTCCGGCACGAGTACCGGCCGGATTATTTGGTCTGGTTGAAGCACCCCGGCGACGGGGAGATTAAGGTTATTTTAGAGGTGAAAGGCTTTGAAACCGAGAAGGACCGCCAGATGGAAGCGGCGGCCAAACGCTGGGTGCGGGCGGTGAACCACCACGGCGAGTTCGGCCGGTGGGCGTTCGTTCTTTGCCGGGAGCCGCAACGCTTGGGGAGTCAACTCGGGCAAGTTTTTCGTGCTTAGTCTGCTGGTCTTAGGCAGTTGGCGGTCAAGATTGTTGACTTCTGTCAGGGCAGCGGCTTCTCAAAGACGGGCTTTAGGGAAAGAAGATTAGTGATAATCGGAGCAACGCCCAACAAATGGTCACACGAATGTAGGTAAAGGCATAGCTTTTTCAAAAAAGAAGGGATTTCCTGTGTTACCTCGAATTTCACGAAAGACCAGGTATTGCTGGAGCACCTCTCGTGGTAGCAGACAAGGAGGAGCCATATTTTGGACAGAGAAGATTTGGTTCCTATTATTCAACGCGTGAGAAATGAGCAGATGCAAGGTCATGAAACCCGACGCCATCTTTATGTTGAACTGGAAAAGCAGTTGGGCAAACCAGTAGTTGCCTTTTTCACGAGTTTCAGGTTTCCTGTAATGATCGAGAATGAAGATGCCGATATGTTAGAAGGTATTCTTCAAAAAATGGACCTGTCGGGCGGCTTGGCTTTGGTTATTAATTCTCCTGGCGGGGATGGCCTTGCGGCTGAAAGGATAGTTAATATCTGCCGCAATTATAGCTGATGAGGCGCTGAAGTGCGGGTTGAATATAGAGTTGAGGGACAGCAAAGAAGAGTGCTGGAGGTTGGTTTATGAACTTTATATCCGAATAAACACTTTGGTAGCTACAAGAGTGGCGAAGTGTATCGAAAGCAAGGATCATTCGTTTGTCGCTAAACTTATGAAAGGCAGCCTGGCAGAAGGAGGGGAAGGTAATGTGTAAAAATCAAAGACCTGAAGACGGGAGTTTTGAAACAAAAGAGAAGCGTCTTGTGAAAGCTAAGAAGAGTTATCAACGGATGGAAAAAGAAATTCAACCCTTTTTAAAGCGGCGCCGGATTCGGCAATTTTCTACTGCAGGACAATGGTATGACTCGGCCAGCCTGTTTACTGAATCAGAATAGGAAGAATAAAGCATCAATACGGAACAAGCCCACGGTAATCGTGGGCGTTATTATTAAGGCGCAGGGAGAGACAACAAAGTTGAGGAGGTAGTATAGCTTTTTACGTCTAACTCGAGTTTCCTTAATCGCGAGGACTTTTTAAATTTAAGAAAGATTTCGTCGAGAGCCAACCATTCAAAGGTCAACCAGTTAGACTTAAACGCCATCCTATGGAGGCCGGTAAAGAAGCAACGTTCTGGCATATTATTTCCGAAGGCAAAGATGAAGCGAATAGACTGCCCGACTTGCGCCGCTGTGAGCGGATTCGCTGGCCGCGGGCCATTATAGACCACTTTACAGACTGCAGAATTAAGTGCTGGGTAAACAGACGCAAAAACGAAAAGCGTACCGTTCTCTGGCTTGAGGCTTTGGACTACGTCGTGATTCTTGCTGACCGGGGGCGTTATGTGCTCCTGTGGACTGCGTATTGTACCAATTACAGGCATACGCGTAAAAAGCTGCAGGCGCTTCATAGCGTTCTCCATCTGGTAATGTCAGGGAATCGGGGGTAAAATATTTTTGTCGCGACTAAGAAAAAAGATGCCGACCGACCCCCACAGCATCCCCAAGGCGAATCCGGCGAGGACGTCGCTCGGGTAGTGAACGCCTAAGTAGACGCGGCTTATGCCGATGAGCAGGATCAGTAAAGCAGCGGCGGCTGGGCCGATATACCGGAAGCGGTTCCGGGTGTACCGGTACCAGAGATAAGACAGAACGAAAAAGAGGGCGGCGGCGGTCGCGGCGTGGCCGCTTGGGAAACTGTACCCGTACGCCTCGATAAAGTGAGTGATCTGGGGCCGCGGGCGCTGGAAGATTTCCTTCAAAGCGGTTTCCAGGAGAAAGACGCCGAAGGAGGTAGCCGGAACGGCGACGGCTTCCCGGTAGCTTTTGCGCCTAAGGAAGTACAAGGCGGCGAGTCCGGTGATTCCGCCGACCGCGGGGGTCGAACCCAGGAAAGATGCCCAGATCATCAGCGGCATGAGGGAAGGATGGATCAGGTTGCTTACCCACCCGGTTAGTTTTACGTCGAAAAGTGCCAAATCCCCCTCGGACATCTCATCGGCCAGGTATCCAAAGGTATGAAGACAGAGAAGTATCCAAGCGACCGCGAGTAAAAGAAGGGAGCGAGTAGCAGTGAAAGTTTTTGCACGCGGTTCCCCGGATTCGATCTTTTTTGCCTCCTTTCTTCCGGCTGCGGGTTTTTGCCCCGGGAAGGACCTTTCAATACTGTTGCCAGTATAATTTTGTTTACCGCCGTTCGTCAAGAAACATAATTCAATTATTTAATCCGCGCAGGTGGTCCGATATGATGATCGTTTAAGAGTGATGCAAAACCCGAATTCGCCAAGAAAACAGAGCAATGCAAGGAACCTGGGGGCTGTTCTTGGAAGTTAGATGCTGGAAATTGGCAATTCCGGGAAGCCGTTGGCAGGGTTGTTTGTGGTTTAAGGGCAATTACCGGTCAGATTATACAACTTTTTACTTTGAGCAGGAGGTGCTTGGAATGCGTTTGGGGCTGGTCAGCGACACGCACGGGGAACTGGAAATTTTGCGGGAAGCGGGCCGGAAGCTGAAAAAAGAGTGGCAGGTTGACATAATAGCCCATTTGGGCGACGAGTGCGAAGACGTGGCGGCGCTGCGGGAGGTCTGGAACGGAGAGATAGTTCAGGTGCCGGGGGTGTACTGCGAACACTACCGGGATCCGGCAATCACCAACCGTATCCTGAAGGAGATTGAGGGCAGCCGGGTACTCTTCACTCATACCCGCGAGGCGCACAAGAACGACCTGCCGGCGGATCCGAAACCGGAAGAACTGGCGGCGGCTGGAGCGGTGGATATCGTGGCATTCGGCCACACGCACATACCGGAAATCCGGTGGGAAGGAGGCGTCCTCTGGGTCAATCCCGGCCACCTGAAGGAGCGGGACAAAAAGGGCTACGGCCCGAGTTTCGGCGTGCTGGACCTTAAGCCGGACGCGGTTACGGCACGCCTAGTGGATTTCAATTCAAGTGTTGTCTTCCAGGAGTGGGCGGGCCGGCCCGGGGCGAAGTAGACAAACACCGGCACGCGATAGACGGGCCGAGTCAGGTTTTAAAGATGTCCAAACCTGCGCAACCGCACCGGTTGGCAAGAGCTTCCTTCAGGACCTGACCCCGGCACGGCCGCTCGGTCCGGTAAACAGCGGCCTTTTTACTGCACGCCAGGCGGTTCAAATCGAGCCGTGGTCCGCCATAACCTTCACAGGAGGTTTTTTATGGAAACTTTGATCGGCTTACTCGCTGTTACTCTGGTTCTGTTACTCATCTTTGTGGTTTTGCTCTACCGGAAAACCGGCGGCCCGGATCTCTCGGCAGTTTTACAGAACCTGACCCAGACGGTGAACGCCAATCAGGTGCAGACTTCCGTTCTGGCGGAGAAGCTTGCGCATCTGGAGGCTCTGCCGCAAACGGTCGGCGGGGTGCACTTGGAACTGCGGTCGCTGGCGGAGCGGGTCTCTACAGTCGAGCAGAACCAGCAGGCGGTCGGCCGGAGCCTGCAGAACGTCGCAACCTCCCTGGCCCAGACCGGTGTAACCGCCAGCACCCTGCTGGAGACTGCGGCAAAAATCCAGACCGAGCTTTCCCGGGCTAAAGAGGGTCTCACAGAGCTGCAGACGCACACCAAGGCGCGGCAGGAGCTTGAGCAGCGGACAGCCGATTCCATCCGGCGGCTGGAGGCCATAATCGCAGGTACCAAGACGAAAGGGGCGGCGGGCGAAAACATCCTCGAGGCCGTCTTCGCGAAGCTCCCTCCCGAGTGGCAGGTACGCGACTTCCGGGTGGGCAACAAGTCCGTTGAGTTCGGGCTGCGCCTGCCGAACAACATGATCCTTCCGATCGACAGCAAGTGGCCGGCGACCAGCCTCCTTGAGCAGTTCGCGGCCTGCGGGGACCCCGGCGGGCAGCAGAAGCTGAAGGAGCGGATCGAGCGGGAGGTCTTAACCAAGGCAAAGGAAATTAAGAAGTACATTGATCCGAACCTGACGGTGAGCTTCGGCATCGTGGCCGTGCCGGACGCGGTCTACGATTTGTGTTCCGGCGTTCAGGCCGAAGTCTTTCAGCAGAACGTGGTGCTCATCGGGTACAGCATGTTTATCCCCTACCTGCTGCTTGTCTTTCAAACGGTCCTTAAGACGTCGCAAAACATCGACCTCGACAAGGTCATGCTCAGCATCCAGAGCATTGAGGAACAGGTAAACTGGCTGCAGGAGGAGCTTGAAGGGCGGTTCCCAAGGGCCATAACGATGCTGGAGAACTCCCGGAAAGACATCAGCGCCAGAATAAGCAAGATCAGGAGCAGCCTGATGAGTATTCAGGTCAGCGCAAGCGTAAGGGAGTTGCCCGGCGACTCTCAGTCTACAGGTGAGTGATGGGACCGGAATTCGGAATTGGAGGCTGCGTTGGGGAGGACGAGTGCTGCACGTCCCGGCGGATTGTTGGGGTTAATCCTAACAGACCGGGGGCAGTAGAGCGGCGTAAGCCTTTTCGTAGCGCTCTTTTGCCTCCGACAGCGAAGGAAGCCCCGCGCGGGCACCCCAGCTTTCTACGGAAAAGGAGGCCACCACGTTCGCGAAACGCTGTGTATCAACCGGCGACCAGTTATGTAAACAACCGAAAATGAAACCGGCCGCGAAGGCGTCGCCGGCCCCAGTGGTATCCACCACGTTTACAGGAAGCACGGGCAGGTGGAACTGGTCAGAAGGCGTAACTACAATGCTCCCTTCCCCACCCAGGGTGACCGCTACGGTTTCCACCCCTGCGCCGAACAGCATCCGGGTACCGGCGGCCAACTCCGTCTCGCCGGTAAGCGTCCGAAGCTCCGGGCCGGTCAGGAATAGCACCGTGCAGCGCGCTAACAGCGGGCGCAGCGCGGCAAAACCGCGTGCCGCGTACAGCGCGCCCGGTGCCAGGCTCAGGCGGATTTCCGGTGCCAATCCCGCAACGAAGCTCTGTTGGGCGGCAAAAGGAGCGTCGCCGGCGAAAGAGGAGCAGTGGACCCAAAAAACGCCGGGAGTGATCCCGCTTTGCAGTTCGATCGCCGTTACCGTCAGGTTGGCGCCGGGGGAGACGTAAAGCGCCCGGTGCCCCTTCTTGTCTACGAAGCATAAAACCCGGCCGGTGCCATGGCCGTCGCGGGTCACCACCCCGGCCGCATCTATACCGGCGGACGCCAAGGACTCGAGCACCAGTCCGCCGTCCTCGTCGCTACCGACCGCCCCCGCGAACCGGGAAGGCAACCCCAGTTTAGCGAGGGCGAAGACGGTGTTGGCTGCAGAGCCGCCGGGCTGCCGCCCAATCGGCTCGCAGAAGGTCTCGCCGTCCGTCACCAGGGAGTCCGCCGCAAAGAGGTAATCCACGTTAAGCGCGCCGCAACCCAAAACCACCGTTCATCCCTCATCCTTCATCCCTCATCAACCCCCCTCAACCAAGTTTGGCGGCCTGGCCGCGCAAGAGCTTGCGGAACTTCTTATGCGTGGGGAGCACTTTGTCGGTATCTGCGCCGGGAAGCCAGTGGTACACAGGCCCTTCTTCCGGAACCGGCCTTGACGCCAGTTCTTCGACCAGACTCCTGGCCGCCGGAAGTCCGCTTTCAATAAATACCTCAACTACCGGAAGGATCGCCCGCAGGTCAGCAGCAGCGACCCCGCAGGTCCCGTAAGGAAGGGCGTATTCATTGCCGTTAAACACGATCGCCAGGCCTCCCGCCTGCTCGACCGCCGTCAGCATCTTAAAATCCGTTATACTGTCGCCCACAGCTACCGCCATACCGGTTTCAACCCCGAACCGGTCTAAAAACATGGAAAGAGCCGCGGTTTTGCGGGCACCGCCGACCACCTTGACCTGCTCTATGAGACGTCCCAGAGGGCGGCCGGGCAATTCGGACCAGAAAAAACTATCGCAAATACGGTTTATTTCTTCCTCCGCTGAAAGGGTAATCGACAGCAGGCGTTCCTGCACCGCAAGGATAAGCTCCATGTCCTCATGGGTGATGCGAGTGCGGATATCCTCTATCGGCAGGCGGGTGCAGGCCACCCGGTCATGGGGAACGCCGATGCGGTCTGCAATGCTGTGCGCGTGTACGCAGTAGCTCGTAGATATGATGACCACCGGCAGGCCCCGCCCGTGCAGCGCCTGGACCGTCTCAGCGGCACCCGGAACCAGCGCTGCCCGCGCCGAAATGTTCCGTACGTCGGCTTCGGAGAGACCGTTTGCCAGCAAAAAAGGCACCAGGAGCATCAGCGTGTCACCGGGCTCGTAGTCCTCCCGCCCGCGCAGCGTCAGGATATCGTCGTAGCGGCTCAAACGCTCGAACAGCTCGTAACCGCGGGGCACGCACCCCATTACCTCGTAAGCGTTATCCTGGGGTGAAAGCGGGCCTTCCAGATCAAAAGCAACCAGAAAGGACATCCCCAAACCACCTTTTAGATCATACGTTCAACGTTCAACGTTCGACGTTGGGAAAACCTGCAACTTCTAAGCTCCAGCCTCTAAAAACAGCCGGTCTACCTCCGCGCTGATATCAAGACCCGGGGCAGGTTCGCCGGCCACCAAGACCGCACCGTCTTTAACCTGGACGATTCCGTGGGCCAGCTTGTGCAGGGTGAGCCAAATCAGCGGCAGTTCCCGGGCGAACTCCGCGCGGCGGATGGCCTGAAACAGGCTGTTCTGCTCGCCTTCTTCAGCCTTGATCCGGGCGAGGGACTTACGCTGCAGCTTTTGCTCCATTTCCGCCCACAAGGGCTGAAAACCTGGCGAAGAAAGCGAAAAACGACAGTACGCGACGGGCGGGCCGGCGTCAAGCTCGGGGGTGACCAGGTGGATCATTGCCCCCGCCTCCTTCGCCCGCTGCTCGATAAGCTGCCAGACAACCTCCTGCCAGGTACCCTTAGGCCCCCCGGGAATAGCGGGATGCAGGTTCAACATCGCGTGGCGCGTGCACATCCCGGCGCTGACAATCAGCATGTACCCGGCGAGGAAAGAGAATACGACCCGGTAAGAACCGAGCAGTTTGAGTACCTCGGCATGATAAGCGGTGCGCCACTGTTCGAGCGCGCCCGCATCGCCGGCCAGCCCCCGCCGGCGCAGCTCCGGGTCGAACCGTGCGGACGAAAAACTCACAAGAGGCAGGTTGTAGCCCCTCACCTGCCGGATGAAGGCGTCGCTTTCCGGATCCTCACCCTGCTCGCGGTTGCAGAAAACAAAGGCTATTTCAAGCGGTAACTCGCCGGCTGAAATACCCTTGACAACAAGTTCCAGCAATTCGCGGGCGGCCTTGTCGCGCCCGGTGGAAAACCAGCCCATGGAAAGGCTCATCCGGTCACCCCGACTGAGATAGTCAGACTACAGTTTCATTGTCCCCGGAAAAACCACGTTTTGTCAAGCGTGTTAAACACTTTCAAGCTTTGCCTCCTGCAGCCGGCGTGGTACAATGTTAAAAACCGGGTGTGATTTGACAGGGGGGTTAGTTAATGGGAATCTCCGTCGTTGACCGCGTGTCGCTCCACCCGGGGATGGCCTGGCGGCTCCCGTGGCACCTCAGACCCGGCCAGATGGTCCTGGTGGAATTACTGGCCCTCACCGGCCCTGAAGCAGTAGTTAGAATCGCTGGACAGACTTTCAACGCCCGCGGGGAACTGCCGGGCTCACCGGCAGTTTTCTGGGCGATGATCGAAGAAATACGGGAACAGACCCTGCACCTCAGGCGGCTCAGCCCGGAAATAACAGCCGACCTTTCCCCCGAGGACCTCGCCCGGCTTTTAGAACTTCCCGCTGACAAAGACACCGTGCAGCTTTTGAAAGAAATGCTGAGGAGGGGACTGCCGCTCGACCGGCGCGCGATCATGCGTTTTCTGGCAGAGGGGAGGGCGCTGCCCGAAGCGGAGCGGGAGTCTTTTTGGGCGGTAAGGCTTTACCTTGAAACGCTTGATCTCCGGGAAGACGCAGAAAAGGTCCGCCGGGCGGCAGATTACCTGATGCGGCGAAACGAAGCCTTCCCGGAAGGCCAGGAAGCGCTCAACCGGGCCCAGACGCTTGACCCCTTGCAATACGTTTTAAGATTTCTCATGCTCGTCGGGCCGGAATCCTTCGGCGAGATCTACATGGTTCACAGGAACGGCGCGGGCGAGGCGCGGGAACTCCCGGCGGGGCTCGTTGTGCAGGTGACCACGCCGGTTTTGGGCGAAACCTGGGTTTGCCTATTTGAGGAAAGCACCGCCGGCTATTCGCTGAGAATTGCATTGGCGGACGAAAGGTTCCTGACACCCGCGACGGAAATGGCCGACGCATTGCAGCAGAAGCTGGCCGCCATCGGGTACCAGATCAACAACGTGGCGGTGGTAGCCTGTCCCGCAAAGACCGTCTTCGACATTATCGAACCTGCCGGGGCAGCCGGATACCGCGCCCTGGATGCCATTGTTTAAAGGGGGCTGAAGCCGTGGACGAGAAACCGAAAGCCGCAGCCGCTCTGGTCTACGAGCCCGAAAAAGACGCTGCCCCGCGCGTGGTGGCCGCGGGCCGGGGCAGACTTGCAGAGATGATCGAAAACTTGGCCAAGGAGCACGGCGTCCCGGTTTACCGCAACCCGGAGCTGGCCTTCACCCTTTCCGGACTAGGCCTGGGCAGGGAAATCCCTCCCGCGCTCTACCATGCAGTGGCCGAGATAATTGCCTGGGTTTACAGTCTCGAGCGAAAGACAGCGGGCGGCTGAGGTGGCCTTTGGAGTGACGCGCTATTTTGTGAACGTCGACGGCGCCAGTCGCGGTAACCCCGGTCCGGCGGCAGCGGCAATGGTTTTGCAGGACGCATCGGGCGAGGTGCTTCTGACCAAGAGCAAAAGCCTCGGCGTAGCCACAAACAACGTGGCCGAATGGTCCGCCCTGGAGGGAGCGATAAAGGCGCTCGGTTATTTTGCACGGCGCCAGGGGAAGCTTGAAGCGGTCGTCCGGTCCGACTCGGAGCTTATCGTCAAGCAGTTCAACGGGGAATTCAGGATCCGGGACCCTGAGCTGAAAGCCATCGCGGCAAGGGTCAGAAAGTATCTACAGGACCATCCGGAACTGATAATAAAGGTTGTCCACGTCCCCCGGGAGGAAAACCGCCTGGCCGACCAGGCGGCAAACAAGGCCCTCAACAAATTACTGGGCAAAAAGTCTCCGGTAAACAGTGAAGAATCCGCAGACTCTTAAAGGGGGTGACACCTGTCAGCGAACTTGCCTCTGTTGTACCGGCTTCAATTCCGGGAATGGTTCACAAAGATTGGAACGGGGTGGAATAAGTATCAGAATTTACGCGCATAATGCGCCTGACGGCGCCAAAGGCTAAGGACATACATAGACCTAATACTTTTAAGGGGGTTTACAGCACATGAAGGAGAAAATCGAGGCCGCCCTTGACCGCATCCGGCCCTACCTTCAACGCGACGGAGGGGACGTCGAACTCGTTGCGGTGGAGGACGGAGTGGTGAAGGTCCGGTTGAAGGGTGCCTGCGGCGGCTGCCCAATGGCGACGATGACCTTGAAGCAGGGGATCGAGCGCACACTGAAGCAGACCGTTCCCGAAGTCAAAGAAGTGGTGGCTGTTTAGCATTGATGGCGAGAACGCCCCGACGCTCTCGCCATCTCCGTAATAAACGATTGCCGTCAGTAAGCAAAAACATGGCCGGCAAGATCATGAATTGAATCGCAGGCATCTTCCCACCAGGACGGGTAAGCATCTTCCCCGCTTGCGTAATACACTTCCTTTATCGCCCACAGGACAAAGCACCAGCATGTTTTTCCCAACCCGGGGGGCTTGTCAAGATATCGTTTCCTGGAATCCTTAAGATACGTTCCCATTTTATCTATGAACGCATAAATTCGACCCTTTTCTTCAAACGTAGTGACCTCCCGCGTTAGAAGTTCTTCAACGCACTTACGCCAACGGGGGGACGGCCCGCACTGCATCTCTATCCGCACGCGTTTTACGATTATTTTATCCGGAGAAATGTTGAACACTAGAAAACCTTTCTGTGCATGACCGATAGCGGCCTCGAACTCCATCATAATGCTTCACCTGCCTTTCAGGCTCTTGCCCGTTAAAAGAATCACTCAAGTTCTCCCTACGATTAGTATATTTTCAAATTCCCGACAAATCCATTCTTTTACCGGGAACGAAAAACTTTTCCAGGACGTATAATGTTACAACCTACCAGAAGGAGGGTGAAAAATGCCAAACCGAGCGGATTTACGCCAAATTCCTCCTTGTCCCGGCGGTACGTTATATACGATTCGTCCTGGAGACAGCTTTTTCAGCCTGGCCCAGCGATTCAATACCACCGTTAATATGTTTCTGACTATTCGGCAACGGCGCGCCAGGTTGATAGGGTGCCGGAAGCTGAAAAAGCGAGAAATGCGATTGCGGCCGTTTTCAGCGTGCAGGCCGCTTCCCACCCGCGCTAACTTCAGCATATCCTCATCTTCCCCGCACATACTAACCGTATCAACAAGAACCGGAGGTAGGCAGGATGCACAAACTTAAAATGGGTATTATCGGGACGGGGATGGCGTTTGAGCGCCTCCACTACCCGGCATACCAGCAGTTGGCAGACAAATATGAGATTGTAGCTTTGTGCGACGTGGACGAATTTAAAGCCCGCGACTGGGCGAACCGCCTGCAACTCGACCAGGGAAGCGTCTACACAGATTTTCGGGAAATGCTCAAACGTGACGACCTTGACGTCATTGACATCATCGTCCCGATACCGCAAAACTTCGAAGTCACGGAGGCCGTCGCGGCAAGTCTCGCCGGCAAGCGAAAAGGCATAATCTGCGAAAAACCCCTCGCCCCTAGCCTGAACCAGGCACGGGAGGCCCGCACTTTGGCGCAGAAGTACAACATACCCATTCTGGTCGCCGAAAACTACCGTTACAACCAGGAGGTAGACATCATCAGGGACCTGGTGCGGACCAAGCGTATCGGGGACGTTTTCTATTTCATCCAGAACCGCGTAATTGACTTCCCGGGCGACATGATCAAAGACAAGTTCGCCGCCCCGTTTTCATCGCCGGCATATCGTGCAGCGGAGCCCTCAGCAAAGCGGCAAAAATAGCCCCGGCACAGGCCGCAAGCGCGATGGGCACAGCCATCAATACCGGGAAAGCGCAGCCTCCTGCCCGCCGAGCGGGAGAACGCTACCAAACTCACCGGCCAGTATAACCGGGGCGGCTACTTGAACACGCCGGATAAATACAAGCAACTGGATGCGATTGAAATCCAGTTGGGGCAGGGAGCGCAAGGTGCTTCCCCGCAGCGCATCCAGGCAAGGTTCAGCGGCGATGAGATACAAAGCTGGACAGGAAAGACCTGTGCTGTCTCGACCCGTGGCTGGCCAGCGCACTGGACGTTGCTAACGCAGGAGCGGGACCGGACGAGCATAATACTTATTATCGATACCTGAATATCGCGCCCTGGGAGCAGGCGGAACAGCCTGGAGTGTCACCGCATTAAAGAGGCGGTAAAGCAAGTAAAAATATTAGAGGAGGTTCTGATTCCTCCTCCAAACCAAGAAAGCAAGGCCTGCCTCCCTGGACCCACTAACTATTTCACGTTATGCCCATATTATAATATCAACGACACTGTTCGTCAATATACGATTTAAAATAACTTTCCGCAATTTTAGATTACTCACGCACGCCCTCCGCACCTGCTAAAGACTGATCGTCGGTTTTGTTTACTTCCCGCCAGGTGGGACTAAAAAAGTAAACCGCAAATGCTTGCGGGAGGGTTTATAAGAGTTTACCAGAGGCCATAAACATTAGAGCGAAGCGGCTTTCCGGGATTTCCCTGTTTCTGGTAAACCCTCAAAAACTGTGATAAATCGAAGTCGTTTTCTCAAAATTTTCTCAAACTGAGGGAGCTGAGAAGGTACATCCCACCGTGGTTTTGAGACGATTCAAAGAATATATATATTACGAAAAAAACGAAATTAACGAAAAAAAGGTTATAAGGGCGAAACACCTAACTCCTGGAGAATATCTTCTAAGGAGATTCCCTTCTTCTGCCGCCGGCGCACCCACATCCGGGCGGCGTTCTCAGAAAGTCCTCGGTGCGTAGCTACAAACTTAACCAGGGCGCGGTCGGCTTTTTGAGCATCGGCCGTTCGTCGGGCTTGTTCTACTGCTGTAGTATCAAGGAAGTATTCCTTCCGTGTGACTTCGCCGATTGCCCCCGTAGATCCCGAGACACTGTTCTTTACCAGCTTCACGTGGGCGGTGATTTTTCCTTCTTTTATACGGCGGTAGAGCCACTTACGATCAACATCGAGCATTACCGCCACATCGTCAACCCGGTAGAACTTCCGCACCTCCGCCTGTCGCCGGCGAGCATTCCGCCTTTTTACGTCTCTTTGCCCCTCTTCTAAAGCGAGACGGGTAACGGTCCCGGCCTCTTTTACCCTTTTTCGCCGTAAAGCCGCCACAACGCCTCTTAAATAAGAACTGAAACTGCGAGCGGTAAGCGGGCGTTTGTCGAACGCGGAGCCGTAGACCATTTTATTAACAAGATCAAGGGCAACATCTTGGTTACGGACCCTTAACTCCACAAAACGGCGGAGATAATCAAAAACCTGGGCGGTTTCCGATTCAGAAAGCGGAAAGTTGCTGCGAAGCGCGTGAAGGCACAATTGAGCCGCAATTTCTTCTTTTACGGTACTCCTACAAAGAAGGATGGTTGGAGCATAGCCGAACGGCTCGATGTTTTCCCAGTGGAGCGAGTGCAAAAACTTTCGGCTGCCCGGGATTATGAGTTTTTCTTCATCGCGGACTTCCCACGCACCATTTTTCCCTACTTTCCAGTAGCTAAAACCTGGATGCTGAAGCAGAGCATCTACCCAAGTTGCGTAAGTGATCCGGACCAAAAGCCACGGCGGCAGGCGGTCCGCCCTGGTATAGAAACCGAGGAGCCAATAAACACGGAATGGCTTTCCTTTGAAGTAATCAGTTATTTCTTCTACCCGCCAGAAATAAGAGCCGGTTTGCCCTTGCGCAATAGTTTTGCTCCACGCGCTGTCCGGCTGCGCCTTGTATGGCAGCGAGGAGGCAACCCGCCCTTGATGTGGCAGCGAGCGAAGATGGGCCGAAAGGCTCTGTAGAGCATCGTCAAAAAACATCGGCTTTTTCTCCGGCGTGCGTGTTTTTTGGGACTATAAGTTAATAAGAGCTTATCAGACTTTCCAAAAAAAAGTAAGGAGGCATCAGGAAATGAGAGCAGCGGGCAGCGGGCTAAGCGAAACTGTGCGGCAAGTTGAAAAGATCACCCTGACAACGGCTGAAGCACAAGCCTTTTCGGGCCTGGGGCGGAGTACTTTATTGTCACTCGTACAACACGGGGAGATCCAAGCCCGGCGGATCGGGCCGAGGCGTTGGCTGATTATGCGGGATTCACTCGAAGCTTGGCTGCGCGGGGAAAACGCTAAATAAGCAGAATGCCCGGTAGCTGGCCGGGCAGAAGCAAGGGGTTGGCTTTATGCCTATTGTAGCATACGGAGAAAGCGTTTTTCAGAGTGTCCGCGGGATTCCCCTTCTGGACGTGATCCGCCGCTACTGCCCCGGCCTGGAGCTCAGGCGGCAGAAGCGGGAATACGTTGGCCTCTGCCCGTTCCATCAGGAGCAGACACCTTCCTTCACCATCTCCCCCGACAAAAATCTCTTCTACTGCTTCGGTTGCGGCGCCGGCGGGGACGCGGTAAAGTTTGTCGTGCAGTTACTTCGGCTCTCACCTTTAGAAGCGGCCCGGCAGATTGCGGCTGACTTCGGCCTTCTGCCAGCGGACGGCGGCACCCTAAGCCGCGAAGCCCCGGAGAAGTTGGCAGAGGCCCGGCGGCGGGCGAAGCTTGAAAGGGCGATTGTTGAACGGCTGGAGGTGGAGATCAACCGGACCCATCAGGCGGTTTGCCTTTTGTTGCGGACGGCGACCGCGACCCTGGCACGGACGCTTGCTCAGCGGGACGCTGAGACGGTGGAGCAGTTGGCCGATTTGATAAAGTTGATACCACGACTTGAGTGGATGGCGGACAAACTTTACTCGCCGGACGCCAAAGAGCGGCTGACAGCGTTGGAGAAGGCTCGGCTGTGGATAGCCTGAAAGAGATCGTCCGGGAGGCAATTGAGGACGTGGAACGGGAGGCGGAGGCCCGGGAGCCGAAGCGGGGCAGCAAGAAAGTCGGCAAAGAGAAGCAACGCCCGAAGCGGCAGGTAAGTTTCCTGGTAGTTGGTGACTGTCTGTATGAGCAGGTTTTCGAAGAGCGATCCTTCCACCAATTCCTGGGTTACAACACAAAAACGGAAGAAATAAGACGAGTTACCCACCTGGAGTTTGGCGGGGAAATTATCGAACCCCTGGGCGGCGAGGACGTGGAACTGGGCGCGGTAAAACTTCCTTCTGGAGTTCTGGAATACGGCGACATCTTGAGCTTGTTGGCCGAAATCGAAGACTGCATTTACCGGTATTTAGATATTTCCGACAATTACCGCAAATTCGCGGCCTATTACATTCTCCTTTCCTGGCTGTACGACCGCTTTCATACGATCCCTTATCTTCGCGCTCTCGGCGATTCTGGCTGTGGCAAGAGCCGTTTTCTTGATGTTATCGGGGGGTTATGCTACAAGCCCATAAGCGCCAGCGGATGCGTGACCCCGGCGCCTATTTACCGGATGCTGCGCAAGTGGGGCGGGACCTTGGTTTTGGACGAAGCCGACATGAAAAATAGCGATGAGTACAACGAGGTCATTACGATCTTGAACTGCGGCTTTGAACGCGGCAGGCCGGTGATCCGGGCCACTAAAGATAACCCCGACAAGGTGCAAATTCTGCCGGTTTATGGTCCGAAGGTGTTCGCTACCAGGCGGCGATTTAAAGACGCTGCGCTGGAAGCGCGCTGCCTGACCGAGGTAATGCAAGAGACCACCCGGGAGGACATCCCCCCGGTGCTCGGGTGCAAATTCCACGAGGAGCAGCAGAAATTAAGGAACAAGCTCCTCCTCTTCCGCTTCAGGAATTATTCCGCGGTTGACCCTGAAGCGGCGGCGGGCCTGAGGCTGGAGGGCATAGAACCACGTCTGCGGCAGGTGTCGGAGGCGTTCGCTTCGCTGTTTGTTAATGAACCAGCGGTTTTGAAAGACTATTGCGAATTCATCCGAGGCCACCAGCGGGAGCTTGTTGAGCAGCGGGCGGCAACTCGGACAGGCCAGGTGGTAGAAATATTATTTGAAGCGCTGAGTACCGTTCCATTTGTTCCAAACGTTCCACTCGTTCCGGGTGAACAAAAACTATTACCGGTAAGCGCGGGGGAAGTTGCTGAAAGGGTAGGGTTGACACCGCAAGCAGTCGGCCAGATTTTGAAGGGGCTTGGCCTGAAAACGAGGAACACCCGGAACTTCGGCGAGCGCCGACGCTGTGTCGTTTACGATGAGGCGAAGTTTGAGACCCTGCGCCGCCGGTATATCCCTCCTGATGATGATGGAACAAGTGGAACAAATGGAACAAGCCTTATGGGAGACAGCGAGATTGTCCCAGAAAGGGTGATAAAAAATGAATTCGACGATATCCCCTTCTAAGGCCGACGGAAAGACTGAGACTATCACCGGGCTGCTGGAACTGCTTTCCCGCTATGGCGTCCGGGTTTATTTGCAAGATAGCAGGCTGAAAGTGAGTAGGCCTTGGCCGTCCTGGGACGATGCACCCGGCCCGGTGCGGGTAACGCTTCGCTGGCTGAAGGCCCGCAAGGAGAAACTGCGGCGCTACCTCGAAGAGCAGCAGGACGCCGGGTTGATGGAGCTTTGCTCATGGACAGAACCCTGCACCGACGAAGAGAAGCGCCAGGAGAAGGATGTCTTTAAGCGGGAAGTCGGAACAAATGGAACAAATGGAACAAGCCTTATGGGAGACAGCGAAAATGTTCCGCCGGAGCCGGAGCGGAAGCGGAGCGCTTTCCTTGACCGCTGGCCGCCTCTGTCCGACCTAATTACCCGGCTGGAGGCCGCCGGGTTCAAGCTGGAGCTTGACGGAGAGCGGCTGCGGGTGATCCCGCCGGCGCCGCCGGAGGAACTGCCGTCGGACATCCTGGAGCTTTTCAACCAGGCAGTAGCGCGGGAGAAGGCGATAATCCTCCACCTGCGCGGCAGGGAGCACCAGGAGACCATCCGCCGGAACTGCCGGGCTTACATCCTGCCGCCGGGGGAGGACCCGATGGACTACTGCTACAACCCTGAAAGCGGCAGGTGGGAACAGCGGCCCGGCTGGTGGAAAGGGGTGGTTCATTAGCCATGGAGGAGCGCGACATCTATATCTTGCCGGAGAGACCAGAGTTAAAGAAAGTGCAGGCTATGCCAAAAACCTGCGAAACCAGCCGGCTGAAAGAGGCCCTGGGCGATTGTTGCATGCGGTGTTTAGAATTGGAGCGCCCTTACACGTGGTTTGAAGCCCGCGGTTTATTACAAGCGATCTACCGGTGCCGCGTCTGCGGGCACGAATGGAGTACCTGGTGGGACCGAGATTACATCTTATCAAGGTCGAGGGAAAGATGATGCTCCGTTACCGCGAAGAGGTAATTATCTCGCTGGGTAAGGGCTGTCAGGCGCGGCAAGCACCGGCGAAGGGCAGAGATAGCAGGAAAGGAGATGGTTGCGGTGAGCAAGACGGCGGCGAAAACGGGTTATCGCGGTGAAAGGTATTGGGAGAAAGAGAAGCCGCAAATTGCGTCAAGCCCCAGGGTAATGCTGAGCTACTTTGAGTTAGCCGGCGAGTTGCAGATAAGCAAGGCTTACAAAGACCGCGAAACCGGAGAGCTGCGCCGCGGGCAGACAGTAACCCTTGACTGTGAGGACGTGCAGCTTAACCCGGAGGTCCGGGAGTTGCTGGAGCGGGTTCTGCGAGATTGGGAGTAGGGCCTCAGGTGGGCGATGTCCTCTATTGCCCGGTGTGCGGAAAGGAAATGAAGTATTATGCAACATTTCACTTCTACGAATGTCCCGGCGGCTGCGGCGAGTGGTGGCCCCCGGACCCGTTCGATGACGAGGACGAGGATATATCCGAAGGAGGGAGTTTAGTTGCTCAACAAAAACACTCTCGAAAGGCTCATGAAGCAGATTGACGAGCGGCTGCAAGAACTGAAACCGGTGGAGCTTGATCCCGGGTCTCCCCACCTTAGCTCTTTTTCAAGCTTGGTAGCCTATGCCCGCCAGATTCACGGTTTAAACGCCGAGCGCCGGGCAGAGGCCGAAGCCCTGAAGATGGCAAGGGAATGCTTAGAAAAACTACGCCCCCAGGTGGAGGAGCAGGAGCGGCAGGAGCGCCGGAGGCGGGCACAGGCCGGGATTGCCGTACTTGAAAGAGAGATCGCTGAACTGCGAAAGCGGCTGGAAAGCCCGTTTTTCGATGCTGGAGAAAAAAGCTGGATGGCAAACCGGATCAATGAATTAAAAGCAAAGCTGGAGGAGCTTAGGAGGGAGCAGGGCGATGGCTGAGATCAAGGATCGTGAAGTGTACGGGCGTCAGCCCGGAGAGAGCGCACAGGCGTTCCAAGCTTTCGCCCTGTACCGCGATATGGGGCCGGCGCGAAGTATCCGGGAAGTTGCCCGAAGGTTAGGCAAAAGTAAGACGCAAATTGACCGCTGGAGCGTGCGCTGGGATTGGGTTGAGCGGGCGGCGGCTTGGGACGAGGAGATTGACCGGCAGATCCGATTTAAGCAGCTTGAGGAGATTAAGAAGATGCGGGAGCGCCACACTGAAGCAGCCATGCTACTATTGGAAAAGGCAATGAAGCGCCTTGAGGCCACAGCACCCCAAGATTTATCAGTGCAGGAAGCCCGTTTGTTTGTGACCGAGGGGACCAAGCTGGAGCGGTTATCAAGAGGCGAGCCTGATACGATAGTTGAGGAACGCCGGAGGCTGAGTAAAGAGCATGACGACGCTTTTGACCAACTGCTTATAAATCCGAGGTTCCTGGAGGCGCTGCAACGGGCGTTAGGAGAAGTTGAAAAAGGGGGCGATTGATTTGGCTAAGCTCGTGTTGGGCGGCAAAGAGCGGGAGCTTAAAGTCACCATGGGCGCCCTCGCCCGGATAGAAGAAGAGTACGGCACACTGGAGGCTGCCGGGAAAGCACTTGTCCAGGGGAGTGCCCGCGCATTCCTGATTTACCTTTGGGCTTGCCTGGTCGAAGATGATCCCTCCCTTACTAAGGAAGATGTGGGCAAAATGCTCTCCGTGGCATCTGCAAATTTGGTAATCGGGGCGCTTAATCAAGCGTTTAAGGAAGCTTTCGGGGGGATGAAGCAACCATCGGGGGGTAAAATCCAGCAACTGCTGAAAAGAAGGAGGCTGTAGGGGATGGAGCTTTTTAAGTTATTCGGTGTCGTAGAGCTCCAGGGCGGCATGGCCGTAAAGCAGCTACGGGATCTTAATAACCTGGGCCGGCAGGCTGGCGTATCCCTTAAGGGCCTGGCTGCCCAGGCTGTTGCCACCGCGGCCGGTTTTGGCCTGTGGCAAAGCGTGTTTGAGCCGGTCAAGCGGCTCGCCAAAGAGACCTTTGTCGAACTGCCGATGCAGCTGGAGCAGGCGCGAGTCGGGTTTGAAACTATGCTCGGCTCGGCAGAAAAGGCAAACACCTTCCTGAAAGAACTTTCGACGTTCGCCGAAAAAACGCCCTTCGAGTTTCCCGAATTGGTTGACGCCTCAAAACGGATGCTGGCCTTCGGCTTTGCTTCGGAGCAGGTCATCCCGGTGCTGGCTGCTGTAGGCGACGCGGCAAGTGGTTTAGGCATGGGCCAGGAAGGAATAAACCGCATAATCCTGGCGCTCGGCCAGATGCAGGCGAAGGCGAAGGTTTCCGCCGAGGAAATGCTCCAGCTAACAGAAGCTGGGGTTCCTGCCTGGGATATCCTTGCCGAAGCGATGGGCAGGAGCACTCAGGAAGTGATGAAGCTGGCCGAGAAAGGCCTGATCCCCGCTGATAAAGCTATCCAGGCGCTGATTGCTGGGATGGAGCAGCGTTTCCCCAATATGATGCAAAAAATGGCTGATTCGGTGCCCGGCGCACTCGCTACGATCCGGGAAAGTATTAAATTGACCTTCGGAGAGCTTACGGGGCCGACTTATGAAAGATTCCGCCAGTGGCTGCTTGAGGTCCGGGACGGCGTGCAGCAGTTTGCAAAGACCGCTAAGGAGAGCGGGTTAAGAGAAGCTTTTACGCGTTTAGTACCGGCTCTAGAACTGTTTATCGCTGCGGGTGAATGGATCATCAATAACTGGCCTAAGATCAAGGGGGCCCTGATCGCTACACTCGGCCCACTTCTCGCATACAAAGCGGTATCGGGCATCGCGGTGCAGTTCCTAACGGCGGCCCAAACCGTTCGGTTTTTCACTACCCATTTAAAAAATATGTATCTCGGGCTTAAAGCTATTCCCGGAATGCTCGGTAAGGTGCGCCTGGCGTTCCTTGCCCTGACGGGTGCTAACCCGATACTGTTAGCCATCACCGCCGTCGTGGGTGCCCTGACCGCCGCCGGCGTCTACCTCTACAAGAACTGGGACAAAGTGCGGTATTACGGCCTGCAAGCCTGGGGTACCCTAAAAAAATACATTCTGGAGGCCGCAGATGCCTTACTTGGAGCTTACGAGAAACTTTTTGGCTGGCTGCCGGTGCTTGGGGAGAAGATAAGGCAAGCCCGGGCTGGGCTGAGCGGTTTGATATCCAAAGAGAAGTCTATTACAAAGACTCGCCAGGTTGAGTGGGAAGCTGCACAAGAGGCAGCGGCGAATTTCCGGAAGGCGTGGGCCGCCGGTCTTGTAGGTAAACCCATACCGGAAACGCAGGCAAGTATCCAGGAAAGCACCAAAGCGGCGAAGGATTTTGGTTTCACTATTGAGGACGCCGGTAAAAAAGTTGAAGGTACCGGTGAAAAAACTCAAAAAGCTGCCGAGGATACCCGGGCGGCTTGGGAAAAGACGGCTGACGCCCTGACGTTGCGGCTGCAGGCGCTTAGGACGCAGCATGAAACCGCTGCTATGGCGGCGGAGCGCCACGGGGACCAGGTTGCGGCCTTGCGGCAGCGGCTGGATAATTTGAACCAGCAGCTGGAACTACAGCGGCAGATTGTAGCGGCTGTTAACCAGGGGTACCAGGAGAGCGTTAGGGCTAAGGGTAAGGATGCCGAGGAAACGCTGCAGTTGGCCGTGCGGCTGGAGGAGGCTAAAAAGGCCCAGGCCGATATTGAGCAGCAGGTATACGAAACCAACCAGGCTATTAGGGCGCAGGAGCTGGAGTTGCGCGATTTGGCCGATGAGATAACCGAGGTTGAAAAGCGGTACCGCGAGGACCTTGCGGAGGCCCAGGAGGAGTACCAGCGCAAGGTAGCTGAGGTTAACCGCCGGCTGGCGGAGGACGAGCGCCGGCTTACGGAGCAGTTTGAGGCGGAAGTTGACCGCCGGGCCAGGGCGCTTATGGACTTTGCCGGCCTGTTCGACCAGGTCACCCGGCGGGACGTTAGCGGCGAACAGCTGCTGCAAAACCTGCGCGACCAGGTTAGGACGTTTGACGAATGGCAGGCTAACATAACCGCCCTTGCAGAACGCGGTGTTGACCAAGGCCTGATCAGGGAACTAAGGGAGATGGGGCCGAAGGCGGCCCCCGAGATCGCGGCCCTTGTCACCTTGACTGACGAGCAGCTGGCCGAATACGTGGCGCTGTGGCGGCAGAAAAACCAGGAGGCCAGGGCTGAGGCGTTAAGCCAGCTTGAGGACCAGCGGGCCGAGTTGCGCCAGAAGCTGGTGGAGATACGGATGGAGGCCGCAGCACAGCTTGAGGCTTACCGGATCGAGTGGCAGCAGAAGCAGGCGGAGATACGCCGGAACGCCGAGGAGGAGCTTAACCGGATCGAGCAGCGGTACAGAGATATTGCCGGCGCCAGCACTGCCTATGGCGCCAGCCTGGTGAGCAACTTTGCGGCGGGGATGGAGAGCCGGTTTGATTACCTGCGCCGGGTAGTGGACGAGATGCTGGCTATTGTATCCCAGGTTGATCCTACCCTCAGGCACTCGCCCTCGCTGGTGGACCGGGTTAACGTGGGTGTAGGCCAGCTGCTGGCGGCCTTTAAGCGCCTTAAAACGGGGCTGGATACCATCCAGCTATCAGGCGCTCCTATAATGGAAAACTTGGTGCGGATGCCTGCGGTAGCTGCAGCTACTGCCGGCAATACGTATAGCACCAGAACGAGCATTGGCACTATAAACTTTAACATTTACGGCACCGACCCGGAGGAAGTTAAAGAGCTTATTATGGACGAGTTTTACCGGTTAGGGGGCAGGACGTAGTATGTCACGCTGCGAGATCACCGGTTACTCGGGAGGAACGGGCAAGCGGATGCCGTATGAGGAGGAGCCAGACACCTAATAGTGGCACCCACTACTTCCAAACTCTCGCCGGTAGAACTCGTATAGTTCGTCGGTTGACGAAAACTCCGGTAACGGCCCGTGGACCCTATCCCGGAACTTCTTGTTGAACTCCTCCAGGGTAAACACCCGGAAACGGATAAGTTCTGCCTTCATCCACTTGCCGTTCACCTGCCGATAACGCTGCCATACAAAGCCATCCGGGGTCTCTTTAATCAACTTACCCTCAACCTGGTGCCCCCGGTTGGTATCGTGCCAGCCAATCCAATCCATGCCCCCCGTCTGGCCTTTACGCACATTCAGGCCAAGCTGCAGGGGCGGGTCAGGCCCGAAAAACCCATCCTCGACGACGTAAATCACGCGATCACTGATCAAGTTACCCCTCCATCCTTTTGTAGGTTATGAGTTCGGTGTTAAAAAGTTATTCTCCTTCCGTAGCAGGAAGAATACGGATAACCGAGAAAATCCCCAAAAAGGAGGTGAGAGGGTGTTTCGGTTTCGCTGGCTTCTGGCAGCACTTGGTTTATTACTGGCGCTAAGTTTGGCCGGCTGCGGCGGCAGTCCCCCGGAGCAAACCGCTTCTCCTCAAGAGCAAGCTAAAACGAACGCCGAAGCGACAAATGCAGTGAAACAGTACCTTTACGAGAATTACGGAGGCAATGGCGATCCGAAGCTTGCGACATCCTGGTATAGCAATATAACGGGCGTTGAAGTTCGCGTGGGGACGAAGGCAACCGTAGCCGAAGTTAAAACCACGCTCTACCCGGATGCCGAAGGAAAAGCTGTTGCTCGAACCATAGCTGGGGCGGTCCTCACCTGCGACAGTTGCAGCAAGATCAGCACCGGGTAGAGGACGCGAACGGCAATAATTTGGCGGTGCTGAGCCAATAGACTTCAGAGGCCGGGATTTCTCCCGGCCTCGCCTGTTATCCTACCTTTCCTTCAGCAGGGCCTGGAGAACGAGCCCTATCCCATCAGCAACCCCCTGGTGATAAGATAGCTCTATAGCCTCGGCCTCCATCGCGGTGCGGGTTTCGTCCAGGCGGGATAACGTCTCCTTTTTCTCCTCAAGGAGGCCAACTTCAGTTAAAGCCACTTCAAGGCGCTTATACAACTGGTCTGCCTCTTTCTGGTAAGCAGCGTATTTTGGAGAGTTAGCCGGATGGATGCTGTCCACACGGGCCGCGAAGAGTTGTCTCAGGTCTAATGATACCGCCACCCAGAACACCTCCTTTCTCTTGTATTCGCAGGAAAACAAGCTTCTTTGCCGAACTCTTACCTTGGAGGGCGGCGGGCCTGGCCTTCGAACCTTGACCCGCCTCCCGTCCGATGGCCTGGGGGTATCCCCAGGTCTTTTAGTTCACCGCCACCGCGAACCAGCCGTGATCCATCTCCCTGAACTTTACAGCTACCACCTCCCCGATTGCCGCCGCTAACTTCTTGCCGGTGCCGTTCTTGCCGTAGACCGCTACCTTCTCCCCTCCTTCCATCTGACAGTAGGCCCGGATGGTGCCTTCGCTCTTGCCCGGGCGGGCCTCCAGAACCGTGACCTTCGCTTCCTTGAGGCCGCTGCCGTTGCCGTTGGCGCCGGTGCCGTCGCCGTTAGCGATCCCCTTTACTGCCTCGGTGAACTTCTTCCGGGCCTCGGCCTTCTGCTCCTCCGGGTCCACCGCCGGCCTGGTGATCACCGTCTCCTCCACGTCCTGCCTGCCGGCCTGGATCGCCGCGGCCAAGAGGTTCAGGAGCGCCGTCGCCGTCCGGTGCTCGTAGCGGCTGCGGTCAAGCCTGGCCTCCAGGTCAACGACCGCTTCCCTGGCCTTGCGGATCGCTTCTTCGTTGGCCCGGTAGATTTCGTTTCCCTGGAGCCTGCGGGCGATTTCCGCCTTGCGGGCCTCCTCGTTTGGATACTTCTTTTTACCGTCGCCGTTGGTCTCGTTCGCCACCTCGCCCGCGACCTGGGCCTCCAACTTCGCCCTGTCCTGCAGTAGATCGTGCATCCGCTGCTTGGTCTCGGCCACCTGATGGATGAGGTTCTCGACCTCTGCCGGCAAAGATACCGCCTGTTCGATTAACCGCTTCACGATACCGACCCCCTTGGTGATTTTCACTATTCCTATCCCGATTATATAACTGAAATTACGTAAAGTCAACAGGGTTTTGTAAAAAGTTTTATTGATTTTATGGCAACGTTATGGTATTATCCCGATAGAAAGGGGGCAGTGTTAAATGGTGATATGGCGGTTGCATGAGCTCATGGGGCAGCGACGGCTCAAAATTGCTGACGTGGCTCGAGCAAGCGGCTTAGTTTGGGATACTGTAGCGGCTATTTACCACGGAAGGGCAAAAGCTGTGTCTCTTGAAACCCTGGGTGCTTTGTGCAAAGCTCTCGATTGCCAACCGGGAGATTTGCTGGCTTACGTACCGAATAAAGACAAACCATAATGATACAGAAAGAGAGGGGAGTCGCCTTGTCACGTAATAGTAAGCTCATAATCAGACGCCGATACGCCGACCCAGAGGACCAGGAGGCCCAGGTGGCCGTTGCCAGGGCTATCATTAGGTTTGCTCGTAAAGCGATAAACAGCGGTAGGTGCCCTGGGACATCGGATGGTGACAAAAAAAGCCGAGGACAGACCGAAGGGCAAGCCTGGCCCGGGCGCCGGCCGGTAAGATGATTTTAAGGAGGGATAGCGATGCGCGGCAGCATCAGGCGTCAGTCAGAGGATTCCTGGCGGATCACCATCAGCCTGGGCAAGAACCCCAAGACCGACAAATACGAGAAGTACCAAGAGACTTTCCAAGGCAAGAAGCCCGATGCGGACAAGCGGCTGAATGACCTTCTCAGCCTGCTGGGAAAAGGCTACACCATCAACCCGGAGAAGATGACTTTCGGCGAGTTTTTAGACCGGTGGCTTGCCGACTACGGCAGGAGCAACCTTTCCGAGCGGACACTTTACGACTATACCCACATCATCAACTACCACATCAAGCCCGAACTCGGAGACCTCCACTTAATTAAGCTGCACCCTTCCCACCTGCGGGAGTTTTACGGCAAGCTGCTGCGGGAAGGACGGAAGGACAACAAAAAGACGGTGGGTAGGGGTTTAGCTCCCGCCTACGTTAAGAAGATACACGTTATTATCCACGAGGCACTAAAGCACGCCGTCAAGTGGGAGCTTGCATACCGGAACGTGGCTGACGCGGTGGACCCGCCGAGGGTACGCCGGGAAGAGGTGGTTCCGCTTTCGGAGGCAGAACTTGACCGGCTTTTCAACACGGTAACGGACACCTATCTTTACGTCCCTACCTGCATCGCCGTTGCTACCGGGATGCGCCTGGGCGAGGTTCTGGGGCTGCGGTGGCAGGACGTAGACCTGAAGCGCGGCGTCATCACAATCCGGCAGGCACAGAAGATGCGCCGGCAAAAAAACGAGGATGGCATCACCTACGAAATCACCTACGGACCACCAAAAAGCAAGAACAGCAAGCGGAGCGTTGAGATACCACCTTCTTTAGTGGAATTACTCAAGCGCCACCGATTAGAGCAGAAGAAGGATAAACTCTTTTTCGGCGCGGCCTATCAGGATAATGGCCTGGTATGTTGCCTCCAGGACGGAAGGCCGATAAGGAATGAGAGCTTTGGTTCTCACTTCCGGGACGTGGCCCACAAAGCAGGTTTGAAGATTTCTTTTCACTCCCTGCGACACTGCCACGCTTCCTGGCTGGTGCGGATGGGCGAAAGCCTGAAAGTAGTCTCGGCCCGCCTGGGGCACTCGGGAATCGGAATTACCGCCGACTACTACGCCCACCTTTTCCCCGATGCCCAAAAAGAAGCGGCCAAAAAGGTTGATTCCCTCCTGGCCGACAAGCTAACCTGAAACCATTTTCTCAAAATTTTCTCAAATTGACCCTTCCCTGAGTTAGCGGCAAGGATTTCCAGCCCCGAAACCCTTGCCGTTGCTTGCTTTTCTGGAGCTGGTGGTCGGATTCGAACCGACGGCCTGCGCATTACGAGTGCGCTGCTCTGCCGCTGAGCTACACCAGCTTGCTCGCAATATTTATCTTAGCGAAGAAGCGTTCCTTTGTCAATAAAGGCATCGCGGGCTCCACAGCCCACAGCAACCAGCTTCGCCTTGCGAAAAAAAAAAAAGACGGTTTTCCCGCCTTAAATAACGCAGTAAAAAGTTTAGGTGTTCTTAGTGACCGGCAGCCACTATTCCGGCAGCCGCCAGGATCAGAACAACGATCTCTGCGATAACAATAAAAGAGTAAATCCCGTCTTTCTTCTTGATATATGCCGGCAGGAGGATCAGGTAGCCAACTACAGTCACTCCGGCAAGCAGGGCAATGCCGAGGTAGTTCATGTAGTCGCCCTTGCCGATCATTGAGAACCAGCCCCAGCCTACAGGGGCTTTGGTTGCTTCCACGTAGTGGTGCGCGTCGACACCCCTCCCCCAGAGTTTCGGGAGGTCTTCCACCGGGACGTGGGGGGCTACTGCACCGGAGATGTACAGGAGAAAGGTGATCACCAGCAAAGCAATCCCGGCAATCGAAGCGACCAGGAGAAGATTACCGTAAAGCATCTGTTCCGGCGGGGCTTCCGTTGCCTGTTGTACCATTTTTTCTCTTTGCACAGCCATTCTCTTTTACCCCCTTACTCCCAGATGTGCAGGCCCTGCAAGAGCGGCCTGATTCCCGCGAAGAACAGCATTATGATTACGATATACCGCACCGCCTTCGGCTTGGTTTTCGCCAGAAGCCGGACACCGAGGAAGGAACCGAGCATAATTCCGAGGATCGAAGGAACGGTAATCATCGGGATGCAAGCACCGGCATTGAGGTAGATCCACGCCGCGGAAGTGTCGGTTATGGAGAGGAGAAACTTGCTGGTCGCTACCGAGACCTTGAGCGGCGCGCCCATTAGGAGGTTCAATACGGGAACGTTCGCCCACCCGGCGCCAAGCCCGAACATGCCGGCCATGATCCCGATTATTACGAAGAGGAGAAACCCCAGCGGCGACCGGTGAACTGTCCAGTCAACGGTTTTGCCCGTCGAAGCCTCGTGATAGATACCGTTTATCCTCATCGCCGCCGCGAGAGCATCTGCTTTGGGTACTTTGGGAAACTCCGAACTCTTAGCAAAGATAAAAAGAAATGCGATACAAATAACGGTGAGACCGAGGCAAATCCTGACAATGTCTTTGGGTAGAGCCAGGCCCATCAGCGCACCGAAGATGCTAGCTGTCGATGCGATCAAGGCTACCGGCAACGCTAAACGTAAGCTTGCCAGGTTGCGTTTAAGCAATCCCGGCCCGGCTGCAAGCGCACCGGAAAGCGCAACGAGTAGACCGGCACTACGCACAAAGTCGAGACCGAATGGAAAGAAACCGCCTACAATGGGTGTAAATAAAACACCGCCGCCGACACCGGCCAAAACAGCAAGGATACCGAGAATGAACGTGGTTACAAAGAGGAGCAACGGCCATACCCACCAGGCAGTGGCACTACTTGCACCTGCTGCGGTTGCTGCGGTCGTCATTGCTTCAGGTGCAGCGGAAGCCACCTGGGTCACGGCCACAGCGCTCACAGGAATAAACTCCAGCATATCACTTCTCCCCTATCGTGATAGTATGGATGAGTACAATGCGCCGATTAGTCTATCTAAGTTAATCAGTTGTTGAGTGTTTCTTGAAAAATCACCTCCCTCTTGTTTTGAACTGTTTCTAACCTTCTTCAAATAAAATATACCAAATCTCTAAAAATTACAACCAAACATTACTTCAATTGCTATTTCACGACCACCACCGGTTGCTTAGAAAGCTGCAAGACCTTGTGACAAATGCCGCCAAGCACCAGTTCCCGTACGGGGCCCATGCCGCGGCTGCCCATGATGATCAGGTCCGGCCGGTTTTGTTCAGCATAGTCAAGAATGGCCGGGATCGGCTCGCCGATTAAAATAACCGTATCCACCACCGCACCCGTATCCTTGAGCATTTCTTTCGCTTTTTCCAAACCTACAGCCGCTTGCTGTTTAGCTTTTGAAATCAGTTCTTTTTCTTTTTCCTCCGACAGTGTCAGAAAGCCCCATGCACCCGTTTCCCAAAATTCCACAACCTGCAATAACGTCACCTGAATGTCGGGAGCAATCTTTTTTGCCATCTTACCGGCGAAACCGACAGCCCGCAGGGCGTTTTCGGAACCGTCAAAAAGAACGAGAGTTTTCATGTTGGGCCTCCTTTCTAAAAATTATTTACCCTACTTATTCGCGAGCACCGTTTTTTTTCCTGCCGTGAAAGTGATATTTTTCACTTAAATCTCTAAAAAGTTTTTAAACGTATCGGCTGTGATCACTCCTCAGAAGGTAAGTTGCTGTCCAAACCGTATTCCTTGATTTTCTCGTACAGCGTCCGGCGGTTGATCCCCAGCGCTTCTGCCGTTTTGGTCCTGTTAAAGTCGTATTTTCTGAGGGCACGCAGGATGATGTTACGTTCAACATCGCCCAAGATTTCGTGGAGCGTCTGTCCCGACAGTTTTTCCGCCAGTTCAGCGGTCTGAAACTCAGGCTGGAGAGTTGCCGGCAGGTCATTGGGAGTGATCAACACGCCCCGCGTCAGGACCACGGCCCTTTCACAAACGTTCCGCAGTTCCCGGACGTTACCGGGCCAGTCGTAAGCACCGAGAAGCTCCCGCGCCTCGTCCGAAATTCCTTGAACCGGCTTCTTCAGCTTAATTGCGGCTTGTTTGACAAAATGATCTGCGAGCATCGGTATATCTTCTTTTCTTTCCCGCAGCGGGGGCATGTGTATGGTAACCACGTTTAAGCGGTAAAACAGGTCCGCCCTGAATGAGCCCTCACAAACCATCGCGGCCAGATCCCGGTTAGTGGCGGCTATAATGCGCGCATTAACCCTAATGGTTTTGGTACCGCCCACCCTGTCGAACTCTTTCTCCTGGAGCACGCGGAGGAGTTTTGCCTGCATGGGCAGGGGAATCTCACTTATCTCATCCAGAAAGAGCGTTCCGTCGTGGGCCAGCTCAAACTTGCCCAATTTCCGGCTGGAAGCACCGGTGAAAGCACCCTTCTCGTAGCCGAAAAGCTCGCTCTCCAAAAGGTTCTCCGGGATCGCCGCACAGTTTATCCGGACGAAGGGACCTTGCTGCCGCCTGCTATGCCGGTGAATGGCCCCGGCTACAAGTTCCTTGCCCGTTCCTGTTTCCCCAACGATTAATATTGTAAAATCGGTATTGGCAAATTTACCTATCTGTTTGTATACTTCAAGCATCGCGGGAGACTGTCCGATTAGCTCTTCGAAGTCTTCCCCCGGCGCCTCCCCGGAAAGTTCGTAGCGGAGTGCCCTGACTTCCTGGGCCATCCGGTCCACTTCAATTGCCTTTTGCACTGTCATAAGAAGCTCTTCAATATTAAATGGTTTAAGGACATAATCGAACGCCCCGAGCTTCATCGCCTGAATCGCCGTGTCGGTGGTCCCGTAGGCCGTCATAACAATTACCGGAACACCATAACCCTCCCGCCTTACCTGGGCAAAAAACTCCAGGCCGTCGACTTCAGGCATCCTTACGTCGACGAGCACGGCGTTTATTTCTTCGTCGCTATACAGGACGTTAAGCGCCTCGGAAGCATCCAGTGCAACAGCAACCTCGTAGCCCTCGGCCTCCAGAAGATCTCTAAGCATCTGGCAGACGCTTTTTTCGTCATCAACCACAAGTATCCGTGGCACCGTTCTCTCCCTCCTTATAAACCGGGATGTACACCTTTAGCATGGTACCGACCCCCAATGTGCTTTTCGCTTCGATATATCCCCCGTGGGCTGAGACAATCTCATGGGCCAGGGCCAAACCAAGACCGCTTCCACGGGCCTTGGTGGTAAAGAAGGGGTCAAAGATGCGAGGGAGGTTTTCCGGGGGAATCCCGGGGCCGCTGTCGGTCATGGACACAGTCACGTACCGGTGGTCTGCGGTTAATCCCGTTTTAACCTTTAAGATCCCACCGTCAGGCATGGCCTGGAAAGCATTGTAAACAATGTTCATTAGAACCTGCTGCATCTGTTCGGGGTCGATCCTCCCAGGCGGGAGTGCCGGTTCAAATTTTGTTTTAACCTGGATTTTGCTACTGCCGTCACCTTCCTCGACAAACTTTAATACCTGCCCCACCAGGTCGTTGATATTGTATGCCTGGAACTTTGACTCGGCCGGTCGCGCAAAAAAGAGAAGCTTATCAACTATATTATTGAGGCGCACCATTTCCCGGGCGACGGTAAAAAGCGCTTCAGCCGTCGGCTGGCCCCGCCGCTGCCACATCTGGATATAACCGCTGATTGAGGTAAGCGGGTTGCGGATCTCGTGGGCAACGCCGGCGACAAACTTGCCGAGGGCTGCCAGGCGCTCCTGTCTCTTTATCCGTTCTTCAAGACGGTTGTGTTCAGTAACGTCTTTAAAGGTAAGCACTACACCAACAAAATTTCTGCGCTGGTCGGTGAGCAGATTGGTCCCGATGATCAGGTCGCGGTTTCCTTCGGCAATGGGACTCCCGGGTTTTTGAATTCCAGCGGTTTCCTCAGAAAGTGACCCGGAGCGTACGGCATAGTTTACAGTGAAGTCCCGGACGGTTTCTCGTCTTATCAGGGCCTGCTCCAGAACCCTGCGAACCGGGTTATCCCCTGGGAACACCTCGGCCAGCGGGCGGCCCAGCACCTGGGACGGAACCAGGTCTAATACCTTCGCCGCAGTAGGGTTGACCATCGCCAGGCGTCCTTTTTCATCGGTTGCAATCACTCCTGCATCAACATTGTCAAGCACGATTTCGTTAAAACTCCGCATCTGTTCCAGCCGGCCGGCCAGGTGATTAATCGCGGCGGCGATTTCGCCGAGCTCGCCGAAAGCGGGAGGGAGGCGGTAGCTGAGGTCAATCTCAAGGTTTGCAAGACCCTTCTTCACCCCGCTGATTACATCAAGGAAGCGGTTGAGCAGGAAGAAAAATCCCCCCACGCCGATGATGATCCCGGCAACAATTGTCAGGTAAGCCTCCTGGCGCACCCTCGTAATTTGTTTGTAAATATCCTCGGCGTTTTCTTGGGCCACCACCGCCCCGATCAACTCCCCATCCCGGAACAGCGGGCGGTAGGCTTCGATGAGGCCCGAACTGCGGCCGCCGAAACCGACTATATTAGTAACCGGCTGCTTTTCTCGGACGGTGCGCATGATATCTTCCTTACGCCGCAGCGAAAAGTTTTCGCCGTAAGTCTCCGTGTGTCCGTTAAGGATAACGTCATGCTCAATCGAGTAAAAGCCGAGTTCCACACCGGGGAAATCTTTTTGCACCGAGTCGATAACCGGCTTCAAAGCAGCGTTCAGCACCTTGACTTTATCTCTGTTTCGCGCGTCAGGCGGCACGTTATGGGCTTCCAGGATTTCGTCAAACGAGTATTCAAGGCGACGGTCCAGCTGCTGCAACGCGCGCTGGAGCTTTTCCCGGTCGCGCTCGATCATGCTCTGCTCGGCGCGCTGGATCACGTGCAGCATGTAATAAGTCAGGAATCCCGGCAACACCAGAAGGATCAGGGTGAATAACAGCAACTGCCTGTTAAATCCCCTGCCCCGGAACCAAAGCATTTTTCGATCATACCCCCTTAATTTCTTAATATTCGGAAGCAGGGCGGCAAACCCTTCTGAGAAGAAATGGCGGTTCCCGCTGTTTAAGAAACAACCCACCCTTCAAGACAAGGGTGGGTTGTTGGAATGCCGTGTTTCTCCTGATTAACGGGATACCCGCGCGGGAGCACCGACCGTTGCCGTCTTGTCCGCGCGAATGCCTTTTGCTATCGCGCCGAGGATGATCACGCCGGCGGTCAGGAGTGCACCGCACATAATCAAGAAGCTGCTGGACTCCAGAACCTTGATGGTTGATGAAGCAAGCACTAACTTATCCAGTTCGTGAAGGTAAACCGGGATGTTCAGGAGCCTGCTGACCATCACGATCAGCATCACTGCGGCCATAACAAGCTTGATCATGTAGTCTTTGACGTAGCTGGTACCGATAGCGCCGAGCTGCACCCCGAAGAGCGACCCGAGCAGGATCAAGAACGCAAGCCGGATATCGGCAAACCCGTGGAGCGCCCATGCAAAGGTTCCGGTTAAGCCCATCACGAAGGCGATGACCAGCTCCGTGCCGCTGCCGACAAATGCGGACGCACCTAAGATGTAGATCATTGCCGGGACGCCGATGAAGCCGCCGACCGCGATGGTAGCCGCCAGCATACCGGTCGCGAACCCGAGCGGGATGGTCAGCCAGAAGCTGGCTCGTATTTTAGCCGTTTTAAAGTAAATCATCGGTGGCACTTTGAACCGCTCGCCAAAGGGTACGCCCGTTTTCGCCGGTTGTTGTTCCGCACTGTGTTCCCGGTTCTTGGACCGGTAAGCATCACGGAGCACCGAACTCCCCACGAGGAGCAAGACAACAACAAACACCGCGCTGATGTAAAGGTTGGAACCGGCTTCGCCCCACACGCTCAAGATCCATTTCTGAACTTTAATTCCCACCTGGACGCCCAAGAAGGCGGAGAACCCCATGATCAGTCCGAGCAACACGTCCACATGGCCGAATTTAGCGCGTTTCATCGCGCCCACCAGGGCCTTCGGGAACTTATGGCACATGTTGCTGGCCACCGCCGTCGGCCCGGGAACCCCTACGCTCATCATTCCCGGTGTCAAAACAAACGCACCGCCTGAACCGATAAAACCGCTCAAAAGTCCGCCCAGAAAACCCAGCGTGGGCAGAAACGCCTTGATTGCCGGAGTCAGTTCGACTATTGACTTCGCTGCATGCGGATCCACTGCATAACCTGCCATTTAAGTTCACCCCCTTAGTGCTTCTTGCCTTTGATGCCGACTACATCCCAGAAGAAACCAGCAAAATTACCGTGGATGATCGAAAAGACTATCGCAATTACTGTCAGCAACCCCGCCCGAAACACACCGCCGGTCATGAAGTACTCCTGTATCGTCGTTCCTTTCATAAAGAGCACGGTATAAAGCCCGAGGGAAAGAATCCCCCAGAAGAGCAACTTTCCTACCGGTTTCTTTTCCGTGGAATTCGCCACTTCAACCCCTCCTTGAAATTGGATTAAAAGGTGTTTTTAACCTGTGATTGTGTTCTTAATCACATTTAGAAAAGAATTTTTAGCCGGTTAATAAGTTACAACCAAAAAATACAAGACACTGCTGAGGTCTTAACATAAATTTTTCTTAATCGCATTATTAAATTATTGTACACTACTGAGCCGTGCCGCCACCTCCCCAATCAGGTATAGTGCTCCCAGACCTGCCACAGTCAGGCCGATAATCCAGAGGTCGAATACTGAAAGATCAAGCCGTGCCGCCAACCGCTCCATAAAGGATCGCCGCCCTTGAACGGTAATCTTTTGCTTAGCGCGGCTTTTCTCCACCATTTCGCCCGCCGTAAGTTTTTGAACAGACATCCGAGAACCCTCCCTTTCAAAAGTTTATAAAATTAGTGGGTATGGCGGCCGGCGTTCACCGGCCGGCCATACTACCACGATAGGGGACTCTTTTGAATTTAAAATGCGTGTTTTGTTTCATTATTAAACCGCATTCCACCATGCTCTTTTGTCTCCTTTTCGCTCCCGCCGGACTCCCTGAGAATCCCGACAACCCAGTCCCGGGTGAGCGAAAAGGCTATGTAATGCTCTAAGAGAAGTACCCAAAGCCCGTAACAAATACCGCTCAGAAACAAGACCAGGAACCCGACCGCAACCGCGGAAATTTCCAACCCGCCGGTCGAATACGAACCTGTTTGTGTCTCCACACGCAGGACGGTCGCGCGCAGGAAGAGAACAACTGCGCCTACTACAGCTAAAATGACCAGGATCCTTAAGTGTTTTGAACGTCCCCTTCGCTGATTATCGTGCTCCGTTTCCACTACTCCATCTCCCTCAGCGTTCGAACTGCTAAACTTTAATCTAGCAAAAACCATGCCATTTTTTTAATGCCGAAAATAACCGCGGGATGCCGTTATGGTCTTAGCGGCATCCCGCGGTCTTTCAACAAGTGAGAATTTTACTGCCCACCAGGTGGGAAAAACCACCCCGGTTTTTCTGCTTTAATTAGAATTACAGCAACAGCAGGGCTCTTTCACGTTAAGAAAAAGGAGTTGTTCCGTCCCTGGTTATTTCTCTCTCGTTAGTGGTCAAGACTCACCCACCGGTCTACTTTCCTACAAAAACCGGGCATTCGGATAACTGTAATACCCGCTGGCTCACGCTGCCGAGCAGTACCCCGGTCAACGGGTTTGTACCCCGCCGCCCCATAACGATAAGCTCGTAATTTCCGTCCTTGGCCGCATTGACAATCTCTTCAGCAGCGTTGCCGATTTTAATGACCGGTTTTCCCTCTATCCCGGCTTCCTGCAGGATGTTGAGCGCCTTTTCCAGGTCTTCTTTCGCACGCTTGCGCTCCGCTTCCTCCAACTGTGACGGGGAAACCCAGGGAACGTACTCAATGCTCGGATCCACCGGCGGCACCGCCTCAATGACGGCAACCTGGGTAATCGGCGAAAGTTTTAGGACCTCCACCGCCCTTCGGAGAGCAGCGTATGAATACTCTGACCCGTCTATTGCCACTAAAACCCGGCGAAACATTGTGAAACCTCCTTTGTGACAAGTTTTCTCCCTCGTATGCTTTATCCTAAGCAAAAAGCTTGCCAGCTTGAATGATTTCTTTACTTGAATAACGGCAGGCTATTTCACAACGATGTTAACAAGTCTGCCGGGCACCGTTACCACCTTGCTCATTGTCCTGCCAGCCAGTAGCTCCCGGATGCGGGGTTCCCGCAGCGCTTCGTCCTGCATCTCTTGCGGGGTGGCCGCCGGCGGCAGCATAATCCGCCCCCGTACTTTTCCGTTAATCTGCACCACCACCGTGACCTTCTCCTGAACAAGCAGGTCGGGGTCGTAATCAGGCCAGGGCTGCCGGTGAACGCTGGTTTTGTACCCGAGACGCGCCCACAGTTCTTCACTGATGTGGGGTGCAAAAGGAGAAAGGAGCACAGCCACCGTTTGGGCCGCCTCGCGCAGCGCGCCCGGATCCCGGTCGACTTCCGGCACCCGGTCGCAGAACTGGTATATGCCGTTGACCAGTTCCATAACGGCGCTTATTGCGGTATTGAAGTTAAAGCGTTCAATGTCTTCCGTCACCTTTTTTATCGTAACGTGTGTAAGACGGCGCAGTTCCCGGTTTACCCCGACCAAGTCGTTTTTGGGCATGGCGGCCTTTTTGACCTCGGGCAGTATGGCATTGACAATCCGCCAGACGCGGTTCAGGAACCTGGCGCACCCTTCAACTCCCTGGTCACTCCACTCAAGGTCCCTTTCCGGCGGCGCGGCGAAAAGGATGAAAAGCCTGGTGGTATCCGCTCCGTACCTGGACATGATCTCTTCCGGGCTGACAATATTACCTTTCGACTTTGACATCTTGGCACCGTCTTTCAAGACCATCCCCTGCGTCAGTAGATTCGTAAAAGGCTCCTCGATGCCTACAAGTCCGATGTCGCGAAGAAACTTGGTAAAAAACCGCGAGTACAGCAGGTGCAGGATGGCATGTTCCACACCACCAATGTACTGGTCTACGGGGAGCCAGCGGTCCACCTTCGCCCGGTCCCAGGGAGCGTTCTCCTCACGCGGGCTCGTGTAGCGGAAATAGTACCAGGAGGAACAGATAAACGTGTCCATCGTGTCCGTCTCCCGAGAAGCCGGCCCGCCGCAGCTAGGGCAGGTGGTACTCACGAATTCCCGGCAGTCTTTGAGCGGTGACTCCCCTGTAGGTTTAAAAGCCACATCGTAAGGCAGCAGCACGGGCAAATCCCTTTCCGGAACCGGAAGGGTGCCGCATTTTTCACAGTAAACGATCGGGATGGGCGCCCCCCAATAGCGCTGCCGTGAGATGAGCCAGTCCCTCAGCCGGTAAGTAACCTGATACTCCCCCCAGCCCTTCTCTTCCAGGTAGGCGGTAACAGCCTTCATACCCTCTATGTTTCCCATCCCGTTGAAGGGGCCTGAGTTGGCCATTATCCCCTCGTCGACATACGCCTCTATCATCGCATCCGGTTGAAGCTCGGTCCCAGGCGGCTGGATAACGACCTTGATCGGCAGGTTGTACTTTCTGGCGAATTCGAAGTCCCGCTGGTCGTGTGCGGGGACACCCATTACCGCCCCGGTACCGTACTCCATAAGGACGTAATTCGCGATGAAAACCGGGACGCTTTCCCCGGTCAGGCGGTTCTCGCAGTAAGCGCCGATAAAAAGTCCTTCCTTCTCGGCATCGCCGGCGGTGCGGCTGAGTTCGCTGAGGTTCTGCGCCCGCTCGATAAACTCGGCCACCGACTCCTTCAGCTCGGGCGCGGTCAATTCCTTCACGAGCGGGTGCTCAGGTGCGAGAACCATGTACGTAACACCGTAGAGCGTGTCTGGGCGGGTGGTGTAAACGGGTATTTCCGCCGGATGGTCTAACACCGGAAAGGTCACAAGTGCGCCCTCGCTCCGGCCGATCCAGTTTTCTTGCATCACTTTTACCTTTTCCGGCCAGCCGGGGAGCTTATCAATATCTTCAAGTAAGCGCCGGGCATAGTCGGTGATCTTGAAAAACCACTGCTTGAGCTCCCGCCTGGTGACCGGCGTCTTGCAACGCTCACAGGCGCCGGCGACGACCTGCTCGTTAGCCAGCACTGTGGCGCACGAAGGGCACCAGTTAACCGGCGCTTTTTTCTTATATGCCAGGCCGTGGCGGTAAAACTGCAGGAAAAGCCACTGGGTCCACTGGTAGTAGCCGGGATGACAGGTGGCGAACTCCCGCCGCCAGTCGTAGCTGAGCCCGAGTTGCTTTAGCTGCTCACGCATGAAGGTTATGTTCTCCCAGGTCCAATCCCGCGGGTGAACGCCGTGTTTGATAGCAGCGTTCTCCGCCGGCAGGCCGAAGGCGTCCCAGCCCATCGGGTGCAATACGGCGAAACCCCGCATCGTCTTGAACCGCGCCACTACATCTCCAATGGCGTAGTTGCGGACGTGCCCCATGTGCAGTTTCCCGGAAGGGTAGGGGAACATTTCCAGACAGTAATACTTAGGGCGCGCATCAAAGTCGTCAACGATATAAAGCCCCTCTTCCTCCCAGCGCTTCTGCCACTTCTCCTCTATACGGGAAAACGGGTATCTGTCTTCCACGAGTTCCCTCCTGACTAAATTTGGGGTCAAGAATGCAGAATCCAGGAGCTAGAATCCAGAATAAGAAGCATGGAGAATCCGTTTTCAATAACTGTCTTTTACTCTCTGGCTTCTGACTTCTGGCTCCTGACTCCTGTCTTCTGACTTCTAAGAATGAAAGCCTCCGTCCAGATCCAAGACAAGAGGCTTCGTGCCGACAATCATGGTGGAGCTGGCGGGAATTGAACCCGCGGCCTTTTCCATGCCAAGGAAACGCGCTCCCACTGCGCTACAGCCCCACGCAAAATCAATTATAAGAAAAAAGTGCTTTCAGGTCAAGCCACTAACTGCTGGTTTAATTATCGGGGCATCCCGCCACAGACGTTCGAGACCGTAAAACTCGCGCTCCGCCTCCTGAAACACATGCACCACTATATCCCCGTAATCCAACAACACCCAGTGGCCCTTGCGGAACCCCTCCCGGCGCGGAACCGGAATCCCTTGTTCCGTAAGCTTATCCTGGATGTACTCGGCTATTGCCTTAACCTGTGTTGTGGACCGGCCGCTCATTATGACAAAATAGTCGCACAACGTTGTAAGTTTGCTTACATGTAAAATTAAAATATCAAATGCTTTCTTCTCTTCGGCGGCCTGAACGACCAGGTCTAGCAAAACCTGGGGACCGAGGTCCAATATCATTCCCCCTCGACGACCCAGCACTCAACTCAGAGACACGGCTCCGTTAACCCTTGACATATATGGCTTCTCCATAAACTCCCGTTTTCTGGTCATGCCACCGCTCCCTCAGTTGAGTGCTGGGTAACATCCACCTCTCTGAATGAGCTTACCGCCTGGCCTCTTCCTGCCGCTCCCGCGCTTCGTTCACGACGATTACCCGGCCGCCCAATTCGCTGCCGTTCAACGCAGCAATCATCGCTTCTGCATCCTCGTCGCGCACTTCGACGAAGCCGAAGCCCCGGGAACGCCCTGTTTGCCGGTCGGAAATGATCCGGCTGGACAGCACCTCACCGTAAGCCGCAAAGGCCGCAGCCAGGTCTTCCGCCCGTGTCGCCCACGGTAAGTTGCCCACGTAAAGGGTCCGAGCCAATGAGTTCACCTCTTTTCCCAATAGTTATTATTAGCAACGAGTAAAACCCCGATGCACCCCTAAAGGTACAGCCCCTGCCGGATGACATACTCCTCCACCGCTTCCGGCAGCAGGTACTTTATGGGTTTCCCTGCGTGGACCCGCTCCCGGATTTCCGATGAGGAAACGGCCACCCCGGGAACCGGGAGCAAGCGAATTCGCTGCCGGAATTCACAGTCGAGCCCTGCCAGCCCCTCCTGCAGGTCCTCCAAAGGGTATCCCGGCCGGCTGACACCCACCAGCAAACAAAGCCGCAGCAGCTCTTCAAACCGGTGCCAGGTTTGAATTTCCGCCACCGCATCCGCACCGGTGATAAAATACAGCACCGCAGACGGGTAAAGCCGCCGGAACTCAGCGAGGGTGTCCACCGTAAAAGAAGGCCCCGGCCGCTCTACTTCCACAGTCGAAATTTCAAAGTACGGGTTTGAGGATATTCCCAGCCGTACCATCGCCACGCGGTGAAACGCCGGCGATACTTGCCGGTCCGGTTTATGGGGCGGCTGCCCCGCCGGGATGAATACCACTTTGTCTAGGCTAAACTCGTACCGTGCCGCCTCTGCAGCAACCAGATGGCCGTAATGGATAGGGTCGAAGGTCCCTCCCATCATTCCGATTTGCATCTCTCGCGGTTAAACACCCCGTTTGTCCTCAATTATAACTGCCTAACCAGGAATAATCAATTCTCTACCGTTCGTTATTCCGAAAAATAGCACGCAAATTAATACTTTCCGGCATTCGACCTGTTTCGAGCCTGTTTGTATCCTTACCAGTTTTTGCTCCAGAGATAGCAGGAACCACCCTGTCGCTCTACGGTGCCGCTCTTCAAAATAATACTGTACCCGGCGTTCCGGGTGCCGTGTCTCCAGTTATTCTATGGCCGCTTTCGGACCATGGTTACTCCCTGACCTGACCCTCACCAAAAATGATATACTTAACAGTCGTTAACTCCTTCAACCCCATCGGCCCCCGGGCGTGGAGCTTCTGCGTGGAGATCCCGATTTCCGCACCGAACCCGAACTGCCCGCCGTCGGTAAACCTGGTGGAGGCGTTGACGTAAACGGCTGCAGCGTCAATCTCTTTCAGGAAGCGGCGTGCGTTTGTGTAGTTCTCCGTGATGATCGCTTCCGAATGCTTCGTGCCGTACCGGTAGATGTGCTCGATCGCCTCGTCCAGGCTTGCCACCACCCTTACCGCCAAAATCAGGTCGAGATACTCCGTGAACCAGTCGTCTTCAGTGGCGGGAGTTGCCCAGTGAACGTACTTCAGGGTCTCCGGACACCCCCTGATCTCCACGCCCCGCTCTTTCAGCCGTTCCGCAATCGCCGGCAGGAAGGAGGGTGCCACGGACCGGTGCACCAGCAGGGTCTCCATGGCGTTGCAGACACCGGGGCGCTGGCATTTGGCGTTAATCACGATCGGCTCCGCCTTTTTCAGGTCGGCAAACTCGTCAATGTACGTGTGGCAGTTGCCCACCCCGGTCTCAATAACGGGTACGGTGGCCGTCTTTACCACGGTCTGAATCAACCCCGCGCCGCCCCGCGGGATGAGCACGTCGACGTATTCGTTCAGCCGCATCAGCACTTGGGCCGCTTCCCGCTCCGTCCGGTCGATGAACTCGACCGCTCCTTGAGGAATGCCGGCGTTGTTGGCCGCCTGAGCGATAACGCGCGTGATGGCGGTGTTGGAGTGAATGGCCTCTGACCCGCCGCGCAACACCACCGCGTTTCCCGCCTTGAGACATAACCCGGCGGCGTCAACGGTCACGTTGGGGCGCGCTTCGTAAATGATCCCGATGACCCCGAGCGGCACCCGCATCTGGCCGACTTCAAGGCCGTTCGGCCGCAGCCACATGGCCACCACCTCGCCTACCGGGTCAGGCAGGCGTACCACATCCCGCAATCCCTGCGCCATTTCCCTTACGCGTGCTTCGTTGAGCATCAAACGGTCGAGAAGCGCACCGCTCAAGCCCTTTGCCCTGCCCGCCTCAAGGTCCCGCGCATTCGCATCCAGGATCTCCGCCATATTCACCTCCAGTGCATCGGCCATCGCCAGAAGCCCGGCGTCCTTCTCCTTTGTTGACATGTACGCCAGGCGCCGTGCAGCCTCTTTCGCCCGTTTCGCCTTTTCCGTTACCGCCGATTCAATTTCGTTCATTATACTTCCCCCTTTATCCTTTTAACCGCCAAGGCGCCAAGATCAATAATTGCCAGGGTCTTCTTTAATATTTCTTTCTCCCGTCTTAAAAGATCCTTCGCAATATCTCATAATCTGCTTTTACAGGATTCTTTCCTTATATGTGTGCTTGGCGTCTTGGCGGTTCAGCCTTCCGCCTCCAGTCCATGCCTCAGTTTCGCATATGTCTGGTCCAAACCCTCCGAGATCACCTTAACGTCCCCGACAACCGGCATAAAGCTGGTGTCTCCGTCCCAGCGCGGTACGATGTGGATGTGGAAATGGCCGGGGAAACCTGCGCCGGCAACCCGCCCCAGGTTGATTCCGATGTTGAACCCGTGCGGCTGCATCACCCGCCGGATTAATTCCACCATTTCCTGCGTGAGCTGGAAAAGCGCAAGCGATTCGTCCGGCGTAAGCTCAGTGATGTCCGCTACATGCCGGTTTGGGGACAGCAGCAGGTGCCCGTTGTTGTACGGGTAAAGGTTCATGAGCACAAAGCACAACTCCCGGCGTACCAGGAGGAAGTTTTCAGCATCCTTGGTGTCGTTCAGTTTGGCGCAGAAGATACATTTGGCCTTATCCTCGTCCTTGGTCTGGGTAACGTAAACCGCCCGCCAGGGCGCCCACAGTCTTTCCATCTTGCATCCTCCGTTTAATGCATCAAAACAAGGTTGTTCCGGTGAACCACTTCGTCAAAGGGCTGCGCCCCGATAAGTTCGATGATTCGTTTGGTTTTCGCGCCTTTGATCTGGTCCACCTCGGCGGCCGAATAGTTAACCAGACCCCGCGCGATTTCATTCCCCGTATGGTCGATGATGCTGACCGGATGCCCGGCATCAAAATCGCCTTCAACCCGCACAACCCCGGAGGGCAACAGGCTTTTGCCGTCGTCGCAAAGCGCCCGCGCCGCACCCTCATCGACGTAGATTCGCCCCTGAACGGCAGCCCCGAACAGGATCCAGCGTTTGCGGCCCTCGAGGCGCTCGGTCGGCCAGAAGACCGTCCCTACGTTCTCGCCCGCCAGTACCCGCCGGATGATACTGTCCGCGTCAGCAGCGGCGACGACCATTACCGCCCCGGCCCGGCCCACGATCTGGGCGGCATGAAACTTCGTTATCATGCCGCCGGTACCGGTGCGCGAAACGGTGCCTGAAGCCAGCGCTTGCAGTTCGTTCGTAATCGCCGTTACCTCGGGAATAAGCCTGGCCTCCGGGTTGCAGTGCGGGTCGGCGGTGTACAGGCCGTCCACATCGGAAAGGATCAGCAGCATCTCGGCGTCAACGAGGTTGGTAACCAGCGCTGAGAGGGTGTCGTTATCGCCGAAGCGGATTTCATCTACCGCCACCGTGTCGTTTTCGTTGATTACCGGCAAAACCCTGTATTTCAAGAGAGTCAGCAGGGTGTTGCGTGCATTCAAAAACCGGCGGCGGTCGGAAAGGTCGTCCCGCGTAAGCAGCACCTGACCCACCGCAATTCCTTCTTCGGCAAACAGCTTTTCGTAAATCTGTAACAGGAGACCCTGTCCCACTGCGGCGCACGCCTGCTTCTCCGGGATGGTCCGCGGGCGCGTTTTCAAGCCCAGGCGCCCTATGCCCGCACCTATCGCCCCCGACGTTACCAGAAGCACTTCCTTGCCTTCGGTGTGAACGCCGGCAAGCTCGCGCACGAGCTTTTCTATTTTAGGCAAGTCGAGTTTTCCGGTTTTCTTTGTCAGGGAACTCGTGCCGACCTTGACCACTATGCGCTTAAACCGTTCAAAATCCCTTTTGAGGCCCAATCTCTCCCCGGCCTCCCCTCGAAAATAGACGTTCAACCTTATACTGACAGCCCAGCACTCAGCGTAGCTTTTGACCCGGCACTCAGAGCAGTTTTTGAGCTTCGAACCGGGAGACATTCGTTAGTCTAAAAGAAGTGGTAGCTTTAAAAGTACAATGATAACATTGAGTGCTGGGCGAAGAAGAAACCTTCATTAGCCTAAATGCCCAGCACTCAATGGGACTTTTTGAACTTTGGAGGAAAGACCTTCATTAGTCTAATGAAGTGATAGCTTCCAAACTTCAATGATTGCATTGAGTGCTGGGTCAAACTTCAAAGACTGAACTGAGTGCTGAGTGGGGTCCGTTCAACGTTCAACGTTTATCCTACGTTATATCATCGGGTATGTACTCGAACTCCTCGGCCCCGATCCGCACCGTGTCGCCGGCTTTCACCCCGGCGGAACGCAACGCGTCTTCTACGCCCGAACGGATAAAGTACTGTTTCAGCCGCTGCACGGCGTCCGGATTCTCAATGTCCGTCATCGCTACCCGGCGCTCCACCTCGTCGCCCTCAACAACGAATACGCCGTTTTCCCGCCGGACACGCAAAGAGCCGGTAACGGTCACGACTCGTTCCGGTCTCTCTTCGTGTTCAGGCAGGGGCAACTCCTTTAATAGAGCCGCTGCCCGGGAGACCAGTAAATCAAGTCCTTCGCCGGTAACCGCCGAAACGGGAAAGATTTCGTAGCCCGGCAGCGCTGCCTGCAACCGTTCGAGGTTCGGTGCGCTTTCGGAGAGGTCCATCTTATTAGCCGCCACCACCTGTGGCCTCTCGGCCAGCTTTCGGCTGTATCGCGCCAGCTCGCGGTTAATCGCCGTAAAATCGTCCACGGGATCCCGCCTCTCGGTTCCGGCCGTATCAAGCACGTGGATAAGCAAGCGCGTACGCTCGATATGTCGCAGGAACTTGTGCCCCAGGCCTGCACCGGCATGCGCCCCTTCGATAAGACCGGGTATGTCGGCCAGCACAAAACTGTCCCCTTCGCCCACCCGAACAACGCCGAGACAGGGCTCCATGGTGGTGAACGGGTAGTCCGCAATCTTCGGCCGCGCCGCGGAAACGCGGGACAAGATGGTGGACTTCCCGACGTTTGGAAACCCGACGAGTCCCACGTCGGCAAGGAGCTTCAGCTCCAGTTCGAGCCAGCGCTCTTCCCCGGGCTCCCCCTTTTCCGCAAACCGGGGTGCTTTCTCCTTCGGGGTGGCAAACCGGGCGTTTCCGCGGCCGCCTCTGCCGCCACGGGCTACTACCGCCTGTTCACCGTGGGCTGTAAGGTCTGCCAGCACCGCACCCGTTTCCGCCTCGCGAACCACAGTGCCTACCGGAACCCGCAGGACGAGGTCCGCGCCGCTTTTTCCGTGCCGGTCCTTTCCCTCCCCGTGCCCGCCGCGCCCCGCTTTAAAGTGGCGTTTGAAGTGAAAATCCACCAGGGTCCGCAAACCCTCGTCGGCGCGAAAAATAATGTGCCCTCCCCGGCCGCCGTCGCCGCCCGCCGGTCCACCCAAAGGTACGTATTTTTCCCGGCGGAAAGCGATACAGCCGTTACCGCCGTCACCGGCCTTGACGTGTATCTTTAAATAGTCGTAGAACATATTTGGTTTATTAGGGTTTTAAAAAAACCTTGACTTCTTTTTCCCCCGAAAGGGTGAGCTCTATCCCGTAAGCGGCAGCGCTTCCTGCCACTGCCGCAATAATGTCTGCCCACGCGAAATCACCGCTGTATGCCATAACATAACCTTCGGGAACGTTTTTCCCGGTTATGTGAAGAAACTTATCTTTTCCATTACCGGAGGCCTGCACAATCATTTCTTTATGCAGTTTACCCAATCCTGTCTCCCAATGCCCGGCCGGAGCGGCTGCAGGCTGTGAAGGATCTTTTGCGTGCACTCCAACCGGACCCCCCGCCTGCTCCAAATTACAGGTAACCCTTACCCCCGCGGCAACACCTTCCGCCTGAAGCTGGATGAGCGCCCACGCCAACGACGGGAGGCCCATTTTAGCCACTTTCCCCCTGGCAATAAACTCATCCGCGGCCCGGCGCACATAATCTCTTGCTTTTTCCAGGCGGCCAAGTTCTATCAGGCCGGAAATTATCTGCAGATTATTCAGAAAGTCGTGGTACTGCGCCCGCAAAACTTTTAGGGCTTCTTCTGCTTCCATACACCCCACCCGCGGTTGTTTTTACATAACTATTCAGGCGCCCCGCGGGACGCGGCTAAAGCTAAACACATATTTGCCGGCCCCGCGAAACTACGCTTTCATAGCAATCTGAGTGCTTGGCTCCGGTTCGTCCCTCGCGGCTTCCGCGCTCTGCCCAGCGATAGCCTAGCGTTCCGTAAGTGTGATGTGACAGGCTGATGTAGTTACGTTTTTACTATGATAACAAAAAAAGGAGGCCATTTAAAGCTCCGTACCTGCGCTGCTAACAAACAGATACGGCCGGTGACCACCGGTATCCGGTTCCCACTACCGCCTGCTCCCCCGGTCTTCTCTGATGCAGCACTACCTGCCGCCGTGCCGTATCCCGAGAAAATAGGGGAGCAGCTCCCATCCCTCGGTGAAGAATAAACCGGTATTCTGTGCCGCCTCTTCAGTAAATCCTTTTCCTGCGCCGGCCGACGTCTTGCTGTCCCTGACAACAAAGGGGACCGGCTCCGCGGTGTGCGTCCGGATGATAAGCGGGGTCGGGTGGTCCGGGAGCACCATGACCCGCCAGTCCGGGTGGCTGTCATTCAGGCCCCGGAGAACTTCCCCCACCACCTTGGCGTCAATCTCCTCGATCGCCCGCACCTTGGCATGCAAATCCCCCTGGTGCCCGGCTTCGTCAGCGGCCTCAACGTGAATGAAGACGAAGTCCTGTCCGTTCGCCAGTTCCGCCAGCGCCGCCCGTGCCTTGCCCTGATAGTTCGTGTGGATGTTGCCGGTAGCCCCGGGGACTTCCGGTACCCGCATCCCCGCAAGTCTTCCAATCCCCCGGATGAGGTCGACTGCTGCAACAACACTCCCAGCAAGCCCGAACCTGTGCTTAAAAGGCGCGAGCTGCGGCCGGCGGCCCTGCCCCCAGAACCAGACGGAATTAGCGGGATTTTCCCCCTCCGACTCCCGCCTCCGGTTTACCGGTTCCTCGGGCAGAAAACGGACGCTTTCCTCCATCAGCGTTAGCAAAGGTTCGGCACCCTCCCCTTGCGGCAGGTACTCGCCGATCACCCGCCCGGTGATATCGTGAGGCGGAGTGAGCACCGTACCTGCCGGCCCGCCGCGCCAGACCATGAGGTGGCGATAGCTTACGCCGGGATAGAAGGTCAGCATGTCGCTTCCCAAACGTTTATGGACTGCGGCGATAATCTCCCTGGCTTCTTCGGAAGAAATCTCCCCGGCACTGTAATCCAGCATTTTCTTGGCATGGTAAGGTTCGTCCTGCGAAAGGGTGACCAGGTTGCACCGGAAGGCAACGTCCTCGGGGCCAAGCTCCACCCCCATGCTGGCCGCTTCAAGCGGCGCCCGGCCGGTGTAGCACTCCCGGGGGTCATAACCAAGTACCGAAAGGTTTGCTACGTCGCTTCCCGGCGGGAAACCCTCCGGTACGGTCTGCACCATACCCGCCATGCCCAAGCTTGCCAAACCGTCCATATGAGGGGTATGCGCGTACGCAAGCGGCGTCTTCCCACCGAGTTCTGCAACCGGGTAATCAGCCATCCCATCCGCTAAAATTACCGCGTACTTCATTTTCATATCCTTAGAAAGGTTTTTTGTAATTATAACAAAGAAACCCTCCCGTAAAACAGGAATAGATTCCATTTGATAATTAGAATGCAACAACCCAACCGGAAAAAGTAGCCTGTCCCCTTTTTTGACTGTCCCCTTTTTCGGCGGGAAAAGAAAGGGCGGGAACCCGATTACGGATTCCCGCCTTATACCCGAAACCTTGACTTAACCGGTAATTGCCGGGACCACGCTGACGAACTTTCTCTCGCCGCCGCGGGAGTGAAAACGTACGTGACCGTCTGCAAGCGCGAACAGGGTATCGTCCCCGCCCTTGCCGACGTTCCGCCCGGGGTGGACACGTGTTCCCCGCTGTCGGACAATTATGGAACCAGCGGATACATACTGACCGTCAGAACGCTTAACGCCCAAGCGCTTTGAGGTCGAGTCGCGCCCGTTACGCGAACTGCCTACACCCTTTTTATGAGCCATGAAAACACCTCCTAAATCTCTATCTTCTCCACCAGCACCTCGGTGAAAGCCTGCCGGTGGCCTTGTTTGCGACGGTAATTCTTCTTTGGCTTATACTTAAAAACGATAATCTTTTTCCCGCGGCCGTGCCGGAGCACCTTCAGATCAACCTTTGCGCCGTCAAGCTCCGGCGTTCCGACCGTGACCTCGCCGTCCCGTGCTACCATAAGCACCCGCGGGTTAACCTTTTCTCCTACCCCTACATCGAGTTTCTCTATTTTAAGCCTCTGCCCTTCCACAACCCGGTACTGCTTGCCGCCCGTCTCGATAACCGCGTACAATCCAATCTCCTCCTCCGTAATTTTGGGGACACGCCGGAAAAAGGGTGGGGCGAGACCCGCTTGAATACCCGTTCCGTGCGGTGGAATTAAACCGAATTCTATTGTACCATAAAAAGCCGCCGTGTCAAGCAAAACCGGCGCAAAAGCCTTTTTGCGCCGGTGCCGTTATCCTGAGGGAGCCCTGCCGGCGTAATTACAAAAGCCCTTCCAGCCGCAGCAGCCGCTTTTTCAAGGAAAGCCCGCAGGAAAACCCCCCGAGTCCGCCTTGACCGAGCACCCGGTGACAGGGTATAACCAGAATGGTGCGGTTCCGTTTCATCACCTGCCCGACGGCGCGTGCGGCGCGCGGTTGGTCAATTCTTCTTGCAACCTGGCCGTAAGTGGTCGCCTCACCGTACGGGACCTCTCGTACAACGCTTAAAACCCGCCGCTGAAACGGTGTGTAGCCCTCAAAATCTACCGGGACGGGAGAAAAGTCTACGGCTGCCCCGGAAAAATAGGCCGCAAGCAATTCCGCCAATAACTGCTGCCAGCCCGCGAGGGCAGATCCTTCCTGCGGGCAGGTATCCATCGCCACCCGCTCCGGTATACTGATTATGCCGGGAAACGCAAGCTGTAACAGTCCCCGTGTGCTCCAGAGGGCAGTGAATATGCCGTCAGCAAGGGCAATCCGCTGTACAGCTAGTACTGTCATTTTTCGGGCCGGCCTTTTCATCTTTTTCCGCCCGCAGCTTGGCCGCCATCTCTTTCAGGCGCGCCGCAACCCGGCCGTGGATGGTATCTTCGGGAAACGCTCCGTCCAGCCCGCGTTCTCCCGCCGGGATCCCCGTAAGTATTTCAATCCCTTCGTCCACCATGCGGACAAAGTATATGTGAAAGCGCCCCTCCCTTACCGCTTCTACCACGTCTTCCCGGAGCATCAGGTTATCCCTGTTGGCCTCTGGAACAAGCACGCCTTGATCTCCGGTCAAACCTTTGGCCTTGCACACGTCGAAGAAGCCTTCGATCTTTTCGTTCACCCCGCCGATGGCCTGGACTTCTCCCTTTTGGTTAATCGAACCCGTAACTGCCAGACCCTGCTTGATCGGGGCGCCGGAAAGCGCGGAAAGAATCGCGTACAGCTCGGTGCTCGAAGCGCTGTCTCCCTCGATCCCCTCGTAACTCTGTTCGAAGACCAGTCTGGCTGCAAGGGTGAGCGGCGCCTCGGCGGCGTATTTTTCAGTAAGATAACCGTTCAAAATCAGGACCCCTTTGGTGTGGATCCGCCCGCCAAGCTTTGCCTCCCGTTCAATATCGATGACACCTTCCTTCCCCGCGGCAACAGTTACCGTAATCCGCTGCGGCTTTCCGAAACTTATGTCGCCCAGGTTGAGAACAGAAAGGCCGTTGACCTGCCCAACCTTTTCACCGGTCGTGTCAATCATTATCGTCCCGCGAACGACCATCTCTTGAATCCGCTCCTGGATAAGGTTCGAGCGGTAGAAGCGCTCATCAACGGCCCGGCGGACGTGCGCCTCCGAAGCGTAAGACATACCTTCCTTCGCCGCGTAGTAGCAGGCCTCCCGTACCACGTCCGCTATCTCAGAAAAACGGGTGGCCAGCTTGGTCTGATCCTCCGCGAGCCTTGATCCGTATTCCACCAGTTTAGCCACCGCAGAAGCATCGAGGTGCAGTAGTTGTTCTTTCTCGCAGAGCATTGATAAAAAGGCGGCGTACTTCCGGACATTTTCCGGCGTCCGGTCCATCCGTGTACCAAACTCGGCCTTTACTTTGAACAGCTCTTGAAAATCGGGATCGTAGTGATAAAGAAGATAATACAGCAAGGGATCTCCTAAAAGGATGACTTTGAGTTTGAGTTCTATCGGTTCCGGCTGGAGGGTTTTGGTACTAAAGAAGCCCAGCCGCTCGCTTGCATCCTCGATCACCACCTGGCGTTCGCGAAGCGCGCGTTTGAGGCCGTCCCAGGAAAAGTAATTGCGCAGGACTTCCTCGACCGGGATGACGAGATAGCCACCGTTGGCCTTGTGGAGTGAGCCCGCACGGATCATGGTGAAGTCCGTGATCAACGCGCCGAAAACCGCCTCTTTTTCGATCCGGCCGATCAGGTTGTTATAGGTGGGGTTATACTCCATAACAACCGGTGCTCCCTTGGCCTTACTGTTATCCACGAAGACGTTCACTTCATACCGGCGGAAGGGATCTTCTTTTATCCATGGCGGGGTATGCTTTTCCGACTCCTGGCCGCGGAAGATGCCAAGGTTATCTATCATGTCTTCCTGAACAGCCACCAGATGAGACGAGACAGCCTCAATAACAGCGTATTTTTCGGTTAACTCTTTCACCAGGTGCCCGAGAACGAAACTTGCCACCTGTTTGTCAAGGTCCCGCACGGCCTGGTGGACCTTACGCTCGATATTCTGCACTTCCCTGAATGTTCCGGCGACATCCTCCTCCAGTTGCTCCCGCCGGTGGATGATTTCCCGCTGCTGCTCGGCAGGTAAGGCCGCAAAATCTTTGTCCTTAACCGGTTCTCCGTCAATTAACGGGATAATGTACAGTCCGGTCGGTGTCGGTTGAATCATAAAGCCGGCTTCGGTAGCACGCTGGTTGAGTTCAGCGAAAAGTCTGCTGCGTTCTGCGTTGAAGGCTTCCACCGTTTCTTCCCGCTTTTTAACATATTCCTCGCTCTCAAAAGCCCGCGGGATCTCCCGCCGCGCCGTCGCAATAAACTCCTTCATGTCGCGGGCGAATTCTACTCCCTTACCCGGAGGCAATTTGATCGTACGGGGATTGTTCGGCTCCTTAAAATTATAGACATAGCACCAGTCCGGCGGGGTGGGCTTCGTTTTCGCCAAATTCTCCAGGAAACTTTGTACGGCGGTATTTTTCCCTGTGCCCGGAAGACCGGCGACAAAGATGTTAAACCCTCTGTCGTCAATCTCCAGTCCAAACTCGAGCGCACGCACCGCCCGTTCCTGCCCAATAATCGTATCGAGCGGGGAGAGTTCGTCGGTATGTGCACACCCGAGTTCCTGCAGGGTGCATACAGCGCGAACCTGTTCTGCCGCAGCACGCTGTACCAATTCGCACACTCCTTTCGCAACGTTCAGATAGAGACAATCGGCTACCGGCTGCCGGCGCTGAATCGGTGCTTCACCGCGAGAGCCGGAAACTGCTCTGAAAACAGCTCAACCCTAAGCAGAGTTTACCGGCTCTTGCTGTGTTAATTGCGATTATATGCTAACCCAATGCTGCACATCAAGAATTATATTTCATTTCAATAGTGTATGATAAACTTAACCCTTACAAGGATTTCGGCACTCCATAAGCGAATCTAAAGCAGGGAGAAGGGTGAAGGTAAAGGGTGAAAATCGTTCTACGTGCGACGTTCTACGTTCTACGTTAAAGAGCAAGATACGGAGAAAGGGAATAAACTACGGATGAACACGGATTCTTATAGCGTTTTATGCCTGAGCGCAGCGAAAGGCGTGTTTATGAAGGGTGAATGAGGAGGAGGTTTTAAGAAGATAGTGCACCGGAAATTAACGGCGATGACCACCAGTTCGGGGTGAGCGGCCAAGATCGGGCCCGGGACGCTGGCCCAGGTGTTGTGTAAAATCCCGGTCGCAGCCGATGAACGCCTGCTGGTAGGGATCGAGACCGCGGACGATGCCGGGGTTTATCTTATGACCGAAGATACGGCCTTGATTCAAACGGTTGACTTTTTCACCCCGGTGGTGGACGACCCCTACCTTTACGGTCAGATAGCAGCAGCCAACGCGTTCAGTGATGTTTACGCGATGGGCGGCCGCCCGCTCACCGCGTTGAACATCATCTGCTATCCTACTGCCTGCGGAGACCTTGAAACACTCGAAAAAATTCTCCTGGGCGGCGCAGACAAGATTAAAGAGGCGGGTGCATTGCTTGTAGGCGGGCACAGCGTCGAGGATAAGGAGCCGAAGTACGGGCTGGCGGTCACCGGGGTGGTGCACCCCGGAAAACTCATCACAAACCGCGGCGTTCGCAAGGGGGATTTTCTTGTACTGACAAAACGTTTGGGCACCGGGATCATAGCAACAGCTATGAAGGCCGACCTTGCGCCGCCGGAAGTTGTTGCGGAAGCATCCCGGGAAATGGCTACCTTGAACCGCAGCGCCGCGGAAGCGATGCAGGAGGTAGGAGTGAGCGCTTGTACCGACATAACCGGTTTCGGGCTGCTTGGTCATGCTTTGGAGATGGCCCGTGCCAGCAAGGTCCAATTTACTATCGATGCAGGAGCACTGCCGCTCCTGCCTGCCGCTACGGACTCGGCGGCTGTGGGACTAATCCCGGCGGGGGCTTATTCCAACCGTGACTATGTCGCACCGCATGTGAGTTTTGACCCCGGTGTACCCCAGGTTTTGCAGGACTTGCTGCACGACCCGCAAACGTCGGGAGGGCTGCTCATTGCCGTTCCTCAGGACCGGCTTGACCGGCTCCTTGGTGCCCTTGAAGAGCACCGGGTTTCCACCGCCGCCGTAATCGGTACAGCCACCGGCGGCAAGCCGGGGACCATCAGCGTAATCTACCGGAACGCCGGCTAAACGCCTTTTCCAGGCCACGCAAGACCAAGCCGCACTGAATAAAAAATCCCCGGGGTTTTGGGCCGGGGATCACAAATTTTCGGGTTTTTAAAATCTATACCCTAAAATTATCAACTACCCGCCGCGCCTCTTCGGCAACCTTCGCCAGCGCCTCAGCTGCCGCCGTTACTTCCTGCGTTACCGCGCTCTGCTCCTCAACCGTCGCTGCGACGTTGTTGACCGCATGGCCGATTTCCCCTGCTGCCCTGTTAATGCCCTCGATGCGCCCGGTCAACTCCGCTACACTCTTAATAATCGCCTCCAGCGAGGCTGCAGATTTCCCCACAACGGCCGTGCCGGCCTGAACCATCTTCGAGCTTTCAGCCACCGCTCCTACAGCGTTACGCGTTTGTCCCTGAACAGTAATGATGAGATTGCGGATATCCTCAGCAGCTTTTGCCGATTGTTCAGCAAGCCTGCGCACCTCGGTCGCAACCACAGCGAAACCCCGGCCGTGTTCTCCTGCCCGCGCAGCCTCGATGGCGGCGTTTAGTGCCAAAAGATTAGTCTGGTCGGCGATTTCCGTTATCAGTTCCGTTATCCTCGAGATCTGCCCCGTGAGCCTTTCAAGCTCCTCTACAACCGTACCGACATGGTTGGCAGCCTCTTCGATGGCCTGCATCTGGGCTTTGACTTCCGACAGCGCCGCACTACCCATACCGGCTTTTTCAGCCGTTGCTTCAGCCTTTTCGGTTACTGCTTTAATGTCCTCACCGACGTTCTCGACAGTTGCCGCGATCTCACTAATGGTCCCCGCAGTCTCCGCCGCGCCAGCGGAAACCTGCTGCATATTAGCCGTAAGTTGCTCTGAGGAAGATGCAAGTACGTCGGCATTCTTCTTGAAACTCTTGATTACACCGCGCAGCACCTCGCCCAAATCGTTGAGTGCAATCGCCACCAGCATATACTCGTCCCGCCTGGGAACTATTGCCGGTTCCGATGCCAAATTACCCAAACCCAGTTGGTAGGCCTTCTCTTTTAGAATTCGGATCGGCTTTCCCACCTTGAAAGCCGGCGCGAGCGCCACGCACCCGCTTAGGAATGTAGCGGCAAGAGCCACGAGGACAAAATGCGGCAAAGAGTGTACAAAGAAATAAGTACAGACGAGGGCTCCAACGAGAATTGCCAAAACCGGCAGGACTACAAACAGCTCAAAACGAACATAAACCGTGTCAAACCACTTAAGCTGGTTGACCTTATGGTAGACATCGCACTTCAGGCAGGTGGCGAGCTTTTCGACGATCGAACCCTGAACCTCACCGCCGCACAGCGTTCCCTGAAGCCTCCAGCAGCGGCGCCCAGCGTTCTGAGCGTAAGCGGGACATTTGTCTTTGCGGTGTTCCGGACAATTCAAATAATCCCAACAGTTCAGCTTTCTTGTCGAGAAGATGTTCCCGAAAAATGAAGCAAAAGAACCTTTCGAGTTCGGTTTTTCCACCGCGCCTCAGCTCCCGGCTGTGTATAGTTTCGATTAGTTTCTTCGGCATTAGTGGACTTCCGCTTAACCCTGCCAACACATTTTTTAAAAAAAACACGAACCCTGGCAGAAAGCCTGTTTTCAGGTAGAATTTACACCAAATTCATAGCGTGAGCTGGAAAATTTTTAAAAAAATTTGTGAAAAAGGTGTTGACTTTAAATGTCACACTTGGTAACATTTAATCATGTTTGAATTAGTTTGACAAAATAAGGGAGGGAAAGTGGAGTGAAGTCGACTGGTATTGTGCGCAAGGTGGATGAGCTTGGGCGGGTTGTTATCCCCATCGAGCTGCGCCGGACACTTGGTATCGAAGAAAAAGACGCCTTAGAAATCTACGTCGATAACGAAAAAATTATCCTGAAAAAGTATGAACCGGCTTGCATCTTTTGTGGTAACGCCGCCGACGTCCAGCATTACCGGGGAAGATTGGTCTGTCGCGAGTGCGCTACCGCCATGTCTGACCGGGCCAAGGCTATGTAGCGTCCACTTTGGCCTTTTCTTTTTCTACTATTGAGTAGACAATCTTTGCGGACAAGCCGAAATTGCGGGCTGCCTCTCTGATGGCGGCTCGCTTTTGCATTCCTTCGGCCGTCAACTTTTCGAAGTAAGAAAAAACCTCCGCGTCTTGGACTGTCTCGTGCTTTTCTGCTTTGGGCTGCCGCCCGGCCAGGACGATGGTTATTTCCCCTCTTGGCGGTTTTTCTGCGAAATGCTCAATTGCCTTGGACAACCGGCCACGAAAGACTTCTTCGTGGACCTTGGTGAGCTCGCGGGCTACCGCAACAGGCCGGTCACCTAAAGTTTTAAGGATGTCTTTCAAGGTATCCAGGCAGCGGTGAGGAGCCTCGAAGATCACAACCGTACGCGTTTCCGCTTGAAAACCTTCCAGGACCCTGTACCGGTGCCGGACCGGGAGGAACCCCTCAAAAACAAAGCGGCTGGTATCAAAACCAGAAGCCACCAGCGCGGTCAACAACGCGCTTGGCCCAGGCAGTGTCTCTACCGGAAGCCCCCGTGCAAGCGCTTCTCTGACGAGGGCCGCCCCCGGGTCCGAAATGCCGGGTGTCCCTGCGTCAGACACCAACGCGATGCTTTCCCCTGCGGAAAGCCTGGCGAGCAGTTCCTCTCCCCGCGCCCGCTGATTGTGGCTGTGGTAGCTCCGTAGCGGCGTTTGTATGCCGAAATGTGACAGCAGCTTCCGGGTGTGCCTGGTGTCTTCGGCTGCGATTAGAGATACCTCCTTCAGTACCCGGAGCACCCTGAGGGTTATGTCCTCAAGGTTGCCGATAGGGGTGGGGCAGACATAAAGCCTTCCCTTCTGAACCTGCTGTAGGTCTCCACCATCTGCCTCTTTGAGCGAAGCCAGATGCGCCCACCGGAGGGCGCTAACGCATTCATATTCGTCCACAGCCTGCGGGGACTCCGCCGAAACCGACGGTTTGCCGGGGGGCGCTGGTCCGGAAATCGCAGCATTATCCGGTTCTCGCCTAAACCTCTTCTTCTGCAGTTTCTTCGAACTCAACCTCATCATCCCGGTAATTCAGGTTTTCGTACCGTAGGCAGCACATGAGCCTGCTGCACACCCCGGAGATCTTGTTAGGGTTCAACACGAGATTCTGCCCTTTAGCCATCCGGATAGAGACCGGCGCAAATTCGGAAAGCCAGGTCGCGCAACACAACTCCCGCCCGCAGGAACCGATTCCCCCTAACATTTTGGCCTCATCCCGAACCCCTACCTGCCTGAGTTCGATCCGGGTTTTAAACACCGCAGCAAGGTCCCTTACCAGTTGCCGGAAATCAACCCGCCCTTCCGCGGTAAAATAAAAAATTACCTTGCTGCCGTCCAGCGTGTAGTCGACACCGATCAGCTTCATCGGGAGACCGTGGGCGGTAATTTTGTCCTGGCATATTTTAAACGCCTGTCTCTCTTTTTCCCTATTAGACAAGGCCTGTTTCATATCTTCGGGTGTAGCCATCCGGAGGACCGGTTTTAAGGCTGCAGCGTCTATATTGACATCTAAAGGCCCGGTCACGACGCACCCGTATTCCATTCCCCGGACGGTTTCCACCACTACGTTATCGCCCGGTTTGAGTTTCAGAAAGCCCGGGTCGAAGTAGTACACCTTGCCGGCTTTCTTAAACCGGACACCTACTGCCTGCATTGATTTCACCTCTTTGGAAGAACAATCATTACCCCAGTAACCACAAACTACCTGCCCCGCACTCAGCGGATGAGGGATAACCGGCAAACAGGCCATTCACACATTTGCGGGTAACTATCCAGGCTTCCCGTCGGGCGCGGCGATAAACGGTAAGCAGCATAGTTCCGGCAGCCTTGCACCCAGAGTTGAGTGCGGGGTAATTGGTGGGTGGCAGGCTGAATAGTTACCATTGAGGCTAATACTATTATGACGCTGAACTTAATATAGAATCAATGCGAATGAACAACCCTTCAATAACCAGCCGCGGGTTCACGTTCGCCCTCAGCATTTTCCGCGCTGCCTCAACCGCCCCGGTTGCCTCAAGAAGAGTCGCCACGGGCAAGGTTGCTTTTTCTATCTCTCCCAGGTGGTCCGTGTAGACCACCAACCCCCGATCGCCCGTTATCTGATAGAGCAGAAGATCGCGGTACCAGAGACCGAGAAACTCCAGCCATTCCTCGGCCTCTCTCTTGCTGTGTATGCCGTCCTTCAGAATTTCCCTCAGGGAGGGTTTTTGGGCAAGCTTTAAAACCCTTTCCTTAACCGCCGCGATGTCGGAGCGCATCAGCTCCAGCGCATGACCGATACTCCCCCCGGAGAGCGCGGCGAGCACTTTGGCCTCTTGTTCAGCCACGTTGTGGCGTACAGCCAATTCTGCGGCGACAGTCGCCGGTGCAAGCCTACCGAAGCGCACCTCGCTGCACCGGGACAGAACCGTCGGCAAGAGGACATCGGGGTGCGCTGAGATTAGAATGAAGACCGTATTACCCGGGGGATCCTCCAGCGTTTTCAAAAAGGCGTTTTGCGCCTCAGGAGTGGTCTTCTCCGCCTGGTCAATAATCACCACGTGACGGTGGTGGTAAGGTTTCCGCCCTACCGCCGATACCAACTGCCGGATCTGGTCGATCTTGATCGTAGACTCCTTGGGGTCAAGGCTGTGCAGGTCCGGATGACCTAAACCGTAATAAAGCCTGCACTGGCGGCACTCGCCGCAGGCAACCCCCGCAACGGGTGAAGCGCAAAGAAGGGCCGCCGCGAAGGCACTGGCTATAGTCTGTTTCCCGACGCCGGCAGGGCCGGTAAAAAGGTAGGCGTGCGAGACCTTCCCGCTCCTGCAAACGGCTTTCAGGTATGCTACAGGCGCGTGCTGCCCCCGGATATGGTCATACACCGATCGAGTGCCTCCCGGACCACTTCAAATATATCAGCCGCCAATTCCGCAGGAGTTTTCGTCCCGTCGAAGACAGCGAAACGGACGGATTCTAAGGCTGCAAGTCGCAGATAACACTCCCTGACCCGTGTAAAGAATTGATCCCCCAGCATTTCCATGCGGTCGAAGGTTTTCACCCTGCTCACGCGCGCAAGCGCCTCTTCTACGGGCAGGTCGATAAGAACGGTGAGGTTCGGCTTGAGTTGCTGGGTCACCAAGGTATTGAGCTGTACGAGCACTTCCTCCGGCAGGCCGCGCCCAGCACCCTGGTAAGCGATTGTCGAGTCGGCAAAGCGGTCGGCCAGTACGACCTTATGCGCTTGGAGCGCCGGCAGGATGACCTGTGCCACAAGCTCCGCCCTGGCCGCTGCGTAAAGGCAGGTCTCCGCGCGGGCATTTATTGTGTTGCCCGGGTTCTGCAGAATCTCCCTTATCGCCTCGCCGAGCTTCGTCCCTCCCGGCTCCCGCACCGTCAGAACATCAAGTCCGTGTGCGGCAAGCCTTTCGGCCAGCCGCTTCACCTGCGTGGTTTTCCCCGCACCGTCGATTCCTTCAAAAGTAATCAAAAAACCGGTCATTAACGCACCACTAAAATCGTATTCAGTTCCGGATCCTGAGCCCCTTGAACCCTTGCCCCCGCCGCGCGTACAGCATAAAGATAAGCGACCGCTTCTGCCGTAACCTCTTCCCCGGGAAGGAGTACCGGTATGCCGGGGGGAGCCGGCGCAACGATCTCGGCGCTTACAAGGCCGGTCGCTTCCGCCGGCGGGACGGCCCGGGACGGCGCCAGCCAGGCCTCCCTGGGGCTTAGCCTTGCGGGCGGCGCCTGGGGAAACCGGGGCGCTCTCACCTGTTCGCGGGTTTTATCCAAGACCTTCCTCACCGCGCAGACCAGCGTCTTTATGTCCCGCATGCGGTGGCCGGGGCTCAGGAGCAGGACGACATTATGAAAGTCGGCCATCTCGGCAACCACGCCGCTGCGGCGCATCAACTTAGCCGCGGTAAAACCACTTATACCTGCCGCCCGGAAATTCAGCACCAGCCTTGTTTGGTCGACCCGGTATGACTCACCTGCCGCCGACAGGACACTCACCCCGGGACAGCGGGCAAGCTCCGCACGGGCGTAAACGGCCAGTTCAATGATCCGCCGGCAGAGCGACTCCCCCGAGGCGGCCAACTGTCGCCGCGCTGCGTCCAGTGAAGCGAGCAGCAGATAAGAAGGGCTGCTGGTCGTAACCAGCCGGAGAGCGTCCCGTATCCGCGCGGGTGACACCCTGTTGCCTTGCACCAGCAACCAAGCCGCCTGTGTGAGCGCGCCGGCCCTCTTATGCACGCTTTCAACAGACGCGTCCGCCCCGCACGCCATTGCTCCCGGCGGCATTTCCGCGTGACGGCCGAAAAGAACGCCGTGTGCGGCGTCAACGAGGAGGGGCAGGCCCAGGGAATGTGCTTCCCGGGCTACCGCTTCCAGGTCCACCGCCACCCCGTAATAGTCCGGATAGACAGAAAACACCGCCCGCGCTTCCGGCCGTTCCGCCAGAGCATCACGGTAAACAGCCGGCTCCGGCGGCAGCGGGATTTCGAAATCCTCCAGCCACCTCACAGGCAAAAAGACCGGCTCTGCGCCGCTAAGTACCAGCGCCGCCACGGCAGACCTGTGGATAGTCCGGGGTAGGACCACTTTGTCACCCGGACCGGCAGCAGCCATGATCATTGCCAGATTACCGGCGGTGCTCCCGTTGACAAGAAAAAATGTATTCTCTGCGCCGGCCAGCTTCGCCGCGAGTTCCTCTGCTTCCCGGATAACCCCGGAGGAAGCCTGCAGGTCGTCAAGGCCGGGTACTTCCGTCAGGTCCGCAGAAAAAACCGAACGGCCCCACCAGCGGCGAAGCACCGGCGGAGCCGCCCCTCCCTGCAAGTGTCCCGGTGTGTGAAAAGGGGTATACCCCTTTTCAACATAACGCTTCAGCGCCTCCACCAGCGGGCAGCGCGTTTGCCGCATCAGGCGTACAGGGACTCCTCCCTCAGCAACCTTTCCCATTCCCGGTCGATATCTTCCTGGAATCTTTTGATTATCCACTCGTTCTCGGGCGTGAAGAGGTGTTTAAACCTGCCCTGGAGCTTCAGAAACTCCTCTATGGGTTTTTTATCCTTTGGCTTGTAGGTAACCTTCGTCACGCCGTCCTCCACCTCGTAAAGCGGCCAGTAACAGGTCTGGACCGCCAGCCTGCTGAGCAGGATGGTATCTTCGACCCGCGACCGCCAGCCGCGGTGGCAGGGAGAAATCACGTTGATGAACTTCGGCCCCTTTATTGAAACCGCTTTTTTAACCTTCTTCATAAAGTCCGACCAGTGGCTCGGCGACGCCTGCGCGGCGTAGGGAATGTTGTGCGCGGCCATGATCCTGGTCAAATCCTTCCGCCGCTGCGTCTTCCCGGGAATAACACTCCCCGCCGGGCTGGTCGTAGTGTCCGCTCCAAGGGGCGTCGCGCTCGAACGCTGGATGCCGGTGTTCATATAAGCGCCGTTGTCGTAGCAGACGTAAAGCAGGTCGTGCCCCCGCTCCATCGCGCCTGAAAGGCTTTGCAGACCGATGTCGTAAGTGCCGCCGTCGCCGCCGATCGCGATGAACTTTACTTCCTTATCTATTTTACCTTTTTTCTTCCAGGCGCGGTACATCGTCTCCACCCCGGAAAGCGTAGCGCCGGCGTTCTCAAAGGCGCTGTGTATCCAGGGGACTTTCCACGCCGTATGGTCCGAAATGCATGTGGAGACTTCAAGACACCCGGTCGGGGAACAGGCGACAACCGGATAATCAGCCGCCGCCATCAGGACCATTTTCGCGACGGTCGGCGCGCCGCACCCCGCGCACAGCCTGTGCCCGGATGCAAGAAGGATCTCCTTCTCAGCAAGCTCCTTGAGCTTAAGTTCAGTAGCCATCTTATTCCCTCACCCCGATGTACTCTTTGGTAATTCCCGCCTTGCCCGTGCGCGCTATCTCTTCAAGTTCCTTCAAGACCGCCTCAGCATGCTGCGGCAGAAAGTCCCGGCCGCCCAGGCCGTATATCTTGTTTATCGCCACCGGGCGCTTCGCGAGCGGGTAAAGCGCCGAACAGACCTCCATAAAGACCGGGCCGTAGCCGCCGAACGAGTCGGCGCGGTCTAGAACGGCCACAGCCTTCAGGTCTTTCAGCGCCTGCGCGACCTCTGTATACGGGAACGGCCTGAAGAGACGCGGCTTTAAAAGGCCCGCCTTGACCCCGCGTTCCCGAAACGAATCGACGACGTCTTTCGCCGTCCCGGCCGCCGAGTTCAATATTACGAGACCGATTTCGGCGTCGTCGAGCCGGTAAGCCTCGAACAGGCCGTATTTCCTGCCGCTTATCTTTTCAAACTCCGCCGCCACCTCGAGCACGACGCCCTGGACCCTGGTCATCACCTCGTGCTGGGCCCGCTTGTACTCGTGATACTGGTCCGTAAGGATCAGCGGGCCGAAGCTCTTCGGGTTTTCCAGGTCGAGCAGCGGGTAGAGGGGCTTGTACTCCGCCACGAAATTTTTGACGGGCTCGTCGTCAAGATACTCTATTCTGCCGATGGAATGGCTGACAATGAACCCGTCCATGCAAACCATGGCAGGGAGCCTGATATCCATGTGCTCTGCGATCCGGAACGCCTGAATGGTGTTGTCGTATGCCTCCTGGGCGTTTTCCGACCAGAGTTGGATCCACCCGGAATCGCGCGCGCCCATCGCGTCGGAGTGGTCGCCGTGGATGTTAAGCGGCGCGGAAAGCGACCTGTTGACCACCGCCATGACTATCGGCAGGCGCGTTCCGGATGCTACGAAAAGCATCTCCCACATCAGCGCCAGTCCCGGGCCGCAGGTAGCGGTCGCGACCCTGCCGCCCGCGGCGGCCGCACCGATACATGCGCTCATCGCGCTGTGCTCGCTTTCAACCAGAATCAGCTCGGTGTCAACCTTCCCGTTGGACACGAATGCAGAGAATCTCTGCATCAGCTCCGTTTGCGGGGTTATCGGATACGCGGCGCAGACGTCCGGGTTTATCTGTCGGAGCGCCTCTGCCACCGCTTCGTTTCCCGTTACAGCAGCTACCCTCGCCATTATTTCTTTTCCTCCTCCATGACAATGGCCTTCTGCCCCTTCTTGCCGGGACACTCAGCGGCGCATATGCCGCAGCCCTTGCAATACTCGTAATCGATGCCGACCACCTTTCCTTCCTTCACGATGACGGCCATATCCGGGCAAAAAAGCCAGCACAAAAGACACTGACTGCAGTTCTCTTCCTTAATAACCGGCTTGCTGAGCGTCCGCCAGGTGCCGGTTTTCAGCTCGCGCGAATTCCCCGCGTCGAGAATCACCGCCCCCGGTGGAAGCTCCCGCCATCCTTTCGCGCTCATCCTTCTTTTACCTCCTCATAACCCCGCCTTGTTGCTTCGAGGTTCCCGTCGATAATCTTCTGCGCAAATTTTTTGCCGAAACTCTTCCTGACATCCTCAAGGAGGTGTTCGAGGGTGACAAGACCAGTTATCTTACAGACCGCGCCGAGCATCGGCGAGTTCGGGAAGGGCCTCCCGATCGATTCCACCGCTATCCTGGTGGCGTCAACCGTAAAGACTTTCTGCCCGGTTTTTGCTTTCAGCTTTTCCCTTATCTCCTGCGGGTCTTTAGCTGTGTTTACTAGAAATACCGCGTTTTCCTTAGCCCCCTCCGTAACGTCCACGGTATCCAGCAGCGATGCGTCGACTACGCTTACTACCTGGGGCTCAAGCACCGGGCAGTGCATCCGGAGTTCCTTAGAACTAATCCGGTTGTATGCCCTCAGCGGCGCCCCGGACCTTTCCGGACCGTATTCCGGGAAAGCCTGGACATACCTCCCGCCGGCAAGACATGCGTCCGCCAGCACCTTAGCCGCGGTTACGGTCCCCTGCCCTCCTCTTCCATGCCACCGGATTTCAACAGTATCCCCCATAAGCAACCTCCTCCGTAAATAGACGTTTAACCTTATGCTGACGGACCTTTTGGGTCCGTTCTACGTTCTACGCTGAGAAAAAGACCGGAGTTCGTAGTTCGTAGGCCGGAAAAAGGCTAAAGGCCGTTTCCGGCAAAAAAAACATATCTTTCCTTAAAATGCCGGAAACGCTACGCTTATTCCGACCTACTTTTAAGAATACCACCTCTCACCTCACACTGCTCACTTCCTAATTCGCCTGAGATAACGGCAGACAGGCCATTCCATTCCCGGTGGCGACCCAGCACTCAATGTAATCCTTGAAGATTAACCCAGCACTCAATATAACCTTGAAGTTTGAAAGCTATCACTTCATTAGACTAAAGAAGGTCTCTCCTCCAAAGCTCAAAAAGTCCTATTGAGTGCTGGGCATTTAAGCTCAATGAAGGTCTGTCCTTCAAAGGGCAAGAGAGTCCATTGAGTGCTGGGTCGTGAACGACTCCTGCAAAAATCTCTCTATCTTCTCTCTCTATCTTCAAAAGTCGTATCTGCGCGAATTCAATACACACTTTCGCAGTTATGACCGAATAGGCCTGCTTGTCAGTGTTATCCCCGGGGCGCCCCTCAGTACTCAGTTGCGCCTTTAAAGACGCCTCTTCTTTATAAAATGTACATCTACTCCGCTTTCGCGCAACTATCTTTTGAATATCAGTTCTGGTACCGGCTCCTTGGGGGCAAAACCGGCTGTTTTTTTCAGAACTACTCCTGAGCAGTAAGCTAAGTGCGAACGTTGAACTTAACGTTGAATTTAAAAAAAGCAGGGGCTTGTACACATAAAAGCCGATACTCATTTTGCCCCCGGCGAACTGTTTTGTTACTGCTTTGTTACATCGTCCTCCCTTTTAACCGCTTCCTTCAAAATTAAGTAATATATTCCTATGCAAGAATATCTTGCTACGCCCCAAAATGGTTTACATATTATCCTACCCCAAAACCACGGCAGCGTCAACGCTTAGACCGTGAAAATGGTTAATAAGGTGAGGAGAAGAAGGCCTGGGACGGGATAAGCACCAGCCGCAAGCATCGTCACAGGATTCATCGCTATGTGGAAGTGAAACACCGTGCCTGCGAGATTAACCAGGGCAATCAGAACCCCGCCCGCAACAAATGCCACACCCAACCGCAGGAGGAGTCTGAACGGCGCAATTAAGGCGCTGCCTATCAGGTACAGACCCAACAGCCCCACCGCCCCTAAAGCCGCAATTTTCCAGTCCATACATTTACCCCCCTTTTTAGGAAGTGCCTGCAAGCGCCGAGAAGCCGGAACTTAACGACATGCCGGCTGCTCGCCTGCAGTCAGACAGTTACCCGATTATGACAACCTCTGGAGCAAGCTTATTCCGCAAGGGAGGTAAATTATTCCTGTAAAACGTTAAAAAACCGTGCCTTCTATATTTAATCTTAGTATAATTGCACCCGCAAATCCCGGAGTGTTTCAGGAATTCAAACGGGTCACCAAGCGTTTCAACGCCCCTTCAGCAACCATTCAGCCTGCCACCCACTAATTACCCCGCACTCAACTCTGGGTGCAAGGCTGCCGGAACTATGCTGCTTTCATCTGCTAAGTTGAGTGCGGGGCGGCGAGAAAAACAAGCAGTGCGAGGAACCCAGCACTCAATTCAACTTGGAAAGTAGCAATTTCATAAAAACATTAAATGTTGTGAAAACCGCTTGTTTTCTGCCAGGGCAAGTTTGAGTGCTGGGGGCCGGGCCGGAGTGTACATGATTCAGAGGTCAGAAGCCGGAAGTCAGAGGTCTGAAAAGGGGGAAAAGGGAATTCGCGCAGGGAATTCTACGAGTCTGACTTCTGACATCCTGCATCTGACTTCCGAAATTAAAAAATGGAAATCGCAAAGCGATTTCCTACGAGTCTGACTTCCGACGTCCGACATCTGACTTCCGAAATGCGCCGTTTATCGCCGCGCCCGACGGGAAGCCTGAATAGTTACGCCCTTCATTTAATCTCCCGTCGCCCCTCCATCGCTCTGGCAATAGTTTGCTCGTCGGCAAACTCGATCTCAGCACCTACCGGCAGGCCGTACGCCAGCCTGCTTAACTTGACGCCGATCGGCTCTAGTAGCCGCTTGAGATAAAGGGCCGTCGCTTCGCCTTCCGTATCGGGGCTCGTGGCTAGAACCACTTCGCCCACGCCGCCGTTATCCAACCGCGCCAGAAGTTCCTTTATCCGCAGTTTTTCCGGACCGATACCGTCGAGCGGCGAAAGCGCGCCGTGCAGAACATGGTAAACACCGCGGTAGCTGCCGGATCGCTCGATCGCCACAACATCGCGCGGTTCTTCAACCACGCAGAAAATACTGTGGTCCCGCGCTGCGTCCGCACAGATGCTGCATGGGTCGATATCGGTGAAGTTCCCGCATACCGAGCAGTAAACCGTCGTTTCCCGAGCCTCCTTGATAGCGGCGGCAAGGCGCTCCGCCTGGTCCTGCGGGGCGCTCAAAAGATAGAGCGCCAACCGCTGGGCCGTCCGGGGCCCGATTCCAGGTAGGCGTTTCAATTCCTCTATCAGCCGGTTAACAGGCCGGGCATAAGCCATGCTTTCAGACACTCCTACTAAAATAGTTCAACGTTAGGCTGAAAGTGATGGACCTTTAGGGTCCGTTCACGGTTCACGGTTCGGGCTTATGCTGATGGACCTTTGGGGTCCGTTTTCGTTCGACGTTTATAAAAGGCCGAAGCCCAAGCAATTGAATCATTTTCTTTTCCGGCCTGCCAAAACAGAAGTCGGCTTCAGGATGTCAGATGTCGGCTTCAGGATGTCAGATGTCGGCTTCAGGATGTCAGATGTCGGAATATCTACTTCGTCCGCCCACAAATGTTGTTTTATCCTCTGACCTCTGACTTCATGCCTCTGACTTCTAATTTTCGTAGGCCGGAAAAAGGCTGAAGGCCGTTTCCGGCAAAAAAACATATCTATACCTTGAAAAATGCTCACTTAATTTCCGTGCGCATATTCTCAGCGCAGCACGCAGAACGCAGAACGACCCCCAATGGTCCATCCCCTTACGCTTATAACGGCCCTTCGGGAAGAGGGATACACAACCCGCGATTCCTAAACGGCAGATGAAGTCTTGCGGCGGCCTCTTCAAAACAGACCCGGGATCCCCAGGCCTCCGGTGAGCCGACCCATTTCACGGGCCACCATGTCCCGCGATTGCCTCAGCGCTTCGTTTACCGCCGCTACGATGAGGTCCTGCAGCATCTCGACGTCTTCCGGGTCTACCGCTTCCGGTTTGATATCGAGCGCTACAACCTCCTGGCGCCCATTGACAACCGCTCTAACCACACCTCCGCCGGCAGTGGCCTCCGTCTTACGCTGTGCAAGTTCCTCCTGGAGCTTGGCCATCTCACCCTGCAGTTTCTGGACCTGTTTCATCATCTTGCCTATGTCCAAGTTTGTCGCCCTCCCTAATTAAGAAATAAGCAGTGAAAACAGAGGTTAGTGTCAATGAAAGAGTCCGCCTTGCGAATTCAAAAATGTAGGACCTCGGCTATGCAATATAACCACTGTGACACACTTCGCACTTTCGAACAGTTCTGGCGGAACATCCCATTATGATACCTCTATACGCCACCTGTCGCCGAAGAATTTCGATAGCGCCTGCTCCACCACTGTACGGTGCTCCTGCTGCGTTATAACCTCCCTTGAAGCGTCGTCCGGCAGGGAAAGCTTCAGGCACTGCCCGGATACTGCTACCGGCCGCGCGCGGCTCAGGTACCCGAACGTCACCGGCCGGGAGTTCTTCACTGCTTTAAGGATATCCGCCCATGCGGCTTTTACCCGCTGCAGGGAAGGTTCCTCTTCGCCGTCCCCTACCGGTGTACTCCCGTAGAGCGCCCTGACAATCGCCAGTTCCAGCGGCAACGTTTTTATCGCCGCCCCCTTCGTCTCCTCCAGCGCACGGCTGAATTCGTCCAGGCAGCGTATAAGGCTGCGCGGTACAGTTTTACCCTGGTCGATTGCCCGCAGAAGGTCCTCCCGCAGCAGGCCCAACAAGTCGCGGACGAAAAGTCCGGGGTCCTTCCCGGCCCGGTCAACTTCCGAGACCAACCGGAGCGCCCCCGCCGTGTCCCCCCGCCGGAGAAACTCAGTCATTTCGGTTAAGGCCCCCAGCCGCACCTTCCCCAGGAGGTCAGCTACCGTATCCTCGTCTATGTCTCCATCGCCCAGGGATAAAACCTGGTCCAGGATACCCAGTGCGTCGCGCATACTCCCTTCTGCGGCCCGGGATATCATTTCCATGGCCGCCGGCGTGGCCCGGCCCTGCACTTCTTCAAGGACCCGTTCCAACTGCGAGCGGATCTCTGCCGGTTGGAGCCGGTGAAAGTCAAAGCGCTGGCAGCGGGAAAGGATAGTGACAGGCATCTTGTGGGGTTCGGTTGTGGCAAGAATAAAGACGACGTGGGGCGGTGGTTCCTCAAGTGTCTTCAAAAGGGCGTTGGCGGCCTCCGTGGTGAGCATGTGCGCCTCGTCGATGATGTAAACCTTATGCGGCGCCGCCACCGGGGCCAGTTTGACCCGCTCGCGGAGGTCGCGCATCTCGTCTATGCCGCGTCTTGAGGCCGCGTCGAGCTCCAACACGTCCAGCGAGGTGCCCGCCGTTATCGAACGGCAGTGGTGGCAAACGTTACAAGGCCTGACATCCGGGCCCTCAATACAGTTCAGTGCCTTGGCCAGAATCCTGGCGGTACTTGTTTTGCCGGTTCCGCGCGGTCCGGCAAAAAGCAGGGCGTGTGCCACCTTGTTTCTTGCCAGGGCGTTCCGAAGCGTCCGGGTTACATGCTCTTGACCCACCACTTCTGCAAATGTCTGCGGTCGCCACTGGCGGTACAATGCCACCGGGGCGGTTTCTTGTTTATTCACTTGATACCTCCGCTTGGTAGTCAGATCCCCTGATAATCTAAAAGGAACTATTTCTACACTGCCAGGTCTAATCCTCGTTGAAAGCATAATCTTTGCAAAAAACACCACAGCAAAAATAAAAGCGCTGTTTTGAAGATTCTCAAAACAGCGAGTAAACTTGGCCGTGCACCTGCCTTTGAATACCGGCTTCCGGTCGTCACCCGCCGCAGGTGGCTCGGGCCAGGCACCCTCACGGCACCCGGAGGATTTCCTTTAGTGCTGCTTCCGTCAGGACCTGACACGGTTCAGGAAGCTCCGTCGCGCGAGACCCA
>JBFLWY010000009.1:21577-75765 GCA_040757355.1 Bacillota bacterium | reverse complement strand
CACCCTCTTTGTTTTGGTATGATGGGGTTTTGTACACTTCTATTTTACCAAAACGAGGGGTGTTTTTGTTGCTAAATCTCAGATATAGCAAGGGTTTGAGGACATTTTTTTAGTGAGAAAGTTGAGTTAATAAAATAATGCAAAAAAAGATGCCCCGAGGGAAAACCATCCGTTGTCATCCTGTGGAAGCCGAAACTAAGCGCCGGTGCGGCGCTTTCTCAGGACGCGTACACCGAGCCAGGTAAGACCGCCGATGATCGCTAGAGGCGCCACGGCGCCGACGGCAATAATCAAGAAATTAAAGACCGCTATAAAACTCTGCACGGCGGTAATCAACGCGTCCCTCAAGCCCCAACGAACCAGGGGCGCTGCAACTGAACCCGGCTCGACAAGCTCCAGGGTTATCGTGGCCATGGCCGCACTCTTCTCCAAGTACTCAACCTGCGCCTGGAGCGATTCAATCTCGCCCCTTATCCGCACAAGCTGTTGTTCCACTTTGAGCATCTCCTCGACTTTGACGGCAGACTTTAAGATTTCAAGGTAGCGCTCCTCCTGACGCTTCAAGTTCCTGAGCCTTGCGGTCAGGTCGATGTGCTGTTCGGTGACTTCTTCGGCGGACTCGTACTCCGACCGCAGGCTCCCCAGCTTTTTTAAAGCGCTTACCGCCGCTGTGAACTTTTCGACAGGCACTTTGACGGTTATAGTGCCCGTATAGGGCCGGGCCTGTAATTCTTGTCCGTTCCTCAGCGGGTATACCGGTGGGTCATCGCCGGAAGTCACGGACGCGTTAGCGGTGTAACCTCCGTTTTGTGCCGCTATCTCGCCGGCCGTTTCAATCGCGGCATTAACGTCCTTAACAGAAAGGCGCAGCGTCTTGCGCTTGACCACCAGGCGCTCTCCCGATCCCTTGCCGGAGGTGATCGCTTCGTCACGTTGCATGCCCCCCGTACCAACAAGCGCCTCTTTTTGAACGGTCTCGTACGGCGCCGGAGCTTCTGCAGCTATGTACGGGGGTGTGGTACCGCAGCCGCCGAACTGCAATCCTGAAAGCAAAACTGCCAACGTGATCAGGCAGCCGGCCACAAAACCGGCCAAAGCAAAGGGCCACCACCCGAATTTAAACCTCTTGCCCTTTTCAGTCACTCGCAGTCCCTCCCCGGAGGCTTGACCGAAGCGCCCCGCTTTGCTTCCTTGCTGACTAAACACCGTGGCCTGCGTTTTTGTGACAGTTACCTTTTGTCAACTATAAGCGCGTCGCCGACGGTCCCTGGGGGCACAAAGAACACCTCTGCCTTCAGGCGGAGCAGGTCCTTGGCGCGTGCGGCAATTGTGGCGGTAAGCTCCGGGTCCTCCGCCGCTCCCGGTGCAAGTTCCGCCTCCAGAGCCAGCTCGTCCCGAAAGTCTTGCTGCGTGACAACAGCGCGCAAGCTTTTAATTTGAGGAAACTCGCCGGCCAGTTCTGACACCTGATGGGGATAAAGGAAAAGCCCCCGGACCTTTACCCCTGCGGCCGCCCGCCCGAGTATACCGACCAGTCGTTTTCCCGGCCGGCCGCAGGCGCAAGGTTCTGCGATGAAAGCGCTTAAATCTCCTGATGCCAGGCGCAGTAACGGGTAAGTGGGAACCATGAGGGTGATCACGATCTCGCCGACCTCCCCGTCCGGGACCGGTTCGCCGGTCTGGGGGTCGACAATCTCGACGACCACGTCACGGGCAAGATGCAGTCCTTTGAGTTCCGGACACTCGTACGCCACGCAGCCGGTGTCGGCCGTTCCGTATCCTTGAAAGACGCTGATGCCGTACTTCTCCCGCAAAAGCGTCCGCAGTTCTTCGGAAAGCCGTTCAGCCGTTATCCAAGCGCGCCGGAGCTTAAGTTCCGATACGAAGCCCAGTTCCTCCGCCTTCTTAATCAAGGCGTAGAGGAAACTCGGCACGCCGATGTAACCGTTCACCTGCAAGTCCCGCATGATTTGGGCTTGTAATTCGGTATTGCCCACTCCCGCCGGAACCACCACACAACCGAGGCTTCGCAGTGCCCCGTCAAACATAAAGCCGGCCGGGGTCAGGTGATATGAGAACGTGTTCTGCACTATTTCCCCCGCCTCAAAGCCGGCCGCCGCCAGCGCTTCTCCCCACCGCCAGTAGTCCTCGCCTTCCCCCTGCGGATCATAGATCGGACCGGGAGAAGCGAAAATCCGCTGCAGTCGTTCCTGCGGCACGGCGAGAAAACCGCCGAAAGGGGGCGCCGCCTGTTGCCGCGCGCTGAGATCGCTTTTCCGTGTAAGCGGCAGGCGCGGTAAGTCTTCGGTCCCCCGGATATCGCCGGGCTTCAGACCTGCGGTGGTAAATTTGTCCCTTACGGCAGGGGAGTTCTCATACGCAAAACGGACAAAGCCGGTAAAACTTGTGAAAAGACTCATCCGAGCCACCTCTTGCGCCTTTTGTAATGCTTTACCTCGCGGTAACTCTTTTTCTTCCCGACCTCCGTAAGACCCAGGTAAAACTCTCTGACGTCCTCGTTATCCCGCAGCTTTTCGACCTCGCCCTCAAGTACGATCTTCCCGTTCTCCATGATGTACCCGTAGTCGGCTATGGAGAGGGCGACGTTGGCGTTCTGCTCAACCACCAGTATCGTAGTCTTTTCGTTACGGTTGATCTCACGAATTATGTTAAAAATCTCCGCCACCAGGAGTGGAGCCAATCCCAACGATGGTTCGTCAAGAAGCATCATTACCGGTTTGGCCATCAAAGCCCGGCCGATTGCCAGCATTTGCTGCTCACCGCCGGAAAGGTAGCCCGCCACCCGGTGGCGAAGGTCCGCAAGCCGTGGAAAGTACCGGTAAACAAGCTCAAGGTCCTTCCTGATGTTTACTCTGTCCTTCCGGACATAGCTCCCGGCGAGGAGGTTTTCCTCTACCGTCAGGTGCTCAAAGACCCGGCGCCCCTCCATTACCTGGAAAATCCCTTTTTGGACGACTTTTTCCGCGTCCAGGTTGGCGATGTTCTCGCCGCGGAACTCAATCGTACCATCGGTTACTTTTCCGTTTTCGGCCTGCAGCAACCCGGAAATTGCCTTCAGGGTGGTTGTTTTTCCCGCACCGTTTGAGCCCAGCAGCGCCACAATACTGCCCTCGGGTACGGTCAGTGACATGCCTTTCAACACCAGAATAACGCGGTCGTAAATGACCTCTACGTTATTCAGCACCAGCAACTTAATTCCCCTCCCTTATTGCCGCAGGTCCCAGCGGCCGGCCGTCCTGGGTGCCAGGAAGTCGCCGCGGAACTTCCTTTCCCCTTCCGGCCCCCGACATCCAACGTCTAACCTCCGGCTTCCAAGCGACGCGGCCGCCGAAATAACCGCCCTCTGGTTCCAGTCTCCCGACGGCCGCGACCTGTATTTCTCTAAGGCAGAGTATTACTTGTAACCGACCCAATCGGTAATATATTCAAACTTGCCGTTGGTAACCTTGGCCAGACGGACCTTCTCGCTGCCGCGGTGGCTCTCCGGGGTGAACGTCACGGGAGCCGAGAGGCCGCCGGTGTCAAACTCCGAAAGGCTTTCGAGACCGGCCTTGATTCCTTCGCCCGTCAGATTGTCACCAGCACGCTTTACACCCTCAAGCATAACCATCGTCGAGCACCAGCCCTGGACAAACTTCTGGTTAATCTCCTCGAGTTTCTCGCCCTGCGAGGCCAGGTACTCCTTTATCGCTGCCATTCCCGGTACGTCTTCATACGGGAAGGCGAAGGGGATCACACCGATATAACCTTCTGCCGCGTCGCCGGCAAGCTGGATGACCTTTTCGTCAGCAGCCCAGTTGAGGCCGATAAACTGCGTCGTCACACCATTCTTTTTCGCATCCTTCAGCACCGTTGCCGTGAGGTTGGAAGTTCCCTGGATAATCGCGAAGTCCGCCTTCTTCTGCTTCAGGTCGAGTACTTGTGTCGTTGCGTCAAGTGCCTTCAGGTCAACCACTTCATCAGCCACGATTTCAAACCCGTTTTCGACAGCAAACTTCTTTGCATCATCGATTGGAGACCTGCCGAAAGGCGTGTCATTGAAAACGAAGGCTATCTTCGGCTTCTCGGAACTATTCCAGTTGTCTTTAATCCACTTCATCGCGATCCTGGCTTGGTCCGAATAGGAAGCCGCGACCAGGAAGTTATACGGGCACTGATTGATATCGAGCAGCCCCTCAGAGTACGAGCCGGAAATATAAGGAATCTTATCGCCCGCTATGATCTGTTTGAGTGCCTCGGTATCTCCGGTACCCCAGCCGAGGATTGCCGTAACCTTATCTTGCTTAACAAGTTTGTTGTAAATTTCTACAGCCTTTGTTTTGTCGTATTTGTAATCAAAATCGATAAGATCCACCTGCCGGCCGTTAATCCCGCCCTTACTGTTGATATAATCGATATAGGCATTTGCCCCTTTAGCGTAAGGTTCACCAACATCCCCCGTCCCTCCGGTAAGGTCGAAGATGCCGCCGATCTTGACCGGCTCTTTAGTCTCGTGGGTTGGTGCCGCGGCTTCCTTCTTTTTGCCGCACCCGGCGGCTACGAGCGCAACCGATAGAAAGGCACAAAGCAGCGCAACCCACAATGCCTTATAACGCATAGTTTACCTCCTTTTTTTAAGAACTTGAAACGAGACACGCTTTTTTACTGATCTCACAATATCAGCTTCCACCTCCTTTAACCAGTTAATACGAGAACGGCCACAACCGGAAGTAGTTTTTGATGTCCTTCCACAGCTTCGCCAAGCCTTCCGGTTCGAAAATCAGAAACAAAATAATGATCAGACCGAAGAATACGGTTTCCATAGCCAGCAATGACTGCTCGACATTCGGGAAATAGTTGCCGAGGAAATCCGCAAACTCCCGTAAAAAGATCGGCAGCAGAGTCATGAATGCGGCACCGTAAATAGACCCCATGACGCTCCCCAGGCCGCCGATGATGATCATCGCGAGGTACTGTATAGAAACCTCAACGGTAAACGCTTCGGGGGTTATCACGCGGTTATAGGTCACCAGAAGCGCCCCGGCGATTCCCGCGTAAAACGCGCTGAGCCCAAAAGCCATGACCTTGTACTTAAGCAAATTTATTCCCATGACCGCGGCCGCAATATCCCGGTCGCGCACCGCCATAAACGCCCTGCCGACACGGGTCCGAAAGAGATTAAGCGTGGAGACCACCGCCACGATTACAACTATCAAGACGAAGTAGTAAAAGGCTGTGTCAGACGCCAGCGATACGGAACCCAGGCTTGGTATTTGCAGTACGATTCCCGCCGACCCGCCGGTCAGACTGGGGCAGTGAATGATCGTATACTCAATGATCACCTGGGCTGCAAGGGTGGCGATAGCCAGGTAAAGCCCCTTCAGTCTCAGCGAAGGAATCCCGAAGAACGCACCTACCACCGCCGCCGTCACCCCGGCAAGCGGGAGCGCCAACCAGTAAGAAAGCCCGAGTTTCGTGGTTAATACGCCGACGGTGTACGCGCCCACACCCATGAATGCCCCGTGGCCGATGGAAATTTGTCCGGTAAAGCCGGTCAGGATGTTTAACCCAAGCGCACCGATTACCGCAACGGCAATAAGATTGAGGACGCTGACGTAATAAAGGCCGGAGTCGCCTAATAACCCGTTCATCAGGTGCGGAAAAAGTAAGAAAAACGCCGTTATGCCCGCCACCTTCACCTTTGCACCGGGGGCAAAGAGTATGGCCATATCTTCCTGGTATGAAGTGGTGTAAAGACCGCAGTCCATGACAAAGGGAAATCTCAGTCGCAAAAGAACCTACACCCTTTCGATTATTTCCTTGCCAAAAAGGCCGTACGGACGAATCAGGAGAATAACCACCAGGATTACAAAGGGGAAGACCTCCTTCACTCCACCGCCCAAAACGGGGTCCAAGTACCCGCCCGCGAGGTTTTCCAGCACCCCTATGAAAAAACCGCCGATAATGGCCCCGGGAACACTGTCCAGACCACCGAGAATCGCTACCGGAAGCACCTTGAGCCCCAGGTGCGCCAGCGAAGAATTAACCCCGTTGATGTTGCCCAAAAGAACCCCGCCCACAGCCGCCACCACAGCAGCAATCGCCCAGGTGATTGCAAAAACCTTTTTCACGCTGATCCCCATTGAAAGGGCTGCCTGCTGGTCGTCCGCGACCGCCCGCATCACAATCCCGGTGGTCGTGAACTTAAAGAACAAAGAAAGAATTATGAGCAATAAAACAGCCAGAGCCAGAGACCAGAGATAAACCTGGGAAACGACCGCCCCGCCGACGGCCACCGGTTCCTGGGGGAAAATGGCTGGAAACACCCTTGTTTCAGTGCCCCAAAACAACTGGATGATCCCGCGCATCAGGCTGGAAAGGCCGATGGTGGCCATAATGACCGAGATAACGGGCTCGCCGATGAACGGCCGGAGCACAAGGCGCTCTACCAGCACCCCCAGCACCACCGCTAAACACAGCGTTAACCCGACCGCCAGGAGGAAAGGCACATCGTAGGCCGCCACAAGCGTCAGCGACACGTAAGCACCCACGAGGAGGAATTCGCCCTGGGAAAAATTGATGCAGTCGCTGGCTTTATAAATCAGCACAAAGCCCAGGGCCACCAGAGCATAAATACTGCCCACGACGAGCCCCGTAACTAGGAGTTGAAATAACAATCACGCCACCTCCGCTTGTTTTCCTTCTGTCTCTATTACCTTTAAAGTAATCTGAACCAATACCTCCCGGCCGTCACGGTATTTCGCCATGGTTTCCACCTTAATGTCCGGCAACCCCCGGTAAAGACCTTCTACCAGTTCAGCGTATTTCTGGACCACATAACCCAACCGCACTTTCCGCGTGCGCGTAAGTTCTTCGTCGTCAGCATCCAGCTCCTTGTGGAGGATAACAAATCGCTTGATCCGTACCGCAGGAGGCAGATCTCCATTCACCCGCTTTACTTCCTGTGTTACGAGCTCCAGCACCTCAGGCTTTTGCGATAGGTCAACGTAGGTCGTATAAGGCAGGTGATGGTTTTCCGCCCACCGCCCCACATTCGCCATATCGATATTTATCAGCGCCACTACGAAGGGCCGGTCTTTGCCGATGACGACCGCCTCTTTGACATAGGGGCTGAATTTGAGCTTATTGCTGATATACTGCGGTGAAAAGATATTACCGTCGGCGAGACGCATGACGTCTTTTAACCTGTCGATCACTACCAGATGCCCGTCTTCGTCGATATAGCCGGCGTCTCCGGAATGGAGCCACCCGTCCCGCAGCACCTCGGTTGTTGCCTCGGGATTCTTATAGTAGCCGACGAAAACGGAAGGGCTGCGCGAAAGAATTTCTCCTTCTTCAGAGATACAGACCTCGGTTTCCGGAATGGGTTTGCCGACCGTATGGAACTTAACGTCTCCGTTCCGGTGGATCACCGAGATTCCGGCGATCTCCGTCTGCCCGTAAATCTGCTTCAAATTAACACCGAGGGCATGAAAAAAGCGGAAAACCTCCGGTCCCAGTGCCGCGCCTCCCGTGTACGCATACCTTAGCCGCTGAAGACCCAGGTGGTCTTTGATAGCGCTGAAAATCAGCAACTCCCCCAGCCGGTTCAGCGCCCTCAAGCCCACTGAGGGTTTCTCTTTCTTGAAACGGGCATCCGCTACTTGGTAACCGATATCCATGAACAAACGGTACAGTTTCCTTTTGAGCCAGGTAGAGTCCTCCATTTTTACCTGCACACGGGAGACGATGTCCTCCCAAATGCGCGGGGGCGAGAACATCATATGGGGGCCTATCTCCCGCAGGTTCTGCTGCACCGTCTCCGGTTCCTCCGGAAAGTTGACGGTAAACCCTACCCAGAGGGCGGCGGAGACGGCCATCATCTGTTCTCCCATCCAGGCGAGGGGCAGGAAAGACAGAAACTCGCTTTTCGCGTCGAGCGGGTCCAGGCTCAGGAGGTTTTTGGCCATCCCCAGCATATTCTTGTGCGTCATCATCGCACCCTTTGGAAAGCCCGTAGTCCCGGAAGTATAAGCGATCATGGCAAGATCGTCGCCTTGTCCCCGCCTCACCATTTCTTGAAAAAGGCCGGGTGATTTCCGGTAAAGATCTTTACCCAATGCCTCGACGGCCGTAAACTCCATTAAGAGGGGATCGTGATAACCTTTCATTCCTTTGGGATCGTAATAAATCACCCGGCTGACATTCGGTAGTTCCTGCTTAATCTCGAGTATTTTGTCTACCTGTTCCTGGTCCTCCACCACGATAAACCGGCTGTCGGAGTGGTTGATAACGTAACTGACTTCCCGGGGAAGAGAGTCCTGGTAAATCCCTAAGGATACGCCGCCCGCAGCCTGCACCGCCAACTCGGCGTAAATCCACTCAGGCCGGTTGTCACCTATTATCGCTACTTTATCTCCCGCTTGGAAGCCAAGATGCACCAGACCCAAACAGAAGTTACGGACGTGCTCTAAATAACCGTTCCAGGATACGGTCTGCCAGATACCGAACTCCTTCTCCCTGAGCGCCACTTTTTCTCCGTAACGGCGCGCGTTGCGCACCAATAACTGCGGTAAGGTGTCTTCTCTGAGAATTTCCGTTGTCATGCCTCAATCCCCGCATACTGCCCAAGGTAGGCCTCTATGACACGCGGGTTCTGCTGCACCTCCGCCGGCGTTCCCTCAGCAATCTTACGCCCAAAATCAAAGACCGCAACGCGGTCGGAAATGTCCATTACAACACCCATGTCGTGCTCAATCAGGATCATTGTAGTACCCCACTCTTCGGCAATGTCCAGAATAAACCGCGCCATGTCTTCCTTTTCTTCGGCGTTCATCCCCGCCATCGGCTCGTCCAGTAAAAGGAGATTCGGCTCTAGAGCAAGTGCACGCCCCAGTTCAACTCTTTTTTGCAAGCCGTAAGCAAGGGTCCCGACCGCTTTGCTCCGCACGCTCTCAATCTCCAGAAAATCAATGATTTCCTCTACACGGCAGCGGTGCCGCACTTCTTCGCGCTGCGCACAACCCCAGTACATACTGCCCGAGAGAATGCCGGACCGCATATGCACGTGCCGCCCGAGCATAATGTTATCTAAGACGCTTAGGCGCTTAAAAAGTTCAATATTTTGGAATGTTCTTGATATACCGAGCGCCGCCCGCCGGTGCGGGGGAAAACGAGTGATGTCGCGGTCGGAGAAAATGATTCGTCCTGAACTCGGATGGTAAAGGCCGCTGATGCAGTTCAGCAGGCTGGTTTTTCCAGCACCGTTCGGCCCGATAACGGCCAGAATTTCTCCCTTATTTACCTCCAGACTAACATTGAAAAGCGCGGTAACACCACCGAAGTGGAGGGAAAGTTGGTTGATAACCAGTTGTTTCAAAAAAGCGTAACCCCTTACACCTTCTTGAAAGAAAGCCCGAAACCGCAAACCCACGGTTCAGGCTCCCAACAAGATGCCTAACAGATTTTTTTATTTCCACACTAACCGGTAAAATCCTTTTTTACAAGCGAAACTTTTCCAATTCGTTTGTGTTTTCACGTCCTGCGGTTGTTTTAAACAACCCTGTTGTGTTATTTTATTCCTACCAAAGATAACGCGCAGACGAAAAGGGGGAATCGGCCCTGAAACTTGAAGTTAAGATCGGAAATACGAAAGTGGTAATCACCAAAGGAGATATCACCCAGCAGGACACGGATGCGATTGTCAACGCAGCAAACTCGAGCCTCATGGGCGGCGGGGGGGTGGACGGCGCCATCCACCGGGCCGGCGGCCCGGCGATCCTTGAAGAGTGCAAGAAGATCGTGGCCGAAAAAGGTCCCTGCCGGACAGGCCATGCCGTTATCACCACCGGCGGCAACCTCAAGGCGCGCTATGTTATCCACACCGTCGGCCCGCGCTGGCTGGGTGGAGACGCTGACGAAGACTCGCTGCTGCGCCAGGCCTATTTGAGCTGTCTCGAACTGGCAACCGCCCACGGAATAAAGTCGGTCGCCTTCCCGGCGATCTCCACCGGCGCCTACCGCTTTCCGAAGGAACGCGCCACTAAAATCGCCCTCGGCACCGTACTCGAATACGTGAAGAACAAGCCGCTGGACGAGGTCCGCTTCGTCCTTTTCAGCGATGAAGACCTGGACGTCTATAACCAGGTATGGCAGGAACTTTTTGGAGGCAGGAGCTAAAACCTCTAAAGTGCGGCCTCCAGGTTTCTAACCGAAGCTTGAGTTTTGCAACACTCTCCCGGCTCCCGTAAACCCTATAAGGGCGTAGTTGCTGTCTCCGCCGGCGGTGGCGGTGCGGTACCGTCTGCCGGGGCTGTGGTACTGCTCCCGTCGGTCGGAGCAGGAGTAACCTCCACCGGCGCTGGTTCTTCTTTCTCGGGGACCGGTGCAGTTTCTTCCGGCGCGGGTTGAGTTTCCTTTTCGGGCGAAGGTGCAGCCTCCTCCTTTGGCGGCGCAGGCTTTTCCGGGGTAACCCGCGGCGCCGGTCCCGGGGCAGGCTCCTCGGCCTTCTCCGCAGGTGCAGCAGAGGGCCCCGGCACCGCCGTTTTCGGCAGCGGAGGCGCAACCTGCGCCGGTTCACCCGGAAGTTCCGGCGGCGGAACCTCACGCGGCGCCTCTGCCTTCTTTGCAGGCAAAACGACCACCCCTCCTCTTCCCTGCACGGCCACCTCCCGCGAAGCTAAATCCTCCACCTTGACCTTCTGGACACTCTCTACCCGGCCCAGACTTTCCTTCTTGATTTCCTCCGCCGTTAAAGAAAGCCCCTGCTTCCGGGCCGCCTGCCAGAGAAGAAACCTCCCGGGAGAGAGCCCGGCTTTCAAGGCTTCCCGGCGCATTTCCGGCGTCAGGGCGGCCACCACGATCTTCGGCGCCGTCTCCTCGCCCGCAAAAGCGGCCGCAATAGCCTCGGCCACTGCCGCCGGCGCCAGACCCAGACCCCCTTTGCCGGGGGCCTCTGTCACCGCAGCCATAACCACCCCCGCCGGCGAAGGCCGGTCCACAACACCCTCCGCCTCCAAAACGAGCCGGAGGGCTTCATTCAGCCGCCGCCCCTTCAAAGCCAGTCTTTGCTTCAGCGCCTCCCCCGAAGGACTGAAGGCGCGTACCGCAACGATCTTCCCCTGACGGTCCACGCCTACCTCCAGTGCGGTTTTACCCATATCCAGAGAAACGTAGGCTGCCGCCTGCGCGACAAGGCTGAAATAAGCCTGGCAAAAAAGGACAACCGCCAGTAGCGAAGCCGCTACGGCCAAACCGTAAACGCGCGCCACCCGCCGCGAAGGCACAGCCATTTTCTCGCCTACGCGTTTTCCCGGCGGCAGTGGAAGCCGCTTAAATTCTCCTCGTGACGTCAGGACGATGCCTTCGCCATTCTCTTTCTTCATAATTAAGCCTTTGTTTGCCACCCCAACCACCTTCCCGGGACCCAACACGTCCCCGGAACTAACACTCCCCGAGGTGGGCGTTAATAAGAGGAAACTCCTCGGGATGCGCAAAAACCAAACCCAAGCCTACGATATATCTCCTGCCCCGCTCCAGGACCTTAAGGGAAAGCCCGGTTACCCGCGACAACTCCTGGAGGGGAACTTTTTTTCTCTCCCGGAAATAGGCCAAACAATCACAATCCCGCACCAGGGCGCGGGCAGCAGCGATCAACTGCCGGCGCAAGCGCCGGTGCTTCGGCGTGGCATCCACCAGGTCGGTCAAACTCAATCCATAGGCGGAAAGCAAACTTTCATACCGCGATATCTCGGCGGCGCACTCCTCTGCCCAGATCTCCTCCCCGTACTCCTCCCTGAGGAGCCCCTGCGCCCGGACCTCTTCCGCGGGCACGCACCGGCCGGTATGCCGGTGCTCTTTACGCAGGTAATCGGTAAGGCGGTTCTTGATCACCAAGCGGGCATACCCCAAGAAAGGCGCTCCCCTGTCCTCGTCGTAAGTATCAATGGCCTCATCAAAAGCGATCAGGGCCACACTCAACTCATCGTCATAATCCCAGGCCAAATTCCGCCGGCAGTGCTCGCAGGCCACTTTATACACAAACCCTCGATTCGACTCGATCAGCCTCTCGCGAGCCGCGGGAACTCCCTGTTTCGCTTCCCTTAACAAAAAAAGATCGACCCCCGGCTCCGGCTGGGGCCCCGGCGGTACAGCATACTTGGCCATCCTTGGGAAAAGCCTCATCTCTACCTACCCCACAAAAAAGAGAAACCGGCCCCCTTCTCCGCTCAAGGAAAAGGGTGCCCCAAACTGTTAAACAATCCCAGGAATCCTCGGGCAATACTTCCTTTTTCTTAATGGGCAGTTAGATATCCTCCTGCATACTCTCAGCAACACCGGCTCCGATTGAGCCTGAAGCGAGATTCACATATAATCGCACTTTCCCCCTGCCATGCACTACTAAGGTTTTATAATATCGTCCTTCGGCACGGGAACCGGCACGGGAAACCGGAAATCCACCCTGGTCAGTTGCCTGGCTTCCACTTCAGCCTCTTTGACCTGGATGGTTTGCCAGAACGCAACCACCCAGTACGCGCCCGGCTTCACCAGCGGGATGAAGTAGCAGCCGTTCCGGTCGGTCTTGGTCCGGTAGACCGCCTTCGCCCGGAGCGCATTTATCTCCTGGGCACTGAGCGCCTTCTCCACATCCGTTGGCGAGACCTGATCCTTCGGCAACGCCAGGATCGTTGCCCCCGCTACCGGATTGCCGAGCGTATCCCTAACCCGGCCGCCGAGCGCCCCGAAAGCTCCCTTTAACTTGAAGTCTTGCCAACTCGTACTTCCCGCTATTACCTCCACCTTTTGCGGAGACGCCGGCGCATACCAGTCGGCACAGGCGCTCACTGCGTAAATCCCCGGCGGCATCTCGCCAAGCAGATAGTGACCGCTTCTGTCGGTGGTGGTCCAGCGGACATACTGCGGCAGCAGGGGCGGCGCCACTCCCGCTGGATCCGGAAGCGCATCCCCGGACTGCCCGATCCGCCAGGCAACCACCAAAGCGCCGCCGATGGGCCTCCAGACCGGAAGATTACCCGTATCCTCGGTAACAAACCCTTGAATCGCCCCGTAATACGGACAGAGACCCTGGGAACCGTCGTCCGCCTGTTCTACAGCTACAGGAGGCGGGGGCGGGTCAGGCGGCAGCGGGGGCGGCGGTATGTTATCTATCCTTCCCCAACCCGACACCGCGCCAGAGCCGCCAATTCCTACAGAACTGCTGCTATACGCATCCACATCGGTCATCATGCCGGCCGCTATGCCGCATAGCCCTAAAACAAGGGCTATGGCTAAGAGACTTACCACGGTTAACTTAAACCTGTTCTTTCGCCACAACATTTTTCTTGCCCTCCTTTGTGAGAATTTAACCTACCTGCAGCCGAGCGCTAAGAATAACTCCTTCACCATGTTTCGCAGCACACCACCCGTTCGCCCCCAGTCACCCCCTTTCTGCCCGGGCAAAGCACAGGCCCTTCTTCGCCTTTGCCCGCACTTTCCTTTCTACCCTTAATAATGCGTGGGTCAAAACCCGCTTTCAGGGTCGAGCAGAAAAAAAATCCCTCCGGGAAAACACCGGCAGGCAGTGTCTGCCGACAGCCAGGCAGAAAAACCCGTAGTACACCAAAAAAGCAAAAAAGCGCACCCACCGAAGTGGTACGCTTCTCCGTCCCTAACTCTAAGATGAGTTCTTTAATCCGGTGATTCAACCGGCGGCTGGCTTCAAGTCCCAAAGTCTCATCCAATAAAAACCGGTACTCCCCTGTGTCTTTATCCCGGTAAAGCCGCCGCTTAAAGCTGAGTTCCCCAAAACTGGTGACAATGGTCCGAGAACGTAGGCCAATAACCTTGAGCCTCTTGACATCCCGTGCCGCACAAAGCCGCCGGTCTACCTGATCTAAAGCTTCTTCAAGCAGGATTAACGCCGCTCTATGGACCAGTCTCTGTATCTTTTCCTCTAACTCCTCAAACCTTCGGGCTGACCGCAACGCTTCAAAAATTCCCTGCGCTATTAGCAGGATAACTTGTACTAAAAGCCGAATGTTTATCACGAGACCTCACTCCTTTGCCGGGAGTCGGCTGCTTCTTTTGAAGCAGCCGCCGAGGTCTCTTCTTCTTCATTACCCCCTCGGTTACCTATTAAAACTGTACACTACCCACGGTCAAAGCGCCTGTGCTTCCTTTTCCCCTCAGCCCCCGCGATCCGCCGCCCAGCACTCAGGCAGTCTGGGTGCCGGGCCAGTTGCGGTAGAGGCTCTCCGCCTGCTCTATAATGACGACCACCAGTGGCTCGCACTCGGCGGGTTTGTACCCGTACCGGTGCAGCAGCCGCTTCACTGTGGCGCGGATATTTGTCTTGGCAGGTTATGTATTAGCAATTTGCCCAAGCTGACTTTGCAACCGTTGCGGATCCCGGCAGATCACAAACGCCCATCGGCCGAACTCGCCGTGACGGTTCACCGCCCGCGCCCAGCGCCCTGCCGCCGCCTCCTTCTGCCGGTCCTTCCCGGTTTCAAAGCCGTTCACCTCTAAGATAACCTTGATCTCCCCGCCGCCGGGGTGCTTCAACCGGACCAAATAATCCGGCCGGTACTCGTGCCGGACTCCCTGCCACTCGTAAGGGATAGTGAAATCCAGGTGGTCGTTGCGGACGTAGGCCACTACCTCCGGTAACCGTTCAAGCTGGTAGGCCACGCAGTGCTCCCACTTCGGCGCGTCGAGGACGACGTGGCTTACATGACTTTTGACCGTACCTACCGCAGGGCGAACGGTGCGGAAAAGCACTTCGGAAGTGGAGCCAATGGGACGGAACCGCTCGATAACCGGCAAAACCGGCGGCTCTCCCGCATCCGTGTCCGGCTCGATCGTCTGGAGCAAATGCTCGACGATCCATTGCTTATATTTAAGCAAAGCCACCTCTTCCAGCGGCACACCGGGATCGGCGACAATAACCCGCTCTTCGAAGTACTGCCAGACAATCCGGAGCACCTGCGGGAAGAGGAAGTGGCGTACACCATAGTCGCCACGCTTATCCTTTAGCCGGTTGGTAATTTCCGCCGCCATCTCATAAACACTTGCCTGAAGCCGCTTCTCCCGGTGAAAAGGGTTGCGGTCGTGAACAACCTCCGGGCCTGGACCGAGACGGTCGGGGCGGCCGATACGGTAGCCCGCAGCCGGTTTGGCCACAATTTCCGTAGGCTCGCTCGCCGGATCAACCATGAGATACGGTACATCAGCCAGATTGACTTTAATCCGCTGGCGGACGTCAAAAACAAAGCCCTCTACCCGCGGAAAGGCGATCTCTAAGTGCTTACGCTCCGGCAGCGCCCGGATCAGGGTGGAGACCTTCTGCCCCTCCGGGCGGCTGACCGGCTTCTTCTTAACGGGGATCGCACCGATTCCGGCTTGGCGCGTCTTCTGGCCGTCTGCCGCTCGGAAGCGGGCAGTTGCCGGTTGATCCACTCCCAGAGCCGGAAGTAGCGGGGGATGAGGTCGCCGGTGTTGTCGTCAACCGGCACCCGCGGGATTTTCACGATGCCGGACTCGATGGCGTCAACCAGGCCGAAGTCGGAAACGACCCAGGTGAACGGGAGACCTTCCTCGTAGCCGCTGCCCTTGATGTAAAACGGGGTTGCTGAAAAGTCGGCGCAGAAATTGATCCCCCGGACGGCGTTGACCCGGTCGAGGCCGCTCACCCACTCCGTCGCCTCCTCGCGCGCCTGGATCTCCGCCGCACAAAGCCGCCCCCGCAATTCATCGTCAAGCGGTGCCGGGCGGTAGGCGTGGTGCGCTTCGTCGTTGATAACCAGAATGTTCTGCTTGCTTCCCAAGTCTTTTAACACCCGGCGGCAGAAGGCGGTGTCGCTTTCCACGCCCCGCTTGACCACGCTGCGGGAGCGGGAATCGTCCTTCAGTTGAAAAAGATGCCAGTTCAGTATCTGGAACTTCCCCTGCTGCAGGTGCTCCTGTAAACCCGGCGGCACCAGGTCGAACCGCTGGTAGTAGTTCTTCGGGTGCCAGGGCAAGAGCACCTGAAGCCGTTCCCGGATGGTGAGGTTGGGGCAGACCAGCAGCACCGCGTCCGAAAAACGCCGGTCCTGCGGGCTCGCGATCTTGTTCAAAACTGACCAGGCGATGAGCATCCCCATCACCACGGTCTTGCCCGCACCGGTAGCCATCTTGAGCGCATAGCGGGTCAGCGCCTTGTACCCTTTAGCGATACTTTCCGGATCAATAGGTTCATCCTTCGGAATAACCATGCCTTGCTTCTCCGCCGGTGGTGCTTCCATCAGCCAGATGACCGTTTCGGCCGCCTCCCGCTGGCAGAAAAAGAGCCTGCGCTCCCGCTCCGGCATGCTCCAGTGTGTCAGCAGCCGCCTGGTAACCGGCGTAACCCCGGGGTAACCCGCCTCCCGCCACTGCTTTACCCGCGCCCGGATCTCGTTAACCAGATCAAGCGGGACAAATTCCTCTGCCAGCAGGGCCCCCTGAGGGCCCCGCGTCCGCGCCTTCAGATAATACCCCGCCGGCCGCCGCCCTCTCTTCAGGACGGGCTGCCCCTCCTCGTAAACCCAGTACTGGCCGGGCTCCTCAAAGGGTGAGTTGATGATGGGGTTGTCAACGGCGAGTGACATTTTTAGCCCTCCAAAAAAATTTTTGTTAATCTCTTCTTTAAAAAGGTTATAATATTATCACCTCAGGATTAAAGGTATGGGGCCGGATGGCGAATAACAAATCAGTCAGGAGCTTTTTGATAAGCCACATAAACGGCGCTGCAGAGCCACAGCCTTTTCGGATCGGGAAGGCCGCTTGCTCCAAGAGAGCCGTCGGGTTGCAGGTATTGGAACACTTCGACTACGGGACGGCCTTCTTGATCGCGGTAACGGATCATCTGGGCGTGCGTACAATAGGGCAGACTGAGTTCTGCGGCCTTATCGCGCGCGAGGTGCTTGTTTCTTAAGTACTCCGGCTTTAAAAGGCCGGCAGCGATCTGCCGGGGAGCATCCGAACGGTTGAACAATTTGCGGATCTCAGTCTGTGAGACTCTCTTGATAAGTTTATTCTCTTCAGAAGGAGGAGACGGCTGCAATGCTTAGACAACTCCTCGATCAGATTCGCGCGTACCTTGACGGTTACAGCACCTTGGACGATTTAGAAACCTGGCTGCTTAGCAATCTTGGCGACATCTTGGCCTCAGGAGATAAAACGGCCGAATATATAGCAAATGAATTAAACGCCGATCTTGTCTGGCTCCGGGAAGGACTGATCACCGAAAAAGAATTTAAGGCCCGGGCAGAAAGACTCTTAAGGCCTGCGCCTACGGGAAGTGCCAATTTGACCTGGGTCGTCTCTTTCAACGGCTGGTTCACTCCCACTTCCGGCGGCGAGTTCAAAATGACGGAGGCTAAGGAAGCACCGAAATGCTCCGCCTCACCCGCAACGGTAATTGCGTCAGTAAGTGCTCATTAAGGCAGACTTCGAACCAGTAAAGCCCCTCGAAAGGGAACTCGAAAGCGAAATCCAGGATTAGATTGGCCCCTTTCTCCTCACCCTCAAAGTGAAGGGTACCGATGAAGGGGGTTTTCGTTTCTCCAGTGGGCAAAATAGGGGTAATCTTCACCTGATGAGGACCTCTGGCTCTTCCCGCCTTTAACATAAGAACGAGCTTAAGCCTATAGCGAAGCGGCGGCGCCTCTTTGAGAGTTTCTGGCGGAGGTGTCCCTTTTATCTCCACCTCCTGAGTTATCGTATCCACGATCCTGATTAGCGAAAGAATACCATCCTTTTCTTGAAGCACTTGTTCGCAAAAAGCGGCCGCCCGAATGTAAATAAAAGAGCCGAAACTCCTTGATTCAGTCTTACCCCGTGATAAAATTTGGGAAAGGACCTCAAAGGATAAGGGTACACAATAGCCATGTCTTTAAAATCCTTGCTTGTCGGACGTCCTTTGGAAACATCGGCCCTGGCGTCGGAGCGTATTAAAAACTGGCAGGCCCTGGCAGTATTTTCAGCCGACCCTTTGTCCTCAGTGGCGTACGCCACCGAAGAAATATTGCTGGTGCTGGTACTGGCGGGTGCGACGGCGGTTCACTACCTGCTGCCGGTATCGCTTTCCATCGTCGTCCTTCTGTTCATGGTTGTGTTATCATACCGCCAGGCCATCTTAGCCTATCCTACCGGCGGCGGCGGTTATGCCGTAAGCCTGCACGAGTTGGGTGTATGGGCGGGACTGGTCGCCGGCGCAGCGTTACTCATAGACTATGTGCTTACCGTTGCGGTAAGCGTTTCGGCGGGAGCAGCGGCAATCACTTCGGCATGGCCTTTCCTTCACGGCCACCAGGTCGGGTTGGGCATAGCCGCCGTCACGTTAATCACCCTGATTAACCTGCGCGGCGTAAGAGAGTCCGGGATAGTTTTTGCGATACCCACTTACTTTTTCATTGTTACGTTCGGCATCCTTATTTGCACGGGGCTTTATAAATTCATCACCGGAAATATCCATTGGGCAAGCCCGCTGCCTGCATTCCCGCTCACTGGTCTTACTCCTTTTCTCTTGCTCCGCGCCTTTGCGGCCGGCTGTACGGCTTTAACCGGCGTGGAAACCATCAGCAACGGTGTGCGCTCTTTTTATCCTCCAGAAACCCTTAACGCACGTACAACCATGCTCTGGATGGGCGGTCTCTTGGCCTTTCTTTTCGGCGGGATCTCTTTTCTGGCCACGGCCCTCGGCATCGTCCCGCGACCAGCGGAAACGGTGGTTTCCCAGTTAGCGGCCACAGTGGCCGGGCGCGGGTTGCTCTATTACTTGGTGCAGGTAAGTACAGCCCTGATCCTTTTTCTGGCCGCCAACAGCGCCTTCAACGGGTTTCCCCGCTTAGCGGCGGCGATGGCTACCGACCGCTTTCTCCCCCGCTTCCTCAGCTTTTTAGGTGACCGTTTGGTATACTCACACGGCATTTTCTTCCTGGGCTTGACGGCCGCGGGGTTGATCATCGGGTTCCACGCCCGGACGCACGCGCTGATTCCGCTTTACGCGGTCGGCGTCTTCACCACCTTTACCCTCTGCCAGTACGGTGTGCTGCGCCACTGGCTTAAGGAGCGACATCCGGGCTGGTGGTGGAACAGCGTGATTACCGGTCTGGGGGGAACGGCAACCCTGGTGGCCACCTCTATAATTGCCGCGGCCAAGTTCTTAGAGGGAGCCTGGATCGTGATCCTCCTGGTATCGGCCGTCGTTTGGGCAAGCTTTTCTGTTTACCGCCATTACCGGGATATCGCCGAGGAACTGCGGCTGCAGCAGCCACCCGCGTACCCGGCGGTAGGAGAGCCGCTGATCATCGTGCCTGTGGCCGGGGTGCACCGGGGCGTGATCAAGACTCTGGCGTACGCCCGGTCCCTGTCCCAACGGGTGGTGGCCGTGCACGTGGCCGCTGATCCAGAAGTGACGCAGAAGGTTATGGCCCGGTGGGAGCAATATATCCCCGACTTCCCGCTTACGGTGTTGCCTTCTCCCTACCGTTCGGTTTACAAGCCCCTGCTTCACTTCATTGACGAGGCGCAGGCGCGGGCCGCTGCTAAGCACACCTTCGTAATGGTGTTGCTGCCCGAGTTCGTCCCACGCAAGTGGTGGCACTATTTTCTGCACAACCAGACGGGGTTAAAACTCCAAACTTTATTGCTGCTCCGGAAAGACGTGCTGGTGGCGGGAGTCCCCTTCCATTTAAGGCGCTAAAACATCCTGCGCTTATGATAACCGGGCCAAAAAGCGAACAGGCCCGCGGGCAAACCTGCCCGGCCGGTGCAGGTTGGGCCTGCGCTCCGGAAGCATCAGCCGGTATTATACCGTTTCACCAACCGGAAAGAGAATATCCCGGCTGTAAACGGCAGCCAGACGGTAATCCCCCGGTAGACGAAGGTCACCAGCACCGCGGTTTCCGGTCGTACGCCGAGCGAGGCGAAGGCCGCGGTCATCGCCCCTTCTACGAAACCGAGACCGGAGGGGGTAAATGCGGGGCTGACACTGCTATGCGCAGCTTACCTGTCTGCCGACAGGCAGGCCGCCGCGCCCTTCACGGTGCCTGAATAGTTACGTTAAAAGCAGGGGCCCGGACACGGCGTGACCGGCAGCAAGGGCATTTTCATTCCTCCGCCTGTCGGCAGACACGGCTGATGGTGACGCCGCAGGCGTCATAGGGGTCTGCCCCCTAAAATTTCGCCCGGTGGTAAAACGCCCGCTTCACCGCCTCGGCCCCGGCAACATACAGAATAATGCGGACGGTGGAAGTAGACGTTAATGGCGAAGACCGCAATCACCAGGAGCAGCGTCACCTCGAGCAGGAGATACCCGAAACGCCGTACGCCCCGTTCGAAGGCGGTCTCGGGCGGCCGGAGTTGCAGGCGGCCGGCGACGCGGCCGAACTCCGTCTCTTTACCGGTTTGCACCACCACTGCCTTTGCCGTGCCGCTGACCACGTGCGTGCCTATAAAAAGTGCGTTGGTGCGCTTATTGAGCGGCGCTTCCGCCGGAGCAATCCCTGCCCGTTTCTCGGCCGGAAAAGTCTCGCCGGTAAGCGTGGCCTCGTCCACAAACAGGTCGCGGCTCTCTAAAAGAAGAGCGTCCCCCGGCACCACATCCCCGGCATTGAGGATGACGATATCCCCGGGGACGACTTCTTCCACCGGCACTTCGCGCTCCGCTCCGTCGCGTAAGACGGCGGCCCGCGTCTTTACGAGCGCCAGCAGCTTCGCGAGCGCGCTGTTGGCGCTGTACTGCTGGTAAAAGCTCAAAACCCCGCTTAGAAAAACGATGCTAAAGATGATGGCCGCGCTTGTTTTTTCGCGAAGGAAAGAAGAGAGGCCCGCTGCGAAAAGCAGAAGCAGGACGATGGGGCTTGAAAACTGCGCTAAAAAGAGCCGCCCCGCTGTCGCTTTCCTTACCGGGCGCAGCCGGTTCAGGCCGTAAAGCGCCAGCCGCCGCGCCGCCTCCGTTTCTTCCAGACCCGCCGGCGTCACCGCGAGCAGGGCTAAAACCTCGTCTGCAGGGAGACTCCAAAACGCCGGGATTTTACTCTCCACCTCAACCACCCCCGCCTTGACCCGGCAGCGTCCAGGATAATGACGCATTTAATGTAACACATTTAACTTACCATAGCAAAGAGGCGCTGCAGAACGCAGCCCCCAGGAAATTTTTTTCTGCACCGGCAACCCCCAGGAGGTTTTGGGCGAAAAAAGGCGAAAATAAAGAACGAGGCGCAGGGAAAAATAAAAGAACCGGAGGAAAGGCAATGGACTTGGAAAAGTTGCTCGCGGAACTGGTGCACCCGGCGGAAACAAAAATGCTGCTGGTGGTATTGGACGGCATCGGGGGACTCCCGGTGCCGGAATTCGGAGGGAAAACAGAGCTCGGGGCCGCACGCACACCGAACCTGGACAGCCTCGCACGCCGCTCGGAACTCGGGCTGGCGCACCCGGTGCTCCCCGGTATCACCCCCGGTTCCAGCGCCGGGCACCTGGCGCTCTTCGGGTACGACCCGCTGAAATACTTCATCGGCCGTGGGGTGTTGGAAGCACTGGGGATCGATTTCCCTCTGGAACCGCATGACGTTGCGATAAGGGCGAATTTTGCCACCGTCCGCTACGAACACCAGGGGATGATCCTCACCGACCGGCGCGCGGGCCGCCCGGCAACACCGGTAACGGAAGAACTCTGCAGCCGCTTGCAGGAGAGCATTCCTGAGATCGAAGGCGTCCGGGTATTTATCCGCCCGGTCAAGGAACACCGCTTCGTCGTTGTTCTGCGCGGGGATGGCTTGGACGACCGTGTGGCGGATACCGACCCGCAAGCGACAGGTGTGCCGCCCCTTCACCCCCGCCCGCTGGCTCCGGAAGCGGAACGTACGGCACAAATAGCCGCCGCGTTCTTAAGCCGGCTTGCCGGGTTGCTCCGTGAAGAAGAAGCCGCTAACTTCGCACTCCTACGCGGTTTTTCCCGGCGCCCGAGCATCACCCTCTTCCCGGACCGCTTCAAGGTCCGCGCCGGTGCGATAGCGCTTTACCCTATGTACCGCGGGTTGGCATCACTCGTCGGTATGGACCTCCTGCGCGTGACAGGAGACACCCTGGAAGACGAAGTGACCGTTCTCCAGGATCGGTGGAACGAGTACGACTTCTTTTTCTTCCATGTGAAGGCTACTGACTCCCGTGGGGAGGACGGCGATTGGGAAGCTAAAGTGAAGGTAATAGAGGAGTTCGACCGGCTCCTCCCCGCCCTTCTGGCACTGAACCCCGATGCAATCGCCATTACCGGTGACCACAGTACCCCGGCGGTGTATAAGGGTCACAGTTGGCACCCGGTGCCCTTCCTCCTGCAGTCGCCCTGGGTCCGGTTCGATCCGAACGTCTCCGGCTTTGACGAATACGCCTGCGCAACAGGGGCGTTGGGCCAATTCCCGCTTCACTATACCATGAGCCTCCTGCTGGCGAACGCCGGACGGATAAGCAAATACAGCGCATAACGCTGCAGGGAGGCCGTTACCGACACCTCGCCCTGACTTAAGCATATTTCGCAATAAAGCTGAAAAGCCGCCGAAAATTTTGGTGACTTCCCTAATGAAAACTCATTTTTGTACGATTAACAGTAATAACATCCTTAGGGGTCGGGTACAAACAGGGGGTGCTCGTTTGTATTTCTTTAAATCACTTGCCGTTTTGCCGCCGATGCCGCCTTCGCTGGCAAGACTTCCCGACATCGCCAAGAACTTCTGGTGGTCGTGGGAACCGGGTGCTGACGCCCTCTTCCATTGGCTCGATGCGGAGCTGTGGAACGCCCTCCACCACAACCCGATTGCTTTTCTTCTTTCCCTGCCCCAGGAAAGACTCGATGAAGCTTCACAAAACCACGAATTCTTAGAGATTTACAGGGAGTACCTACAGCAGTTTGACAAATACCTGGAACAGTCAACCTGGTACGACGAGACCTTTCCCGCCAAAAACGGCAAGGTCATCGCCTATATGTCCGCAGAATTCGGCATTCACGAGTGCCTGCCGATTTACTCCGGCGGCCTGGGTCTGCTTGCGGGCGACCACCTGAAGGCAGCCAGCGACTTGGGTATCCCGCTGGTGGCTGTAGGGCTTCTCTACAAGTTCGGATACTTCAACCAGGAGGTAAACCCGGAAGGTTGGCAGGACGCCCGCTACCCGTTGCTGAATTTTTACAAGATGCCCATCAGCCTGTTGACTGATCAGGACGGCCGGGAGCTTGAGGTACAGGTGGAACTTTCGGATAATACGGGATGCCGGCAAGTTGCGCTGAGAATCTGGCAGGCTTCGGTAGGTAGAGTCAGCCTGTACCTCCTTGACTCAGACACTCCCCGCAACCGCGTCCCGGACCGGCAGCTTACCGGCCGGCTATACGGCGGCGACCACGAGATGCGCCTTGTTCAGGAACTGCTTCTGGGCATCGGCGGCGTCCGGGCCCTGCGTGCAGTCGGTATCTCACCGGCTGTCTGGCACATAAACGAAGGACACGCTGCCTTTTCAATCATCGAACGTCTCCGGGAATTGACCTGTCAAGGGCTGGACCTTGAAACGGCCCGGGAGGTAATTCGCGCTTCCACCGTTTTCACCACCCACACGCCCGTACCTGCGGGACACGACATCTTCCAGCCGGAGCTGCTCGGCAGCCATTTGGACCGGTCCTTACCGCAACTTGGCCTGGACTGGCGTTTGATACTCGAGCCGGCTTATGACCACAACCGGCAGGGATACAACATGACACTGCTTGCCCACAAGCACGCCGCTTACACCAATGCCGTGAGCCGACTGCACCAAGAAACCACCAGACGGATGTTATTCAGTATTTATCCCGGCATCCCGGCTCACGAGATTCCAGTAGATACCGTAACAAACGGGGTGCATATTGAAACGTGGTTGGCACCGGAATGGGTAGAACGCTTTAACCGACTGGCAGGTGACAATTGGCGCACACCAAAGAATAGCCCGGAGGCTTGGGAGAAAATCGCTAAAATGTCCGCTGCCGAAATCTGGGGGGTCCGAAGGGAGCTTAAAGCCAAGATGCTTGACAAGTGCCGGGCGAGCCTTTTAAACCAGCGCCTCAGGTACTACGCTTCTCCTTCCCAGTTAAAGGAAATAGAAACATACCTGCCGCCGGATGCTTTAACCCTTGTATTCGCCCGGCGATTCGCCACATACAAGCGAGCAAACCTCCTTTTACAGGACCGGGAACGACTCGCCAAAATGATCACCGACCCGGCAAGACCGGTACAGTTAATTTTTGCGGGGAAGGCCCATCCCGCCGACCGCGCGGGCCAGGAAATAATTAAGCAGATTTATGATCTCAGCCAGCAGGAACCATTCAAAGGGCGAATCGCCTTTATCGAAGATTATGATATAGCGATGGCCCGGTGCATGGTTCAGGGGGCGGACGTATGGATCAACACGCCGCGGCGGCCGCTGGAGGCCAGTGGTACCAGCGGCCAGAAGGCGGTCTTAAACGGTACCGTCCACTTAAGCGTCCTTGACGGGTGGTGGCCGGAGGCCTACGACGGCCAAAACGGTTTTGCCGTCGGCCGTGGAGAGGTTTATTCGGACGAAGGGCTGCAGGACTATTATGATAGCCTCGCACTTTACGCAGTCCTCGAGGATATAGTAATCCCAGCGTACTATGAGCGCACGCACGGCGTACCCCGCGCCTGGGTTGACGTCATCCGGAACGGCTGGCGTTCCGTCCCCCATTTCTTCTGCACCGGACGCATGATAAAGGAGTACACTTCGCGCTTTTATGTCCCCCTGATGGAACGGTACAATCATGTTGTTCAGAACAATTACGCCGCAGCCAAACACCTGCGAGACTTCAGGCAGTACATAACTCAAAACTGGCCTTCTGTTCGGATTGACTCCATCACCGTTGAAAAACCGGCACTCCCCGTGGCCGGTGATGTAGTCGGCATTTCAGCTCTCGTCCACCTCGGCGCAATTCAACCAAAAGACGTAGTGGTTGAGGTGGTTTTAGGCAAGGCGAAAGACAGGATGCTGCTTGAGCCAACCGGCATACCGATGGTTCCCGCAGAGTCCCAATCGGACTCCAACTATCTGTACGAAGCAAAGGTTAGCCTGACACAGGGCACGCTTGGATTCACCGTCCGCGTCCGTCCAAGTCATCCGGACTTGGTCCACCCGTTCGAAATACCGCTTGTAACGTGGGCACCGGAGTTTTAGAAGAAAGACGCGTGCAGAAAGCGGGCCGGGGCTACCCTCAAAAAGCCCATATCTTTGCCGAAATGTAATGTTAAACAATGATTCGGGGTGTACGTCTTGCAGTCAATCAGGTATATTATCGCGCTCACCCTGTTTTTTTTATTGCCCGCAACCGCGGCCTCAGCCGCCCCGGTCGGCCTTGTCGCCAACGGATACACGCTGAACCCCGAGGTTTCACCGGTTATCGAAAACGGGCGTCTCCTGGTGCCCTTGCGGACCGCGGCGGAGGCTCTGCACGCCTCGGTATATTACGACGATACAACAAGACAAATAACCATCACGAAAGAAGACTTGACCGTCACCTTAACCGTTGACTCAGCCCAGGTACTGATCGGTGACCGTCCGGCAACCCTTGAAACGCCCGCCCGTTTGTCCAACGGGCGCACCCTCGTCCCGATTCGCTTTCTCAGCGAAATGCTGGGTTTTTACGTCACCTGGCATCCTTTGGAGAACACTGCTTACCTTAGTGAAAACCTGCTGAATCTTCCCGGCTGGACACGCCCTTTGACGACTGAGCCCGTGAAGATTTACCGTCACGGGTATGATGCCGGGATGAAGCTGCTACAGCCTAAAGCTGGACACGTAGAGGCCGACACAAGGGTAGACCTCGTAGGAACGATACAGAAAGCGACTTCTGAAGTAATCGTAATAGTGGAAAAGGGATCCAACCGCAGCGACCAGTCACTTGAAGTTAAAAACGGGGTCGTGAAAGGCCAGGTCTGGCTTCCGTTCGGGCCAGGTGAATACATCGTCACTGTGTGCAGTCCGCCTCAAAACGGCTCCTTGTTCGGCCTGGCAGGTTTTAAGGTGAAAAACACAAACTCGGACGACTTCCGTGCATTAGCGCCGATCGATCTGATAGACTGGAATCACCCGGAAGTCCTTCAACTCGCCCGGCAACTTGCAAAAGAGGACCCAATGGCCACGGTCTCCGCTATTCACGACTGGGTGGCACAGAATATCGAGTACGATATGGCGGCCATACAGCAGAATAACCTTGTACGAAAATCCGCTTCGGAAGTACTCAGTCTGAAAAAAGGCGTGTGTGAACACTTTAGCCGCCTGGTGGCCGGGCTTTGCCGGGCCAACGGCATTCCCGCAGTCGTTGTCGAGGGGTACGCCCGGCAAAAAGGCGAAGCCTGGCCGGCCCAACCCAACCACGCCTGGAATGAAGTTCTGATAGGCGGAAATTGGATCAGCATCGACGCCACGTGGGACAGCGGGTACATTGAAGGCAACCGTTTTGTTAAGGAATTCAGCCGGGAGTTCTTCAACCCCGACCCCGCCCGTTTTGCCAATACCCACCGCAAAACTGGCGCTGAGAGGTGAGACTTTTCGTAGGATTCGCACAGCGAATTCATACAGCTCACCTTGCCCCAGACACTTATTGTATCTGACTTCCGTCTTGTTGCGGTTGCACCGCGTTCGTGCACGTTGGCTTTTAACGTTGAACGTTGAACGGACCCTGATGGTCCATCAATTTGAGGTCAACTTCGAACTTCGAACCGACGCTAAAACTCGGTCCGTTTCAGCCAAACTTCGAACTATTTTTAGGGAAGGAAAGCTCCGGGATCATACGGAACACCGTCCAAACGGACCTCAAAGTGCAGGTGCGGTCCGGTAGAATGCCCGGTGCTCCCGACGGTACCTATTAATTGCCCCGCCGAGACCGCCTGACCGGTCGTAACTGTAATCCGGTCGCAGTGGGCGTAGTATGTAGCCCAACCATCGCGATGCGTCAGTATCACGAGAAGCCCGTAAGTCCCAGCCGGTCCGGCGCATACCACCCGGCCATCCGCCGCCGCCCGCACCGGTGTACCGGCGTCAGCGGCGATGTCCAACCCCTCGTGGAGCCTGCCGTCACGCATCCCGAAGGGAGATGTTATCGGACCAAGGACCGGCCAACTGAACGAATCACGCTCGCCACGGACGTCGAGCGCCAATTCCGGAAAAGTAACCGGTATCAACAGCTCCGCCCCAACCATAAGCGGTTCATCGGTGCCGAGGCTGTTTACCCGCAAAAGTTCCTCCAACGCCACACCGTAGTACGTAGCAATCTCCCACAAGGTATCACCCTCAACAACCCGGTGAATCAGACCGCCGGCCGGAATCACAATGTACTGGCCAGCGTAAATCAAATCGCTGGACGAAAGACCGTTAGTCTGTGCGATAACATCGGGGCGAACCCCGTAACGTCCGGCTATATCCCAGAGGGTGTCCCCCACTTCGACACGGTAATAGGTAGGGAGACCCTGCACGCTGGCCGCCGCAGGATATGGCTCGCCAAAAAGCTGCTCATCGTACCCGGCCTCCGCCGTTTGCTCTGTCAACGCAGAGGACAGTACCACGATGACGAGTACCATTACTAATACCTTGGCGCTCATTATCTTACCGCTTTCTCCCTTTGGATATTTTCTCTTCTCATTTATGGTAAAATATTCTAAGTTTATTTTTGCCACGGTGCCCCTTATTTATGCTAAAAACCCCCTCAGGGCTTAGAAGACCTTCATGACGCTTGGGGCGGCACCAACAGAGGCATAAAAAAATGCCTTACCTGCCGTTAGTCCCCAGGCTGCACTGTGCTCCAGTCGCGCGCGGTGATAGACTTCGCCTGGCTTTGTCAGGCTCACCCAGCACTCAGTTCGTCTTTGGAGAATGAGAGCGGAAGCAAAATACCAGTTAAAACAATGGAATGCTGGTTTACTCCTACCGACCCCTGAGTGCTGGGGGGACAAACGACAGCGGCATTACAACGTCCAACGTCGAACTCTTCGAACTATTTTCAGGAAAAAACAAAAACACGGCCTTTAAGGACCGTGTGCTTGGGGTAAAAACCGCTGCGTCAATCAGCTTCCCAAGTTTATACCGCGGCGCGAGGGAGTATACTCCAGGTCCACCTTGTCCCCGGTTGCTTGCTTGAAAGCCTGAAAATTACGCACGAGATCAGTGTTCGTTTTTGTGCGCCGGATCTCCTCAAGAAGATGGTCCATTGCTTCCCAAGGAGTCATCTGGTTTGTGGCCTTCCGGAAGTACCAGATCAGCTCAAGTTCATCGCGGGCGAGCAACAACTCTTCCTTCCGCGTCCCGGAACGCTGTACGTCGATTGCCGGGAATATCCGGCGCTCCGCCAGCCTCCGGTCTAGGACCAGTTCCATGTTACCCGTGCCTTTGAACTCTTCAAAGATGACATCGTCCATACGGCTCCCGGTTTCAATCAGCGCTGTCGCGAGAATTGTCAGACTGCCGCCTTCCTCAAGCTTCCGCGCCGCACCAAAGAAGCGTTTTGGTTTGTGCAAAGCAGCAGGGTCTACGCCGCCTGACAACGTCCGCCCGCTCGGCGGTACCACCAGGTTATGTGCACGGGCCAAGCGGGTGATGCTGTCAAGCAGAATCGCCACGTCACGCTTATGCTCCACTAGTCTTTTTGCCCGCTCCAACACCATTTCTGCAACCTTAACGTGGTTTTCCGGCGGTTCATCGAAAGTGGAACTTACGACCTCGCCCTGCACAGAACGCTCAATGTCTGTAACCTCTTCAGGACGTTCGTCAATTAGGAGCACAATAAGGTAAATATCAGGATGATTAGCGGTGATGCTGTTGGCGATCTCTTTCAGCAGGGTTGTTTTTCCGGCTTTCGGCGGGGCCACGATCAGGCCGCGCTGGCCTTTGCCTAAGGGAGATATGAGGTCGATAATCCTGGTGGAAATTCGGTTCGGTGCGGTTTCAAGCCGGATGCGTTCACTCGGGTAGAGGGGGGTCAGGCTGTCGAAATGAATCCGTTCTGCAAGCTGGACCGGATCGGCGTCATTAACCTTTTCCACACGCAACAGCGCAAAATACCTTTCACTTTCCTTAGGTCTGCGTACTTGGCCCGCTACCAGATCTCCGGTTCGAAGCTCGAACTTGCGTATCTGCGAGGCCGAAACGTAGATGTCGTCTCCCGAAGGGAGGTACTTGAAAGGCCTCAAAAAACCGTAGCCGTCAGGAAGGATTTCCAACACCCCCTGGGCATACATCAACCCTTCCTTCTCCAGTCGTGTTTTCCGGATCTCATAGATTAACTCTTGTTTTCGCAGCCGGTAATACCCTGGGATATCCAAATCACGTGCTATCTTATAGAGTTCGGCTACGGTTTTTGACTCAAGGTCATTGCCTGCGAACAATTTTGTTCACTCCTTGATTTCAATATCAAGACATAACGGGGACACAAGCAGTTTCTTTCTGCTGCACGAGGCGGTTATCCAACAGAAGCAGTCTATTGCCTTGTTTCTCTAATGAACACGGTCGTGAAGAAGCCCTTAATCTCTTATTCGTAGGAACCAGAGTGGAACTTCATAGATTCTCCGGGGAAAAGCAAGGGGAATTAATACCTGCGGCTTTCCCACATAATTATTCACACGTATTAGCTATTTATTTATTCTACCCTCTTAACAGAAAGATTATAACCTCTGGGGGCCACACAACTCATTTCTTCTCGTGCATTTTGCCCCAGTCGGCTAGGAATTTCTCGATGCCTACATCCGTCAGGGGGTGTTTGACCATCTGCAACAGAACCTTGTACGGAATTGTTGCGATGTGCGCTCCCGCGCGGGCCGAAGCAATTACGTGAAGGGGGTGACGGATGCTTGCAGCGATGATCTCTGTAGGGATGTGATAATACGAAAAAATTTCGGCAATCTCAGTTATAAGTGACATACCGTCATGTCCCACATCGTCAAGGCGTCCCACAAAAGGACTCACAAAGCTGGCACCGGCCAAAGCCGCCAACAGCGCCTGGTTCGCGGAGAAAACAAGGGTAACGTTCGTCCTTATCCCTCTTTTTTTTAAAGCTTTGACAGCTTTTAAACCTTCAGTGGTAATGGGAATCTTGATCACTACATTAGGGTGGATCTTCGCCAGTTCTTCAGCTTCCCGGACCATTCCGTCCGCTTCAAGACTGATGACTTCCGCACTAACCGGTCCGTCAACAATAGCGGTTATCTCCTTAACTACGGCTTGAAAATCGCGCCCTTCCTTAGCAATTAAGGACGGGTTGGTGGTCACTCCGTGAATCACACCGAGAGCTGCCGCCTGGCGAATCTCCTCTATATTGGCTGTATCAAGGAAGAGTTTAATAGTTGGCCACCTCTTCTGGGGAGACTGTTTTTAAGGTTTCGCTGTAATTATACCGTATTTGCCTTGTTTGCGCTACCAAAAAGTCTAATTTTTCCCCTGATAACGTTGACAGCAGCTTCGCGGGCCGGCCCCAGGACTTTCCGGGGGTCGATTTCACCGGGATCGCTTTCCAGAACCTGCCGGAGTGCGCCGGTGAATGCTTCCCGGATGTCGGTGTCGATGTTGACCTTTCGGATGCCGCGCCGGATGGCTTCCCTTATTGCCTCGGCCGGAACACCGGAAGAACCGTGCAGCACCAGCGGGACCTGGATCAGCCCTGCAATACGGCTGAGGCGCTCAAAGTCGAGCCGGGGCTCTCCTTTATACCGTCCGTGGGCTGTACCGATAGCAACAGCAAGCGCATCGACACCCGTTTGGTTCACAAAATAAACCGCTTCGTCCGGATCAGTGAAAAGGGCTTCCGCTTCTGCTACCGAAATATCGTCTTCCGTACCGCCTATCTTCCCGAGTTCCGCCTCTACAGACACCCTTACCGCACGGGCAACAGTCACCACCTGCCGGGTTAAAGATATATTCTCCTCAAGCGGCAGGCGGGAACCGTCGATCATCACCGAGCTGAACCCGGCGGCAATGCAACGCACAACCTGTTCGAAACTCGTTCCGTGATCTAGATGGAGCGCCACAGGAACATGAGCCTCCGCGATCGCGTTTTTCGCCATAGCGGCAATGTAGTTCAGACCGGCATACTTGATGGCTCCCTGACTTGCCTGAAGAATAACCGGCGCATTCTCGGCCTCTGCGGCAGCAACGATCGCCTGAACAATCTCCATATTATTGCAGTTAAAGGCTCCTACGGCATAGCCGCCTTTGGCTGCTGCCTTCAAAAGACGCTCTGTGGTGACTAAAGGCATGTATTACCTCCGTCGATAGGGGCGCCTGAATAAGGAGGAGCATGGGTGGCACTGAAACAGGTTAATAACAAGAACAGATAACTCAAGCGAGTTCTTCCAGTACTTGAAGCAAACAGTCCTTTTACTACCGCGAGTATTTTCTAACGTTAAACTCTATTTATTATCCCTCTTGATCCCCTTTTTCTTACCGCGTGTGACACTATCCAAGCTACAGAAGCCTCGCCGGGAGAGTTCGATTGCCGGAAGTTCCTGAAGATGAATAAAGTCCTCCTCTGTTTCCGCATAAATCGTCGTTATCCGATCACAATTTTTGCACCGCAACTCCAAACGGTCGGGTAAAACCTCAAGCTCTATCCGGTTTTTCCCACAAGGACAGAAAATACCGCCTTCGTCGGCCATTTCCTGTAGATAGTTGAGCACCTCGAACATAACGTCCGGATTGGAAAAATAACTTGGACCCCCAAGTTCCTCGATTAGCGCCTCAAGTTCTTCCTGATACGTCTGGATGGTCGCCCGCACCTTATCCCTGGGTCCTATGCTGCCAAGCTCCAAACCGGTTTCTAAGCACAAAAGCGGCGTTACATCGGAAGACCAGATCTTCTTCCCGGACAACTGATAGTTGTGGCGCAGGTCGCAAATGGTACACTCTATGTCCAGGTTGTATGCAATATGGTCCCGTGTTGAAACTCTGGCCTTTTCCACACCACACGAACATATGACCCTGCCGGGCCTCTTCTTCGAGATAGAAAAGCGGGATAGGTGAAAGAGTTCCAACCTACCACAGTCAGGACAGCGCAGAGCGATTACTGTATCGGTGGGAACAACCATAATTCCTTACCTCCTCAAGGTTTCACCCAACCATCCCGAACTAATCTGTGGCTCTGCCAAAGCCGAGTAATGCCGTCTGAAACTTCACTTCAATATTCCACTGCAAAAGCCACTTTTTGCTGTAGTTCGTCACAAGGTACCGAACTCCTGCTAGTAAAGACACCTTTTTGTTTGTATGCATATAAGTAATTTATGGTCTTCCTGGCAAAAACGGTACGGTCTTACGGACCAAACGGCGCAAATCATCTAGGTTGAAGGGTTTGATGAGGAAACCGGCGATGTTTGAGTCAGTGTGAGTTCCCACTTCTCCAGTCATGATTATTACCGGCACTCCCGGTGCCAAATGTTCGATCTCTTTGAGCAAAGCAGTTCCCTCTGCTCCAGGAAGTTTAAGGTCAAGTAATATAAGGGCCGGAGGCTCGCTTGCCGCCTTCTTTAATCCTTTTTGCCAGTCGGTTGTGGTCTTAACTGTGTACCCGGCAGGGGTTAAGGCCTCTTCAACCAACCAGCAAATATATTGTTCATCATCAATTACCAGGATATAGGACATTTCAGCCCTCCGGCAGCATCGTGGATGGAAGTAACGGTATGAGCGCCCCTACAAATACAAAAATCGCCGCAATAAATATCCCTATGAAGACTAAAATGACCGCAACGGGTGTAAGTACGGTTAAAATGGCAGCCCCGCTCGAAAAACGGTGTACCTCACGTATCCCGACAATCAGGAGCACCATACCCCACACTAAAATGACCAGACCCGCTGTACCGCTCAGCAGGGCGCTGGCAATTTCCGAAACCCGTAACAGAGTCAGGATCAACTGCAACGGCACCAAAAAGACACCCGGTAGGCTGGCAAGGGCATAAACGGTAAGTGTTCCTTTCGGGGTGCCGCTACCACCCCAAAGCTCAGCCAAGAGGTGAAGGAGGGAACCATAGAGCAACCACCTGAGGCCCGCAAAGGCCAGCGTAAAGAACAGCAGAAAACCAGAAAGTCCCGTAAGAACCGGGACTAAAGCGGTAGTGTCAATACCGGGTGCATCCATAAGTGTCGAACGAAAGACGAACAACCCCACAACACCGTTACCAAACGCTAAAAGAAAGAAAACCGCGGCGGCTTGCCCGAAAGGGGGCGTCTCAGCTATGTTCCGGAAGGTCGTTGCGGGGTTAAAAAGTATGCCGTATATCAAGTCGAAAAAACCCTGTCGCTTAATTTCACCCGTTGTTTCTATCAAGTTGACCCTCCTCCTCTGAAAATAAGCGTTCAACCTTATACTGACTGACCAGCACTCAGTGTAATCCTTGAAGTTTGAAAGCTATCACTTCATTAAGCTCAATGAAGGTCTGTCCTTGCGAAGTGCAAGAAGTCTATTGAGTGCTGGGTGGGGTCCGTTCAACGTTCAACGTTCGACGTTCAACGTCATGCAATTGAACTATTTTCATCCCCAGTGATGGCGATTAATGGTCGTGAGAGTCCTCCGAAAACAGTTCGACAGTTCACAGTTCGGCTTAAGCTGGGGTATGCCGGCCGATTGAGAGGTGAGATTTGGGAAGTGAAATGCAGCCTATTGTTGCGTTAACGAAGGACACAGCAGCCATGCCGGCAACATATCCGTCGAAAACAGCGATCCACCGCCGACTCTTCCAAACAACATCTCCCAGAATAGAGGCTGCGGCCCCAGGTCCACCACCTCAGGTTCCCCTTCGATTCCGGCAATTTCCCCTGCATATAGAACAGCATCGTGGAAATCCCCGAGTTCATCCACGAGACCCACCTCTTTCGCCTGCCGCCCGGTGAAAACCCGTCCGTCGGCTAAAGGTAATACCTCTTCTCGTTTCATGCCTCTTCCTTCAGCAACCCGGTTGATAAACTGGTCATATATGTCGTTTACCATCCCTTGAAAAATGGCCCTTTCCTCGGGGGTCAGCGGCCGGCTCTCCGAACCCATATCCTTATGGGGACCGCTCTTGAAGGTTTCCTTAGCGATTCCGAGCTTCCCGTACAACCCGGTCAACTGTACGGTCTCTATCAGTACCCCGATGCTCCCGGTGATGGTAGCCGGATTGGCAAATATCCTGTCGCTGTCAGCGGCAATCCAATAGGCCCCCGAAGCCGCCACATCCCCCATTGAGGCTACCACCTTTTTACCGGCTTTTCTAACCCTTCCCACGGCCTGGGCAATCTCCTGGGAAGCCGCCGCTGTACCGCCAGGGCTGTCAAGCCTGATAACAACTGCCCTAATATCAGGGTCCTCCTCCGCCCGGCGGAAGGCATCAATCACCCCTCCTGTCCCTGTTGTTCCGCCGCCGAACAGTCCGCCGTCCACTCCTTCCGAAGTAATTATTCCTTGAATCGAGATGACACCGACTTTTTCCCCGCCGGGTAGTTTTCCTACCGGCCCCTTACCGCCCCCTACAATAGCCGCAATAACCACTGACACTATGAGAAGACAGAGTACCAGCGCACCGATGACCTTTTTCACGAAAACACCCCGATTTCAGCAGCGGGCGTCGAAAACGGCCCTTTTGCTTCAACTATAAATAACATACACCTTTAACATTAAAATTAGAGCCTTTCCCTATTCAAGCTTTCTTTTCCCGATAGACTTCGAAAGCAACAGCGGCACCCACGAAATCCCTGAATAACGGGTGCGGCCGTGAAGGCCTGGACTTGAACTCCGGATGGAACTGGGTCGCTACAAACCAAGGGTGATCAGACAATTCGATGATTTCGACCAACCGCTCGTCGGGCGAAAGGCCGCTGAAACGAAATCCTGCTTGAGCAAACGCCTCCCGGTAAGCGTTGTTGAATTCATACCGGTGACGGTGCCTCTCTTGCACCCTTGACATTCCGTAAGCTCGGTGTGTAAGAGAGTCCATCATGATATGACACGGATAACTCCCGAGTCGCATCGTCCCGCCAAGGTCTTTAATCCCCTTTTGCTCCGGTAGGAGATCGATGACCGGGTGCGGCGTTGCCGGATCAAGCTCCGCACTGTTGGCTCCCTCAAGGCCGAGTACCGAACGGGCGAACTCTACCACCGCCAACTGCATTCCCAGACAGATACCCAGGTATGGAATCCGGTTCTCACGGGCGTAACGTATAGCCTGGATCTTCCCCTCGGTACCGCGTTCCCCAAAACCGCCCGGCACCAGAATTCCAGCGACACCGTCGAGCAAAACCTGGGGAGTCTTACGCTCAATCTCCTCTGCATTTACCAGCTTAATATCCACACGGACGTTGTGTGCAATACCGGCGTGGCAGAACGCTTCGTTAATACTAAAGTAAGCATCCCTTAATTCAACATACTTTCCTACCAGGGCAATGGTCACACTCGAACGCGGGTTTTTTAAGCGGTGGACCATCTCTTCCCAATCACTCAGATCAGCGGGCCGGCAACTCAAAGCCAGCCGCTGGACAACATAATCCCCCAATCCCTGAGCTTCCAGCAGCAGCGGCACTTCATAAATTGTCTGGGCATCTACCGCTTCAATTACCGCGCGCGGTTCAACGTCGCAGAAAAGAGCAATTTTCCTTTTCATCTCGGGAGAAAGCGGCAGTTCAGAACGGCAAACGATAACGTCGGGCTGAATCCCTATGCCGCGTAACTCTTTTACGCTGTGTTGCGTGGGTTTGGTTTTTTGTTCGTTCGCCCCCCGTAAGTAGGGAACCAGGGTAACATGAACATACAGGGTGTCTTCCCTGCCAAGATCGATCCTTAACTGGCGAATGGCCTCGAGAAACGGCAGGGACTCGATGTCACCCACCGTACCCCCGATCTCAACGATCACTATATCCGCCCCGGTTTCTTTCCCCAGAAGGAGAATGCGCTCCTTAATCTCGTTGGTGATATGCGGGATAACCTGCACGGTGTTACCCAAGTAATCCCCGTGGCGCTCTTTGGTGATAACTGACCAGTAAATACTGCCGCTGGTTATATTGCACAGCCGGTTTAAATGAGTATCGATAAAGCGCTCATAGTGACCAAGGTCAAGGTCGGTCTCCGCTCCGTCTTCGGTTACGAAAACTTCTCCGTGTTGAAACGGACTCATCGTCCCCGGGTCCACGTTAATATAGGGATCAAGCTTCTGGATCGTAACGCTCAGTCCGCGGCTTTTTAAAAGCCTCCCGACCGAAGCCGCTGTCACTCCTTTTCCGAGAGAAGAAACCACACCGCCGGTTACAAAGATGTATTTCGCCATATGTCCTCCATCCAATAGTACTGAATTATTTGCTGTGTATGAACCGCTGCAGGTCAACCCGAAACTCCTCCGTCAAAACGCAATTCCGCCCCGGTTACATCCTTTCCGGAGCACTTATTCCCAGCAGCCGTAAGCTCTGCCGGAGGACTATTCCCGTCGCATGGACCAGCGCCAAACGCGCTTCTTCCAGGCCCTTGCCGGAACCGATCACCCTGTGTACATTATAAAAGGAGTGAAAGAGCCCAGCCAGCTCATAGATATAGCCGGTCAGCCGTTGCGGCGCAAGGTCAAGGGCTGCATCCGCCGCCTCCTCGGGGAAATCTGCCAGTTTGCGCATCAACCGCTCTTCCTCTTCTGCAGCCAGTACGCTTAAATCAACCGCTGCAAAATCGGGCAACCGTAACCCTTTCGCGGCAAGCTGCCGAAAAATGCTTGTGATCCGGGCATGGGCATATTGAACATAGTAAACCGGATTCTCCATGCTCTGCGCCCGTGCCAGGTCCAGGTCGAAATCCAGGTGGCTGTCGGAACTGCGGTGCACAAAAAAATAGCGCGCAGCGTCCACTCCGACTTCCTCGAGCAACTCGTCAAGCGTAACGAACTCCCCGCTCCTCTTAGACATCCGGACGATTTCTCCGCCACGGAAGAGGCGCACGAGCTGTATTATTACCACATCCAGAACTTCCGGGCTGAAGCCGAGCGCTTTCAGCGCCGCTTTCACCCGCGGTACGTGTCCGTGATGATCCGCCCCCCAAACGTTGATAAGCCAGTTGAAACCGCGTTCGAGCTTGTTCACGTGATAAGCAACGTCCGCGGCAAAATAAGTTGCGGCACCTGAAGAGCGCACCAGAACCTCGTCCTTTTCGATTCCGTAATCGCTGGCCTTAAACCACAAAGCTCCTTCGTGCCGGTAAGTGGCCCCCCGTGCCTTTAGTTCCTCGATAACGCGCGCCACCGCTCCACTCTTATGCAACTCCTCCTCTGAAAACCAAACGTCGTACCGGACACCGAAACTCTCCAGCGAAGAGCGAATCGCATCGATCTTCTCCGAGACCGCAAACCGGGCAAGCGCTTCGCGGCGTTGTGTGGGAGAAGCCTTTAAGTAGTCTTGCCCGGTTGCTGCGATAAAACGCTTTACTGTCGCAACGAGATCCTCCCCGTGGTAACCGTCCTCCGGCACGGGAACGTCCTCACCATACTGCTGCAAGTAGCGGGCCTCAAGGGAAGCTGCGAACCGCTCTATCTGGTGTCCTGTGTCGTTAATGTAAAACTCCCGGGTTACATCAAAACCGCAAAAAGCCAACAGCGAGGCTATGCTGTCCCCCAGCGCCGCCCCGCGTGCGTTTCCCATGTGTAATAGACCGGTGGGGTTAGCACTTACAAACTCCACGTTAACCTTACGCCCGCCGCCTATTTTCGAAGCACCGTATTCCGTGCCCCGGACGATGATCTGACGGAGCGCCGCATGCAGCCACTCGGGCCGGAGATAAAAATTAAGAAAGCCCGGCCCGGCGATTTCTATCCTTTCCACCCACGGACATTGCGTATAGTCAAAGTTCCGGTTGATTACGGCAGCAACCTCACGCGGGGGACGGCGGGCGAGCTTAGCCATCTGCATAGCTACATTTGAAGCAAAATCCCCGAATTTTTCTTCACGGGGCGAGTTAACAACGAAATCCGGGATTTCCACCCCCTCCGGAATACCAAGCGCCATCCGGGAGGTCAAGGCCGCTTGATGAAGCGTGCGGGTGATCGCAGCCCGGATCTCGCTTCGAAGGGAATCCATCTTAAACCTCCCTGACAGTTATCTCCAGCGCCTGGCTGCCTATACGCTGACAGTCCAGCGCCAAATCATATTCTAAATTAATGCTCCCGCCCACTTCTGTCAAGTCAACCTCCACCTTATGCGGGAGAACGTCACAGAACATACTGCCGAAAGGTGTAACGTAATTGCCCCTGTTTGGCACGCCGACTTCAAAAATCTGCTTTAGTTCCTGCGCCCCCATCCGGTTCAGAGTGACGCGGCGCGGCTCCGCTTTAAGGGTGGTTGTGGTCCCAGCCATTCCCGATACCTCAGACTCATTGTACATAATGTAAAAATCGTCGCTCCGGCAAAAGTAACTTCCACGGGTTATGAGCTCGATTGTCTCCTGTTCCCCAAGCTCGTCGGTCAGGGTTCCCTTGACGGTAACCAGCACCTCTTTCTTCACCGGATCACCAACCTTTAAAAATAACACAAAGGGGACAGACCGAGTTCTCTGCCCCCGCCACCGAATTCTATATTGATTCTACACAGGCAGCAATATTCCTGCCGCACAATTCCAACCGGACGCAATTTTACTGTCCAATCCGATCTATTTGACAGAATGCACGGACCCTTGCGGTGCCGCAACGGCGGCCAACGGTTTTTTCAGCCGCTGCAAAAAGGCCGCCATCCTTTTGAAAGCCTCGGTCAAATTCGCCACCGAAGCGGCATAAGAACAACGGATGAATCCCTCGCCGCTCGGGCCAAACGCGGTGCCCGGAACTACCGCCACACGCTCCTCTACCAGCAGCCTTTGGCAGAACTCTTCTGAACTGAGCGCGGTTTCACGAATGGAAGGGAAAGCGTAAAACGCGCCCCCCGGTTCAAAGCAGGGCAAGCCCATCTCTTTAAAGGCGTTGATTACCAACCTGCGCCGGTAGTTGTACTGCCGCACCATCTGACGCATCTCCTGCAAGCCGTTTTTCAATGCCTCTATTGCCGCCATCTGGGCGGTGATCGGCGCACAGAGCATCGTATACTGGTGTATCTTGGTCATCGCACCGATGAATGCCTCGTTACCCGCCGCGTAACCCAACCGCCACCCTGTCATCGCAAAAGCCTTGGAAAACCCCTGAAGAACCAGCGACCTCTCCCGCATCTCCGGCAACCGGGCAATGGAAATGTGTTCGCCGTCATAGGTAAGCTGAGCGTAAATCTCGTCGGAGATGACCACAAGGTCGTGCTCCTTCGCGACCGCTGCTATATCCTCTAACTCTGCCCGCGGCAGCACCGCTCCGGTCGGATTGTTCGGATAAGCCAACAGCAGGACCTTGCTTCGCGGGGTTATCGCCTGCTCCACCTGATCAGCCGTTATCCTGAAGCTGTTATCCATCGAAGTCCGCAATGGTACCGGAACACCGCCTGCCATAACCGTGCATGGGATGTACGATACATAGGTCGGTTCCGGGATCAAGACCTCATCCCCCGCTGCAACAAGCGCCCTGAGAGCCAGGTCAAGCGCCTCGCTGACGCCGACTGTGATCAGGATCTCCTTTTCGGGGTCATAGCGGAGTTGAAAAGCCCGGTTCAGGTAGCGCGAAATCTCCTCCCGGAGCTCTTTCAGGCCCGAGTTTGAGGTATACATGGTGTAACCTTTCTCGATCGCGTAAATGCTAGCCTCCCGTATCCTCCAGGGTGTTACGAAATCGGGCTCCCCGACGCCGAGCGAAATGACCCCTTTCATTTCGGCCGCCAGGTCAAAAAATCGGCGTATCCCGGAGGGCGGGAGATCGCGAACTACGGGATTCACGTATTCGTCCCAAGAGTTCACGGCGACACCACCAGCCTTGGCGCAGTTTCTTCCTTCCTTTCAAAAAGAACACCGTTTTCCTTGTAACTCTTTAAAACAAAATGCGTCGTCGTACTCACCACACCTTCTATCGTCGCCAGACGGGTAGCGACAAAGAAGGCAACGTCCTGCATCGTTCTCCCTTCAACCTCAACCGCCAGGTCGTACATGCCGGACATCAACCGCATCGTCCGCACTTCCGGAAAGCGCGCAATGCGGTCAGCAACTGCATCGAACCCAACGTCACGTTGAGGAGTGACCTTTACCTCAATCAAAGCGGTGACTCTCTCCAAGCCAATCTTATTCCAGTTAACCAGTGTTCGATAACCGACAATCAGACCTTCCCGCTCCATCTCCTGTACGGCCTCTTCAACCGACGCCGTTTCCATATCCAGCATCGCAGCTATCTCCTGAGGCGTCTGCCGTGCATTGGCTTCTAGAAGTTCCAGAATCTCTTTCTTTTTGTTTTCGTCCATAGAAAAAGCCTCCTTATAAAAACATATTAAAAAACTAAAACCCCGTCCGGTTTTAAGGACGAGGTCTTCCACTCGCGGTACCACCTTAATTGATGCTGCATGGGCAACATCCACTCTTCCCTGTAACGGTGGGTACCGAGGAAACATACTCGGCCGAAGCCTTTCCGTTCCCAGCTCGGGGGTGGCACGGGTAGCGCCCATCCGCCGGGCTTCCACCTGCCCCGACTCGCTAAAGGAGGTGCAGCCACCCTTAATCCCCTTCGCAGCCATTACCTTTTAATTCTTTTTACTATGAATCGCCATTAAAGTCAATATCCTTATAGAAGTCAGGAGTAGGAGTTAGAATCCAGAATTAGGACCCTTCCATATCAGAGAGAGTTTCTGATCGACTTTCGCACCTAACTTTTCGCTTAGGCTTAGTTTTAAAAAGCCGCTGGCGTTATCTCCAAGGAACCCGGCACTCAGTGGATAAACTCTGTCGGAGCATGAACCTATTTTTAAATACGTCGTTTATCCTGCGTAAGCTAACTCCCTCTCTGAGTGCTGGGTAGTGCCGGTAATGCGGAGACGGCGCAGGTGAGGTCAGCAAACAGGCCGCGCGGGCAGGCTGGCAAATGCCACTAAATAGTTAAAAACTTGACAAATGACTTAAAAATGCTCATATGGCCTGCGCGATCAGTTCGGCGACTTTTCTCCCGGAAAGTACCATCCCACCGAAGACGGGGCCCATCCGGTACCCGCCGGCCACCGCGTTCGCCGCCATTCCGGCCACGTAAAGGCCGGGATAAACCTCTCCGGTGTGCTCCAAGATTTGCCGCTCGCCAACATCGGCCCACATGGACTTCTCGCCGCAAATCCGGCCGCCCGGGACCTTGAGCGTTACACCGTCCTTCCCCGTCAGGATGCGGACCACACGTGCATCGTGTCCGGTGGCGTCCACAACACACCGGCACCGGACTGCAAGAGGATCGATGTGCAGGCCGGCCATCTCCACCGACGTCCAGTTCAGCACCAGCCCCGTTACTACATCTTCTCGCAGGACAACATCCTCTACCGTAATGAGGTTCATTATCTGCGCACCGGCGCGGCAGGCGGCGTAAGCAAACCCGGCCACCGATTCTACGGCATGCGCCACGTAGTAGCCGGGCTCAAACTCCTGAAAGCTTACACCGACATCTTCAAAGACCGGGCGGGCCGGCTCCTGAAAGACGATCTTATTGAACATCATCGCACCGCCCCACATCCCGCCGCCGACGCTCAGCCGGCGCTCAAAGACCGCGGTCTTTAACCCGTTCCGGGCGAGGTAAAATGCGGCCGAGAGTCCTGAGGGGCCGGCGCCGACAACCGCAACGTCGAACTCGATCAAGGATAGTAAGTCCTGGGAGTATTGCGTGATTATCGCTCGGGAAATAACCCGCTCGTCCAATTCGAATTTGTTGTCCAACTTGCTGACTCCTTTCAGCTCAGTCTCTCACAGCTTTCCAATTTATTATATCCCGGCAGGTACAGGCGTCAAGGTGTAAAAGCCTTTTCCGCAGACCGTGATGATACATAAAAATCCGTCAATTACCAGGCTTGAAGCGCCGCCCGCGTTGAGAATATATTATTAAAGTATGGGCACGCGAAAGCTCTCATCGTTTACTATTGCGGCAACCTACATCGGTACGGTTGTGGGGGCCGGGTTCGCATCGGGCCAGGAAGTGCTGCAGTTTTTCAGCTTCTTCGGCCTGAACAGCATTCTCGCGCTCGTTCTCGCCGGAACCCTTTTCGTCTTTTTCGGTGGAATCGTTCTTAACCTCGGCCAAAGGTTGAACGCGAAGTCCTACCCCGAAATAGTTCAGTACGCTGGGGGCCGCTATCTCGGCAGGGTGGTTGATGGAATAATAACCTTTTTTCTCTTCGGCGGTTTGACAGCAATGGCTGCGGGTGCAGGCGCGATATTTATGGAGCAGTTTGGCCTCCCGAAGGTACTGGGGAACGGTATCATGATCGCGGCTTCCTTGATCACGGTGCTCTCAGGGTTCTACGGGGTCGTACTCTCCATCAGTTTTGTGATCCCGGTCCTGCTCCTCTCGGTTTTGGGCCTCAGTCTGGCAACCCTGGCCGCTAACCCGCTCGACTTCGAGGTTATCAGCGTATGGACAAAGAAAGTAGACCCGGCCATCCCTTCCTGGCCGCTTTCTGCTTTGGCATATGTTTCGTACAATATCGTTCTTTCGATAGCCATTCTCGCACCCCTTGGCGCCAGAGCAATCAGTGCAAAGGCGATAAAAAACGGGGCTCTCCTCGGCGGACTCGGTCTTGGTCTCGGGGCGCTCGCAATTAACATGGCGATACTGACCGTACCTTCCCAGGCCGCCGGCTTTGAAGTCCCCATGGTTTATATAGCCGGGCGGTTCTCGCCGGCGGTTCAGGCGGGATACGGTGTGGTCCTCCTCGCGGAAATCTATACCACTGCGGTGGCTAACCTTTATGGTTTCACGACGCGCTTCGCCGGCCCCGAAAACCGGCGTTCCAAGCAATTGGCAAGCCTTGTCTCAGTTGCAGCCTTTGTTGCCAGCCTGCTTGGTTTTTCAAACCTGGTGCGCTATCTTTACGCGGCGGTAGGAGTCGCCGGTTTCCTTCTCCTCGGAGGCCTGACTTACGGTTTCATCAGAGAAAGAATGACCTGACGCAGTAATGCAAAGCTCACCTGTCTGCCGACAGGCAGGTCGCCGCGCCCCGCGAAAGAAGTACTATTTTAGGGAGAGGAAAACAATGCAAACACGGACAGTTACCCTGGCCTACGGGCCGCACCGGGTCGAGATGCTGGAAGTGATGGAAAAGCATATGAAGCAGCACCGGGTGGTAATCCTTGAAGAACCCGAGCACCCGGATTTTCACCGGATTATAAAACGGCAGGCCAGTATCCGCCGTTATCTCGCCAGCGGTGTCTACGGATTCCCTCGCTTCGTGCTGCGGGCATACCGCAGTTACCAAGAGATGTGTTTAAAGACCAATCTCTTGTTTTTTCAAGTAGACCCCTACATGACTGTAGCGAAAGTGCTGATGGAAGGGAGAGCGCCGCAGACGGACCTGGAACACAGGGTTTGGAAATGCGAACACTATGTTGCCGGAGCCTTGTTGCGCTATTACGAAGCCACCGCCGCCGGTGACTTCGGTGCCCTGGTGGAGGCCACCAAAATCTTTGCGCGGGCCGATGCATACCGCAACAGCACAAGAGAAAGGATGCGTGCCGAGGGGATCGCGCGGGTTTTTAATAATACTGAGGGAGACGTGTACATCGAAGCAGGCTACATACATCAAACCCTTTATTCTCTCCTGCGTAAAATACTACCGCCGCCGGTTCAACTCCGGTGGCTTTTTCTCCTGCGCGAACCCATCCACAGCCTGAGCAACCTTCCCTGGCGGCAGCATCTGTCTCCCGGGGACATCCTGACACTTCGCTACAGTTTCGGAAAACCGGAACGCCGGAGCGACAGTCTTCTCGCCGCCCAGAACCTGGTCTATGTAAGCCTGGTCTCCAAAGACGAAAAACTGCCGACACCGACCGTTCCTTTTCCTCATCTAACTGAAGAACTATACCTCTGCCGCTGGATAAGGAGGCTTACCTACCGGGAGTGCCAGGAGTTTTATGAAAGCCTTGGGAAAAGCCGTCAAGAACGACCCGACCCCGCCGGTTAAAAATTACTGTAGATAAACTCGGCAAAGTCCGAGGTAGAAAAAAGCACCACCAGCACGATAACAGCCGCCCAGAATAGCGCAGTCAAGAAGTCCAAGAACACCTTTTTCACATCGCAACCTCCTAAAAACCAGCCATAACCTTAAGCACGTGGAAGCCCTGTTTGACATCTACGAAGAAAAATATCCACCCTACCGCAACAAAATGGAAAGTTACGGTCGTGCTCAGCAGGTACACGATACGTGAGGATTTAAAGCCCTCCGGCAGCCGGCTGCTTATGTACATGTTATACAAGCGGAGGATAACGAGCCCTACTGCGTGGTAAAGCCCCCAGAACAAAAAGTGCCACGCGGCGCCGTGCCAGATCCCCGTGGCGGCCCAAACGAGAGCCGTGTTACACACCGTTCTTCCGAAGCCTCTCCGGCTGCCCCCGAGGGGAATAAAAAGGTAGTCCCGGAACCACCTTGTCAGGGATATATGCCAGTTCTTCCAGAATAATGAAATGTTGGGCTGCAAGTACGGGTTGTTAAAGTTCTCCATTATTCTGTAGCCGAAGAGCCGGGAAGTCCCCACCGCCATGTCTGTATAACCGGAAAAATCTAAGTATATCTTCATGGTGGCGGCGTACATGCCCACCCAGTAAGCGGATGAACCCGCTCCCGGATTGGAAAGGTCGTCTGCCAGAAAGGAGAGCGAATCGGCCAAGACTATCTTTTTAAACAGTCCCCAGAGTATGCGGGGTATCCCTTCCTGGACATAGTCCCACCGGAAACCTCCCGGGTTCCTGCTCTGCTCATCAACGGTCCCGTACCTCTCTATCGGCCCTGCGGGCATGATCGGAAAGAAAAAGGTGTAGAGCAAAAACCGCCCGTAGCTTCTCTCTGTGACTACTCCCCTTTTAACGTCAATCAGGTAGGATACAAACCGGAAACTGAAGTACGAAATCCCGAGGGGCAGTGCCATTTCAGGCAGCTTCAATTTCGCACCGGCGAAACGGTTAAAAGTTTCCACGAAGAGAGCGCTGTACTTGAAATAAAACAAAACCCCGAGGACGAGCACAATCCCCGAGATTAGCACTGCATTACGGCACCTTAGTCTTTCATCCGCCCAGTATTCTCCTGCAAGATACACAACAGTGGCCAGGGCAAAAACGAACAGGGTATGTCCCGGAAAAACGTACAGCAAAAGGCCCGCACTGCCGGCCGCAAAGACCCAGGGGCGAAACCGGGCCGGCACGACGAACCAGTAAACAAAAAACAACGTAGCGACAAAAAGCAGGTAAAACCAGGTCATGTACAGCATGGTTACAAGCCTCTCCGTCGGGCCAAGCCGCCGAAACAAGTATTTAAAAAAGAAAGCCCGCTCGCCTCAGATTCAACCAAATGGTCAGTCAAGCAGGCCCTTGGAAATAAGGTCGTCGGCCATCTTGCCGGCCAGTATCTCGTTACCGCGGGCCGTCGTGTGAATGATATCCGTGAAGTGCTCGCTCTCCACTGAACGGTCGTAGTTTAACACCGGAATCCCGCGGCGGCCGGCTGCCTCAACCGCCAGTTTGCTGTTCCGCAGGTAAAGCGGGTAGTTTATGCTCTTGGTTTTGTCCAAGAGCTCGAAGTTGCGGGGCGGCGTGTAAAAGACCACTTTGGTGCCCTTTTCCTCTAACAACTCGATGAATCTTAGGTAAAACTTCCACTGGTGGTTCGCGCCGGATATGTTGAACTCGCCCAGACGCCCCCGCCGGGCGTCCGTGGGCCAATCCTTCTCCCGCCACGGCGTCCGCAGCTCTTTGATCTCTGCGTATACATTATCGCTGTTGGTCAGCAGTACCTCGGGATTCTGCATTGCCAGGGGCAACTCGTTGCGGATTGGCTTACCGAATAACCAGTAGTTCAACAGAATCCGGTAGCGGTAAAGCTTCCAGTTCTTTGACAAGGACTCTTTAACGTACGCCTCTCCCCTCACCTGTTCTTTCGTAGTCAGAATATCCGGGGCTATCTCAGCAGGGTTGAAGTCTTGAGGATAATTATCCGTTAAAGCAAGCAAATTGGGGTGATCGAGAGTTTTCCGGCGGGAGAACCAGGCGATGTTAAGGTCATATATGACAAGATCGACCCTTGCTCCCGACAATGCATTAAAGAGCAAGAATGTCTCGGCGGGGCCGCAACCTTCGAGGGCCAGGTTGAATACCTTTATCTCTTTTTGCGGCAGTCTTTTCTTCAGGCACCGGGAAACTGCTGCGGGCAGCGAATCGAAGCCGCTCCCGGCCGCCAGACCATGCACCGCCGAATCACCTAAGAAAACTATCTTAAAACCCTCGGCCTTTTCGACCTGGCGGAGCCAAAGCTGTACGGCGGCAGCATCGTCACAGGGCAGCCGGCAGCAGGCCGGTTCGGCAAACCGCCAATCGATGTAAAACCCGATGAACAAATCCAACGCCACCAGCATGGCGCATACAAATAGTAACACTCTTTTATTGAAGTTAAAAAGTCTGAGCATTTCTGCCGGCTTATCAAGCAAGCCCCCTTCAACCAATAACTGGTGAACACATTTCGTCAAAAAGCCCCCGTATTCCTGCTCACCCGGTACCCCGGTTGGTACTGCCGGAGGGTATAAATGCCGATCGGACTTGACCCGGTTTGGTGGACACCCTGATACTTGGGGTAAGCCCAGAAAGAGGAGGTCACCAAATGCCGAAGACAAGACCGCCTTATCCTCCAGAGTTTCGAGTGGAGGCCGTCCGGTTGGTGCGCGAGAGCGAGCCTCCCGCAGCAAAAAGGCTTCACTTGTGATATTATTTAAAAACAGGGACAGCATTCACTCCTATAAAATAGTTACGGACTCATAGGTGGCAAGTAAATGATAATCCATAGCTTCGAACTGTTTTTGATCCTGCTCGTCCTCTCGGTCGGCGTTACCGCCATCGCGAAGAAGGTTGACAAACCGTACCCTATTGCCCTCGTGCTGATCGGGGCGTTTATAGGGCTCGCACCGGTCGCCGGCGTTTTCGATGAATTGAAGGATTTTTTCGCTTCGGATGAAGTTTTTCGCGCTGTAATTATCACCATCTTCCTTCCGGCCCTTTTAGGTGAGGCCTCCCTCAAACTCTCTTTCAATGCGGTAAGTAAAAACCGCGCCCCGATAATCCTGCTGGCGTTTGCAGGTACGTTTATTGCCTACCTCACAACCGGAGGGTTGGCATACGAATTCCTAAACCTCCCACTCCAAACGGCGCTGGTATTCGGAGCAGTGATGGCCGCCACAGACCCAATCAGCGTCCTTTCCATCTTCAAGACCCTGGGAGTAAACCGCCGCCTCGCTGTAATAATGGAGGGGGAGAGTTTGGTCAACGACGGGATCTCCGTAGTGCTCTTTAAACTATCTGCCTATTCCCTGGCATCAATCACCGCGATGGGGGTATGGGGCGTTGCCGCCGGCTTTGCCGCGTTCTTCAAGGTCGTGGTGGGCGGGCTTTTGGTCGGAGGCATCCTCGGTTTTATGATATCTCAAATCGGCCGGCTCTTCGACGACTACCCGCTTGAAAACGCTTTTTCCTTTATTCTGTTCTACGGTTCGTACCTTTTCGCGGAGTACCTCGGGGTGTCTGGCGTAATCGCCGTGGTAACTGCCGGCTTAGTACTGGGCAACTACGGCAAGGTTATCGGGATGAGCCCCACCACAAGGCTCAGCATCTCGGTTTTCTGGGATACGATCACCCTAGTGACAAACTCCTTAGTCTTCATCCTGGTCGGCCTGGAAATCGCCCGCATCAACATGGCGGACCATTTGACTCAAATCCTGGCGGGGATCGCTGTTGTCGTAATCGGGCGCAGCGCTGCGGTTTATTTACCAACGGTAGGAGTCAGGCTGCCTTGGTCGTGGAAGCACGTCCTTAACTGGGGAGGGTTGAAGGGCTCCTTATCCCTGGCCCTCGCCCTGAGCTTGCCCCCCGCTTTTGCCGGCAGGGAAACGCTGATCGCGTTGACCTTCGGCGTCGTTTTCTTCTCCCTTGTAGCCCAGGGGCTGACCATCGCGCCATTTATCCGTCTATTCGGACTTCAAAAGACCTTATCGGGGCTAAAGGAGTATGAAAACCTTTCGTTTGCGCTGCAGCAGGCGCTGGCCGCAAATGAGGAACTGAACCGCTTGCACCTCCAGGGCAGGGTTTCACCGCCGGTATTTAGTCACCTCGAGCAGGAAAACTCCGAACGGATTGTTTCAATTCACCGTAAACTGGATGAACTGTACCATCAACACCCGGAGCTATTGCAGGAACAGAAACTCGCCGCACGGAAAAAGCTCCTCTACGCCGAACACCAGGCGATTGAGAAGCTGCTCGCCGAAGGTGTCTTGAGCCTGGAAACCGGCAACGAAAGAAAACGCCTCGTCCTCGAACACCTCGAAGCCCTGGAAAAAGGAGAACTGCCAAACAACGTTGTGGAAGAAAACGGGGAAAACGACCAAAACGGTAAACCGTAAGTCAATAATAAAAGGCTTCCTCATTGGTTTCCCAAATCTTGGAAGCCTTGGTATTTCTGGTGAGCCATGCAGGACTCGAACCTGCGACACCCTGATTAAAAGTCAGGTGCTCTACCAACTGAGCTAATGGCTCATATTTTGGTCGTCAGCCGTCGGACGTCGGTTGTCACTCCTGTTCGTGGAATTCGCCTAGCAAACTCTTACCCTATCTTGCTGACTACTGACGACTGACCACCGACGACTAATTTGGCTGGGGCGGCTGGATTCGAACCAACGAATAGCGGATCCAAAGTCCGCTGCCTTACCGCTTGGCTACGCCCCAGTTCAGAAGTCAGACGCAAGATGCCGGACATCAGAATCTTTGCCGGAATTCGCCCCGCGAATTCCCTCCTCTTTCTCCGACCTCTGACTTCCTGCCTCCGACCTCCTGCCCCTGACCTCCAATATGGTGGGCTTTGCCCACCCCTCCTCTATCCAACTTCGAACCTTGAACCTCGAACGGACCCCTAAATCCTCTCTCTCAAGATCAAACGTAAAATGGGGTGGATGATGGGACTTGAACCCACAGCCTCCAGATCCACAGTCTGGCGCTCTAACCGGTTGAGCTACATCCACCGTCCGCAAAGTTTATCTTAGCAAACGCCACCCACGTTGTCAATAGAACGCCGTGGGTCGGATACCAGGATTCTCCTACCCGATCATTTCTAAAAAGGCGTCGATTTTGATTCTTGTCCTCGCATCAAGCGGACCGGGGTGGTCACCCTCGATGGTAAGAACCGGAACCTTAAGCACCCGTCGGATGATCAGGTCCTCGATCTGGCGAAAACAGAAGCTTTGCGCGTAATGAATGACCCCTGCTATTTCCCGCCGCGTTAGCTCACGTTTTATGTCTTCCAGGCGGTAGAAGATCCCGTAAGGGTACGTGTAGAGGAGGTACTGTTCGATGAGGTCTCCGGTTTCGTAAGGCATTGCGAACTGACGCTGGGTTTCATTGTAGACCACGCGTGCCCCTTGCCCCTCGAGGTAGGAATACAGGTCGGTAAAGATCGGCGGTACCCCGATATAGCCGAGCCTCACCCGCGGCGGCCTGGAAGGGCGTTTTACAGCCTCTTTCAAAAAAGCCTCCACCTTACCGGCGTAAACCCCAACATCGCCCTGAAAATCGCTGCAGCTAATCTGGTAGTAATGGTTCTCCTCTCCCGTCACCTTGCCCTCAGCATAAGTAAGGTAATCAATTTCCCTGACTTTTGCTCTTACCCTGTCGAGTTCTGCTTTCACGGCCTGTACTGCCGGCCACTGGACACCGAAGTATCCCATGAGATGCTCCACCTGTGCCCGTAAAAGCGCGCGGTTGCGATCATAGGGGTACGCAAAGGGTATGATCCTTATATTTTCAAGCTCCAGGGTCTCCATAAGGGCGTGGGTATTGCTGCAGTCCCCCTGGGTAACGGCCACCACTGTTCGGAGTTCCGTATCCTTCATGACCGCGCCGTATATACCCTTAATCCAGGCGCAAACGTTACGCGGGTAGCCGGCCCGCTCTGCCACCTCTACCAGCACTCCCGCCTCCGGGTTGGAAATAAAAACGTTGTTCAGGTCTACGGGAACAACCCCGGCGGTGAACAACACCTCCACCGGTATGGTGGTGGTAAAACCGACCTTCATCCGCCCAAATCACCCATATAGGCTAAGTTTGCAGGCAGGGCCCCGGCTTCTTCTGCTTTCTTCGCCGGGGGTAAGGGATGGGGAGAAAACAACTCGGCCAGCCGGTTGAATTCCTCCGGACAGCCGCTTACGAAAAACTGGTGAGTAACTTTACCCTTGCCAGCAAGGATACCCCGCTTGGCAAGCTCCCGGCGAGCTTCCACGGTTGTTGCCTCAGCCGGGTCCACAAGAACCACTTCCGGCCCAAGAATCCGGGAGATTAAGGGGTTAAAAAAAGGGTAATGCGTGCAGCCTAAAATAAGGGTATCGATGCCGGCTTCCTTTAAAGGCCGCAAATAGACGTTGAGCGCATCTTCCGCCTCGGGAGTCTCCACTTTACCCGCTTCGACAAGCGGCACGAGAGCGGGCGCCGGCTGGCTGAATACCCTTACGTCTGGAGCGATCGAAGCCACCGCTTGCGGGTACGACTCGCTCTTTACTGTAGCTTCGGTTGCAATGAGACCTATCTTCCGGTTCCGCGTAGCCGCAACCGCCATCCGTGCCCCCGGTTCGACCAACCCGATCATCGGCACCGGGTACCGTTCCTGCAAAACGCCGATAGATACTGAAGAACTTGTGTTACAGGCAAATATTACGATTTTGACCTTTTTACCTAACAGAAACCGGATAATCCGGTCTCCCAACGCGACCAATTCAGTTACCGGCCGACCCCCGTACGGTACGTTGGCGTTATCGCCAAAGTATACCACCGATTCATACGGCAATATCCGCCTAACCTGTTCAAAAACCGTAATCCCCCCGATACCGGAATCAAAGAGCCCAATAGGGCGCTGATCACCCATTTACCCAACCTCCAAAGTGATTTCACACCTTATATACTTTATATAAAAGAAAAAGACCCCCTTTTACCCCTCTAACAATTTTAAGTCATTCCCCAGTAAATAATACCGAGGGATATGCAGGAATCAAAAGTCTGCCGTCAAACACTTCTCAGTGTTGCCGCGGCAAATTGTCTCCGACCGGATCTCCGTTTTCGATTGTTACCGGAAGCTTGATCAAGAAGCGCGTGCCCTTTCCTTCTTCGCTGTGTACCGTGATTCTTCCCCTGTGATCCTCAATGATACGGTAACTTATAGCCAACCCCAGCCCCGTACCGTCTTCTTTCGTGGTAAAAAAAGCTTCCCCGAGACGTGAAAAATGTTCCGGCGGGATGCCCACCCCGGTATCTGCTACCTCCAGGACGACCTGGCCTCCGGACGGCTCCGGAAAAAGGGAAATATGAAGCTTTCCCCCGAAAGGCATAGCTTGAAAGGCGTTTTGAATAAGATTCAGCAATACCTGCTTTATCTGCTCAGGGTCGGCCTGAATCTCCGGAGTGCCGGGCTCATGTTTGTAAAGAATCTCTATTCCTTTTAGTGCAGCCTGGTTCTCCACAACCAGTAAAATGTCCCTGATTACACGGTCGAGACCGATCTTAACCGGGCGAAACTCCCCTGAACGAGAAAGAAAGAGAAAATTCCTAATGATCTCGTTAACCCGGTCTATTTCGGATAACATTACGTCCAGGTATTCACGCTCCCGGTCTCCCGCTGATTTTTTCTCAGCCAGTAACTGGATGAATCCCCGCACTGATGTAAGCGGGTTCCGGATCTCGTGGATAAGACCTGCGGCCAGCTTTCCCATGGCCGCAAGTTTTTCCGCCTTTTCGAGAGCCGCGGGCACATACTCGTGATTTGGAGGAGTTCTGCCAAGCTGCCGGGAAACACCCGCCTGGAAATACTCCTGAAAAGCAGTGTTATACCGGTAAGAGACTTCGCGGGCCAGATAGTCGGCAGCAGACTCAATCAACTGGTATGCGGCCACCTTCTCGCTTCTCTGCATCATGGCCCGCGCTATTCCGGCACGCTCCCTCAGCAACGGTACGCTGATCTTCAACCGTTGTCCTATCCTTACCAACTCCCCACCAAGGGGAACCTCTCCCACTCCGGCAACCAGTGCCCCCAAGGGGTACTGAACCTGGTAAAACTCCAAACATACGGGACACGCATACAGTACAAGGCCTCCGGGACAGGGGAGCATGACAGCCCTGCGCTCAATAACCGACCGCACGCTTGCCAGCCACCGCGCATACCGGCAGGGAGATACCCCGCCGATACGTACCGGCGATTCCGCAGCCGTGCGACAATACGGCATACCCGCATACTCAACAGGATTCAGTGCAGGCTCCTCGGCAAGCCAAGGCGGGGACGGGCTTACCGGCACAAAGGTGGCGGTAGTGTTCAGCAGACTTGTGAGCAGCCGCACGAAGTTACGGGTAACCTCTGGATCAAGCGCAGTTGACCCGGATACCATAAAGGGAGGAATAAAACCTTTGGTGCCGAAAAACCGGGGCCATGTGCCGTTTTTCTCTTCGCCGTTCTTCTTGTTGTTCCGGTTGAAGTAACACGTGTTAGCTTCGGCAATCCTGAGCAGGTTATCAATCCTGAGCACAAAGTCCTCTCTCGAAGCGTGGTCAAGCATGTCGTCTACCCACGCCATCCTTACCGGAGGCTCAAGCGAATTCTGTTGTACAACTGCGACCAGCGCCTGCGTCTTCGATTTTATCTCCTTGCACAGTGCCCAGTCGTTATCCTGAGCCAGTTTCTTGCCTAAAATAATAACGGCATATTCACTATCCTTCAGAGCATTCGCGAACTCCGCCTCGCCGACCGTCCGAACCGGAAATCTTTCATTCAAAGACTCAAGCCAAGGTTCATGTCCGTCCGAAAGCACCAAAATTTCCGGGATCAAATGGGCTAATCCTCCCCTAAAACTTGAGCTTGTTTAAAGTACCTCTCCAACCCTTCAACTACGCCCCTGGCTGCAGCCTGCCGGAACCAGTCGGTAAGCATTAAGCCTTCCTCTTCCGGGTTGGACACAAAAGCTGCCTCAATGAGGGCAGCAGGTACCGTCGCCGTTCTCAACACCACAAAGTTCGCCGTGAAAAGCCCCAAATCCTTCCTGTCAAGGTTTTCCACCAAGGATTCCTGGAGGCACTGGGACAAAAGCCTGCTTTTTGTTATTCGGCCCGGAGCACTTGTCGTGGTATACCAGGTGCTGGTGCCTGCTTTTTCTGCAGCCTCCCTGGGATCGCCCCATGCGTTGCCGTGAATTGAAACAAATACCGTAGCTCCCAATTCTTCGGCCTTGGCTGTCCGGGCATAAAGGTCAACGTATTCGTCTTTTTCGCGGGTCAAAAACACTTGGGCACCACGGCGTCTTAACTCCTCAGCGGCATACCGGGCCACGTCCAAATTAAAATCCTTCTCCAATAAGCCTGTCGGACCGATGGCGCCACAATCTGAACCACCATGGCCCGGGTCAAGAACGATAGTCTTGCCGGTTACCTCGTAAAGTGATCCGAGTGCCATCCGCAGCCTGAGCACTTTCTTGTCAGCGGAAGCAGACTCCTGCCAGTTTAGACTTCCGGAACCTTTTAGTTCGAGCACGATTCGGGCTGTTGAAGCTTTTTCCAGCCATACTGAATATACCTGAGAAACAACTGCCGAATCAATAATTTGTTTTGCCGGGAGCTCACCGGTTGGTAACCCGGTTACATCAATATACAAATAAGACTGTTCCGGTGACAGAAAAACGTTTGAATCCACCGCACGAGCAAAGACGAAAGTCATTTCCGTAACATCATTGCCTTGTTTCACATCCACGCTTATCAATACACCGGATTCAGCACGACTCACCGGAGGTTGTTCTGGAGCGGATGGCAACACCGGCTCGGGGGTTTCCGGTAAAGCTTCCTGTGGCGAAGAGTTATCAAGGTTAGAATCACCGGGTGCCGCTACCGGCGTACCGGCAGCCGCCTTTACCAGCCAGCCTGCTATCCACACTTCCCTGCCGCTGGTAAGCCGTACCTTGTACCAGTCGCCGGACTTCCCTACCACAGTCAACCGGGTGCCCAATGACACCTGCCCCATCATTG
>JBFLWY010000009.1:0-21477 GCA_040757355.1 Bacillota bacterium | reverse complement strand
GCAGCCGCCTTTACCAGCCAGCCTGCTATCCACACTTCCCTGCCGCTGGTAAGCCGTACCTTGTACCAGTCGCCGGACTTCCCTACCACAGTCAACCGGGTGCCCAATGACACCTGCCCCATCATTGCATACCCGGTTCCCGGTCCCCCGCGCAGGTTCACCACCGGTTTGCTTACCACTACGACAGACGGTGTTCCCGCTGAATTGTCCGGTGCAACCTGGGTCACTGCGGATGAAGCAGCCGCCTTTACCAGCCAGCCTGCTATCCACACTTCCCTGCCGCTGGTAAGCCGTACCTTGTACCAGTCGCCGGACTTCCCTACCACAGTCAACCGGGTGCCCAATGACACCTGCCCCATCATTGCATACCCGGTTCCGGGTCCCCCGCGCAGGTTCACCACCGGTTTGCTTACCACTACGGTTTCGGCCTGAGCTTGCAGAGGACAAAAGACCGAGACGATAGTGAAAAAAAATAGCGGTATTCCGACTGCAAGCATTCTGATCCCAAGAAACATAATAGGCCCCCCGAAAAAGGGTTTGGAATACTTACCTTCATTCGTCATCTTTCGCCAAAACCCTTCCCCAAAACCTATAAATAACGTTTAATTTTAACTAATCTACATCAAAGTTGCCATACAGCACTAATGAGGGAATTGGTGGTTAATGGGCTCAAAGAGCATAACGGCACCCGGACCCGTAACAAACTACGAAGAAGAACTGTCCTTTTCGTATGACTTCGCAGCGATAACCGGTTACCCGGCATTTCAGAATGAAACGCAGTAAGGAGGCCGACATGCCCGTAATACTGCTTATGTTTTGTATACTGCTTCTCGCCCCGTTGCCTGCATCAGCCGCTCCCGGAACTTCCGTTACTTTTGAACCCGTTTCTGAAACCAGACCTGCCGCAGGGCTGTACTCATTAATTCATTCCTTGACCGCCTACTGGATTCCGGTCATCAAGGGGCACCAGATAGCTGAACAGGCTACAATTATTATCGACGTTAAGCGCCGCCGTCTGATGCTGTTTGACGGGACCAAGCTCCTCCAGTCGTTTCCGGTAGCGGTCGGCAAGCCTGAAACGCCCACCCCGGTCGGAAACTGGCGGATTAAACGGAAGGCAATGAACTGGGGCAACGGGTTCGGCACCAGGTGGCTGGGTCTGACCGTACCATGGGGAATATACGGGATACACGGAACAAACAAACCTTACTCCATCGGCGGGTATGAAAGTCACGGCTGTATCAGGATGTTCAACCGCCATGTGGAGACAATTTATCCCCTAGTTCGCGCCGGCACACCGGTGATTATCGTAGGTCAATTATTAAGGGGACCGCGAGTTCTGCGGGAGGGGGACTGCGGCGCCGACGTTATCGAAGTTCAGCGCGTTCTTAAGCGGCAGGGTTTTTACACGGGACCCATCGATGGAAGTTTCGGCGGGGGCATGCGTGCCGCCGTTCAGCGCTTCCGGGAGGCACACGGTTTGCCCCACGACGATGCCGTTGACGACGACGTGTACCGCTTACTGGGTCTTTAGCCGGGTACGTGCGGCGGCCCTTTTTTGCCGCCGCCGGTCCTCCCGGCGTCGCCGGAGGTAGGGCACGGCAGAATACACATAAGCGGTTGTCAGTACCAGGCCCGAGCCAAGCCCAATCGCCGCGCCCCTATTTTCCACCAGCACGGCTGCAGCCAGTCCCGCAAATACCACCGCACTTAATGCCGGGATTGCCCGTCCCCTGCCAGCCCGGTAAGGGCGGTCGGCTTCGGGCTGCCGGCAGCGTAACACAACCACAGCCACGCCGACCAGCGAATAAACAACCGCTTCCATCGCAGCCGCCATCATGACCAGCACCTTATACCGTCCGGTAAGAAGGATTGCTACCGTTATAGCAACCCCAAATATAAAAACCGCAATTATGGCAATATAGGGCGTGAAGTACCGGGAACTCAGACGGCTGAAAAAATGGGGCAGCACCGCCTCACGGGCGGAGGCGTAAATAAAGCGGGAAACGCTTAGCAGCCCCGCATTAAAAGTCGTTACTGAAGCCGCGAGGCTGATAACAAGCATCAAATAAATGCCGGGTAACCCGAACAGGCGCGCACCGAATTCCATCTGCGGCGCGGGCGAAGCGTACAGCACCGCCTTCGGTACGGCATGGCTCATTCCCACCGTGAAGAGGGCGTAAGTGACGCTCAAAAGGCCGATAGCCACCAGCATACCGCGGGAAATGAGCCTGATGTGTGTAACCTCCTCCGCCAGCGGGGTTACCCACTCGAACCCCACGTACAGGAAGACGCCCGCCGCCACGGCGTAAATAAAGCTCTCAGCGGAGCCGGGGGAAAGCGGCGTGGTCAGATCAAACCCAAAGCGGGCGAAGGAAGCTATCCCCAGGAAGAAGAGCGATACCATCAGACCATAAGTAATTACATCCTGGAAATTGCCGGCGATCTTCACGCCGCGGATATTCAAAAGGGCCGCGATAATAAAAAGGCTGAGAATCCAGAAAATCGGCGGTATTCCCGGGATGGCACGGGTTATAGCGTGGGAGAGCACGTAACTCTCTGTGCCGATCACTCCGGTGACCACCGCCATGTACAATAACGAAACGATTAGCGCCAAGCGCTCATTGAAAGCATGCGTCAGATAAAGCCTGAGCCCTGCGGCTGAAGGGAACATTCCGTTTAATTCGCCGAAACAAGCGGCACTTAACAGGCAGAGCGCCCCACCGACCAGAATGGCCAGCCACGCAGAATCACCGGCGACGTAATTCGCCACCAGGACCGCGGCGACGAAACAGGAGCTTGCCAGTGTCAATCCGGCGCTCGTCGCCACCACAGTCCGGAGGGTTAATACCCGTTTGAGCGCCAAGATCCTTTACTCTCCCCAGATCATCAGAGAAATGAAGTCCAGCCGCATTACGTCGTCCTCGGTTCCGAAGACCTTCAGGGTTCCTTTGAGGTAGGGTTCGGTGGGGGTGATGTCGCCGTAAAAGAGATCAGCCAGCATGTCGCTCGGACCTTCGACACGCAAATCGGAACGCTCGGGTTTGCCCTGCTTGAGACTGAGTTCACCCTTTTCAAGTTTCATGGTGAAGTGGGCGTTAATGTCCGGCGCCTCCACTGCGACAACGCGGTCCCAGTCCCGGTTCATCTCTTTAAGCCGCTGATTCTGACTGTATGCCTCGCAAAAAGCCTCCAGGCTCGCAAAAAGCTCCTCTGCCGACGCCATAGACACCTCCGGTAAAGTCTCTACGCAATTGCTACTTCCCAAGCTGAATTGAGTGCTGGGTTCCGCGTTCTGCTCGCTTCTCGCTACGCTCCAACTATCTGCTGTACGCCGCGTTTACCAAGGCCGAGCCCGCAAACCCGCTTTCTTAAAATGAAAATTCCTATGCGTTCAAGTTAAGTGCGAAAGTGGGGCTGAAATGCCTTCAGTACCGGGCGATCTTTGGCCGCACCGGAGATTTCATAAGGTTCTAAAACTTCTCTGCAAACAAACGTTCAACCTTATACTGACTGCCCAGCACTCAGTGCAGCTTTTACACTTCAACGGAGAAACCTTCATTGGCCTGAGTGCCCAGCACTCAATGGAACTTTTTGAACTTCGGAGGAAAGACCTTCATTAGTCTAATGCCCATCACTCAAGGACTGCATTGAGTGCTGGGTTAAACTTCAAAGATCTTACTGAGTGCTGGGTGGGGTCCGTTCGACGTTCTACGTTCAACGTTGATAAGAAAGATTCTAAATACCGGCCCCTTCAGTTAAGCGGTGTTATCCGCGGGCGGTAATTAATCCGCGCCAAAAGCTCCATATAGTCCTCCGGCGTGATCTCCTCCCACGCTTTGCCGATTAGAGTTACCAAGGCGGCCTCAATTACATTCGTCCCGAAAGAGCGCCCTTCGTACTCCGGGGTGGTTGTAACCAGGCATCCTGCCCCGCGCTCTTTCAGCAGATTGACGTCGTCCCTGGTGATCGTGTTCGTGAGAATTAACTGCCCGGAAAGCCTATCCGGCAAAAAACGGCGAATAAGGTGAAAGTCTCCGGCGATGACCTGGGCCTCATTGTAGTAGGGCGCAAACTTCTTTGCTTTTTCTATATCCTGGGTCTCCTGCTTCTTTCCGACAGGGTAGAGCATGTCTATAGGAAGCTTTGCCATTTCCGGCAGCAACTTAGCCGCAATTTCCTCAAGCTCTTCAAGGGTACGTATCGGGTAGGGAATCCCCGCGGCGAATATCAGGTCTCCGCAAACCAACTCGCAACCAATTTCCGCTAACGCCTCAGCCATCCCGAAACGGTCTACCGCACTCACCAGCAGAACCTTGGTTCCCGCACGCAGGTATTCCGTTTCCCTTGTAAGATAGCGGACCGCCTCCCGTTCAAGGGTGTTTTTCAAGCCGCTCCCGTCCACCACCGGGGTGCAGGCCACAGCCCCCATCAGCCTTAAACCGTCGACAATCGCGTACCGTTTCTTTTTCACGTAGAGATAAACGTCGATCCCTCCGAGACCAATGGCGTCAACTTTTCCGTCCAGCTCTTTGAGAAGCTGCAACGCCTGATTAAAATCGCCGTCGGTTCCCCGCCGGCTTATCTCAAAGGTCTCTCCAAGGATATCTACTGTTACCGTATGATCGCGCTTTGAGGACCCTAAACTTACGCTCACTACTCTTTTCAAAACCGAGCCCCCCCGCATCCGGAAACTTTCCTAACATTTTAGCCGAACCCGCCAAAAAAGACAAGGGCTCGCAATAAGGGAAGATGCTTCCTTAGTCGCAGGCATGAAAAAGCCTTTTTCGCTGTAAAAAACGGGGGCATTTCGCCCCCGCCGGTTGAAGTTTCGTATCATTCCCCTACTGGACAGGGTAGGGTACGGGATTCCCATCCTTGTCTTCTCTCGGGCCGTAAATCGGCGTATCGGCCTGCTTCGTTCCTTCCCAACTAACACCGTAACCGAAGCGCAGGTTCTTTACGTTGAAACCGTGAGTGCCGAGCACGCCGCATACCAGCCCCGCCGTGTGCGCTGTGTAGCACGCAACCACCACTTCGTTTTTGCCGCCCTTGGCAACGTGGGCATCGAGCGCCGCCCGCAGCGCCTTAATATTCTCTATCTTCCCCATGTCTCCGGCGAAAGCAATCCAGACCGCCCCGGGGATGTGACCCGCGTCGTAGTCCGTTTTCTTTCTCACATCCAGCACCAGCGGATCGTTGGCGATGTTGTCGCCGCCGCTGCGGCCTTCCCGGTAATCGCAAAGATCACCATCCTGATCGTCGTCCAAAGCGGCCAGCAAGTCACCCGCCTTCACAAAGTTGACGTGGATATCCGGTTTGGCCGCATACGGATCATTCAAACCGCTTAGATACTTGTCCCCTCGCGTAGTCGAAACGCTCACCACCTGGTTGCTGCCGTCCCAGGCCACTTCCGCCCCCATTTTTTCAACAACAGCACGGAGCGGTATCAGAACCCTGCCCTTAAGAATAACCGGGGCCTGGTCAAAGGCAACCTCTTCTCCGTTTACGAGCACCTTAACGGGGTTAACCCCGGCTACCGCTAAGGAGGCAAGAGACAGCAAGAGAATCAGGCACCCGGCGATAACCAAGCCCTTTTTAACCTTTATTTTCATTGAATCTTTTCCTCCTTCGGCAATAAATTCTGCTTGCGTAAAACTAGTGAATAAAAACAGCCTCGTTTCACATACTCTTACGTTACTCTCCGTCCAAACCGTTACCCGGCAAAACCACCTCCTCCCCCCACCCTGTGTCAGGGGACGGTTCTTTGACACACTGGCTTGGTTTCCAGCAGCGTACATCCCAACAGGCCACGACAATAGGTTTTTTCACCTTCTGATTCAGCGTCAGAACAGCCGCCAGATGGATCGCATCAAAACCTCGTAATGGATGTTTCTCAGTCAGGTCACCGGCAAGATTAATGAGATTATCCGAAACTTCAACAGAAAGATAACTGCTCCAATCATGCAAGAAAGCACTTAAGGCCAGCCGGTAGCCTTTTTGGTCCAGTCAAACAGGTGTTTGCCAAAAACTCAAGCAGGAGCCTCAGATTCAATTCGGCATTCCCCCGATAACCGTTCTCTGTCAGGTTTTCACCCTTTGTACCGCTCCCCTGTTTACGCCCAGCAAACCGGCAATCTGCCTCACCGGCAAATTCGATTTCTGCTTCAACTCACGAATCAGTTCATCTCTCAGATTCCGATTCTCGGTCAAAACTGATAACTCAACTTCCTTGTTTCTTCCCCTAAGGAAGCTCGCGATGAAATCTCTTGCACTCCGCTCGTCAAATATGGTTCTGCCCTCATCTGCGGCATCTTCGTAATCCATGAAAACGTCTTCATTGCCCTCATTCGTATGCCCGGTAAAAAGTTCTATTGCCTTATCCCGGTTTTTGGAAAACATCTCAAGTATCATTTTCGTCTCGATCCTTTGACCTGAATTATCCTTGTCTAAATATAAATTGTAACTGCTCCATCTATAAGCCGAAGGCTCCGTTACGACCTTTGCCTTTACGGGGTTGTTATGCACATAACGAACAGCCGCCAATAGATAGGCGTCGTTTTCAATAACCTCGCTTCTGAATCTATCCTGAAAGAGGTGCCCCGTCCGCCGATATTTCTTATTGAAATAATAGGCGTAGCTTGTATTTATTCCTTGCATTACCTTGGATATCGTATTGTCGCCTTCGCCGATAACCAGATGAACATGGTTGTCCATCAGGCAATAAGCATATACTGAAAAGTGTTTTTCTTTCTTCCGATCCCATAAGATTTCAATAAACCTTTTTCGGTCATCATCGTCCAAGAAAATCTTTTTCCTTTCGTTGCCCTTGATTATCACATGATAGACCCTGCTTTTACTCAATCGTCTCACTTGCCTCGGCATATGTCTCCTCCTCTATGTTTAGCCTGACTCTGTGGCGGCTTGAGGAAACTATACCATTAAAAACAAGAGTGTGTCGAGGAACCGTCCCTTGACACCCCTGACACCTTGTTACCGGTTGCTTGGTACACCGTTTGCCTTAACGGGCAGCGCCTGTTCTAGAACCACATACTCATGGTCCACAATTTGATGGCAGGTCCAGCAGTTACCGAAATAGTGCTCCGTAAAGATCGGACTGTTGTAATGAGCAGGATGTACGATATCGTTCATGGCAAGTGCGTTCTTGCCGTGACATTCCGCGCATTTGGCAAGGTCCGCGTCTTCAGGAAGGCCGGTGTGGGCCTCAGGCGCCACCTTCTTTGCCTCGGCCGCCAGCCGCACATCCATATAGCCGGGAATGTTCACATGACAGGCAAGACAGCCGCGCTTAACCCCTCCGGGCCTACGGCCGAACTCCCGCCAGTTCTGGTAGTTGTATAACCCCGCCGCCATTTCCGCCCGTGAGACTTTTTGGTCCGGCTTGAAGGTGCCGTCATCATATCCCTTGAGTATACCGTTTTCCAGTAAAAAGTTGATTGCCTTAGACGCCCAGTAGCTTTCCGCAACATCCTTGGTGTCTCCCCAGGCCATACCGACAGCAGCCGCTAAGCCAACAGCCGCCAGCAGCACCGGTAGTACCCACTTCCCCGGAAATCTCCGCATAATCCTACCCCCTTCATACCTGCATTTATTAACCATTCCCCAAAAGCATGTTCAGCTGTAATTGTGCGTCCCCTTGACTACTCTTACGTCAAACTTTTCGGTTATTTTTTGTACCAACTCGTCCATGCCCATATGGGGACAGGCCGGCCAGGCCTTTACCATACAAGTAGACAAATGGACCACGTCTACATCGGTATTCTTCTTGACGCACCCGATATTCGCAATCAGCTCTCGCCCCGGGCAGTCACATGGCAGGAAACCTACCACTTTAACGTCGTCGTAACCGGTAAACTCACCCTCGCGCTTAGCCGCCGCGCCGAAACACTTCCACTCGCCCGGGCAGCCGTACCCTCCGGCGGCATAACGCCCGCATGAAACAACAAGCACGTTCATCTATACAGAATCCTCCTTGTTCGAAATAGGTCGTCCTGTTCAACCTTTGAGGTTACAGGCAAGAGCGCCCACCTTTCCCGTCACTTAAGCCGTTACTTAACATCCAATTTGTCTTCAACCTGCCTTCCTGTGAGACCCTTCTCCTCCCACCACCTTTTTCCTTAATTCAATAATTTATCCTTGATCCTGAAAATCCTTTTCTGACAATTTCAACACGATAAAAACAGGAGAACTCAACCTGTAACCGCCATAACCGTCCGGCGGAAAAAGGCCTAGCAGTATGCCTCCCCGTCAGGGTCGGTTCTAAAAAGAGATATTAGTGCAGAACCGTGTCTGAATACAAGAAGAATAGCGTAAGATGACTGGTTATCGGAGCGAAGTCCCGACTTTTTAGCCTGAAATCTCCTTCATCCGCAATTCTGGAACACCTTGGCCTTCTTTGCATTATATTTGCTTAAGACTCATTTTGGCCTCGGCGGGTCGCAAGTTTTCATTCTCGCTCAAATAGCACAATCCCCTTCTCCATTGCCTTCGAAGCAACTACGTTGTTCAACTCCTTTTGGGTATAGGGAAAAACCTCAACCGGAAAATCCACAACAAATCGCTCAGACCATTCTGAGATTCTATCCATAAAAGCCCTGCTATCCTTTTGAAGGATGATTAAAATATCAGCGTCGCTCCCGGGTACTGCTCTTTTCTCCGCCAGTGAGCCGAAAAGGATGATCTTCCTTATATTCTCGTCTGCCTGCCCCACCCTCACCGCAACCTTATGAATTTCTGTCAGGAGTTTATCTTGGTCGAGCCAGAAGACCTTTACAGAATTCAAAGATTCTTCGGCCACAAAAGATGGCATCCTCAGCATCCTTCCTCGTAAAATACTCGTACGGGCTTCCTGATTCAAAACCGTTAGGGTATCGTGTCGGGAGATAATATTTGTCCAATGTTCTTGCATAGTCCAAAAGTTCCTCACCAACACTAACCCTTTTCGCGAGAATCCTCAGCAGATCAAACACCGAATGTCCCCAGGCCGTGGCACCCATTCTTTGCAAAACAGCCTTCACAGCTTTTTCCGCCGCTTGCTGGGAGATAAAGCACGCCCATTCAAAGATTCCGTTTTGGATCATGACCGCAGCAGAATCCAAGTCCCTCTGTGCCTGGTTTAACCAATCCTCGCTCCGTTCGGGCACATTTAATCCCCCCCGTCAGGGCCCAACCATCCATCGTTTTACGATAAGAGCACTACCCGGCGTTTCCGCCGTCAAAATCTGGTGATGCTTTAATTATAGCATACTTCTGGATCTCCCATGGCTGCTGCATGTCTAAACGGCTCTTCATGTTTAACGCTCGACGTTTGCCTTATACCGTAAGGGGCCAAGCGGGTGTAGGGGTGTATGTCAACGGGAGGTTTTCGTGTTTGGACCTTTTCGCCTCGCCCGTTTTGCTCCGGAAGGCGTGGGCCAAGCTCTTGCGGAGCTACGCGATGGAGGCGATCGATACAGCGAGTGACGAATCTCCTAAAGCCGGGGTAGAGTTCGGGAAAATCCTGAGCCGGTTGCGGGAAATGGAGTGCCGGTCGTACCCGTCGGTCGGCAAAGGCACCGACATTCGTGTGCGGGGCAAGAACCTTATCGGGGCGGGACTGGTGGACGAAGGCCACCTGATCCACCTCGGCGTTTTTTACGCCGAAGCGGTAGCGAAAGGCGGGATGGCCGGTACGAGCAGAAGGCGTTCGGTGTGCGGGTTATAAAGACGGGAGCCGGTCTAAAAATGTTTTCGGGGAGGCCCAATTCAGTTTCGGTCATAAGTTGAAAGGGTAGACTGTAAGGAAAGAATCAGGTGCACAACCTTCCTTTGGTACTGGCGGGATTGGATTGAGAACTCTTCCATAAACATCTTTTTCTTTAACCAATTAATTGATGATATTTTGGGGCAGGAAAAACGATCAAAAAGGATGAATTTAACTTTTATTTATTATTGAGAATCCCTTAGAAGATTCATTTTAAGAGTTTACCACAAAGCCGCTATGTACAAGCCCAAGGGGGAAAGGTTAATGGCTTATGACGTCTTTATAAGTTATTCTTCTCAGGACAAGCAGGTTGCGGATGCAGTTTGTGCTACCTTGGAAAGTAAGCGGATCCGTTGTTGGATAGCTCCCAGGGATGTTTTACCCGGAACGTTGTATGCGGATACGATTATAGAGGCGATAAACAATTGTAGGATCTTGGTCTTAGTGCTTTCTACAAAATCTAATTATTCTCCTCAAGTCACAAGGGAAGTCGAGAGAGCAGTTAACAAAGGTATACCCATTTTGCCCTTTAGGATTGAAGATGTGCATCTCTCTAAATCCCTTGAGTACTTTGTAAGTCCGCATCACTGGCTGGATGCCCTAACCCCGCCATTAGAAAAACATTTGAAAAGTCTGGCTGAAGTAGTAGAAATCCTTCTAAAAAAGCTGATAGCGGAACAAGAAGGATCCTCAAAGAGAACCCAATTCCAACCACTAGGTGTCGACCCGAGTCGTTCCTTAGAAGGAACATTGGCAATACCTCGGGTCACTCTGATGTGGGTAAACCGCGAAAAAGAAGTTGAAGAGGTAACCAGGCTTCTTCAACAAATACGCTTAGTTTCTTTAGTAGGGCCGCCGGGTGTGGGAAAAACAGAACTTGCGAAAAAAATCGTCCAACAATTCAAAAATGAAGGCCGACTTTTCAAGACATTCAGCTTTATTGATCTTCAAAACCTGACTGTTCCAGGTTCACTCTTAACAATTCTAATAAACTCTTTGGGGATTTCGCAGGCTTCTCACATTGAGGAAATCGTAGAATCAATTAAGTTCGAGGACGTTCTTTTGGTATTTGACAACGCCGAATATGCTTTGCGTATAGACCCTGCCACTATTCGGGGGTATTTAACATATCTACACAATTATTCTATCCAACCGAGATTTCTAATCACCAGCAGAGAGAGAGTGGGGCTTACCGGGATTGAACATACTGTTAAGGTTAAGCCTCTCAATGAAGAATCCGCCAAAGTCTTACTTAATAAATTATTATTGGCGCATGGTCGGCAGTTGTCGTCTGAAGAAGTCAGCTTGATTCCTAAGCTTCTTCACGTTCTTAACGGCTTACCTCTCTCAGTCACTTTGGCCTCGGAACCGTTATGTGACATTGGTCTTGGAGACTTTTTGCGAGGCTGGGAAAAACATAGCATACGCATGCTGGATTCATTTCAAAAGAACGAGCAAGACCCGCAAAGGAGCCTGGTTCTTTCTATTTCCCTGTCGATGTCTGACTTGGAAGAGGAAGCTATATCGATCCTATCGTGTATTTCCTTATTTCCTGGAGGGATAACCAGGGAGTTCTTGGAAAATTTATTTCCGGAAAAACCCTTACTTACAATAATCGGTCTACTTGTACGTAAGTCCCTCGTTGAGCAACACGGGAATCGTTTTTTAGTCCTTATGCCTGTTAGGGACTATTTAAGAGTTTTTTATAACGAAAGTGTAAAAGAACCCATTTTGACTAACGCATTGGAAACCTATAACAGTGCAATTCAAGACCATGTTGATAAAATATGTTCGTATGGTGGTTCAGAAGCTTTAAGATTTTTTTCAGACGAACTTTCTAACATTGGTACTGTGATTGACGGGTTGAGAAACAGGGACGACATTAAGATTCTTTCAACGATTAGGGATATTACGATTAATTTATTTAAGTATTACAGAGTAAAAGGTCTGTTGGCCGAAGCACATGAACGGTTTGAGCAGGCTCGGGAAATTTGTCATCGCTTAAATGACCCAAGGGGGGAGGCTATACTAAATGAAGAACTCGGTCATATTTACAGAGCCAGCGCGAGAATTCAGGAAGCAGAGGCTGCGTATAAGAAAGCCTTGTCTTTGTGGCATTCTTTAGGAGACAACTTTCATCAAGGCGTTTGTCATTTAAGATTGGGTGATGTGTTGCGAATGCAGGCTAGGTATGAAGAAGCCCAGGAACAGTACAACCTTGGCAAAGACCAACACATCCTGTCAAATTCTCGTTTAGGATATGCGGATGCTATCGAATGCTATGGAGATATCAAACGGATGACGGGAAAACTGGAAGAGGCTGTAGAGTATTACATGGAGGCCAAGGAGTACTACACTGAAATCCAAGGTCAACTTGGTTTGACTAACTGTTATCAAAGTTTAGCTGACGTCTATCTTTGCAGAAGCGATTACGATAACGCCTTAGGTTACTATACAAAGGCTTTTGAGATAAGCTCCTCTATTGGTGACCTTCAGGGGCAAGGTAACACGTATATCGGTTTTGCCAGGATAAATATGTTGAGAGGAAATTTAACTAAAGCTTTAGAAGAGATTGAAAATGCAATGCACGTATACGAAGATATCAATGACCTTCTTGGCATAGGCAACGCAAGTATGTTGCTGGGTGACTTGGAAGTAATTGGGGGAAGGACCGAAAGTTGTGAAAAAGGCTATGTAGAGGCTTTATCGATATTCAGAAAAATAGGGTGCCAGGCAAACCGTTGCTTGGTACTATTGAGAAGACTGCTGGTCAAAGGCAATGAGTTAGAAGACTTAACCTGTCTTAAGATTATTGAAAACTATCATAGCGGAGGATTAACCGGTTTGGACTTTGCGACAGTTCTTAAATGGCCCCTTGAGAAAAAAGGGGGGGTTCTCCATGGTTAGTTTCAGCAAGAACAAGCGCCTTATTTTTGCAACTGTAACACCTTTTTCCGCTGACGGTGAGATAGACTACTCAGCTTTTGAGGAGTATCTGTCTTTTCTTGAGACACTTGGCACTAAGACTATTTTGATCAACGGTACAACCGGTGAGTTTCCTTCGTTGACTTCCATAGAGCGGATTAGCATTTTAGAGTTTTGCCGAAAACACTTTTCTGGAACAATCATTAACAACATTAGCAGCACAAGTATAAAAGAATGCATAGAGTTGTTAAGGCACTCTTTTGAATATGCGGATGCTGCAATAGTCTTGCCTCCTTTTTATTACGCCAACGTAACAATTGAAGGTGTCAAGGAATTCTTTCGGAAGATCTTGGATTTAAGCCGAATACCCCTGTACCTGTATAATTTTCCTAAGCACACTAAATTCAATATTACTCAGCAATTGATTAAAGAATTGTTAAATGAATCACCGAATTTGGCAGGCATAAAGGATTCCAGTAGTGATCTTCTTGTGGCGCATTCATATAAATCTCTTTCACCTGAACTCCAGGTTTTGGTCGGCAAAGATACGGCTGTTATGGATATTTTAGAATCAGACCTAGACGGCTCAATCACAGGTGCCGGAAATCCGGTTCCGGAATTCTTAATCGGCATTTACCGCACTTTTTGTGACGGCAATGTGAACGTATCAAGTACTATTAAAGAGATGTTCGACGTCTGGAATAACATGCGAAAAACGTTGGACATAGCAGAAATACCATTAGTCAAGCTAACTCTTTCGGCGAGAATTACACGTTTCCCGACGCATGTAAGAAAACCTTTAGTCCAGGCGGGAGACGATCAGGCCGAGATTATTCGAAGCTTGTTTCGTACCCATATACTCCCTCTATGTAACAAAGCGTTCAAATATTATTCTTAAGAAAACCGCCGTCCCTCAATATGGGCCGCTTAATCTTTTTCTATTTTGTAGCCGAGGGCGATAATCGCCTTGAGGGTTTCCAGAGCAGCATTGCGATCGTATTGTTTTTCCGACTCCGGGAGTTGTTCGTAGGGTACCAGACACGGATGCTCTTTTTTCCCGTCATCCCGCTTCGGTCCGTATCGCCAACCCTCGGCGATCCGCTGCTTGGCCCATGTGTCGTGCGCATTTTTGGCCAGCAACTCGGTCAACTCAAGAATGTTCTCACTCAGTTCCACATTTGAGGTATCTATTGGATTCGGTATGTACTTCATTTGATTACTCTCCTTCACTTTTTTGGTTAAGGCGCCCTAAGCGCCTTAGTTTGCCATTTTAATAGGTGAATGTATTCAGAGCCACCTCACTGCTTCAGTAATTCTTCAAGTTGAGGATCAAGAGGAATTCCCCTTTGTTTCATATATAACAAGACCTTTTTACACAGGGCCAAATACTTCACTGCTTCAGATTTATTATCCTGCTGCCAGTAGCATGCAGCTATATTATAACATGCTGATGCTAAATCCCGGACGTACAGGGCGCTGTCCGGGGCGCGGCGGTGGAGTTCCTCACGTATCTCCAGCGCCTTCTCGTGGTATTGCAGGGCGCGGTCCGGCTCCCCAAAATGCTCGTAGAGGTCCCCAAGTCTTTCGTAGCTAATCGAGAGGCCGCGGGCGTAGTCGGCGCTGTCCGGGGCGCGGCGGTGGAGTTCCTCAAATATCCCCAGCGCCTTCTCGTGGTACTCCAGGGCGCGGTCAGGCTCCCCGAGTTGCCGGTAGAGGTTCCCAAGATTGCTATAGCTAATCGCGAGGTCGTGGGCAAACAGGGCGATCTCCGGCGCACGGCGGTAGAGTTCCTCGTGTATCTCCAGCGCCTTCTTGTAATACTCCAGGGCGCGGTCCGGCTCTCCGAGTTGCAGGTAGAGGTTTCCAAGTCTTTCGTAGCTAATCGAGAGGAGGCGGGCGTAGTCGGCGCTCTCCGGCGCACGGCGGTGGAGTTCCTCGCTGATCTCCAGCATCTTCTCGTAATACTCCAGGGCGCGGGCCAGCTTCCCAAAATGCCAGTAGAGATCCCCAAGCTTGCTATAGCTAATCGCGAGGGCGCTGGCGTAGTCGGCGCTCTCGGGGGCGCGCCGGTGGAGTTCCTCGTGTATCTCCAGCGCCTTCTCGTGGTATTGCAGGGCGCGGTCCGGCTCTCCGAGCTCCAAGTACAGGTCTCCAAGTCTTTCGTAGCTAACCGCGAGGTCGTGGGCAAACAGGGCGCTCTCGGGGGCGCGCCGGTGGAGTTCCTCACGTATCTCCAGCGCCTTCTTGTAATACTCCAGGGCGCGGTCCGGCTCTCCGAGCTCCAAGTACAGGTCCCCAAGTCTTTCGTAGCTAACCGCGAGGTCGTGGGCAAACAGGGCGCTCTCGGGGGCGCGCCGGTGGAGTTCCTCAAATATCTCCAGCGCCTTCTCGTGGTATTGCAGGGCGCGGGCCGGCTCCCCAAGTTGCAGGTAGAGGTCCCCCAGCTTGCTGTAGATAACCGAGAGGCCGCGGGCGTAGTCGGCGCTGTCCGGGGCGCGGCGGTGGAGTTCCTCACGTATCTCCAGTGCCTTCTTGTAATACTCCAGGGCGCGGTCCGGCTCTCCGAGTTGCAGGTAGAGGTTTCCAAGTCTTTCGTAGCTAACCGCGAGGTCGTGGGCAAACAGGGCGCTCTCCGGCGCACGACAGTGAAGTTCCTCGACGATCTCGAGCGCTTTTTCGTGGTATTGCAGGGCGCGGTCCGGCTTCCCGAGTTGCCGGTAGAGGTCCCCAGGTCTTTCGTAGCCAACCGCGAGGCCGCGGGCGTAGTCGGCGCTGTCCGGGGCGCGGCGGTGGAGTTCCTTGCGTATCTCAAGCGCCTTTTCGTGGTACTCTAGGGCGCGATCCGGGTCTCCAAAATGCTCGTAGAGGTCCCCAAGATTGTTGTAGCTAACCGCGAGGTCGCGGGCGTAGTCGGCGCTGTCCGGGGCGCGGCGGTGGAGTTCCTCACGTATCTCCAGCGCCTTCTCGTGGTATTGCAGGGCGCGGGCCAGTTCCCCAAAATGCTTGTAGAGGTCCCCAAGTCTTTCGTAGCTAACCGCGAGGTCGTGGGCGTATTGAGCGCTCTCGGGGGCACGGCGGTAGAGTTCCTCACGTATCTCCAGCGCCTTCTCGTGGTATTGCAGGGCGCGGTCCGGCTCCCCAAAATGCTCGTAGAGGTCCCCAAGTCTTTCGTAGCTAATCGAGAGGCCGCGGGCGTATTGAGCGCTATCGGGGGCGCGGTGGTAGAGTTCCTCGTGTATCTTCAGCGCCTTCTCGTGGTACTCCAGGGCGCGGTCCGGGTCTCCAAAATGCTCGTAGAGGTCCCCAAGATTGTTGTAGCTAACCGAGAGGCCGCGGGCGTAGTCGGCGCTGTCCGGCGCGCGGCGGTGGAGTTCCTCGCTGATCTTTAGGTCCTTCTCGTAATACTCCAGGGCGCGGTCCGGTTCCCCAAAATGCTTGTAGAGGTCCCCAAGCTTGCTATAGATAACCGAGAGGTCGTGGGCATACTTGGCGCTGTCCGGCGCGCGGCGAAGGAGTTCCTCGCTGATCTCCAGCGCCTTCTTGTAATACTCCAGGGCGCGGTCCGGCTCCCCAAAATGCTCGTAGAGGTCTCCAAGTCTGTTGTAGCTAACCGAGAGGTCGCGGGCAAACAGGGCGCTCTCCGGCGCACGACGGTGAAGTTCCTCGACGATCTCGAGCGCTTTTTCGTGGTATTGCAGGGCGCGGTCCGGCTCCCCAAAATCCCGGTAGAGGTCCCCAAGCTTGCCATAGCTAACCGAGAGGTCGCGGCCATACTCGGCGCTCTCCGGCGCGCGGCGAAGGAGTTCCTCGATAGTTTGACGGTTTCCGTCCATCAGGTTAATCCTGGTGGTTAAGTTCGCGTGGTCGGCCAAGGCGTCAAGCAGGTAAAAGTTAAACCGGTTGCAGATCTTTCCTATAAGTTCTTCTTTTAACCCGTCTGTCTTCAGTAGACCGAGAGTCCACTCCAGCCCGGGGTTATTAGCCAGAGCCATCCCTTTGACAATAGCGTCTCTCAGGGCCGTGGTTGCGCCGGCTGCTTCTTCTTGGGTGAGGGAACCGCCGTAGTATGCCGCAGCGCGCTGTTTCTCGTCGGCGTGATAATAATGGTACATCAATTCGGTCTGCCTCAACGGGTCATCGGAAGTCAGCCCCTCAAAGTGATCGGCCAGCAGCCGGTGGATGTCTTTGCTTCTTGCGGGTTCCGAAAGACGTTCTTTCCGAAGGCATATCCGCAACTGAGCGTGGGTGAAGTCCCAGAGATCCTGCCTACCCCGCCTTAGGAGGTGGGCGCGGAGGTAGCGCCGGAAGACAGCGAACCGCAGGTCCTCCCAGGGACTGCCGGTCAGTTCCGGCAGCAGCCGCCGGAAGTCCTCCTCCCGCAGCCCGTGGCGGCTGGCGGCCAGGAAATCGAGCACTCCGTGCACCCAGTCTTCACCGAAGCGTCTTTCGGCGCGCTTCAGCAGGTAGCCGTAAATCTCTTCCACCGTAGGCGGCAGCTTCTCAACCACGTCCAGCAGCAGCGCGTGCAGTTGCTCCTCCGGTGTTCCGGGGAAATGCCCGGCCCGGGTGAAATCGTCCTCATCCAAGAGCAGCAGTTCCTCAATGGCGATGGTAAGCCACAAGGGATTGCCCGCTGATAATGTGCCGCCGGTCTTTTTCTTGATGGTCAGTGCTTCCACGATATCGGGGAATAGAGTCTTGTGGTAGCGCCCGCAGATCGTCCGGGTGATCTCAGCGGCCTCCCTCTCGTCAAGCGGCGGAAGAGTAAATATGCTGATGCCGCTACGCCTGCGCAGTGATTCTGTTTCCTCCCCGGGGATGGCGGTGGCGACCAGTCGGGCGTTTTCAGGCCATAGCTCGGGCAGCCAGGTCAGGTGCCGTGCAGTCGGGGTACGTTCAAACTGGTTGAGGGCGTCGATCAGACAGATGACGCGCTTGTTTACGGCTGCCCGCGAGAGCAGTTCGGCGAACAGCTCCTGTGTTTCACTCAAAGACTCCGCATCATCCGAGGTATCGGGAATATCCAAGTGTTTGGCCAGTTCCTGATTCCAGCGCCGGAGCACGGCGTCGATCTCCCCCGCCCGGACGCTGATACCGGCGGCGTGGGCCAATACCAAGCAGTCCTGTCGTTCAAGTTCTCTAACCAGGCGGGCAAAGATAGCGCTTTTACCGGTCCCCGGCCCCCCGGTCAAAACGATCCCCCAGTTCCCGACTTCCGGGCCGGATAAAGCAACCTCGCGCAACCGGGTAAGGACCTCCGACCGGCCAACGAAATCGCGGCAGCGGTTTTCGATGAACTCTTCGAGCGCGGCGCGCTCTTGTTCCTGCCAGGACGGCGCCGGGGCTTCGGCCAGAGTCCGAGTCTGTTCGTCCAACTCGTTCCAGAGGTCCTCGAGTACCTGCCGGCCCCAATCGTCGAGGCCGGTAACCTTCTGCCACTCGTTATCCCACACGGCATTGTAGCGCCGGACTCTTTCCGGCCCCATTTCCTTGATTATGCGTTCTTTGAGGTCCTGCAGCCGCTGCCAGGCTTCTTTTCCGCCCGGCTCGCCGCTGTAAAGGTCGCTGTATGCAGCGGCCTTGTCCGGCGGCATCTCACCATAAGGCAGGGGATCGCGGAAATAGAAAAAACTCCGCTTCTTCTGGTCCGGGCTGTCAAGAATACCGAACTCGATTTCGAGGGCGGTCACGCTCTTGCCCTGCACAGAGGTAACGAAGCCTTTTTCGTCGACCGCCGCCTGCATCCGCTTCTCCGGCGGCACCCATCCGTAACGGTCACCTAAAAGCACTATTAGGAAAGGCCGGCAGCGTTCGATTTCGTCCAGACAGACCTTGAGCACCAGTAGTTCTTTGGCTTCCTGTTCGGCGGTGCTTATTGTCTCCACGCCCCAACGCAGGTCGATGGGCTCCAAATGACAGCGCCGTGCCCGCAGCCTTTCTGCAAGTTCGGGAAAGACCACGTCACGCAGGTGGTCCCGCTCTGCCTGCATATCCCTAAAGGTGCTGGAGACGAAGATGGGGCGGGAGTACCATGACATCTTCCTCATTCCTCCCAAAAGAAAAGTGTTTATTTGGAACAACCTCGGAATAACAGCCTCTTCTATCTATGCCTATTGTTCTCTCTCTATTCTCCAACCCTTGGGCGATAATCGCTTAAAAGTCTCTGACAAGCAGTCTTACATCATCTGGGCTTACAGACTGTCCGGTACAGTTCACCAGGACTCTTCTGATGTGTTCTTTAAATCAATACACGCCTTGTACAGTGGGAAAAACTTCAAGATATATTCCCGGTTGCCTTTTTTTATCTCTTCATCAAGCTCGTCCCAGGGCCGTAACACGTTATGAATCCGGCGGTCGTCTGACCTTTTTGGCCCGTGTATGTATCCGGACAGGACCCTCTCAGCGCACCAGCGTTTGTGCTCTATCTGGGCCAACAAATCTATTGCTTCTATTGCTTGGGGACAATTCTCAAGAAAGTCTTGGCTATCCCAACTATATCCCAGGCGTTCGAGTACACGCAATTTAATAGCCCAATGGTCCGTAGAATATCGATTTGAATCACGGGTTTCTTCATCAAGTTGACCCCAGGGTTTTCCTTTTGGGGAGCCCGTCTTCTTGCACATTTCCAACTCGAGATACTTATTATGCAGTTCTCGGGCCAATTTGTCCTCTTGGTCACGGATCAATGCGTCTTTAGTGCACGACTTATCAAGAAGCGGATAATATTTTATGGAGTTTGCAAACCTTTCCGAGGGAAAGCTTCCTTCAGGAGCCATTATCAAACTGAATTTTTGGGGGTCGCAAAACACTATTGTTACATCCTCGTCGATCCGCAATTGAACTGACTCTAGCCAGAAACGGTACGCCAGAACCTCATCGTTAAAACAAACGTATAGTGCAGATACGTTTTCCATGCCGTTTTTTAGAGTTTGTTGAATCTCGATCAAAGTGTCAAAGGAGATATCAAGTGCTTCGGTGATCCGGGGGATTTCTTCTTTCAGCCGTTGTTCAAAAATTGGATTATTGTTACTGAGAATGTGGACTTTAGTCTTCTTTAAATCGGCATAATGACAGACTATGGCCATTTGCCGGAGCATTGCCAAAGCAAGGCTGCCTTCACCTGCGAGCAGTATTTTTATTGGAAGGCGGGTATGATATTTTCGGACCAAGGTATCGGGAGGATATTTATTTAAGATATTCCTGGCGGCAATGTCATAGATATTAAAGATTCTGGCGTCAAAGTCTGGTGGATACAAGTCGCGGAACAATTTGTGACGCTTGAACATCTGCTGGGTATCTAAGTTTTCAACGTGGGTATAGCATTTGAGGCGACAATTTTCTTCCTGAGAATTTTCTTCTTGAGGATTCTTGTATTGGTGCAAAGCTTTGAACAAGGCGCTGAACATTGAGGGACGCTTGAGCATCTGCTGGGTATCTATGTTTTCAACGTGGGTACAGCATTTGGGGCGGTCATTTTCTTCTTGATGATTCTTATGTTGGCGTGAAGCTTTTGAATGGGTTTTCCTTTTACCATTCCTTGGAGTTTGAGTACTTAGCTCAAAAGCTTTGGAGGCGATCTCGATGTTTGTTTCATCTGCTCCGGTAACAGCTATCAGAATCTCTGCCTTGTCAACACCTGCGTCCTGCAAAAGATGAATGTCGGTGGCATTACCGACAAATACGATGGCTCCTCGATCACGAACCTCTTTTATTTCATCGTTTTCCGGATTGCTTTCGATAACAACAACTTTATGTTTGTTAGTCAAAAAGTCTCGTGCAAACCTGGAACCTTTGGTTCCTAACCCGCAAATAATAACGTGTCTTCTATATTGAAGACGAACTTCGAGCCAGTTAACAAGTCTACCGGCAAATATCAGCATAAAAGTGGAGACTGTGGTGGCTATCGCTCCGAAACGAGCTAAGTTTAGGAGTAACGGAACATTTTCTTGCGCATCATTGTAACCAACATAAAACAGGGATAAAGCCTGATAGAAGACATCTAGAAGATTATAGGCCAATCCCTTTTTTGCAATAATCCCGAGACACCCGAAAAAGAGAGACAATAATCCTAAAGCTACTACAGTTAAGCTTCTTCTCCACAGCGGCCGGGAATAGAACTTTTTATAAAGAAAATAAATCCCTGTGATTAAAACCGTTCCGGCCAGTTCGGGAATAAGTAAAACAGGGGTTGATATAAAGTCAGAGGAGCGTGGAGAGAGTAATTTAATAAGAACGGGTAAGAGGTAAGCCTTGCCTGAGAATGAGCAGCTAATCAAAAAAGAAAAAGCAAGTGGTACTACCAAAAAAAAGAAAAACAGCCCAAGGAGTATAACGCAACCCCTTCCTGCTTTTTCTATGATAGCATACCAACGACTTGTAGGATCGCCTTGTTGCTTAAGATTTTGAACCGGCGGAAGGAGTAACTTCAACGTTCCTACCTCCAACAATCGGAGTCAAAGACTAGCGCGCTACGCCACGTTTAAAAATGATCCTTTCCTTACCTACAAGGGCCGTTTCACTCAACTCTGTATAATGTCCTGTCTCAGACCACTTCTGTACTTATCTTCGAGTCTGCATCTCTATAACCACCGAACCGCCGTCGTGCTTCACCAGCAGCGTTTCGGCCCTGTCCGGTCCGGCGTTGGCCAGGTGGCCGGCCAGGTGGGTACAGATCTCTTCATCAATCAGCCTCTCCCATTCACGCCGGTTCCTGCACTTAAAAGTGAGCAGCCAGTCAAGCACGCTTTCGTCGAAGCGGAGAGCAAGCCCGGATTCTTTGAGCCGCTGTG
>JBFLWY010000008.1:10433-76882 GCA_040757355.1 Bacillota bacterium | reverse complement strand
TTCTATATTCTGGATTCTGGCTCCTGAATTCTTAAGGATAAGCTTCGACCCTAAGGAATTACTTTATTAAGGGGGTACTCGATAATATCCTGTGCGCCCGCTTCTTTTAGAGCGGGGATAAGTTCCCTTACGCGGTGCTGATCAATCACTACCTCCAGGGCCACCCAACCGCCGTTGTTATAAAGCGGAGATACGGTCGGGTGCTTCATTGCCGGTAAGATTTCAAGCACCTTTTCCAGCTTGTCGCTCGGAACGTTCATTTTCAGTCCTACTTTTTCGTATGCTGCCAGGGCTCCTGTAAGCAAAAGAGCGACTTTTTCCAGCTTTGTACGTTTCCAAGGATCTGCCCATGCCGCGGGGTTGGCGTGCAACCGGGGCGTCGATTGAAGGATGGTAGCGAGCACCTTCAGGTTGTGGGCCTTCAGCGAACTTCCGGTTTCGGTAAGGTCTACAATAGCGTCAACGACCTCCGGGACCTTGACTTCGGTTGCACCATAGGAAAACTCGACATTTGCGGTTACCCCATGGGAAGCAAGATACCGCTGGGTTAAACGAACGAACTCAGTGGCAATGCGTTTCCCCTGCAAATCGGACACCCTCCGGAATCCGCTGTTCTGGGCAACCGCCAGTACCAGGCTTACAGGGCGGTTGGACTGCTTGGCGTAAACGAGCTCGGCAACCTCTATTACCTGGGCATCGTTTTCCTGGATCCAGTCGTAACCGCTCAAACCGGCGTCAAACACCCCCTCGGATACATAGCGGGGTATCTCCTGCGCGCGCATCAATATGACTTCGATTTCGGGGTCGTCAACCGAGGGATAATATGAACGCCCGCTTACGGCAATGTTGTAACCTGCTCGTTTAAAGAGCTGGAAGGTAGCCTCTTGCAGACTGCCTTTCGGGAGGCCGAGACGCAGTTTCAACTTCCTCCTCCTCCTCCTAATTGTGGGATGTCCTTGCGTTATGCGTAATACAGCCTTTATCTTACAGGGGGAGAAGCTACCGGTCAAGGGGCATAGCCAAGTTTTTTTGGGGCAGAAGTTCATCCGGCACTCAGATGGGTGGTATGCAGTCAGAGCAGTTTTTGAGCTTTACAGGAGAGATCTTCATTATCCTAAAAAGAAGTGGTGGCTTTTCAAAGCGGAACGATAATACTGAGTGCTGGGCGATACCACGAGATCTGAGGAACATTTTCATAGCGTTTTGTGCCTGAGCGCAGCGAAAGGCATGGTTATAAGGATGAAAATTGGAACGGAAAGGTATTTGCCTGTTATCCGTATTTATTTTCTTGATTCATGGCGTCCTTGGCGCCCCTGCCTGTGCCGTGCCTGCCTGTGCCGTGTCCGGCACGGCAGACAGGTCCGGCACGGCAGGCAGGTTGGCGGTTGATTCTATTTTCGAGGGAGTTTTGATATGCGGGCAGGTGTTATAGACATCGGAACCAACTCGACGCGGTACCTTGTGGCCGACATTGACCGGGAAGGCACGGTCAGCCGGGTTGAAACGGCGCTTAAAACTACCCGGTTGGGCGAAGGGGTTGCCTCCACGGGAAGGCTTAGCGAACAGGCTATGGCCAGAACCACGGCAGCAGTGGCAGGCTTTTGGCGACGTACCCGGGAGATAGGCGCCGAGACGGTCCTGCTGGTCGCGACCTGTGCGGTTCGTGAGGCGCGGAACCGGGAGGATTTCCTGGCGCTGATTCACCAGGCAACGGGGCTACAGGTGCGTGTGCTTTCGGGCAGAGAAGAGGCTTGTTACAATTTTGCCGGCGTTCTGACAGGTTGTGATGTAAATCCGGCAAAAGCAGCGGTAGTGGATGTCGGCGGCGGGAGCACAGAAATCATTTGGGTTGAAAATGAACGCCTGGTTGCACGGAGCCTTCCGCTCGGGGCAGTCCGGCTCACGGAACAACAGGCCGGTTTTGAGGTTATCGAAAGCTACCTTGGCCCTGTCTGCCGACTGATTTCCGGCAGGCAGCTTTTTGGTACCGGCGGGACTATTACTACACTGGCTGCGGTAGCCCTGGGGCTGCCTGATTATAACCCGGACCTGGTTCATGGTTATCAACTTTCTGCAAGTGAAGTGTCTGCGCTGATTTCCCGTTTTGCGGGGTTCTCTCTTGACGAGCTGAAGGAGGTTCCTGGACTCCAGCCCGAGCGGGCAGACATAATTGTTGCCGGAGCGCGTATTGTGATGGGGTTGCTTAATATCGCCGGAGCGTCCAGCCTGACGGTTAGCGAGAACGACATCCTTTATGGGATCGCGGCTGAAGCCGCAGGTACTGTCGAAAGAAAAATATCCTATAAATGTTAATTGCGACAGATAGTACCACCTCCCTTGGTTATAATTAAGGTAATTAATTCCAACGGGGGTGGTCTTATTGTTGGAGAAAGTAGACGTTTATCCTTACCAACGGAAGAAGGGAGCGCGGGGCCGGGGGCTCCGGGTCATTCTTGATAAAGAAGAACGGAGAAGGACCTCTCCTGGAAGACGGCGCGAGGCCTCATCGGGTTACCTGCTTTCCCAGTCGCTTCTGAGGATCGGGGAACACCGCAGGAGTTTAGCGCTTTACATAATCGGTTTCTTTCTCGGGCGGGCGGTCTTACTCGGGACTCTTGCCCCCTTCGGGCCAGCTTTCGCCGTAGCAACAACTTTGAGTTATGGCGGCCGGGTGTGGCCCGTTTGGTTGGCTGTGCTGGCGGGTGAGGCTTTAACCCTAAAAGGCTTTACCCTGTTCAGCGTTGCTGCTACCACCCTCGTCACGCTTATAATGATGCGTCTTGCGCCGAAAGAGCTTTTGGACAAACTTCTAGGTGCACCCGGTTTGGTTGCGGTGGCAACGATAGTCACCAAGACGGCCTTTCTGGCTTTCAGCAGCCCGACCTCTTACGCTTATGTAAGTATTTTGTTCGAGGCGGCCTTTGCCGGAGTACTTACTTATTTGTTCCGTCAGGGCCTGATTGCGTGGCGTGAAAAAAGAGGCCTCCAGTTGGGTGCGGAGGAGCTTTTCTGCCTGATGGTCATTGTTGCCGGGGTGCTGGCCGGGAGCGGCGAACTGTCGGCGGGTCCAGTTTCCGTGAAAGGGGTGCTTACGCGTCTTTGTCTCCTGTTTGCGGCCGCTACCGGCGGCGGTGGTGGGGGAGCGGCGGCGGGTGCGATATTAGGTGTAATACCCGGTCTGGCATATACGGTGGTCCCGGAAGCGGTTTCTAATTATGCTTTTGCCGGTTTTCTAGGCGGGAGCTTCAGGAAGTTCGGCCGGGCGGGAGTAGTGGTTGGATTTGCGTTGGGAAACGTATTACTCACGGTTTACATTAAAGACCTAAGCGGTTTATCCCAGATTGTTGCGGAGACCGGGTTAGCGACAGCGCTTTACCTTCTGATACCCGTACGTTGGTACGCAGGCCTGCGGTCTTCGGTTACCGGGGCAACGAGTGTTACTCCCGAGACAAAGACTTTCGGCGATTTAGTCGTCGGGCGCCTGAACGGGTGGGCAGACGTGCTTGACGAACTGGCGGCCACCTTCAGCGCAGCCGGTGCAGTGCGGCCCGTCATGGAAAACCGGACCGCCGAACTGCTGGCGGAGGCAAAAGAGAGGGTTTGCGCCAGTTGCCCGCTTTTCCGGACCTGCTGGCAATGGGAAGAGAGGGAGACGGCCGCCGTCCTGCAGGAGGCCGTGTCGCTGCTTGAGGGGAAAGGGTATTTACAGCCCGGGGATTTACCGCCGTATCTGGAAAAGCGTTGTGTCAAAGTGAAAGAACTCACTTTGACCCTGTCACTTGTTCATGAAACATACCGCCTGAACAGGTACTGGTACCGGCGGATGGTAGAAAGCCGGGCGGTTGTTGCGGAACAGTTGCGCGGCATATCCCGGGTGCTGCAGGATTTCGCCGGTGAGCTTGGAGACGGCTTAACGCAGGTTGCGGCTATCGAGACAGAACTCTGGGATCTGGTATGTAACGGGAGACTCAGGGTCAACCACTTACAGGTTTCCCTACGGGAGGACGGCAAGGTCGAGGTTGTGGTTTGCACAAAGGCGTGCACCGGAAACCTTTACTGCCAGCGAGTTGTTGCCCCCCTCGTCTCAGATGTCGCCAGGCGTCCGTACTCCGTTGCCCACACCGGATGTCCCCTGCGGGCAGGTGATGAGGAATGCTGGTTTACCCTTTACCCCGCCCTCCGCTACCGGTTGTCGGTGGGGGCGATGACGGTGGGTAAGGAAGAAAAGGTTTCGGGAGACAGTTATGCCTGTGTTGAGATGCCCGGCGGCCGGTATGCTTTGATATTGAGCGACGGGATGGGCACTGGGGCCGAAGCGGCTATGGAGAGCGCGACTACCGTGTCATTGCTCGAACTCCTAGTCAAGGCCGGGTTCAGTGAGGAACTGGCCGTGAAATCAGTCAATTCCTTGCTCCTGCTGCACTCACCGGGAGAAACCTTCGCCACTGTAGACATGGCCGTTATCGACCTTTACACCGGGAAATTGCAGTGGGTGAAAATAGGTGCCGCCCCCGGGTGTATTTACCGCCGAGATGGAACTGCTGAGATTATCCGGACCCCCTCCCTCCCGGTAGGAATCGTTAACCCGATTGAGGTGGTGGTGGTGGAGAAGGAGCTTGAAGCGGGGGACCTCTTGCTTTTGACAACCGACGGGCTGCTTGAGGCTTACCGGGGAGAGGAAGGAAAAGAGGAATGGCTTCTGCAGTGTCTCGAGGAAGCCGGCGGCGGTGAGCCACAAAGGATAGGAGCCTTCATGCTGAACCGGGCCCACCTGGCGGCAGGGGGGCCGTTGCCCGACGACGCTACGGTAGTGGTGGCTAAGGTTGTCGAAGCTTAAGTAAGGGTAATGCCTGAGCGCAGCGAAAGGCATGGTTATAAAGAATGAAAATGGCTCAATTGCTTGTGCATTGGCCTTTTGTAAACGTTGAACGTTGAACGGACCCCAAAAACCTATCAATCTGATCCTAACGTTGAACTTAGAACCGACTCCAAAGGTCTATCCTCTTAAACCCAACGGTCGCCGCGGCCGGTTAAATTTTTTCCGCAATTCAATTGTCCGGTACCAAGGTCGAAAGGAACCTGTTGCCGAAAAGCGTTAACGGAAAGGGAAAAGGCAGCCGGGTGTGGAAGAATAAAACCGGTGGTGCTTTTTGGACATTCTTCCGCAAGTGAAAAGGACAATCGAGCATTTTAAGATGCTGCGGCCGGGGGACCTCATAGTGGTCGGTGTTTCCGGGGGGCCGGATTCCGTCGCCCTTCTTGACCTGTTATACAGGCTGCGGGACGAGTACCGGTTGACCCTTCACGTGGCACACCTTAACCACGGTCTCCGCGAGGAGGCTCCCCTGGATGTGGAGTTTGTGAAGCAGCTTGCCGCTTCCTATCGTCTGCCGGTTACGGTAGAAACGGCGGATGTTCCGGCGTACGCAAGAGAGCGACGGCTTTCTGCAGAGGCTGCCGCGCGGGAGGTGCGATACCGGTTTTTTGCCTCAGTCTTTGCCGGAATAGGGGCGAATCGGGTAGCACTCGGGCACCAGGCGGACGATCAGGCGGAGACCGTTCTCCTGAACGTTTTACGGGGCACGGGTCTGACCGGTCTGAAGGGGATTCCCCCGGTTCGCGATCCCTATATCAGACCGTTGATTGAGGTGTGGCGCCCTGCGATCCAAGCCTACTGCGCTTTCCGGGAGCTGAAAACCTGCCTCGATGCCTCCAACATCCATCCGGTTTACCGCCGGAACCGGATCCGCCACGAACTTATTCCGCTCCTGGAGCGGGAGTACAACCCTGCCGTGACGCAGGCACTGTGCCGCCTGGCGGCTATCGCGCGGGAGGAAGAAGATTATATGGCGGCAGAGACGGCAAAGGTCTACCGGGATCTCCTTACTCTGGAGGAAGCCGGTCCTGCTTTGAAAATCGAAGGGCTGAAGGGTGTTTCTCCTGCGATCGCCCGGCGGGTGGTACGGCTGGCCTTTAAGGCTATATCGGGCAGCCCTTATGAGCTCGATTTTCTGCACACCGAGGGGGTCTTAAGCCTGCTGGTTCAGGATGCAGGAAAGGAGGTCTCGCTTCCGCAGGGAATACGAGCGATACGATCGTACGAAACACTTCTCTTAAAGAGAGAAAAAGAGCCCGAAATACCGCATTTTCAGTACCGGCTCGACATCCCTGGGGCGACTATCGTTCCGGAACTGTCGCTGATAGTGGAAACGCGTCTCCGGGACCGCGGTGGTGAAACCGCAGCTTTGCCGCCCAACGAGGCGCTGATGGACTACGACAGACTGCAACCCCCGCTCTTCGTGAGGCGGCGTCGGATGGCTGATGTTTTTCACCCGTTTGGATATCCTGCGCCGGTGAAGTTAAAGAACTTCCTCATCAACCAGAAAATACCCAAGTACCTGAGAGATAGGCTTCCGCTGGTGGTGGACGCTTCCGGAATTATTTGGATCGGCGGGGTACGTACGAGCGAACGTACCCGCGTGACAGCAGAAACCAACCGTTACCTTCATCTCCGAATAACCGACATGGAACAGATGCGTTTATAAATCGCTGGAGGATTTGCTGCGGTTGCAGGAGAAATGCTTTCAACGGAGTATTACCAACATTGTTTTTGCAATATATTGAAAGTTCAATACTCCATTTTGTGCGTTAAATAGCCGAGAAACAGTTTAAGAAACTGTTTAAGGGTTTATAATAAGCCCGTTTTTGTGGTATAATTTATTGATTAAAGTGTTAAAAGGCTTATTTGGGAGGAGAGTTTTTTGCAACGCCTTAAGAATGTGGGCATATACCTGCTAATCGTCCTGGTAATAGTCTTGCTCATCAGGTACGCTACGCCCACCAAGACCGATGTGGAAAGTATTCGGTACAGCGAGTTCACCCGGGCGTTGGAGCAGGGCGAGATTGCCTCTGTTGTCATACGGACACAGAACAACACCAACTTCATTGAGGGAACGAAGCGCGACAATAAAAAGTTTAAAACCACGGGCCCTGTCCTTGACGAGACCCTTTATCCCCTTTTGAAAGAGAAGGGGGTGCAGATCGATCAGCAGCCGCCGCAGGAACCGGGGTGGTGGGCGAATCTTTTGACGGCGCTCTTGCCGGTGCTGATTTTTGTCGGGCTTTTCTTTTTTATGATCCAGCAGACGCAGGGCGGCGGCAACCGCGTAATGTCATTCGGCAAAAGCAGGGCCCGGCTCCATTCCGATGAGCGGAAACGGGTTACCTTTGCCGACGTAGCCGGGATTGATGAAGTCAAGGAGGAGCTTCAGGAAGTGGTCGAATTCCTGAAGAATCCGCGGAAATTCAGCGAACTGGGCGCACGCATCCCCAAAGGCGTACTGCTTTTCGGCGCTCCGGGAACCGGAAAGACGCTGCTTGCACGTGCAGTAGCCGGGGAAGCGGGGGTCCCGTTTTTCAGCATCAGCGGTTCGGATTTTGTGGAGATGTTCGTGGGTGTAGGCGCCTCCCGGGTGCGGGACCTTTTTGACCAGGCCAAGAAAAACGCTCCTTGCATCGTTTTTATCGATGAGATCGACGCGGTAGGGCGGCAGCGCGGTGCAGGCCTTGGTGGCGGCCACGATGAACGCGAGCAGACCTTGAATCAACTCCTGGTCGAGATGGACGGTTTCAATCCTAACGACGGGATAATCGTTGTTGCCGCGACCAACAGGCCGGACATCCTTGACCCGGCGCTGTTACGGCCGGGCCGGTTTGACCGGCAAATCGTGGTGGATATTCCCGACATCAACGGCCGCAGGGAGATTTTACAGGTACATGCGCGCGGGAAACCGCTGGCGGAAGAGGTTGACCTGGACGTACTCGCACGCCGGACGCCGGGATTCAGCGGCGCCGACCTTGCGAATGTGGTAAACGAGGCGGCGCTTTTGGCGGCGCGGCGGAACAAGAAGAAGATTCATATGGAAGATCTGGAAAACGCGGTGGAAAGGGTCATCGCCGGTCCCGAGAAGAAGTCGCGCGTAATCAGCGATAAGGAAAAGCGCCTGGTGTCTTACCACGAGGCCGGACACGCAATTGTGGGCTACCTTTTGCCGAATACCGATCCGGTGCACAAGATCTCGATTATTCCCAGGGGCCGTACCGGGGGATACACGCTGCTTCTGCCCAAGGAGGACCGTTACTACATGACCCGTTCCCAACTCATGGACCAGGTAACAATGCTGCTCGGCGGGCGGGTGGCCGAGGACCTTATGCTAAAAGAGGTAAGTACGGGTGCGCAAAACGACCTGGAACGCGCTACTGAAATTGTCCGGCGGATGATCATGGAGTACGGAATGAGCGAGGAGTTAGGGCCGCTCACCTTCGGCAACAGGCACGACACCCCGTTTTTGGGACGCGACCTCGCCCGCGACCGCAACTACAGTGAAGAAGTGGCCTACGCGATTGACCGCGAGGTGCGGCGGGTCATTGACGAATGTTACAACCGGGCGCGGGAGATTTTGACCAAGCACCGGGAGACCTTGGAACGGGTGGCAAGTAAGCTTTTGGAAGTCGAGACTATTGAAGCGGAAGATTTCGCCCAGCTCATGCAGTCTCCACAGGAGCACCCGTCTCAAGAGGAAAGGTCTGCCCCGGCGGTATCATTTAACAAGGACAGGGACACGAAATGCCCCCTCCCGTTGACGAAACCGGAGCCGGTGGTAACCTTTAAAAAGCTCTAAGGTTTTAAAAGAGCGTGGGATATAGGGGCGGCCTTTCAAGGTCGCCCTTGGTATATCTGAAAGGAGGTGGAAGAAGCTTGGAACGAACCTTCATCATGGTTAAGCCCGACGGGGTCCAGCGGGGTCTTGTCGGCGAGATAATTGCACGGTTTGAAAGACGTGGTTACAAGCTCGCAGGGCTTAAGATGTTTACCATGCCAAGCGAGGTTGCGGAGACCCACTACGGCGAACACCGGGGTAAACCTTTTTTTGAAGGGTTGGTTGGGTACATAACCTCCGGACCGGTGGTGGCCATGGTATGGGAGGGCAAGAACGTTGTAGCTGCGGGGAGGGAGATGCTGGGTGCGACCGATCCGCAAAAGGCTCTCCCCGGAACCATCCGCGCAACATACGGTATCGATATCGGCCGGAACGTGGTGCACGGTTCCGACTCCCCCGAAAGCGCTGCACGTGAAATCGGAATCTTCTTTAAAGAAGCTGAGGTAATAGAGTATAACCGCACCGTGGATACTTGGATATATGAGTAGAATTATAAAATTAGGGAGAATTGGGAGAATTAGGGGGACACCATACTGAATTTGTAGAGGGATATTAGGGGGATAGCGGACCTGCGCGTAGCCGGCTGCCTGTAGTCCCCGGTTAAACGGCGTTAAAGATGTCGGGACTTACGACCAGAAAGCCTCCTCCATCATAAGGAGGCTTTAAATTCACTGCCGAAGGATGAGTTATAAGGCACACCTTATAACTGAACTTGTAAAGCGAGTACCGTAGCCTAAAGGTTATTTTGATTTTTTGAATTTAGGGGGGATGCCATACTGAACTATATGGGTACGTGTGAAATAAGACAATTTAGTATGGTGTCCCCAAAATTACAAAATTAGCAAAATTAGCAGCGTCCCCACAATTAGCAGCAATTGTTTAAGGCCCTCGCGGTTAAGGAACCTCTTAAAGTACTGGATTTGAAGCCTTCAAGGAAGGAATAGAACATAGTAACATGCGGAATTTTTTCCAGTCTACAGAACACTGGAGAAAGCGGCTTCACGGCTTCGGTTTATCTATGGGCTATCGAACTGGGGTATAATATTTCATTCTTTATTCTTACTCTATCTTTTGACTCCTGACTCCTGACTTCTGACCAGTGACGACTCTTATTAGGGCGGCCGGTTCTCCGGCGCCCGTCTTATTTTTCAAAACGGGGCAGCCATTTGTTCGGACAGATTGGTACCCGATTTTAACAGCTTGACCTGAATTTACGGCATTTTAATGCCGGGTTTATTGTTACGCGGGACAAGAAGGTGTTACACTAAAACAATTGAAGGCCTCCCACGGGCTGGATACTTAAATTTTTATGCAGAAGGGATGGGAAAGCTGATGCGGGTTGTGCCCAGCGACTTGGAAATCGCCCAGGCCCACAAGATGATCCCGATCCGGGATATAGCGGCCTCAATCGGCCTGGACGAAGACGACTACGATTTCTATGGCCGGTACAAGGCCAAGATCAACCTGGAGGTCTTGGAGAAATTCCGCGACCGCCCCAATGGAAAGTACATCGATGTTACCGCTATTACCCCTACACCGCTCGGCGAAGGGAAAACGGTTACCACCATCGGTCTCACGCAGGGATTAGGTAAAATCGGTAAAAAGGTGTTGTGCACCTTACGCCAACCTTCAATGGGACCGGTTTTCGGCATCAAAGGCGGGGCTGCCGGCGGCGGTTACTCACAGGTGGTTCCGATGGAGGACTTGAATATCCACTTTACCGGCGATATCCACGCCGTCGGCCAAGCGCACAATCTGCTGGCGGCAATGATTGATGCTTCCATCCTCCACAAGAACCCGCTCAATATCGACCCTCTGACCATTATGTGGCAGCGAGTGGTGGATGTTAACGACCGGGTGTTGCGCAACATTGTGGTTGGTCTTGGCGGGAGGGAAAACGGCTACCCGCGCGAGACCGGATTTGACATCACGGTAGCGTCAGAAGTGATGGCAATCCTTGCGCTTACCACCGGCCTGAAGGACATGCGGCAGCGTTTTGGCCGGATCGTTATCGGCTATACTTACGACGGAAAGCCGGTAACGGCAGAGGAACTGAAGGCCGCAGGGGCAATGACCGTTATCATGAAGGAGGCCATAAAGCCGAATCTCATGCAGACGCTCGAAGGCCAGGCATGCATCCTCCACGCCGGTCCTTTCGCCAACATCGCCCACGGTCAGTGTTCGGTGCTGGCAGACATGATCGGCCTGAAGCTGGCGGATTACGTAGTCACTGAAAGCGGGTTCGGTGCGGACCTCGGCATGGAGAAGTTTATGAATATCAAATGCCGTTATTCCGGATTGAAACCCGACTGCGTGGTGATCACCTGCACCATCCGTGCACTGAAGATGCACGGCGGCGTCGGCAACGTGGTAGCCGGGAAGCCGCTGCCGGAGGAGATACTTAAAGAAAACGTGCCCGCGGTTGAACGGGGTTGTGAGAACCTGGCCCACATGATCAAGATCGCGAAGTACTTCGGCATTCCTGTGCTGGTATCCGTGAACCGCTTCGTGGCCGACACCGACGCCGAGGTAGAGGCGGTGCGTCAAAAGGCGCTTGCGGCCGGAGCGGAAGGAGCTTACCCGATTACGGTCTGGGCGGACGGCGGTGCAGGGGCGATCGACCTGGCGAAAGCCGTCGTGGAGGCCTGCGAGAAACCGGGCAACTTCCAGTTCCTTTATCCGGACGACCTTACCATAAAGGGAAAAATTGAGATCATGGCTACAAAGATTTACAATGCTGCGGGTGTGCGCTATGAGCCCCTGGCTGAAAGGAAAATCCAGCAGTTTGAGGCACAGGGCTGGGGTAAACTGCCTATCTGCATGGCTAAAACACATCTTTCCATCTCCCATGATCCAAAACTCATAAACGTACCCGGGGACTACATCTTCCCCATCCGGGATATTCGTGCTTCGATAGGCGCGGGGTTCCTTTACCCGCTCGCGGGAGCGATGCGGACAATGCCGGGGCTGCCTTCTCAACCCGCAGCCTTTAAGGTGGACATCGATGAGAACGGGCGTACGGTAGGGTTGTTCTAGGAAACATAAAATTGTTCTAAGAAACATAACAAATCAGGGGGCTGTCCCAAAAGTTAATCAGGGCAGCCCCTTTTTCACCGTAGATGGCGCAATAAACGTTCGTTTTTTCTTCTTGAGAATTTTGAGAAAAAGGACTTAGGAGTTTTCGCACCGCCGCAAGCTTTGCCAGGTTATGTGCTATACATAACAGACCCCATTCGGTCTTTACCTTTTCAATTCCGCGAAGCGGTTTCTCGGCCGTTTTTTCTTTTGGTTTGTTGTTGGAACAGTGATTTGGGCATTTTCACAAGCTTGTCTTAAAAATTTAAACACTATCCCCGACCTGGTGAAAGAGAGCAAGCTCAATCGCCTCTTTGTTTTCGATGAGGAAATCCAGGGCGCGATAAAAATGCTGCTATTATCATATGAAATGCCCGACAGAATTATCCAAGATAAAAGAAAAAAGTTATGGGAAGGATTTTTCCTATGCCGCAGGTGTTTGTGTTATTTACCGCGAAAGCCGGGCCAACGCTGTCGGAACCTTTACTTTTACCGTAGACAACATCGCACTGGCGGGTTATAGTTACAACCCGGCGGCCAACGTACAGACGAGCGCTTCAATAATGGTGTAAAGTGAAATTTCGCCGGCAATCCAAAGGGCAGTTTTTCGGCTGCCTTTTGTTTACAGCCTGGGTCTGACCGCGCAGGAAGAGAACGGTTATACCGAACATACCATGTGACCGGTCTTGCAGTCATCGGCGGATTGGCATCGCGGCGCATGAAAATATAGTTTTTATCGCGGCTTTACTATATAACAGCAACAGGTGTTTCCTTTGGTGTTTTGATGGGACATAAGACCCCCTTAGTTTTCCTCTTGAGGCGGATGCTTTCCTTGACCGGCGTTCTTGCACCCGATATAATAATATGTTAGTTTGGGCTCGCGATTTGAAGGGAGGCTTTGGGTTTGGGAAGGCCGCCGAAATGCCGCCGGGTTGAGTACATGCCGCACTGCACCTTTTTTAAGCCTGCCGGGGTTCCGCTTTATAACCTGGAGGAAATCGGCCTTAGTGTCGAGGAGGTGGAAGCGATCAGGCTCAAAGACCTCGAAGGGTTGGAACAGGAGGACTGTGCCGACCGGATGGGTATCTCGCGCCCGACTTTTCAACGCATTTTAACCGGGGCGAGAGCTAAGGTTGCCGAGGCGCTGGTTAAAGGAAAGGCCATCCGGGTAGAAGGGGGCAACTTTCAACTGGTAACGCGGCGACTGCAGTGCCGGAGCTGTAACAACGAGTGGGAAGAACCGCTGGGGGACCGGGGAACCGAGCAATGTCCAAAGTGCGGCACTGGCGGTGCCAGAGACGTGACCGCCGACCCGCGTAACCACTTTCGGGGCAACCGGTGCCGCCGGCGCTACGGTACAAAATCCTAACATTTTAAGACACCGAGGTGAACTACCATGACCATCGAAGAAAAGAACAATGGAGCCGGGAGCGGTTGTGCAACATGTGTAGAAGAAAGGCCTGCTGAGGGCAAACCGAAATTCGAGTTTTTAGAGCAGAACCCGCTTTCCAACATTAAGCGCGTCGTAGCAATAATGAGCGGCAAGGGCGGTGTCGGCAAGTCTTCCATTACTGCTTTGCTGGCGAATATATTCACCCGCGACGGTTACCAGGTGGGCATCCTTGACGCCGACCTCACCGGGCCGAGCATTCCCAAGATGTACGGCCTGAAAGGGCGCCCGGAAGGAAACGAAGAAGTAATTTACCCGCTGAGGACGCCGTATTTCGGTATCCGCGTAATGTCAATGAACCTGCTTCTTGAAAAAGAGGATGAGCCCGTAATCTGGCGGGGCCCGGTTATCAGCGGCGCCATCAGGCAGTTCTGGACCGATGTGGCCTGGGGCGAGCTTGACTACCTTTTGGTGGACCTGCCGCCGGGTACAGGGGACGTCCCGCTGACGGTGATGCAGTCCCTGCCGCTGAACGGAGTCATAATTGTCTCTTCGCCACAAGAACTTGCGGTGATGGTAGTACGCAAAGCTATCAGGATGGCCGGCATGATGGGTGCAAAAATTCTCGGCCTGATCGAAAACATGGCGTACGTGGTTTGCCCGGAATGCGGCAAGCAGATTTTTGTTTTCGGGGAGCCCAAGGGCAAGGAGGTGGCGGAGGAAACGGGTTTGGAGCTGTTATCGACCCTTCCTCTCGACCCCAGTTTGGCAAAGCTGGTGGACGACGGGAAGATCGAGGATTACGATCACACCAGGCTTGAGCATCTCCCGCGAGTTCTTGACGAAAAGCTCGGTTTGAAGCCCCGCAACTAACATATCGAAACCGTTCGAGGCCGCAGGGGGATGATTCTCTGCGGCCTTTTTGGTTGGGCGTTCTTCAGGTTGGCTTGTGATAACAAATCTGCCGGAAGGAGTCAGTCTTCAAAATGAGGGTGATAAGCATTACTGACCGCTTAACGGCGGCCCGGGAGATCGAGTCCGTGGGCGCAGACGAGCCTGGGTGCCGGATAATGGCTCCGAAAGCCGTTTTCCGGGTTGTGAGGATTTCCGGTCTGACCCCGGTGCAGGCGAATATTCTAAAGCAGGAAATGCTGTCCAAAGGGGGGGAAGCGGCGGTTTCGCGGGGGGTTGTCAATAACTCTGTCCATGAAACTGACGTTTTGTTAATGGGCACTCTGCGCCAGTATGAGGAGCTGCTTCCGAAGCTCAGGATGCAGCCCTTCGGGCTGCCGAAGCTCGGGGAGGAACTCAAGCGCGTCCTTACTAACATAGAAGGCCGCAGCTCATGCTGCCTGAACTGCCGGGGCAGGAGGTTAGTGCTCGGCGAACGCACGCTGGTAATGGGAATCTTAAACATTACACCGGATTCTTTTTCCGACGGCGGGCAGTACGACACCGTGGAGAAAGCAAAGGCCAGAGCGGTTGAAATGGTCGAACAGGGCGCCGATATTATCGACATCGGTGGGGAGTCCACCAGGCCGGGTCATACGCCCGTAGACGAAAAAGAAGAGATAAGACGGGTGCTTCCGGTACTTGAAGCTGTTGTCCCCTTGGTTCCGGTGCCGGTTTCGATAGACACCTCCAAGGCTGCGGTGGCACGGGCCGCCCTCAACGCCGGCGCGCACATCATAAACGACCAGTGGGCGCTTTCCGGCGCGGGAATGGCCGAGTTGGCGGTAGTTTCCGGCGCACCGGTTGTCCTGATGCACAACCAGCGCGGGACGGTGTACCGGGACCTGATGGGGGATGTTATCGACCATCTGAAAAAGCGTATCAGTTTCGTACTGGCGGCGGGATTACCGCCCGAACACATCATTATCGATCCCGGTATCGGTTTTGGAAAGACCCCCGAGCAGAATCTTGAGGTGGTCCGGCGGCTGGAAGAGTTGAATTCCCTCGGGTTTCCGGTGCTCGTCGGTCTTTCGCGCAAGTCATTTATCGGTAACGTTCTCGGGCTGCCTGTAACGGACCGGATGGAAGGGACCGCGGCGGCGGTTTCGGTGGCCGTTATGAAGGGAGCGGATATCGTCCGCGTTCATGACGTCAAAGAGATGGTCAGAGTTGTGCGGATGACGGATGCGTTGAAACGGCAGTCGGCAGCCAGTCGTCTGTGGTCGGACAATAGACAGGTGGAGAGGTGAGGGTTAGGAAATCAGCAGTCGGTAGTCAGAATTCAGAAGATAGAAGTCGGAAGACAGAAGACCGCAGTAATAATGAGAAGAGGCAAGCTAAATTCTCTTTTTTTAATTCTGAATTCTGGCTCCTGGATTCTGAATTCTAACCATGCCAGTTTCGAGAGTGTAGAGAAAAGCACATATCTGGAGGCGTTCCTGCAACTGATGGACAAGATCTTTATTGAAGGGATGGCTTTCTTCGGGCGCCACGGGGTACATCCTGCAGAGAGAGAGACGGGGCAGCGGTTCCTGGTGGACGTGACTCTTTACCTGGACCTCTCACCAGCCGGGTGCGCCGACGATTTAGGTAAGACGGTGAATTATCTTGACGTTTACCAAACCGTGGGAGAGATTGTGTGCGGCCGCTCTTTCCAGTTAATCGAAACGCTGGCAGAAACAATAGCCGCAGCCCTATTGGGAAAATTTCCGGTTTCCCAGGTAAAAGTCCGCATTAACAAACCGGGGGCGCCCCTTCCGGGGTATTTTAAGGCTGTGGGGGTAGAGGTTCTGCGGGGAAGTAACCAGTGCGGCAAGCCGCCCTACGCAGAATAAGGACAAGCGTAACTATTCAGGCACTCCGTTGGGCGCGGCGATAGGCTGCGAATAGCTTTGTGGGCCGCCACCGGCCGGAGCTCACCCACTTCCATGTACGCTCCGCTCTGTCCGGTGTCGGTCCTTCGTGCTCTGCTTGCCTCTTACCGCGTTCCGTCAGTGTAATATAGCTGAATAGTTGCGGACAAGCTATCCCGGCACTCGGGGTCCGTATTGGCGGATGTGCAGGGGTTAACAGCCGGTGTTTAACAATAAGGTCGTGGTCGATGCATCATTTACTGCTTGTTATGCGACCTTGATAAGTTTGGTAGCGGTAGCGGCTGATTATTTGCCAGGAAGGTAATAGTGAACTTGGGAGTAACCGCCTTTATTGGCATGGGAAGTAACCTTGGGAACCGGAAGGAAAACCTGCGCTGCGCGGTCCGTGCGTTGAAGCTGGCCCCCGATATTTTGGTAAAGCGGGTGGCGTCTCTATACCGGACTGCGCCGGTGGGGGTTCCTGATCAGCCGGATTTTTTAAATACAGTGGCGGAGATCACTACCACACTGTCCCCCCGCGAGTTGCTTGTCAGGCTGTTGGCGATAGAAAAGAACTTGGGGCGCGTTCGGGGAGAACGATGGGGACCGCGAGTAATTGATCTTGATCTGCTACTCTACGATAAAACGGAGATAGTAACCGAAGACCTGGTAATACCTCATCCGCGGCTTGAGAAGCGCGCTTTCGTGGTGGTGCCGCTGGCGGAACTGGCGCCCGATCTAGTACTCCCCGGAGGCACCCGGGCAGCGTTACTGGCAGCTAAATTGATGCAGGAACAATTGGTCGAAAGGGTGCAGGGTAGTGGCTGGCAAGATTGAGGACGCAGAGAGGAAGCTTTATCAGGCCGCTGAGCTCCTGGAGCGGGCTTCCCGTGCCTTTGCCTTTACCGGTGCCGGGATTAGTACGGAAAGCGGTATACCTGATTTTCGTACCCCGGGGACAGGGCTCTGGTCGAATCCCGAACTCTTGTCCCTAGCTACCGGGGACGCGTTAAAGCATGATCCGGTGAGGTTTTATGCCACCTTTTTACCTCAATGGCTCCGGTACCGGGCAGCAGAACCCAACCCTGCGCATAAGGCGCTTGCCGGGTTGGAGGCAAAAGGCAGGCTGTCAGGGGTTATTACGCAAAACATCGATGGATTGCACCGCAAGGCTGGCTCTCGGGTGGTGTACGAGGTGCACGGGCACCTGCGACACCTGGTATGCAGCGACTGCCGGGCGACCGCGGACTTTCAGGTTGCCATGGAAGCGCTGGAAAAGGGAGCATTACCGCCGCTCTGCCGGTGCGGTGGGATGCTACGCCCGGACGTGGTTTTGTTTGGTGAGGCGATGGCGCCGGATTTCAACGCTGCAATGTCAGAGCTTAACCAGGGGTGTAATGTAATGCTCGTTGTGGGTTCGAGCCTCAGAGTATATCCAGCAGCTTCTTTGGTGGGGTTTGCGGACAGCTTCATCATTATTAACAGGGAGCCGACCCCGTTCGACGACCGGGCGGCCGTAGTCATTCACGGCCGGGCGGGAGACGTTGTGCACCGCTTGGCGGAACTGGTGCTGGATCAATAGTTCGAAGTTCAACAGTTCGACGTTAAGCTAAAAGTGACGGACCATGTTCTAAGTTGAGCGTTATTACTCAGCAGTATTAAGTCTTAAGGTCCGTTTTGTTCTATGAATTTTACCGCTTAACTGGATTGAACGCATAAAAAACCCTCCACTCACCCGAAAAAGAGAAAAATGTTGAAAGGCCCTTTGGTTTATATTAAAATTATATGAAGCCGTGTTGCCCGAATGGGATTATTTTGCAGCCATACTCCTTGAGCCGGAGGACAAGCCAGACAAATAGGTTCTCGTCCCACACCAATCCTCATATGAGTTTCGTTAGAGGTTACTTTTTCAGTTATTTAGCTACTTGGAAACTGAGGGGGTGGTTAAGGAGTAGCACCGTAAGGGGTAAGGTAGACGTTTATCCAGAAAATTGCTAATTTTAGGGGGTGAAAAGATCCCAATTAAAACTGGGACCCGTTAAACACTGGTTTATATTCGTTGGCCCAAGCGAAACGAGATTCTTACCCCTGACAGTCCGGAAGGTTGGCGCGAGTTGCCGTAGTCTGCGGTTAACACAATCTGTCCGCCGATCTTTCCTTTGGAGGTGGAGTTCACTTGCATCAGGACTACTTAACCCTGGTCGTCTACCCTTTGGTTGTTCTCGGCTTTACGGCTTTTGTATTGGCGCTGGCCTGGGTTCTCCGGGCGAAGCCGCCAAAGACTCCGCTGAAACAGTCTACTTATGAGTCCGGCGTACCGACCCGTGGTGAGACGTGGGTACGCTTCCGGGTGGCCTATTATCTATACGCTTTGGTATTTGTAGTCTTCGATGTGGAGACTATTTTTCTTTATCCTTGGGCGGTAGCACTCAACCGGCTGGGCCTCTTTGCTTTCATTGAGGCTATTATTTTTATCTTGATCCTGCTGGTCGGTTTGGGCTACGCCTGGAAGGAAGGAGCACTCGAATGGAAGTAGACGAAAAGGTAACGGAAAAGAGTGCCGCCCAGGTGCCGGAGGGTCCGGTTTTTTGCGTGCAAGACCATATTCTGCGGGAGAACCAGGCGGCTTTGAAAAGGATGACGGTGCAGCGAAATGCCTTGATCGCCCCATTGGACCTGGTTTTTAACTGGGCGCGCAAGAGTTCGCTCTGGCCTGTGACTTTCGGTCTTGCTTGCTGCGCTATCGAAATGATTGCGACCTCCATGGCGCGCTACGACATCGCCCGGTTCGGGTCTGAAGTCTTCCGCGGCACGCCCCGCCAGGCGGATCTTATGATCGTTGCGGGCACGCTGACGAAGAAGATGGCGCCGACCATCAAGCGGCTGTACGAGCAGATGTCCTCGCCGAAGTACGTGATGGCGATGGGTTCATGTGCGATCAGCGGCGGGCCTTTCCGCGATTCTTACAGCGTGGTCATGGGTGTGGACGAGGTGCTTCCGGTCGACGTCTACATTTCAGGCTGTCCGCCCCGCCCGGAGGCCTTGCTCGAAGGTCTGTTGCGACTGCGGGAGAAGATTATGACGGAGTCATGGCAGGTGAGAAAACGCGTATGAAAACAAAAGATGTTGAAAAGAAAAAAGCGGCGCTTTTAAGGCGCTTTACTGAAGGGGTCACCCTTGAACTTGCCAAGGATGGTGTCCTTGAGGCCGTAGTAGCCCCGCCGCAGGTGGTGGAAGTGCTGCAAACGCTGAAGGAGGACTACGACTTCCACCAGCTCCACGATCTCACCGCAGTTGACTACATAAAGGACAACCAGATCACGGTGGTTTACCGATTGATGAACCTTGAAAAACCCGACATGATGGTTGTCAAGGCACCGCTCGACCGGAGCCAGCCGGAGGTGGCGACAGCCACTGAGGTTTATCCCGCTGCCAACTGGTTGGAACGGGAGGTCTACGATTATTTCGGGGTTAGATTCACCGGCCATCCGAATCTAACCCGGATGATGATGTGGGAAGGGTTTGAGGGACACCCGTTCAGGAAGGACTTTGCAGCGTTTGACCAATCGCCCCCGGATTATGATCCGCTTGAAACAACTTACGTTGATTTTACCGAAGGGCGATTGCAATTGACCGACATTTCGCGCGGCAACGGTAACGGCAATGGGGCTCCGCGCACCTTTATTATCAATTTCGGGCCCCAGCACCCGTCGATGCATGGTGTGTTTCGTGCCGTGGTCGAACTGGACGGGGAAACGATCGTTGATTTGAGGCCGGTCGTCGGCTACCTGCACCGCGGCCTGGAGAAGATCGTGGAGAAGCGGACCTGGGCCCAGGTTGTTCCGTACACTGACCGGACGGACTACCTTGCTGCAATGAACAACAACCACGTATATGTCCTGGCGGTGGAAAAGCTGGCCGGTATCGAGGTCCCCTTGAGGGCCGAGCTCATCCGGGTGCTGATGACGGAACTTAACCGGATCCACAGCCACCTGATGGCGGTTGGTTGCATCGGGATGGACTGCGGGGCCACCACACCGATTATGTACATGTGGCGGGAGCGTGAGAAGATATACGAACTGTTTGAAATGGTATGCGGCGGGCGCCTGCTGACCACTTACTTCCGCATCGGCGGTGTGGCAAGGGACCTTCCGGACGAATTTTTGCCGCGTTTGAAAAAGTTGTTGAAGGAAATGCCTAAAAATATTGAGCAGTACAACAACATTCTGAGCGGCAACGAGATCTTCCAGATGCGCTTAAAAAAGGTTGCGCATCTTACTAAGGAAATGGCGCTGAAGTACTCGATCACCGGACCGATGCTGCGTGCAACCGGGATGAATTATGACGTGCGGAAAAACGACCCGTATTCACTTTATAATCAATTCGATTTCAAAGTACCGCTTGGCAAGAACGGTGACGCCTGGGATTTTTACTGGTTACGTATTCTCGAGATGTGGCAGAGCCTCAAGATTATTCACCAGGCGGTCAAATACCTGGAAGAGACGGGTCCCGGCCCTGTGATGGGCAAGGTCTCAAAGGCGCTCAAGCCCGCGGCGGGAGAGGCCTACGTACACATCGAGTCGCCGAAGGGCGACCTCGGGTGTTACCTTGTCAGCGACGGCGGTCCAAACCCGTACCGCTTCCGTTGGCGGCCGCCGCTGTTTATTAACCTCCAGTCCCTCCCGGAAGTGGTGCGGGGCTGGAAAATCGCGGACTTCATCGCTATCTTCGCCGGTTATGACGCCGTAATGGGCGAAGTGGACCGCTAAGTCCAGAGTTTGAGCTATTGATGTGGTAAAGGGGTGAAAAGTGTGCCGGATGTTGCCCAAGGTTTAGGTGCTTACGAGGTAGTAGTCGAGTGGCTCAATAGTTTTATGCCGCAGTGGCTTGCCGAAGTACTGTACCGGGTCGGCGCGGGGCTACTGATAATGATTCTAATCGCTACCCTGGCGCTGGTGCTGGTCTATGTGCTGCGGAAAGTCATAGGGCACATGCAGTGCCGGCTCGGACCGCGCGTCACCGGCCCGTTCGGCTTGCTGCAGACGGCGGCGGACGCGCTGAAGTTGATGCAAAAGGAAGATATTATCCCATCAAACGTAGACCGGTTTATCTATATCCTGGCGCCTTACCTGACCTTCTTTTCCTGCGGGATGATTTTTATGGTACTCCCCCTGTCGCCGACCTGGATCCTGAACGACCTGGATGTAGGGGTGCTCTTTTTTATCGCCTTTGGTTCGCTGGCAGGCTTCGGCCTTCTGATGGCGGGGTTCGGTTCCAACAACAAGTACTCGCTGGTCGGCGGGATGCGGTCGGTCGCCCAGGTGGTAAGCTATGAGGTGCCGATGGTGCTGGCACTGCTAGGATCGGTGATGCTTGCCGGAAGCCTCAGCACGCACCAGATTGTACTCGCTCAGGAAGGGTCATGGCTGGGGTTTATCCCTAAATGGTTTATATTTTTACAACCCTTAGGTTTTGTCATTTACTTCCTGTGCGGTCTTGCAGAAACTGGCCAAACTCCCTTTGACCTTCCTGAAGGAGAGTCGGAGTTGATCGCCGGCTACCAGAGCGAATACAGCGGAATGCGCTTCGCCTTGTTCTACCTGGCGGAGTTCGGCAACGCTTTTGCGATTGCTGCGATGGCCACCACGCTGTTCCTGGGCGGCTGGCACGGCCCGGTGTTTTCTTTCTTGCCGTGGTTGTGGCCTTTCGTTTGGTTTATGGCGAAGGCACTGGCGGTAACGTTCTGTATGATGTGGGTTCGCTCTACGTGGTTGCGGTTCAGGATCGACCAGATGATGGACTTCGCATGGAAGATACTGGTGCCGCTGTCCTTGCTCAATATCTTTATCAGCGCCGGCGAAGTTGCAATCATTCGTTGGATTGGTGGGTGAGAAGATGGCACACGGAAGAGGTGCATTACGCGGTCTAAGGGTCACTATGGGGGTTATGCTCACCAAGCCGATTACGGTTGAGTACCCCTTCAAAACGATTAAGTTTGCGCCGGTTTACCGGGGGGGGTTCTGTTTTTACCCGGAGAGGTGCATTGCCTGCCAGTTGTGCCAGAATGCCTGCCCCAACCGGGTTATTACCGTGGAGAGGGAGCGGGGCGCGGATAAAAAAATGCATCTGACCGGCTACAAGATGGACCTGCAGTACTGCCTGTACTGTGGTTTCTGTGTCGAAGCCTGTAATAAAGACGCGCTGGTGATGACGGATCAGATTAAGCTGGCTACTTACGAGCGTAACGTGCTTAAGGTGGAGGTACCTGAACAGCTTATTCCTGCCCCGCCGCCCGTCACTGCGGCAAGCGCACCGGTGGCCCCGGCAAAGACTGCAGAAAGTAAATCCAAGGATGCCGGAAAAAGTGAGGTGAGCCAGTGATGGGTGAACCAACTACCGGAACCATTGTTGTTTTTTCAGTGCTTGCTGCTATGGTCATCGGTGGAGGTTTGGGTGTCGTGCTCTTGCGCAACGTCTTCCACGCTTTGGTGGCCATGGTGGTCTGTTTCCTTGGCGTATCAGGGGTGTATTTCAGCCTCCAGGCTGATTTTCTTGCTGTCATGCAGGTGCTGATTTACATAGGCGCGGTTGCAGTGGTAATCGCGTTTGCGGTTATGCTCACACGTCGCGGCAAGATGTCGGATTCCAACCGGTTCGTTGACAACAGTGTACAGTTAGTGCTTGGTACCTCCGTTGCAGGCGGGTTGGGTGTTGTTCTGCTGGGGTTAATCTGTGAAACGACCTGGCAGATCGCCGACAAACTTCCCGCAACTGATCTCACGCGTTTCCTCGGTGAAGCAATGATGACTAAACTGCCGATCCCCTTTGAAATCGCTGCGGTCTTGCTGCTGGTGGCATTGGTGGGCGCAGTAATGATCGCCCTGGAGGAGGTGCAAAAGTCCTGATGATGGACCTGTCTTGCTATCTGGGGTTAAGCACGCTGCTGTTTATCGTCGGCTTATTCGGCGCCCTTACGAAAAGAAGTGCAGTCGTGGTGCTCATGTGTATTGAGCTCATGTTGAATGCGGTCAACATCAACCTGGTGGCGTTTTCGCGCTTTCTCGACCCCGGCCAGTTGCTCGGCCACCTCTTTGTCATATTCACGATTGCCGTAGCGGCGGCCGAAGTGGCTGTGGGCATTGCCCTGGTAATCGTACTGAACCGCTACCGGGACACTATCAACCTGGACGACTTCACCTGGCTTAAGGGTTAGCTGGGTAGTTCGGAAAGAAAGGCGGAAGAGATGCTATGCGAATAGAAACTGAGCTGTTAGCTTGGGCGGTGTTGTTCCTACCGCTTGCGTCCTTTCTGGTAATTAGCCTGGTTACCTGGCCTTATAAAAAGGTCAGCGGTTTGGTGACAGTTACGGGGATTGGGATCAGTGCGGTTCTTTCCATATGGATCCTTTCCCGGATTATCGCCGACCCGACGCCGGTCAGCTCGACATGGCACTGGTTGACCGTAGGGTCCGTTAAGATTGATTTTGGGTGCCTGATCGACCCACTCTCGGCGTCCATGATGATGGCGGTATGCGTGGTAAGCTTTCTTATCCAGGTGTACTCCACCGCTTACATGGAGCACGATGAAGGATACTCGCGGTTCTTCGCATTCATGGCCCTCTTTACATTTTCGATGCTGGGCATAGTTCTGGCCAACAACTTCTTAATGATCTACATCTTCTGGGAACTGGTGGGACTGTGCTCCTACCTGTTAATCGGCTTCTGGTTTTTCAAGCCCGCAGCAGCAGCTGCTGCTAAGAAGGCGTTTGTAGTCACTCGTTTCGGGGACTTCGGTTTTCTACTCGGCATCCTGTTGCTGTTCCACTTTGTGGGGGGCTTCGGTTACGGTGAAATTGCACACGCGATAGAGAGCGGTTACATACCGCCGGTTTGGTTGACTATCGCTACTGTTTTGGTCTTCTGCGGTGCGATTGGAAAGTCGGCGCAGTTCCCGCTGCACGTGTGGCTTCCGGACGCGATGGAAGGTCCGACACCGGTCAGCGCGCTGATCCACGCAGCCACTATGGTGGCAGCGGGGGTCTACATGGTTGCGCGGACCTACGACCTCTTCCACTCGAGTGATCAGGCCATGCTTGTGGTGGCGTATATCGGCGGGATTACGGCTTTCCTGGCGGCATCGATGGCGGTAGCGCAGAGCCGGATGAAACGAATAGTCGCCTATTCCACGTGCAGCCACCTGGCCTACATGATGATGGCTTTGGGGCTCGGCGGTTACACAGCCGGGGTTTTCCACCTCCTGACCCACTGCTTCTTTAAAGCCCTCTTGTTCCTGTCTGCCGGTGCGGTAATGACCCTGTACTTCCACGAGGAGAACATCTGGCGCATGGGCGGTCTGTACAGGTACATGAAAGTGACCGCGATCGTCATGATTCTCGGCGGCCTTTCAAATGCGGGTCTTTTCCCGTTTGCCGGTTTCTTCAGCAAGGACGAGATTCTGGTGGCCGCCAAGGAGAGCGGTCACATAGGGTTTTACTGGCTGGGCGTGCTTGTGGCGTTATTCACTGCCTTCTATACCTTCCGGTTAATCTTTGTGGTGTTTTTCGGCCCCCGTTCGGAATGGTCGCCTGTATCACACGGGCACGGTCATGACGACCATCACCACGAGGAATTGCCTGATATCGGGAATCCTCGCCCGAGCCAGACGTGGAAGATGCAGCCCGTGGATCCCGCGGTACGTGCGGAATCAGACCGGCACCTTAGAAAAGAGCCGTGGGCGATGATCATCCCGCTTTCGATTTTGGCCACCGCTGCCGTTGTGGCCGGTTTCGTAGGCTGGCCCGGACTCGAACACGGTTTCTCCTCGTTCATCTTTTTTGAACACCCACACCATGTTGCAGGGTTCGACATACCGACGGTGGTTATCTCACACATCGTGTTGATAGTCGGCATCGGTGCGGCCTGGGCGATTTACGGAAAGCGGAAAACCGCGGCCGACCCGCTGTCGGAGATGCTCGGGCCGATTTACAGGCTGTTTGAGCGTAAGTACTACTTTGACGAAATCTACCTCTGGTTTATCCGGCGTTTCATCGATGGTGGTGCTGCAGTGCTGGCGTGGTTCGAGGAGAATGTATTTACAGGCGTCTTTGCAAACGGCATCGGCGGACTAATGATGGAAATGGGGCGCGTCTTAAGACTCTTCCAAAACGGTCTGGTCCAGCGTTACGCGCTCATCTTCTTTTTGGGTGTGCTGGTGCTCGTGATTATACTGATTTACAGTGTACCCGGTGAGGTACCTGGTGCGATCGCGGCGATTGGAGGGGTGAAATAATGAGCTTTCCGGTAGTAAGTGCAACAGTATTCGCACCCCTGATTGGGGCACTGGTGGTAATGTGTGTTCCCGCATCGCGTAAAGAGGTAATCAGATGGATCGCGGCGGTAGCAACGGGAATTTCTTTAGCGTTCGCCATTTACCTTGTCTTTGCTTATGACCTGGGGGTAGGAGGGGTCCAGTTTGCAGAAAAAATAGACTGGTTTCCTGCCTTCGGTATTAAGTACTTCATGGGTGCCGACGGCATAAGCGTAACGCTTCTGCTGCTCACCGCCATTGTGGGGTTCACGGGGGTGTTTGCTTCCTGGGGGATCCAGAACCGGGTGAAGGAGTACTATATCACCTTTCTGTCCCTCACCTTTGCGTGCGCCGGGGTGTTCGCCGCTTTCGACCTCTTCCTGCTCTTCGTCTTTTTTGAACTTGCCGTTCTGCCCAAGTATGTGCTGATTTCCGTCTGGGGGAGCACGAAGAAGGAATACGCGGCCATGAAGCTCGCCCTATACCTGACGCTCGGAGGGGCAATCACCCTGCTTGGCATCTTCTGCCTCTACTTCGTCGCGGGCATCAATACAATGGACCTCCTGGAACTGGCGCGGCATCAGTTCACGCACAACCAGCAGGTATGGTTGTTTGCGCTTCTTACACTGGGGTTCGCGGTTCAGGTTCCGATCGTGCCACTCCACTCGTGGTTGCCTGACGCCCATACGGGTGCACCTACCGCCGGTAGTATGATCCTCGCCGGTGTAGTAATGAAATTAGGTGCCTACGGTATCATCCGCGTGGCGATCTGGTTGTTCCCGGAGGGTGCTTTTGCCTGGGCACCGGTGGTCGCGATTCTTGCGGTGGTCTGCGTTGTTTATGCTGCTTTCGTAGCGATGGGCCAGAAGGACCTGAAATACATGATCGCGAACTCAAGTATCAGCCATATGGGTTACTCGGTTTTAGGTATAGCGGCGCTTACCACGGCCGGTCTGGCCGGGGCGTTGTTCCAGTTTTTTGCACACGGGATTATGGCCGCCCTGAACTTCGCCATCGCGGGTATGACTTACGACCGGACGCATACCCGCATCATTGCCGCGATGGGAGGATTGGCCAAGGTTATGCCCGTGATTGCGATCGCTTTTGCAATCGGGTGCTTAGCTTCGGTAGGTCTCCCGGGAACCGCGAGCTTCTGGGCGGAGTTTTCGGTCTTTGTCGGTTCGTTCCCGATCTTCCCGACGCTGGCGGTACTGGCGATTTCGGGCATTGTCTTTACCGCGTATTATATGCTTCGTGCCATACAGCGAGTGTTTTTCGAACCGCTCAAGCACAAGGAGTTTGCCAATCTGCCCGACGCCCGCTGGTATGACTGGGTTGTCGTCAGTGTGATAATCTTCTTCATCATCGCGATGGGAGTTTATCCTTCACTGCTGATGGACTTAATCAGCAGCGGACTGAGCCCGATCCTGGCGGGGTTGCCTGAACCTACGGCGGGTGGTTGGCTGGCGTTCTTAGGAGGTGTACAGTAAATGGGCGTGGGTTTGCTACTACCTGAAATCATTGCCTGTATCGGCGGTTTGTTGATACTTACGGAACGCTTGTTCAGTAAGGGTGAGCCCCAGCGCAAGGACGCAGCATGGTTTGGTGCCGGTGTGCTGATAATAGCCGGTGTTGCAGCCCTGCGGCTGCTGGGGGTCAACGAAACTGCTTTTCAAGGCAGCTATCGGGTTGATGATCTCGCCGTTTTCTTCAAACTCGTGGCCGTAGCGGCCGGTGCGATCACCCTCCTTTTTGCACCCGACCTGCTGGCGCAGCGGGGGGTAAAGTCGGGTGATTTTGCAGCACTGGTTCTGTTTGCCGCCACGGGCATGATGCTTCTTCCTTCAGCGCTGGACTTCATCACGCTGTACATCTCGCTCGAGCTGATCAGCGTCAGCTTCTATGTTTTGATCGGGATGCAAAGGGGCGAGGTGCGCCCTGCGGAAGCGGGTCTCAAGTATCTGCTCCTCAGCGGTTTGGCATCAGCGGTGCTGCTATACGGAATGAGCCTGATTTACGGTCTTACGGGCAGTACTTACCTGACTGCAATAAGGCAGGCTTTCAGCGCGGGTGAATGGCCGCTGCTGGCCGGAGTCGGCAGTCTAATGATCCTGGCCGGTCTCGGCCTCAAAATCTACCTCGTTCCCTTTCATATGTGGGCGCCTGATGTTTATGAGGGAGCACCGGCGCCAACGGTTGCCTTCCTGGCGAGCGGATCAAGCGCGGCCGCCCTGGCAGCGGTGCTGCGGCTTTTCGGAGAGAGCCTGGCAGGTCTGAATGGGGTATGGCTCCCGGTACTGCTTGTCCTGGCGGTGGTAACCATCGCTCTGGGTAATATCGTGGCCCTGCCGCAGACCAATATGAAACGGCTGCTGGCTTATTCCAGTATTGCCCACGCCGGTTACATCCTTCTCGCCATTGTTGCGCGGAGCAGCGCCGGTACGGCGGCGGTGATGTACTATTGCTTTCTCTATGCCATAACCACAGTGGCGGCCTTCGGAGTAATCAGCGCGTTTGCGGAAACCTCCGGGGGTGAAATCCGGAGCTTCGCGGGACTTGCCCGCCGTTCGCCCTTCCTTGCCTTCGTGATGTTGATTACGCTGGCCTCCCTTGCCGGTGTACCGCCGATGGCCGGGTTTATGGCGAAGTTTACGGTGTTTGCGGCCGCGGTGCAGTCCGGATACACTATAATAGCTGGTATCGCGCTGTTGTTGAGTGTCATCTCGATTTATTACTATTTCATGGTGATCAAGGCGATGTATGTCGACGAGCCTGCCGAAGCAACCCCGATCACTTGCGGTTGGGGGACACAGGCGGCGCTCATTATCGGCCTGGGCGGCATAATCCTCCTGGGGCTCATCCCGTGGCCGTTGCTGCGGTTAGCCCAGGAGGCCGCAAACTTTGCCCGTTTCTAAGCACGTTCAAACTGAAGCAAAGGGTCACCACCGGGGGGCGGTTCATTACCGCCTCCCGGTCATTTTTTTAAAGCCTCAACTTTCGCAGTTAACTCGCGCCTGAATTGGAACTAATAAAAAAGCCGCTGGCCGTTGTCCCCAAGGAACCCAGCACTCAGTTGGAAGTCCACCTTACTAATGCATATCGTAACCTCTCGGTAGCTTTACCGACAATGCGCCAACACCCAACTGAGTGCTGGGTAGTGCCGGTAACGCGGACACGGCTATAACAGAAGTCAGATGCAAAAAGTCTGAGGCAAGACTTCTTCAGAAATTCTGCGAATTCCTACCTTGAATTTCCGAATTTCTGACTCTTGAGTATCTACATCTGGATTACTACCAAAAAGAGATTTGCCTGTTACATAAAAACAAGCAAGCCGGAGCCGAATCCGCCTAGTGCTGGTGACATAAGGGAATGCGGACCGCAAAAAGAGATGACGGAGTAAAATTCCTTATTGCCTCTTGAGGTTTTATATGGTATCTTCTTTGCAGAATATTTGAAAAATTCTTAAAAAGGAGGCCAGAGGATGGAGGTTTTTGTGTCGTACCTGGGGTGGGTTTCTGTAGCGGTTTTTCTTTTCATGGCGGTCTACAGGGTTATCCAGTACTCTTCCTTGCCGCTTTTTTTAAGGTGGGAGCTGTACCCTGTACCGACGGAACCTAGGCACCATTACGGCGGCTCGTACATGGAGGAAGTGGACTACGTTAAGAAACCAAGGCATCACCAGCGAATCGGCGGACTTTTAGACATGGCTTCGGAGGTCTTTCTGCTAAAGAAGGTCAAAGAACACAACAGGTTCGGAATGTGGCCCTTTTCTTTCTCGATGCACTGGGGGATTTATCTTTTCTTTCTGTGGATTTTACTTTTGCTTGTAGAAACGCTTTTTAAGCTGGAATTCCTGGTACCTTTGACAAACGTCTGCGGTGTAATAGCCTTGTTTATCGGTGCGTTCGGATCTTTAGGACTTTTCTTGAAAAGGATAGGCAACGATAAACTTTCCCTGTACACGACCCCGGATGACTATTTCAATCTGCTTTTCCTGATGGCGATATTCGGGACCGGGATCATATCATGGTCAACTGTAGACCCGGGGTTTCTTTACACCAGAGCTTTAATCAATCAAGTAATCTTCTTTGAGTCACCACCTGTGGCCTTGCCCTTCTGGGTCTGGCTCAATCTGCTGCTCTTCGAACTCTTCTTGATTTACATGCCCTTTTCAAAGCTGTTCCACTACGTCGCGAAGTACTTTACCTTCGACAAAATCTTCTGGGACGACGCCTTCAAAATTAAGGATTCGCCTGCCGACAAGCAGTGCGTTAAACAGCTCGGATACGTGGTAACCTGGAGCGGTCCCCACATCGTGCCGGGCAAGACGTGGCTGGACGAGGCGCAGATTATTGAGGGAGGTGACTCGAAATGAACCATAAGGGCATATCATTTAACGATATGGCCAGACTGACTGACGAGCCATTGTTTAAGCTGCAAGTTGAGAACCTGATGCATGTCCCCTATCTGGGCGAAGAACCTCCGGTGAAACCGCCGCCGGACAAGTGGTTGGAGAAATACGACCTCTCTCTGGATTGGCACTCACCCGTCGCCCTGCCGTTACCGAAAACGGAAGAGGAAAAACTCCGGCTTGTAAAAGGATTTCTAAACGGGCTGCAAAAGCTTTTCGACCCGCAGAACAACTGGACCTTTCTTAAGATCCTCAGGCTTACAACGGATTATTGTATGCGGTGCCAGACCTGTTCGGAGGCCTGTCACGTTTACATGGCGAGCGGTCAGAACGAGTACTACCGGCCTACGTTCAGGGCGGAAATCCTGCGGCGCCTGTACAAGAAGTTCTTCACGCCGAGCGGTAAGCTCCTGGGGTCTCTGGTCGGCGCCGACATTGACCTAAATTACAAAATGGCCATCAGGTTAATGGAATCCGCCTACCGCTGTAACGTGTGCCGGAGATGCGCCCAGGTGTGCCCGGTAGGTGTAGACAATGCCTTAATCAGCAGGGAGATTAGAAAGGTTTTCAGCCAGGAACTCGGCATTGCTCCAAAGGAGTTGTATGAAAAGGGCACCAGGCAGCACCTAAAAATTGGGTCGTCAACCGGTATGAGCGTCGCCGGGTTCCACGAGGCAATCGAGTTTATTGAGGATGAAATTGGCGAGAAGACCGGGAAGAGCATAAAAATCCCCATAGATAAAAAAGGTGCCGACATCCTCCTGATCCATAACGCAGGGGAGTACCTTTCCTGGCCGGAAAACCCGGGAGCGTTTGCGGTCCTCTTTGATGCTGCAGGGATCAATTATACCTTGAGCAGCGAGCCTGTCGGCTATGACGGAGTGAACTACGGTCTTTTCTGTGACGACGTAGAGTTGGCCAGAATAGGTTTGCAGCACGTTATGATTGCCAAGAAATTGGGTGTCAAAAAGATCGTAGTCGGCGAATGCGGCCATGCCACAAAAACGTTGTGCGTTATTACGGACAGAGTCTTCCCAGGTGACCTCAGCACATCGGAAATTCCGAGGGAAAGTTGTTTTCCGCTGTTCTGGGAGATCGTGAAAAGCGGTGTGGTTAAACTGGATCCTTCGAGAAACAACTTCCCAACGACGCTTCACGATTCATGCAATATAGTCAGATTGATGGGTGTCGTCAAGCCGCAGCGGCATGTCTTACGTGCAATTTCGCCTCAGTTTAGGGAAATGGTGCCGAACGGCCCGTACAACTATTGTTGCGGCGGCGGCAGCGGTTTTGCGATCATGAACGAGCTCAACTTCCCGCAGTGGCGGAAGAAGGTAAGCGAGCGTATGAAAACGAAGCAGATTCTTGAAGCGTTTAAGGATGTTTTAGACCCAAGTATCGAAAAATGTGTCATTGCTGCTTGTTCTAACTGCAAGGGGGCCATGAGAGATCTAATAGGCCACTACGGACTGTGGGATAAATACAGGATTACTTATACCGGTTTAGTGGAGCTAATAGTAAACGCTATGGTTGACCTGCCGAAGCCGTATTTTGAAATGGAGTTCATCAGCGGGGAATAGCGCCGGAAGATCACAGTCACAGCACTCAAGAGGGCTTTCCGATTCATGGCATACTCCATGTAATCGGGAAAGCCCTCTTTCACTTTTTGTGCTAGAAATGGAATACTGCAAGCCGTCCAATGGTTTGGTGCCATATGTCCAGAATTATTTGAAAATTGCGAAAACTCAAGCATTAATGTGTGAAAATTCTGTAATTAAACAAAATGTTGAATTTAAGATTTATTTAACTATATAATTAATGATAAAGTTCATACAGACAAGAGGATTCTTCCTAAATCGTCGTTGGTTACCGTAAAACTTGAGAAGAAAGCTCGGAGGTTTTTACCCTGGGACGCAAATCGGTGTAATAATCGGGTTTGGTTCGTTTTTTATTTTATGATAAGCCCGGGGGCGGTCGTAAGAGTTGTCTGCATGGAGGGGAGGTTGCAAAGCCAGGAGTAAAACGGGTTGAGATGCGTATGCACTAAAAATGTAAGGAGGTAGAAAAACAAATGGGAAGCGCAGTTTCCTATCTTGGGTATTTTTCCATAGCGGTTTTTGTTTTTATGGCAATCTACCGTTTTACGAAGTTCAATTCAATGCCGCTTCATCTCCGGTGGGAGCTTTATCCCCTTCCCCTCGAACCAAAGCACCATTACGGCGGTTCTTTCATGGAAGAACTTGATTATGTGTCCAAACCCCAGCATCATATTCGTATCAACGGGATTTTGGACATGGCCTCGGAGGTGTTCTTGTTAAAGAAAGTAAAGGAATATAACAGGTACGGCATGTGGCCCTTTTCCTTTGCAATGCATTGGGGCATGTATCTTGCATGTCTGTGGCTCCTGCTTCTTGTTGTCGAAGTCATTTTCGGTTTAGGGGTTATTTCACCTGTTACCAACGCCGTCGGCGTGATTGCGTTCATTATCGGCGCCTTCGGTTCTCTCGGGCTTCTACTAAAGAGGGCGGGCAACGAGGACCTTCAGGCTTATACTGCACCCGTCGATTACTTCAACTTGTTGTTCATGCTCTCCATTTTCGGCGCGGGCATTATAGCCCTGGCTACCAGTCCTACTTTCTTTCCGGACGCGAGGACCACAATAGCGGGGGCTCTTTCCTTTAGCGCGACAGCGGTTCCGTTCTGGACCGGCCTTCACTTTTTGCTTTTCGAACTGTTCTTCCTGTACATGCCGTTTTCCAAACTGTTCCATTATGTGGCCAAATACTTTACTTTCGATAAGATTTACTGGGATGACTTCTTAAATGTAAAGGGCTCCAAAATCGACAAAAAGATCTCCTCCCAGCTTGCTTACAAGCTGACATGGCAAGGACCGCATATCGTTCCGGGTAAGACCTGGGTTGAAGAGGTGGAAATTATTGATGCACGGGAGGGTAAGGAGGAATATCCTTATACCGGATTTCCGGATACTCTGCTCAAGAAGTCTTAGTACCGTTTTGATAGATTAGACCTTGATAATTGCGCCATACTTTATCGCTTGGTAGAGGAGGTTTAATGAATGGGGGCAAACAACAAGAAGAGGGTCAGCTTTAAGGATATTTCGCGGCCGGGAGACGACCCTTTAGTTTCCATGAGTGTGGAAGACTTAATGCCGGTTCCTGAACTTGGGGAAGAATCCCCGATGCAGCCTACACCTCAAAGGTTCATTGAAAGGTACGAGATGAGCCTCGACGGCCACTGCAGCATCGGCATCCCGAAGCCAAAGACCAGGGAAGAGGAGAACTACCTTGTCCAGCGCTTCTTAAGCGGCCTGCAAAAGCTATTGGACTCCGAGAGCAGTTGGACGTTCCAGCAGGTCCTGAAGTTGTCCCTGGACTACTGCGTTAAGTGCCAGACCTGCTCGGACGCCTGCCACTCGTACCTTGCCAGCGGCAGACAGGAGATTTACAGGCCCACTTACAGGTCTGAGATTCTGAGAAGGATCTGGAAGAAGTACTTTACCCCGGAGGGGAAACTGCTGGGTAGCTTTGTCGGTGCCGACGTGGATGTGAACTGGCGCACCGTAACGAGGCTTGCAGAGGCGGGGCACAGATGCACGCTGTGCCGGAGGTGTGCGCAGAGGTGTCCCATGGGTGTGGACAATGCCATCATCGCCCGCGAACTCCGGAAGCTCTTCAGCCAGGAACTCGGCATTGCGCCCATGGAGATTCTTGAAAAGGGTTGCGTACAGCACGTTAAAATCGGTTCCTCAACGGGCATGAGTCCTTCAGGGTTGAAGGAAGCCGTGGAGTTCATGAAGGAAGACATCGGTGACAGAATAGGCAAGAGTGTAGACATTCCTGTGGACAAAAAGGGCGCCGACATTCTGCTGATTCATAACGCCGGCGAATTCCTGTCATGGCCGGAAAACCCTGAAGCGTTTGCAATCCTTTTTGAAGCTGCCGGAATAAGCTGGACGCTCTCCAGCGAGCCGGTGGGGTACGATGCGGTGAACTACGGCCTCTGGAACGATGACGTAGGACTGGCGCGGGTAGCGGTACGCCACGCTCAGATCGCCAAGAAGTTAGGCGTGAAAAAGGTGGTAATCGGTGAGTGCGGTCACGCGACCAAGGCTTATGTGGTTATCGCTGACCGCGTCCTGACGGGTGACCTCTCGAGCTCAGAAATACCGCGGGAGAGCTGCCTGCCTATCCTCTGGGAGATAATCAGGAGCGGCGCCATCAAATTCGACCCAAGCAGGAACAACTTCCCGGTAACCCTGCATGACCCTTGCAACATGGTTCGCGCCATGGGTATTGTGCAGCCCCAGCGTTTGGCGCTGAAGGCAATTGCTCCCGGATTCCGGGAAATGACGCCGAACGGTGTGTACAACTATTGCTGCGGCGGTGGTTCGGGTTACGCTATCATCCAGTCCTATAACTTCCCGCAGTGGCGGAATAAGGTAGGCGCAAGGATGAAGATGAAGCAGACGCTTGAGGCCTTTAAAAATGAACTTGACCCGAATAAATACCCGTTTAAGTACCTGTGTGCGCCTTGTTCCAACTGCAAAGGAACCATAAGGGACGCCATTAGCCACTACGATCTTTGGGAACGGTACAAGATCAACTACGGCGGTCTTGTAGAGTTGATGGTCAACGCAATGGTAGACATCGACAGACCGTTTATCGAGTACGACGATTTCCACTAAAACACCGATCACCTTGGTAGCCTCCCGGTAAGGGAGGTTTTTTTTTGTATGCAAAACAGGCATTTCCGTCATATGTAAAATTATTGACACTGGAGGCTTTAATTGATATAATGAACATATGTAAAATAATTGTCCGAAAATTCAATCACATGCCGAGTACATCCGTAAATCACTGAACAAACGTTTTTTTACTCTTTAAGCGCATCCATCCGGCCGGTCCGGGGGCTGCCAAAGCTGTCTACAACTTGGCGTTAGTTCCTGCCCCATCTGAGGGCGAAATTCGTAATGGCTTAACTTGGTTAAACGTTTTGATCGGGGATTAGGACGTTCGTTTAAAGGAGGGGGTAAGCGCAAAGGCGCAGCGACTGAAAGCGGCGTGTCGGTACGTTTTAGAGCTAAGGAGGGGTATTAAGGAAATGGCAGTTGCAAAAAAACCGGATCTTACGGATTTTTCCTCGCATTTTGACAAAATGGGGCCGGAAACCTGTCAGCGCCCGCACCGGCAAGCAAAGGCTCATAAACCGAACCTTAAAGAGTTTTGCAGACTAGGGCCTAAACCGCTTGTTGATTTGAAAGTCGAGGACCTGATGCCCATGCCGCTCCTCGGGGGAGAAGAGCCGATTAAACCGCCGCCGGAAAAGTGGTGGCAGCAGTATGACCTGAGCTTCGACGGCCATACGGACATGGGTCTCCCCATACCAAGATCCAAGGAAGAAGAGATTGCACTTGTTAATAAGTTTCTCAGCGGCCTGCAGAAACTCTTTGATCCTCAGGAAAGCTGGACATTTTACCAGACGTTGGAGATGTCGATGGACTATTGCGTCAAATGCCAGACTTGCGCCGACGCATGCCACAACTTCATCGCGAGCGGCGGCCAGGATATTTACAGACCCACCCACAGGTCCGAAATTCTCCGAAGGATAAGGAAAAGATACTTCTCGCCCGAGGGTAAGCTCCTGAGAGGCTTCGTAGGGGCGGACATAGATTTGAACTGGCAGGTTGTCTACCGTCTCGCCGAATCCTGCCACCGGTGCACAATCTGCAGGAGGTGCGCGCAGCGGTGCCCCATGGGGGTAGACAACGGTGTAATCAACAGAGAGTTACGAAAGCTTCTGTGCCAAGAGTTAGGCATCGCCGCGCCCGAAATCTTTGAAAAGGGTTGTGTGCAGCATCTCGTAGTCGGTTCCTCAACGGGGATGAGCCCGGCGGGGCTCAAAGAAACGGTGGAGTTCATGGAGGAGGACATCGGCGACAGGACAGGCAAGAAGTTCAAAGTACGCCTTGATGAAAAAGGCGCCGATATCCTGCTAATCCATAATGCGGGTGAGTTCCTTTCATGGACGGAAAACCCCGAAGCCTTCGCAATCATCTTCGAGGCAGCGGGGATCAAGTGGACGCTGTCGAGTGAAATAGTGGGTTACGACGCAGTTAACTACGGCCTGTGGAATGACGACGTAGAGCTTGCCCGGGTAGCCTTGCGGCATACGAAGATCGCCAAACAGCTCGGGGTCAAAAAAGTGGTGATCGGCGAGTGCGGACACGCCACAAAAGCTTATGTAGTTGTGGCCGACAGGGTACTGTCCGGGGACTTGTCAAGTTCGGAGATACCGCGTGAGTGCTGCTTACCGCTGTTATGGGAGATTATCAGGAGCGGTGCTATCAAGTTTGACCCGAGCAGGAATAACTTTCCGGTCACCCTGCATGACCCGTGTAATATGGTGCGTATGATGGGGATCGTCCAGCCGCAGCGCCTGGCCCTCAAAGCCATCTGCCCGCAGTTCCGGGAGATGTATCCGCACGGGGTTTACAATTTCTGCTGCGGCGGCGGCGGCGGATTGGCAATCATGCAGTCCATGAATTTCCCGCAATGGCGCAATAAGATAGCAACCAGGATGAAGATGTACCAGACGCTGGAAGCGTTTAAGGATGAGCTCGACCCTGAAAAATACCCGTACAAATACTTGTGCGCGCCCTGTTCAAACTGCAAGGGTGCTATCCGGGACGCTATCGCCCACTATAAGATGTGGGACAGGTTTAAAATAAATTACGGCGGCCTGATTGAGTTGATGGTAAACGCAATGGTTGATTTGGACCGGCCTTTCCTTGAGCCGGATGATTTTCATTAATCAGTAACTTTAGCTACCGGATGCTGAACTAAGAGAGCCCGGGTCCCTCAGCCGACGATGCTGCTCCTACAAGGTTTGAGGGTGCCAACCTTGCGGGGTATGGGCTCTCTTTTTTAACTATCCTTACGGAGATCACGGCCCAGTCACTCATTAGTGCTCCTTCGCTTTAACCATTCACTTACCGTTTATTAGGTTCTCGCCGGGTGCTGCAGGACTGAATACACGGGGCTTGTGAATATTGACACTCCTTGTAGAGAGTGGTATAGTGAATAAACAACAGCTTATCCACAGGTGCGAAAATCTGTTATTTTCCAGCAGGGAGGCGAGAGTTAATTTAAAATTACATTCTTTTAGTTATATAGAGAGGGGGTGCTCAGGGTTGCGAAAAATCTCGCGGCGAGATTTCCTCAAAAGCCTCGGTGGGTTGACTGCTGTTTCCAAAAAAAATCAGTCCCAGGGAAGCTCCAAAAGAGATGGTAAAACTCCCGTCATTCGTCAGGAAAAAGAGGTTCCCGTTATTTGTACCGCTTGTGACGGCGGCTGCGGTGTGCTGGTGACCGTACGGGGGGATGAGGTGGTTGATTTTGAAGGAGACCCTGATCACCCGGTAAATCAAGGGTTTTTGTGTGAACAAGGAGAGTCATTTTTCAGTTTGAGTGCGTCGAGAAGCTGGACGCCGCATTTGTTTTATAAACCTGCGGGGGGCGCAGCATGGGAGATTAAGGATTGGGGCCCGATTGTGCGCACTGTCGCCCAACGGGTTAAGAATACGAGGGATGCTGCAATTAAACAGGATTCCGGAGCGGCAAGAAGTATCGGTTGTCTTTGGGATGACTCGCTCTTGACTAACGAGGAAGGATACTTACTTTTTAAGTTCTTTCAGGCACTTGGTGTGCCGGTTCTAAACAAGGGCCGGTATCCAGGTGCCTTGTCTTTCAGGAATTGGGTGAACATTGCCGATAGGTATCCCCTTGTTAATCCCAAAGGCAAGACCCGGTACCTAGTCGCTTTAATGGAGACCTGGTATGGCGAGAATATGCTGCCAGGTACATCCTCCATAACCTTGCAACCGGAAGATAGACTGACCGAGTGGCTGACGAGCGGGAATGCCAAAGGGTTATTCATTTGGGGAGGTGGTCTTTTACCACAGGAGCCGGAAAATGCAATGATAAGCATTCTCCAGTCTGTGGAATGGCTTGTAATGATTGACTGGTTTAAAACCAGGGAGGATTTTGCCGCAAGCAGCGAGAAAATCGCCGAAACTTGCCCGAAGACGGAGGTCTTCTTACTTCCTGCAGCGGCACCGTGGGAAAAAAGCGGTTCTCTGATCAGTGCCGGAAGATGGGTGCAGTGGTGCGCCAGGGTGGTGGAACCTAGCGGACAGGTCAAGACTCCGCTTTGGATGATAGACAGATTGTTCAAGTTGGTAAGAGATTTGTACCAAGGGGATGGTGTTTCGCCGGAGCCGATTTTAAAGATCAAATGGGATTATTCCGGGAACGCCGTCCCGGACGCAGAACTGGTTGCAGCAGAGATTGAAAGATGTTTTCAGGAATCTGCCCAAGTTTTCAATGAGCAGGCGGAAACGTCTGCGGAAAGTTCCATGACCTGCGGTTTACAGTTGCATTCAGGTTATTGGGGAGGAAAAGCTCTTTCTATGCGGCGGAGCCTTGATCACGGAAGGTGGGGTTTTCCTCTGCCGCAGTAGCACCAATGTTGGGAAAACGGTTTAAGAGTAAAACGCGGCAATGTGCCCGTTTACAACTGGAGGTGTAAAGAGTGGGTTATGGGTTCCTGTTTGACGTAACGAAATGTATCGGGTGCCGTGCCTGTCAGGCGGCCTGTAGGGAGTACAACAGCAGTTACCTGGCACCCAGTAAAAAAGGGATTAACGACCTGCCGCTGGACAGCGGTACGGACAGGAGGCTTCCGAAGGCCCAATGGGATGAACAGGCACCGCTTACCGGCAACAACTGGCTCCGGATACACGCCCGTATAGCCCAGAAAAATGATCAAACGGTATGGCGGTTTGTAAGGCGTTCTTGTTTTCACTGCGAACGCCCGACCTGTGAAGCCGTTTGTTTCGCACATGCCTTTTACAAGACGCCGGAAGGCCCGGTTCTCTACAACCGGTCGAAATGCGTCGGCTGCCGGTACTGCATGATGGGCTGCCCCTTCAGCGTCCCGAAGTACCAGTGGGACGAACTCTTCCCCGAGGTTACTAAATGCCGGATGTGTTATGAGCGTACAACCATCGGTGCACCGCCTGCCTGCGCTTCAGCCTGTCCTACAAAGGCTGTTATATTCGGTGACCGGGATGAACTGTTGCACATTGCGCATACCCGGATCAAGGAAAATCCTGGTGTGTATGAAGATCACGTTTACGGCGAAAAAGAGGTCGGCGGCACCTCTCTGCTGTACATTTCCGACGTTCCCTTTGAAATGCTGGGAATGAAGACGGATATAACGCAGAAACCCGTTCCGGAATACACTGACCGGGTGCTGAATTGGACGCTGGGGGTTGCGGCTGTCTACGGGGCGGCTATGGCTGCGCTTTACGTCGCGACCAAGAATCAAGAGGATTAAGGGGCACTTGAACAACATTTAAGCAGATAGGAGGCGAAACTGGGCATGGCCAAAGCGAATTCCGAACTCTTTTATCACTGGGAGGATTATTATGCCAACTACGACTCTGTTTTCGGCGGAAAATGGTATTTCCGCATGAGCTGGTACAGGGTCGTCGCTTTCGCGTTGATCGGCCTAATGTTATTCTCTATGGCTTACCGTTTGAGCCGCGGTCTCGGTCCGGCTACCAACTTAAACGACAGTTGGCCGTGGGGTCTGTGGATCGCCTTTGACGACTTGTGCGGCATTGCTCTTGCAGCGGGCGGTTTCTTTACTGTGTTTGTGGCGCACATTTTGAACCTCAAGCAGTATAAGTACATAGCACGAGCATCGTTGATCACGGCATGGTTTGGTTATATTGTAGTAAGCCTCGGTGTGTTGATGGATTTAGGTCGCTGGTACAACTTCTGGCGTCCGTTTGTATCGTGGGGGTACCACTCCTGGCTCTTCGTAGTACTTCTTTGTGTCATCGCTTACCAGGGAGTCATGACACTTCAGTTCGGACACATCTTGTTCGAACGGGTTAACGTTCCGCGCTTGAAGGAGATTTTTGACAAGATTCTTCCGGTGGTGTTTGTTGCCGGTCTTGTGATTGCGCTCCTTCACCAGTCGGCGCTTGGGAACCTTTACGTTGCGATGATCGACAGGCAGCACCCTCTCTGGTGGTCAATGCTGATCGGTACGTTCTTCTTCCTCTCTGCGATTTTTGTCGGCCCTGCTATGTGTGTTGTGGAAGGGGTGCTTGCCGCAAAGGCGTATAACAAAGACTTCCGCCATGAGGTCCCGCTTTTAGAGCCGCTGCTCAAGGTGAGTATGTGGGTGATGATCATTTATCTGGCGGCAAGGCTGATTGACTTGGCTGCCCGTCGTGAATTCTTACGTATGTTTGAGGGCAGTGTTCCATCAAACCTCTTCTTGTTGGAGATTATTCTGGGCGTGATCGTTCCGATAATCCTGATTGCCAAACCCAGCACCAGAAAAAGCGTACCCGGAATGGTTGCAGCTGCATTTCTGATGGTTGGCGGCCTGATGCTGAACCGGATGAATGTGGTGTTTACGAGCATGTACCAGGCAATGGGCGGGAGCTACTTTCCGTTCTGGATGGAGTTGTCGATAAGCGTTGGTCTGGTCAGTCTCCTGATTATGGCATACTGTTTCATCGTGGAAAACTTTAAAATAATGCCGGAGGAACACGAACACCACCATGAGCACCGCGAGGAGCACCATACGGAACACCATAGCGAGCATCTCGAGTTGCAGCACGCCCACCATTGATTACCGGCTAAGGCATCAGCGCTGAGAGAAACACCAAGTTTCCAACTAAAAAGGGGCTGTCCCACAAGCTAGATCGGGACAGCCCCTTTTTAACATTTTTTTCATGCTATTTTTCCATCAAACGGAGGAATTTTCCTTTCCTTGACGAATATAGTTTTGACAAAAGCCGGAGGAAGGGGTAGAGATAAAACTTCGAGTCAGGAGGTTGTTTTCCCGGCAGTTGATTTGCAGTGACGAAGCTGAGTCCGAGTAGAGAAGGAGGTCTGGTGGATGGAAATCCTAAAAGTTTCAGCAAGGTCAAATCCAAATTCTGTTGCCGGCGCCCTGGCCGGTGTTCTTCGGGAGCGCGGTTCAGCCGAGATCCAGGCTATAGGGGCCGGGGCCATCAATCAGGCAGTGAAGGCGATTGCAATTGCACGAGGATTTGTAGCGCCGAGTGGCATGGATTTAATATGCATTCCGGCGTTTACGGACGTGGTTATTGACGGTGAAGAACGGACGGCAATCCGTATTATCGTTGAACCGCGGTAATCTGATCAGCGGTCTGCCTCCTGCCGGCGCAAGCGGGAAGGGGGTTTTCCTTTTTAATGGAGCAGGATGCCCGGCGGCTCCATTATAACGCAATTGTTGTTGATTGCCACTGTGACACCCTTTCATTTTTGGCCCAAAAAGGGGGTTCCTTTGAAGCGGGGACAGAAGGGCATGTTGACCTGCCGCGGCTGCGGAGCGGCGGTGTCGATGTCCAGTTTTTTGCGGTTTTTGTCTCGCCGCGTTACCGGGGAATATACCTGCGGCGGGCCCTCGAGCAGGTCGAAATCTTCGCGACAATAACCTCCAGTTATAGCGAAAAGTTGGTCTCGGTCAGTAACGGTCCCGGTCTTGATGAAGCTCTAAATAAAGGGAAAATAGCGGGTGTACTTACGGTTGAAGGAGGGCATGTGCTTGAGGGCAGCATCGGGGTACTGCGGATATTTCACCGATTGGGCGTCCGCTGTCTAACACTGACTTGGAACTGCCGCAACGAGCTTGCGGACGGGGTAGCGGAAACCAACACCGGAGGGCGGCTTACGTCTTTCGGCCGGGAAGTGGTCAGGGAAATGGAAAAACTGGGTATGTTAGTCGATGTTGCACACCTGGCTCCGGCCGGTTTTTGGGACGTATTGCGGCTGGCCCAATACCCAATTATTGCCTCTCACGCGAACAGCAGGAGAATCTGCGACCATCCCCGCAACCTTACGGATGAACAGGTACGCGAACTTGCTGCAACCGGTGGTGTCATCGGCGTAAACTTTGTACCGGACTTCGTTGATCCCGTAAACCCTACAATTGACCGCTTGATCGACCACATTGAGCATCTGGCGTCTGTAGGAGGCATACAATGCGTCGGAATAGGTTCGGATTTCGACGGTGCGCCGAAGATGGTTTCCGGCCTGGAAGATTCATCGGCTTTGCCTTTATTGACCGAACGTTTGTTTGAACGCGGCTGGCCGGAGGGGGATATTCGACGGGTTCTCGGGATAAATTTTCTACGGGTGATGAAAGAGGTTTGGAAATGAGATTGGGGTACTTAATCCGGCGACTAATCGACCAAAGGGTGCTAAAACTGTTCGACAGCGTACCTGTTGTTGCCCCGGTGGGTAAAAGGCAGAGGGAGTCCCTCACGACGATTCATCGCCGCCACCGGGAATAAAAATGATGGTTCAATGGTCACTGGCGAGCCTGACGAAGCAAGGTGAAGCTCATCGCCGCGCCCGCCGAAAGAAGTACTATTTTCAAGGGAGTTTCGGAGGCCTGCAGGATCAGGATGCTTAAGTGTAAACACGGAGCGGTGTGCAAGACGGGTGGAGCAATAGAACAACATCGTGTTTGTTGCGACTTGCATATCCATACCACCGCGTCGGATGGTTCAGAAACGCCGGCACAGGTCGTGGAACGGGCGATAGCTTTGGGCCTGGGAGCGATTGCCATCACAGACCATGATACAGTTGACGGGATAGATCCGGCTGAGAAAGCGGCTCTCGGTCGAATTGTAGTTGTTCCCGGAGTCGAGATCAGCACTGAAGAGAACGACCGGGAGGTACACATCCTCGGCTATTTTATTAATCCTAACCATCCCTTAATGGCAGCGAAACTTCTCCAGTTGCACAGGCAGCGCGGCGAGAGGGCGACTGAAATAGTGAGGCGGTTGCAGGCTCAAGGGGTTTCGGTAACTATTGATGAGGTTAAAAACCTGGTATGCGGAGTGGTAGGGAGACCGCACATAGCGTGGATTCTGGTGCAAAAAGGTTACGTCTCTTCGATTGACGAGGCATTTCAGCGGTGGATCGGGCGCGGCTGCCCCGCTTACGTTCCAAGAGCGCGTTTTTCGGCGTCGGAGGCGGTATTGTTGATCAGAAAGACCGGCGGTGCCCCGGTATTGGCTCATCCCGGCGTAAGTAACAGTGAAGGGATTATTGAACGGCTGATGACGGTGGGCTTATGCGGTTTAGAAGTTGACTACCCGGAACACAGCAAGGTGCAGCGCGCACACCTGCGCAGACTGGCCGAAAGATACGGGCTCTTAACAACCGGTGGTTCCGATTACCACGGTCCGGAACACCGTTTTCCGTTGGGTGCGGCATTGGTGCCTCTCAGCGTTGTAGAGAAATTGCATGCGGCAGCAAAGAGTTAGGGTGCATCCTGGGAGTAGCGGGTACTGCAAGAATCCAAATCCCAGCGGAAGACTTTTTGAAAGAGTCAGTTTTTGATTTGCCCCGGCGTCTACATAAAGGAGGATCTGCATATTACTATTCCTGGAACCGGCTTAAGGGGGAGGGTCAACTTTGTTCCAGGAAATTGATGAGGTAAGACAGTTAATGGCACGGGTGCGCGACCTTGAAGAGAAACTGGCTCAAGCCCGGTTAAGCAGAAGGGTGCTCCTGCATCTGCTGGAGCGGGTGGAAACGGACCGGAACGTTTTTCTGAGTAAACTCGAAAAAGAAAACCGCCGGTTGCAACGTGCCAACGCGCGTTATGCGCGGTCGATTCTTAAAAAGAACCAGCAAATTATCGAACTCCAGTCACAATTGCTTGGGAAAACAAGTCAAAATTCTTAGTACCCGCAACTTATCCACAAATTTACACACAGCCTGGGAATTATTTCTAAGTGTTTAAAAAGTTGACAGCTTATAGGACTGTGAAAAACGTCCTTTCTTTGTTTGTCTCCCTGTGTTATAATTGGTGCCTGGAAGGGGACAGGTTATGCGTATAGCCGTAGTAGACGGGCAGGGAGGCGGCATCGGCAAACACATCACGGAAAAGCTGCGGCGCGAACTGCCCGAAGATGTGGAAATTCTGGCTTTGGGGACGAACGCCCTGGCAACATCGATGATGCTGAAGGCCGGCGCCAATGAAGGTGCAAGCGGCGAAAACGCAGTTATCTGGAATGTACAACGCGTAAGTCTGATCGTCGGCCCCCTTAGCATCCTCATACCAAACACAATGCTCGGGGAAGTAACGCCGCGAATGGCTGAATCAATTGCTGCGAGTGAAGCTCCCAAGATACTCCTTCCTTTGTTGCGTGGACGGGTCGAACTGGTGGGCTATCGATCCGAACCGTTACCACACTTAATTGACGAATTGGTTGGTCGGGTTAAGGAGTTTATTCGGAACTCACGGATCTAGAAACCACATTTCTTATCACTGCCCGGTTAGTATCCGATAGAATGTTTAAAGTACGGTTTCTCCGCTTGGGGGTCGATAATTCGTGCGGACCACTCCTCTATTGGCCGTGGCACCGAGGCTCTCAATTGTTTGGCATTTGTGAGACGAAAGAGGTATATTATTTGTGAGGGGAAAAATCGCCTGAATTGTTAAAGTTACGTGCTTCCGGCTGATGGAGAGACGCTTTATAAAGCCGAAAAGTATATTAGCCGAAAAGCGAACCTGTCGGCTGATCAGAGCCGGTTTGATTCAAGAAACGCCGTGCAAACGAGCCAGCAGCCGGGCGCCGGGATGCTGGTGGCCGCGGTGAGGAGCGAGCAGAGCGCGAAAGGCGCGGCCCAGCACTCAGATTGGTATCGAAAACGCGGTTACGCAAAGCGTTTTAGTGGCGTTTTAAAGGGAGTGGTATCTTTGAAAGATGCAACTGAGTGCTGGGCGAGCCTGACGCAGTAATGCGAAGCTTATCGCCGCGCCCGCCGAAAGAAGTACTATTTTCGGAGGAGTCGTTCACGACCCAGCACTCAATGGACTTCTTGCCCTTTGAAGGACAGACCTTCATTGAGCTTAAATGCCCAGCACTCAATAGGACTTTTTGAGCTTTGGAGGAGAGACCTTCTTTAGTCTAATGAAGTGATAGCTTTCAAACTTCAAGGTTATATTGAGTGCTGGGTTAAGCTTCAAGGATTATATTGAGTGCTGAGTCGCCACCGGGGATGAGTGCGCCACGACAAGCTGGTGCGTGATTGCCGGATATTCCAGGTAAAGCTGATGGGTCATCAGCGGTACTACGGGGTTAGCGGCAACTATGAGAGGGTCGAGGCATTTACGGAGCAGGCCCTGAGAATTGCGGCCAAGTGGTACGGGCGCACGAGCCAGAGGCGGCAGAAGGCACGCCAGCGGTTTTGGAGGTTCGTCGAACGATATCCGGTACCCAGGCCCAAAATCTATGTTAACCTCTATGCTTTCAGCGGTTGATGTGTGTGAGCTTTCTTGAGGAGCCGGATGCGGGTAATCCGCACGTCCGGTTCCGTGAGGGGCGTAAAGAGTAATCAATACGTCTACTCGACAAATAGCTCAATTGTTTATGATTCGGTCTTTTTATCAACGTTGAACGTTGAACGGACCCTAAAGGTCCATCACTTTCAGCCTAACGTTGAACGTTTTTTGGAGGAGGATCTCAGTGGGTTGCCGGATCTACCTGATTCGCCACGGTGAAACGCTCTGGAACCACGCCTTAAAATACCAGGGTCATACAGACATTGGTTTGAGCGACCGGGGCATAAGACAAGCTAAAGCTTTAGCGAAGCGCCTTAGTTCCGAACGGTTTGCTGCTTTTTATGCTTCGGATCTCCGCCGGGCGATTGACACGGCGCGAATTGTTGCCGGGCCGCACAATGGGAGAGTCCTGCCGGTTCCCGCACTCCGCGAGATTAACTTTGGCGAGTGGGAAGGATTGACACGTGACGAGATTAAGGCTCGGTTTCCCGATGTCTCCCGCCAGTGGTGGGATACTCCTTATACTACCCGCTTACCGGGCGGTGAAACACTGGAAGAGGTCAGTACACGTGCGGTGCAAGCACTGGAGGGAATTGCGCTTAGCCACCCTGATGAGCAGGTCGTGGTAGTGTCCCATGGGGGAACCATTCGGGCGGCAATAGCGACGTTTTTATACATGGACTTAAACCAATACTGGCGGCTGAAACAGGATAACGCAGCGTTAAACATTTTAGAAGTCCTGGAAAAAGGAAGGGCGATGTTGCTTCTTTTTAACGACTGCGTTCATTTGAAAGGAGCAGATGAATGTTGAGGAATTTTAAATAAAAAATACCGATAATAAGCAAACTAAAAAAAACCGCGGTTACTACCGCGGGAGCGCCAAATTCTGCTCGGCGAATCTGATCATGCGGCGGACCATGTTACCGCCGATCTTCCCGCCCATGCGACCGCCTACCGCACCACAAAGGCGCGCCGGGACGTCACCCCAGTATCCTTCGTGGATCGAGCGGTCGAGCCCGAGCTCTCCGGCGACTTCGTACTTCATCTGCCGGAGTATTTCGCGGTAATTCTCGGGAGTGATCGCCGCATAGCCATAAGTTGGTAAGCCAATCTCGTTGGCCACCTCGATTTTAAATTGATCTAACGAGGAGGCTGCTTCCGGGACCAAAACCCTCTTTTGGTTCGGCAAAGGGCAACACCTCCAAATTTATTTTTCCCGAGCACTCCAATTGGGAATACGATCCAGATTCATGGCTTTATACCTTAATTTTCCATAAATCAGAAAAAGCGAAGCCTAAAATGCCTCATTAGGTTCCTCTTATGGTAACACGCCCAAACCTTGTAAAATCCAGGTGGCACAAAATGTAGAGAAGATCGTCGGGATCCCGCAGCGGCTTTGCGACCTGGCGAATCCGCCGGCGGTTCGCTCACAATCCAGAACGAAATGAATTATTTTTCGGCGACGAGGGCTTTCTCCACGCCTTCGGTGGCTGCCGAGTAGAGGCCGTAAGCGGCGAAGAGCGGCCACAGGGTTTCCGGCTGCCGGGCGAGGGCGAAGCCCAAGTAAACCAAGCCGTAGGTAAGGTAACCCCAGACCAGAAGGCGCCGCCGGCCGACCCGGTCGGAGAGGCGCCCCGCCGGGTAGGCGAGAAGGCCGTAGACGCTCACGTAAACAAGGTAGAGAAGCAGCACGTCCTGCGCCGGGAAGCCCAGGTTCTGAGCCCGCAGCAGCAGGAACTGGTTGGAGGAGTTCCCGAGGGTGAAAAGGAAAACCACCGCCAAGAAGGCCTTAAGCCGCGGGTCGAGTTCGCGCCAATTGAGGTTGAGGCGCTGGGCGGTCTGGGAACGCCGGTCGCGCCTCTCCCGGACGAAGAAAAGGAGAACCACGCCGAGTGCCGCGGGAATGACGGCGTAAAGGAAGACGGGGCGAAAATCGGCCGGTGCGTGGCGGAGGAAAAGGTAGGCCGCCGCTACTCCCGCGACGGCGCCGAAGGTGTCCATCGCCCGGTGCAGCCCGAAGGATAAGCCGTAGGCGCCCTGGTCGCTCGAGTCGGCGATGAGGGCATCCCGGGGCGCGGTGCGCACACCCTTGCCGAAGCGGTCGGCTAGGCGCCCGGCTAAGACCCAGCTCCAGGAGGTGGCAAAGTAAAAAAGAAGCTTGCCGAGAGTGGAAAGGGCGTAGCCGGCGATGGCGAGCGGCTTGCGCTGCCCGGCGCGGTCGGACCAATAGCCCGAAAAAACTTTCAGCAGGCTGGCGGTGCTCTCCGCCAGGCCTTCGATCACACCGACAATGGCCGGCGTGGCCCCGAGTTGGAGCGTGAGGAAGAGCGGGACTAAGGGATAGACCATCTCGGAGCTCACGTCGGTGAGAAAACTGACGAGGCCAAGCAGGATAATGTTAAACATTGGTTTCCTCCCCGTATGGGCAGTATTCCGCCACTACCCGCCGGACGGTGGCGAACCGGTGCTTACGGGCGGCGCAAACCGCGGCTGCTGCCTCCGGCGTGCCGATCTGGCCCAGCGCCGCGCAGGCGGCGGCTGCCAGGTAAGGGTCTTGGCTTTCCTGGAGTTTAGCCGCTAGCGCGGGCACCGCGGCGGCCGCTTTTAGCTTGCCCAGAAGGTAGGCGGCCCGGAGGGCCGTCATGGCTTCAGGCGCGTCAAGCGCCCGGATAAGCTTCTCCACATAACTGGCGTTATCCTCCAGGAGTGCGCCACAGTGGGGGCAGGGACCACGGGCGCCGGCCGGGACTTCCCGCCAGCACTTTTGGCAGAAGTAGGTGAGCGGCACCGCGCCATTCCCTCCGGTAGCGGTGGCGCCCTAAGCGCCTAATTCCTTATCCCGGATGACCAGCACCGGGCAGGGCGCGTGGTTGACCAGGTAGTTGGAGACGCTGCCCAAGAGATAGCGCTTGACGCCGCCCAGTCCCCGCGCGCCGGTAACGATCAGGTCCGCCCCTGCGGCGGCGGCGAACTCCACCAGCCGCTCGCCGGTGTGGCCGTAAAGCACCTCCGACTTCATTTCCACGCCCTTCTCGGCAGCCAGGAAAGCGGCCTGCCGGAGCGGCTGCTCGTAGTACTGGCGCGCCCGCTGGATGTTCTCGTCCACCTCGTCGAGGGTGCCGGCATACTCCGGCAGCCGCACTACAGAGACGGTAGTAACCGTAGCGCCGAACTTTTGCGCGATTTCCAGCGCGGCCCGCAGTGCCGCAAAGGACTGGGGCGAGGCGTCGAAAGCCACGATGATTTTTTCGAACACCTTCATTTTCCTCCTTCACTTGCCCGCGGCGGCAGGGCTTTTTCTACAGGAGTCGCAACTGCCGCAGGGGCTTGTTCCTTCATCTTAGCCTCCGGCTTAAAGAAGGCCTGCGCGATCAGCGTGGGAATTACCCCGCTTAGGATAACCACGGTGACCAGCACGGAATACTGCTGCCGGTCAATGTAGCCGTGGGTGAGGCCGAAGAGCGCGGATATCGTGCCGAAAGTGAGCCCTGTAGACATCAAGAGGGTCGTGTAAACCCCGTCGTTCTTGCCGAACCGGAAGGCGGCGGTGAGCGGCCAGACGCCGATAAGCTTGGCGGCCATTTTTACTAACAGCAGGACGATAATTAAACCGAGCCCTGCCCACAGGGCCTTGAAGGAGACGAGCACGCCGGCCTTCAGGAAGTAAAAGGGTGTGAGGAAGGCGAAAGCCAGGCCCCGCAGGCGGCGCACGAACTGTTTCTGCCCGGCCAGAACGGTGGCTACTACGAGCCCTACCAGGTAGGCCGGTAGCACCGCCTCGCTGTTCGCTTTAACGGCCAGGGTGCCCAGGCCAAAAAGAACCAGAAAGAAAAACTTTGTTTCCGGCTCGCTCACCCGGTCGGCCAGGTCCCGAAAGACCTTCTGGGAAAGAGGTGCAAGCAACGGGAGGGCCAGCGCCAGGGCCAGCGCAAAGGCGAGCAGCCAGAGGTTATAGTGGGCGAAAAGGACGCCGAGTGCCGCTACCGTACCGAGATCGGTGATGAAGCAGGCGGCCAGGATGATCTTACCGAGTTCGGTCTGGTTGAGCCCGGTTTCCACCATCACCGCGTAGACGATCGCCACCGAGGTGGTAGAGAGGGCGATCCCGGCGATCTTCGCGCCTGCCAGGTTCCAACCGGCCACGTAGTAAGCATAGGCCATCGCCGCCAGGAAGGGCAGGAGAAAACTAACGAACCCGATGGAGAGACTTTCCTTCCAGCGTTGTTTGAGTACCGCCGGTTCCACCTCGGCACCGGCCAAAAAAGTGAGGACCACGCTGCCGACAGCGGCCAAAGCGTTGATCCAGGGCGTAGGGTGGACGCCTAAGAAGTTGCCGCCCAGGGCGCCGACGAAGATCTCAACCATCGCCACGGAGATGCCGAGCCTGATTGAGATCAGCGAGGCCAAAAAGGCTAAACCCATCCATATCGTTGCCTGCAGCCACAAATCCATGGTTTCTCCCCCCGTTTTTGGAAAATAAAATGACCCCTGGTAAAAGACCCAGGGGTCATCAGCATCCCGCGTTAGGCGAACCCCATCGCCGGTGTTACGGAGGAGCCTGGCTTTCCGTGACACCACGGCTAATTCTATCCAGGACCGGGAGGCGTGTCAAGGGGGTTAAAAGGAGTTTGCATATTTTTTTTCTAAATACCGAAAACTTCTTCAGCATTGTGTTTCGCAATCCGGGCAATAATTTCCAGGGGAGCCCCGTTGAGCTCTAAATACCGCACAGCCTTCGGAACGCTCAGGGGATCGTTGGGTTTGACGTTGCTGTAATCGCTGTTCAGTACCCCTCGTTGGAAACGTTCCAGGTGGTTCAGCAATAGAGGGGGAGTAAGTCCTTCTTGGCGAATGGTGAGCCCGGGAACTGCCCCAAAGTCCTCGATTAAGTCAATAATGTCCAAATTAGCGTGGTCGATGATCACTTTTTCGGGTTCCATCCCGACGGCGGCGGCAATTTCAACCATCTTGTTGGTTATTTCCACCCTGTTCTGTGGCGGGGTATGAAGGATTACCGGCACCCTGTATTCCTTGACTACCTTCAATTGCTCCTTAAGCACGTCCTGTTCCCGCCGGCTCCCCTCATGCAGGCCGATTTCTCCTAACCCGATGACGTCATTCATTTTCAGGTAGTCTGGGAGGGCGTCGATCACCCTGGGCCAGTCTTCCGGTGTCCCCATCGGGTGAATGCCGACCGCGACAAAAAGCTTGATGCCATTTTCGGCAGCAATCTTCACCGAAAGGGTTAACATTTGGTGGAAATGGTCAAAGAGTGTTTCTGCATGTTTGGCCCCGAAAAATATGGAGCAGCCGATAATCTTTTTGACGCCGGCCAGGGCCATGTTTTCCAGCCCTTCGTACGGAAGCAACGAAACGTGCGTATGAGAATCTACAATTCCTTCCATAAGAATTTGCCCACCCTTTATTGTGCCGTTTCGGGTCCTCCCTTTTGCAGTCGCATGTTCAAACTATTGTTTGAAGGGGAAGTGAGAAACTTCCCCTTCCCCCAGGTGTATGATCAGGGCTTGATGTAGGCGTAGCCTTCGGCTTGTTTTCTGGCAATCTCCGTTATCCCGGCCGGCACAACCGTTACGAAATCGGGGAGGCTCCCCTCGTCGATAGACTGCGCCCTAAGAGCGTTCCGGCACGCGGCGAAGTTTACTCCTGTCTCTGACAACTTCTTCATCTGCTCCATCGGCGATCCGGTGGCTGGGCTGCAGCACTGGCCGCCGCCTCCGGTTGACAGGCACCTGCTCCTGAAAACGGAAACCGCCTCACCGTTAGCTACTACTTCGACGTCGGCGTTTCCTTGCCCCACGTCGTTCAAAAAATTGGTGATGTTTACGAGTACCCTTTGCCACCGGTCGGATTCGTCAATGTGGAAGAGAACTTTGAACCGGCTCATTCTTAACACCTCTATTTTATGTTTTTACTTTCGCGGCGACAGGGAGCTATTACAATTGCGTAACATTATAAGGAAGTATACGTCCGATTACGCCATCTTGCAAGTGGTACAAGCTGTTTTATTTCGCAAATCCGCGCCAGATCACCCGCGACGCACGCCAATGAAGGCGCGCCCGCCAAGCAGGCAGGCCCTACCCTCAACTTTTGGCACCGGTAGTCGTAAGTGGGCATCTCTTCCTTCCTCCTTAAGCAGGGTGGGTGCAGGGTATCAGGTCCGCGCCGAGCGATTTACCAAGACGGCGGGAAAAATGGGAGTGGATAATTGTGGTCGTATGTTCGTTACAATGGTAACGCCTTGTATTACGTTGTGTCAACACTTTCAACCGAGCTATGTATTGTTTTTTTTAATAAGGTCAACGCAGGCGGTCTTAAGCGGTATTTGCCGCGGCGGCGATTGTGTGCTATTTTACCTATAGTTAGGTATACCTAACAATCTTCGGTTTGCCTACTTTTAGGTTAAGGGGTGGAGCTATGGAAAAAGTTATCCAGCGGTTAAGTGCGCTCCCGGTAGGAGCAGCGGGGAGGATCGCGCGGGTGGAGGCTGCCGGAAGCCTGCGCCAGCGGTTGCTGGCGATGGGGGTAGTACCAGGCAGGGAGGTGGCGGTCGAAGGCGTGGCCCCCTTGGGTGACCCGGTTGCGGTGAAGGTGAAGGGGCATCCCCTGACGCTCCGGAAGAGCGAGGCCGCGAAGGTCTTCGTGGAGGTGGAGCGGGGGTGAAGCTCTTGCCGTTAGGGATGCTCCTGCCCGGGGAGGAAGGGGTGATCAGGGATGTCGGGGAGCGGCGGAGCCTGCACTGCCGGCTGACGGCGCTGGGCCTGCTTCCAGGCCAAAGGATTCGGGTGGTGCAGAACCAGTTCTGCGGGCCGCTGATTGTCGCCGTGGGTGACGGGCGTTTAGCCCTCGGCCGCGGTTTGGCCCACAAGATCCTGGTAGAGCGGGTCGGCAGGTGAGTTTCAGGGGTCTATCTTAAGCGGTTAATTTTTTGTTCCGAAAGTTAGTCTACACTAACAAAAGGAGGGGTAGCGTGAGCGAAGCGGCGCTTCAGTTTGGAAAAGAAGAGGAGATGAAGCCGGCCCAAGTGGTGTTAGCCCTGGCCGGCAATCCGAATGTAGGAAAAACCTGCGTCTTTAACAACCTGACCGGGGCGCGCCAGTACGTCGGCAACTGGCCCGGTGTGACCGTAGAAAAGAAGGAGGGGGAGCTGTTCCATGCGGGGGCGCAGGTGCGCGTTGTCGACCTGCCGGGGATTTACGGGCTCGGTGCCCGCGCAACGGACGAACTGATCGCGCGGGACTTCATCCTCTCGGGCGCGGCCGACGTGATTGTTAATGTGGTAGACGCCACAAACCTCGAACGGAATCTCTACCTCACGGTCCAGCTCTTGGAAATGGGGGCGAAAATGGTGGTCGCCCTCAACATTATGGACGAAGCGGCGGCGAAAGGCTTGAGAATTGACGTGTCCAAGCTGAGTATGCTTTTAGGGGTTCCGGTTATCCCTACCGTGGCGACGAAAAAACAGGGGATGGCGGAGCTTGTCGCTACGGCCTTGCAGCAAGCGCGGGAAGAGAAGCAGAGGGCGCGGATCGTACACTACGACAAAGAGGCGGAGGAGGAGATCGCGAAGCTCGAAACGCTGATTGGGGAGCAGGGCGTGCCGCTCAAAGGGTTTTCTTCCCGGTGGGTGGCGGTGAAACTTTTAGAAGGAGATGAGCAGGTTGAGCGCCAGTTAAGCGCCTACCCGGCGCTGCTCACCGCGGCCCGGAAGGCCGCCGCCCGGCTGGAAAAGTTGACCGGGGAGGATGCCGAAACCCTGATCGCCGAAGGCCGGTACGGCTTCATCGCTGGGCTCATTAAAGAGGCGGTTACCCGGCAGCCGACCGTGGCCGAAAAGGCTACCTTCTCGGATAAGATCGACCGGGTGGTGACCCACCGGGTCTTAGGCATCCCGATCTTCCTGGGGGCGATGTGGGCGGTCTTCAAGTTCACCTTTTGGCTCGGCGACCCGCTGGTTGGTTACATCGAGTCCTTCTTCGCCTGGCTCGGCGCGGCAGCCGCCAAAGCCATCCCTCACGACCTCCTCGCTTCCTTCGTGAACGAGGCCCTCATCGGGGGCGTGGGGTCGGTGCTCGTCTTCGTGCCGCCGATCTTCCTCCTCTTTTTGGCGCTCTCGTTCCTGGAGGACAGCGGCTATATGGCGCGGGCCGCTTACGTAATGGACCGGCTGATGCACGCCTTGGGCCTGCACGGCAAGTCCTTCATCCCGCTGGTTATCGGCTTCGGGTGCAACGTGCCGGCGATTATGGCCACCCGTACCCTGGAGAACCGGCGCGACCGGCTGATCACGCTCCTGATCGCGCCGCTCATCTCCTGCGCGGCGCGCCTGCCGGTTTACGTCCTCTTTGCCGGGGCCTTTTTCGGGGCACGGCAGGGGCTGGTGGTCTTCTCCCTTTACCTGTTGAGCATTAGCTTTGCCATCCTGGCAGGCCTACTCCTTAAGTCGCTGGTCTTTAAAGGAGAAGAAGCACCTTTCGTGATGGAGCTGCCTCCTTACCGGCTGCCGACTTTAAGGGGGACGCTCATCCACATGTGGGAGCGCGGCTCATCCTTCATCCGCAAGGCGGGTACAATCATCTTCGGCGTGGTAACGCTTGTCTGGCTGCTCAGTCACCTGCCGCCGGGAACGGCGGTGGAGCAGAGCCTCATCGGCCGTCTGGGCCAGGCCATCGCCCCGCTTTACGCTCCCTGCGGTTTCGGCACCTGGGAAGCGGCGGTAGCCCTCTTCTTCGGCATCCTGGCGAAAGAGGTTGTGGTGGGGACGTTAGGGACGGTTTACGGGGTTGAGGAGGCTGGTTTGCAAGCCGCCGTCCAGTACCACTTCACCCCGCTTTCGGCTTACGCCTTCATGGTGCTGACGCTCCTTTATATCCCCTGCGTGGCGACAATCGGGGCGATTAGAAGAGAGGCCGGTTGGCGGTGGGCGAGCTTTGCCGTCGCTTACACCCTGGCCCTGGGCTGGGCTGCAGCTTTCCTTATCTACCAGGGCGGGCGGCTTTTGGGACTCGGATAAGAGGAATCTGCTGCGTTTGAAACACTTTAGGCGTCTTTAGATAGAATACGTTGGGTTGGTTGCGGGAGGAGGCAGCCTTCTTTATAATGAAGGTGTGACTTGGTATAACCCCGGTAAGGAGATAAGACGTGAAAAAAGAGGGCGGCTTTTCCCCTGCTCTCGAGGATTATCTCGAAGCGATTCTCGAGCTTGCGGATACCAACAAGGTGATTAGGGTTACCGACATCGCCGCGCGGCTCGGGATCGCCAAGCCCAGTGTTGCCCAGGCGCTGGGCCACTTGAAGCGTCTGGGGCTCGTGACCCAAGACCGCTACGGGCCGGTCTGGCTCACCGCGGAAGGGAGGGCGCGGGCGGCGGAAGTACGCCGCCGCCACCAAGCCCTCTTCTATTTTTTAACCGCGGTTTTGGGGGTTCCGGCGTCCGTTGCGGAGCGGGATGCGTGCCGGATGGAACATGCGATAAGCCCCCAGACTTTGGACCGCCTGCTTGCCTTCCTCGCTTCTAACCGGTGGGTTCCCGAAGGGGAGTTGCCGGCGCCTTCTGCTTCTCAAGTAACGGGAGGCAAAAGGCTCAGCGAGCTGATGGTGGGCGAGGAGGCTGAAGTGCTCCGGGTCACGGCGCGGGGTGCCCTGCGCCGTCGCCTGTTAGATATGGGACTAATTCCAGGTGTACGGCTTCTGGTTGAAGGGGTGGCGCCTTTGGGCGATCCGATTGCGGTGCGGGTAAAGGGCTCTACCCTGACTCTCCGGCAAAAAGAGGCGGCTGGCATAATGGTGCTACCCGTAGCGGCTGTTCCAGGCGAATATAGGTAGTCCTTTTAGACGGTTAAGGCTTAGTTAAGTAGCGGGCAATTTTAGGGAAAAATGGCTTTTCAGAAACGAAAGCGAGGGTGTGGTTTGCGCGTAATCATGGCAGGAGAGATTACCACGGTGGTGGCGCGTCTCTGCCGGGAGGTGAACGTGACGTTAGGAGAGGATGTGCTACGGGCACTGGCGGAGGCGCGGGAACAGGAGGAGTCGCCGCGGGGGCGGGACGTGCTGGAAAAGTTGCTCACCAACGCGGCGCTGGCGCGGGCGGAGGGTCTGCCTCTTTGCCAGGACACCGGCGTAGCGGTGGTCTTCTTGGAAGTCGGTCAGGAGGTGCACATTGTGGGGGACCTGGAAGCGGCGGTAAACGAAGGCGTGCGCCGCGGCTACAGCGAAGGCTACCTCCGGAAGTCGGTGGTTCGCCACCCGCTCGACCGCGTGAACACGGGAGATAACACCCCCGCGGTGATTCACTGCCGGATCGTGCCCGGCGACCGGCTGAAGATAACCGTGGCGCCGAAAGGAGCCGGCAGCGAGAACATGAGCGCTTTGCGGATGTTGAAACCGGCTGACGGCGTGGAGGGCGTGAAGCGTTTCGTTCTCGAGGTGGTGGAAAAGGCGGGGCCGAATGCCTGCCCGCCGTTAGTGGTCGGGGTGGGCATCGGCGGCACGATGGAAAAGGCGGCGCTACTGGCGAAGGAGGCGCTGCTGCGGCCTCTTGGCAGCCGCAGCGATGATCCCCTGGTAGCGGCGCTGGAAGCGGAACTGTTAGCGGCGATCAACCGGTCCGGGATCGGGCCGCTGGGGCTGGGGGGCCGGGTGACGGCGCTGGCGGTGCACGTTGAAGTGTACCCTTGCCACATCGCCAGCCTGCCGGTGGCGGTGAACCTGAACTGTCACGCGGCGCGCCACCGCTCGGCGGTACTTCCGGATGGAATCTGGCGGCTCATCGGCTCGGCGGCAGACCGTAAAGGTAAAAACGATGTTTCCGAGGAGAAGCATAAATCCCTGGGCGAAAAGACGTGAGAATTTTTATGAACGCGCGGCGGAACTGAAGCAGTGCTCAGAGGAGGTTAGAGATTGAACTCGCTAAGAATAACCACACATTTGACTGACGCCGTGATCGAAAGTCTGCGGGCGGGCCAGGGTGTTTTGATTAGCGGGCGGCTGCTTACCGCCAGGGACGCGGCGCACAAGCGAATGGTGGAGGCGCTGGGCCGGGGGGAGGAGCTACTAGTGAATCTCCGGGGGCAGGTGATTTACTACGTCGGGCCGAGCCCGGCACCGCCAGGGAAGGTGATCGGAGCGGCAGGGCCGACTACATCCGGCCGGATGGACCCGTACACGATTCCGCTTTTGGCGCAGGGGCTCAAGGGGATGATCGGCAAAGGCTACCGCTCCCCGGAAGTGGTCGCGGCGCTTGCCAAGTACAAAGCCGTCTATTTCGTTACGTACGGCGGAGCTGGCGCCCTGCTGAGCCGCGCGGTTAAAGCGGTACGCGTCCTGGCTTACGCCGATCTGGGCCCCGAGGCCGTTCACGAATTCATTGTCGAGGACTTCCCGGCGCTGGTGGCCAACGATATTTACGGCGGCAGCGTCTACCAAAGGGAGTCCGCGGAAAAGGTTAGGATGATTGGGATAGAATAGTAACCAATCATCTGCTAAAAAGTACCGTAACTACCTCATAAACCAACATAATCCGGTTGTTCTTGACACTTGTAACCTCAAAACCTATAATGAAACTATAACAAGAGAAATACGCTGCCTGACGCTTAAAACCGCGGGCAGCCGAATTTTTTGTGGTGGAAGTTATGGCCCTGGAACGTCTGACAACAGATGAAGATTTTATCCGCCGCACTTTTGATCTCGCTGTCAAAGCCTGCGGGCGGACCAGCCCCAACCCGATGGTCGGCGCGGTCGTAGTACGGGACGGCCGGGTTGTCGGGGAGGGTTACCACCGACGCGCGGGCCTGCCCCACGCCGAGATAGAAGCGTTGCGGGCGGCCGGTGAAGCGGCGCGGGGTTCGACGCTGTACGTCAGCCTGGAGCCTTGTTGTCATACGGGCAAAACCGGTCCCTGCACGGAGGCGATTATCGCAGCCGGGGTCACGAGAGTGGTAGCGGCAATAGCCGACCCGAACCCGCTGGTGTCAGGTAAGGGATTCACCCGCTTGAAGGAATCGGGAGTCGAGGTTGAGTTCGGTATACTGGAGAGAGAGGCTTACCGGCTAAACGAAGCGTTTATTAAGTTTATTACCACGCGCAGGCCTTTTGTAACCCTTAAAACTGCGATGAGCCTGGACGGCAAGATCGCCACCGCCACCGGTGAGTCGAAGTGGATCACCGGCGAGGCCGCGCGGGAGTACGTTCATCAACTGCGCAACGCCAGCGACGCGGTGCTGGTAGGTATCGGTACGGTCTTAAAGGACGACCCTTCCCTTACCACGCGGTTACCTGAGGGCGGGCGCGACCCGTTGCGGGTTATCTTGGACAGCAGGGCAAGGACGCCGCTGGAGGCCCGGGTGCTGAACCAGCAGTCGGAAGCGGGTACTTTGATAGTGGTTACCGAGATGGCTCCTCCGGAGCGTATGGGGGCTTTAAGGCAGGCGGGCGCAGAGGTTGTGGTTTGCGGGCCGGGGCCGGCAGTAGACCTTAAGTTCTTGCTCACCGCCCTTGCAGAACGGGAGATAGCGAGTGTTCTGGTTGAAGGCGGCAGCGCGGTAAACGCGAGTTTTCTTCTGCAAGGTTTAGTAGACAAGCTGGTCTGGTTTATCGCACCTTTGATCATCGGCGGCCGGGAAGCCATAGGGCCGGTGGGTGGGACCGGTGTCAGGAGCCTGGCCAAAGCGATTCGCTTAAGAGAAATGAATGTGAGACAGTTAGGCAACGACCTTTGCATTGAGGGTTATCCGGAGCATGAGGGGGTGGACGTCGGATGTTCACCGGCATAATTGAAGAACTGGGCCGGATAGAGGGTGTAACACGCCAGGCCATTTCCGCGGGGATTCAAATCACCGCCGATAAGGTGATGGAGAACCTCCGGATCGGGGACAGCGTTGCGGTAAACGGTGTGTGTCTTACGGTTACTGCTTTAAAAGATAAAGTCTTTACCGCCGACGTCATGGCCGAAACCTTGGCCAAGACTAATCTTGGGAACCTCAAGACCGGCGACAGGGTAAACCTGGAGCGGGCGCTCCGGCTCGGGGACAGGATCGGGGGACATCTCGTCACCGGGCACATCGACGGTGTAGGACGCATCCTTCGGAAAACTAAACAAGAGATTGCCTCTGTCTTTACCATCCAAGCGCCCCCGGATGTAGCCCGCTACCTGATAAGAAAGGGTTCGGTAGCGGTAGACGGCATCAGCCTGACGGTTGTGGAGGCTGGCGTTGATGAGTTTACAGTATCCATAATTCCGCATACCATGGCTCTTACTACCTTGGGGTTTAAACGACCGGGGGATACAGTAAACTTAGAGGCGGATATAATCGGCAAATATATAGAGAAGTTCTTCCGTGCTTCAAAACCAAAGGGGATAGACTCCTCTTTTTTGGCGGAGCACGGTTTTATGTAGCTGGGGGTTAAGGCGATGTTTAACACCATTGAAGAGGCGATTGCTGATATCCGTGAAGGCAAGATGGTCGTGGTCGTTGATGACGAGGACCGGGAGAACGAGGGCGACCTCATCATGGCGGCCGAAAAGGCGACTCCTGAAGCGGTAAGCTTCATGGCTATTTACGGGCGGGGGCTTATCTGTGTGCCGATTACCGAGAAGCGGGCGGAAGAGCTTGATTTCACACCCATGGTGCTGCAAAACACCGACCCGCATGGTACGGCGTTTACCATTTCAGTGGACGCCCGGGGTGTCACGACCGGGATTTCCGGCCACGAGCGCGCGCTCACGATTCAAAAGATTGTCGACCCGGAAGCAAAGCCGCAGGACTTCCGCAGGCCGGGACACGTCTTCCCCCTGCGGGCAAAGGAGGGCGGTGTGTTGCGGCGGACAGGTCATACCGAAGCAGCGGTGGACCTTGCCCGGTTGGCGGGGCTGTACCCGGCGGGAGTGCTCTGCGAAATCATGAAGGACGACGGCACCATGGCCAGGGTGCCGGACCTTTTGGAATTTGTGAAAAGGCACGGGCTGAAGTTAATAACGATAGCCGACCTAATCAGCTACCGCCGGCGGACGGAAAAGTTGATCAGGCAGGTCGGTTCGGCACGTCTCCCGACAAAGTACGGTGAATTCACGGCGGTGGCTTACGAAAGCCTGCTTGACGGCAAGGGGCACGTGGCGCTGGTGATGGGGGACCTGCAGGCGGTAGAGGCGCCGCTGGTTCGGGTGCATTCGGAGTGCCTTACTGGCGACGTTTTCGGTTCCCTGCGCTGCGATTGCGGCGAACAGATCAGCCGGGCGCTCAGGATGATCGCGGCCGAAGGTACCGGTGTGCTCCTGTACATGCGCCAGGAGGGCCGGGGAATCGGTCTGCTGAACAAGATCCGCGCGTACGAGCTTCAGGACCGCGGCAAGGATACGGTTGAGGCCAACAAGGCTTTGGGTTTCCCCCCGGATTTGCGGGACTACGGCATCGGGGCGCAGATCCTGGCCGACCTCGGCTTGCGAAAGATCAGGCTTTTAACGAATAACCCCAAGAAGGTAAAGGGCATCCACGGTCACGGGCTGGAAATCGTGGAGCGGGTGCCCATTGAGGTGCCGCCGCAGAAGGAGAACGGGTTTTACTTGGCCACAAAGAAGACGAAGCTCGGGCACATCCTTTCTCTCGTCGGCAACGAGGGTGAGAAAGAAGCGGGGATGAAATAACTTTTGGAAGCGAGGGATTGTTTTGACGAAAACTCTTGAAGGGCATCTGGTAGGTGACGGGCTGCGGTTCGGCATTGTGGTTGGCCGGTTCAATGAGTTTATTACCCAGAAGCTCCTGGGAGGGGCGCTTGACGCCCTTTACCGGCACGGTGTTGCCGAAGAGAACGTTACGGTTGCATGGGTTCCGGGTTCGTTTGAAATTCCGGTTTTAGCGCGGCGGCTGGCGTTAAGCGGTCAGTATGATGCGGTTATCTGCCTGGGTACTGTCATCCGCGGAGCCACACCGCACTTCGACTACGTCGCCGGCGAGGTTGCTAAGGGAGTCGCCAGGGTGTCTGTGGAGACGGGCATACCGGTGATTTTCGGCGTAATAACCGCGGACACGATCGAGCAGGCAATCGAGCGCGCCGGTACCAAGGCGGGGAACAAAGGTTTCAACGCGGCTGTAAATGCAATAGAGATGGCCAACCTGATGAAAGTGGTCGGCAGTCAGCAGTAGGAATCAGAAGTCAGGAGTCAGGAGATAGAAGTCAGGAGATAGAAGGTAGAAAGACAGAAGATAGAAGACAGAAGATAGAAGATAGAAGATAGAAGATAGAAGATAGAAGACAGAAGGAAGGGAGAAGGGAGACTATTGTCTCCCTGTTTTTATTCTCACTTCTAACTTCTGACCTCAGAATCCTGACTCTTAAGCTTTATATCGCTCGCGTTACCTTGCCGCTCCTCAGGCAGCGGGTACAGACCCTGATGCGCTTCGGACGCCCGTTTACGATTGCTTTCACCCTTTGTAGGTTGGGGGTCCAAGTGCGATTCGTGCGGATGTGGGAGTGGCTTATTTGAATACCAAAAGCGATGGTTTTACCGCAGATTTCGCATCTCCTGGCCAAATTCTCCACCTCCTTCGAGACCACGGCGGTATTTTATCACATGTGCTGGGTGCTTTTCAACCCTGAAGCCCAGCGATTCTCACTCCGGTCGGTGGAAGAAAGGTTAAGGTTATTCCATTTCCCGCAGCGGGTGCCCCAGCGGCTCACCAGTTCTCCTCCGATGTAGACCTCGTTGACCTCGCAGTTGTTGGGGCAGTCGCCGCAGTTAAACGTCCGCGGTGTGCAGGTGAAAGACGCGATGTGTGCGGCACCCCTGAAGTGTGAAGGACGTCGCCGGCGCTCGTAGTTGCGTTTGGCTAGAAGCGCGGCACCCAGCGCTCCCATCACCTTGAAATGCGGCGGTACTACGATTTCCACCCCGAGGCGGTTTTCAAAGGCGGCCCGCATCCCGATATTTGCGGCGACGCCTCCCTGAAACAGCACCACCGGTTCAATCTTCCGCCCACGTGCTACATTGGCAAGGTAGTTACCGGCCAGGGCCAGGCAAAGCCCGGCGATGAGGTCCTCTTTTTTGTAACCCATCTGCTGTTTGTGGATCAGGTCGGATTCAGCGAAAACCCCGCACCGGCCGGCAATCTTTATCGGACTGGTTGAACGCAGCGCGTACTCGCCGAACTCCTCGATGGGTATGCCGAGGCGCACTGCCTGGTGGTCCAAAAAGGAGCCGGTGCCGGCGGCGCAGACCGTGTTCATATTGAAGCCCACCGGGACGCCGTTCTGGAAAAAGATGATCTTCGAGTCCTGCCCTCCGATGTCGATCACCGTGCGGACGTTAGGGTCCACCCTGCGGGCCGCAATGGCATGAGCAGTGATCTCGTTTTTGACTATGTCCGCTCCCACCATGATTCCGGCCAGACGGCGGCCGCTCCCGGTTGTCCCGACACCTGAGACATGGACTTCTCCCATCTTTTCGTAAAGCTGCTGAAAAGCGCGTTGGATGGCCTGGATCGGCCCTCCTTCAGTCCTTAGGTAGATGTCGAATAAAATGTTATGATTTTCGTCGATCAATACAACCTTTGTCGTAACACTGCCGACGTCTATACCAAGGAAGTTTGGCATATCGTTATTCGACCTCCGTTAACTTTCGCTCCTTTAAGATGTCCAGAAAAGCCTCGACCCGGGTTTCAAAACCTGCTTCGCCGGTCTGGTCGGTTATTATAAACGTAAGAATCGGCAAATCATATTTCTGACTAAGCTGCACCAGGATGTTCTGGGCCACAATTTCGGGCATGCACGTAAAGGGCATTAAGTGGATGATGCCGTCCATCCCTTCTTTTCGTGCGAGTGCGGTCAGCCCTACACTGATATGTCCGTGACCGCCCACCTCTGTGCCCAAATATGGCCGGGCGGCTGCTTTTATTTCATCCCGCCGCTTTAAAGCTTCGCGCGTGGGGAAGAGGTGCTGGTGGAACCAGTTGGTTACCGAGATCTCCCGGTCGACCCAGACGCGGGGATCGACAGAGCGCCCGAGCATCTGTTCGAGGTGCAGGTTCACGTAGCTTTCGAGCACCACCCAGATCTCGCCGATAATCCGGACACGGACGGGATCGGTATCATCCAGCGGAATGCTGTTTGCCTCGCCCAAGAATTCCTGGAGCGATTTCTGAACGGATTGAGAGTCGGGAGCGCGCTCGACGGCGCGCACAAACCGCTGAAAGAGTTTGTTCACAGTGCCTTGCTTACTCTCAAAGGCCCTTATCCGGTGACATTCCTTATCGGCCCGGTCTATCGCAGCGATGCGGTGGTACCCTGCATACAGCGCCCTGATGACCCGCCACCAGGAGGCGTCACCCGTTGCGCCTTTGATAGCACTGCTGAACTTGCCCCAGCGCTTGGCCAGCGGCACGGGTGAATCAATGATGATCATCTCGAACTCATAACCAAGGTTTCGCAATAGCTGCTCCTGTATCTGGGCATACCAACCCAGCCTGCACTTTCCCTTACCCCCGACCATCAACAGGTGAGTTGCACCGCGCTCCAGCAGATACCGCATTTGCCCGAGGGTTATCACGAACGGCATGCAGACGAACTCGGGCGATAAGACCTTCCCGAGTTCGATGATTTCTTTAGATGCGTGCGGGGTTGGGAGCGAGTCGACGCCGCAATCGCTCAGCGCGGACCTAATGGCCACATCCAGGTGTCCCATAGAGGGGAGCCCTACAACCATCCGTTCCGGGTGTGGTCCGGGTATAATTCTGGGCTTTGATACTCTGGGTTCGACTTTCACCCGCGGTGCTTCCTCGGGGGCGACGTCCATAAAGGCTTCAATCCGCGTGACCATACCTGCTTCGCCCGTATGTTCGTCTAAGGTGATCAGGAGAAAGGGAATACCATGGCGCCGGGCTTCCTCTTCTACATAGGATTCAATAACCGATTCCGGGCCGCACTCAAAAGAACCGACCAGAATAAGGCGGTCGACCATCCGGTTTCTTAGGTAGTACAGCGCCGCGCCGAGGACTTGCGCTTCAAAGCTCCAAAGGCGTTCCCCTTCAGCGATGGAGTCGATTTCCTTGCGGGCCGCCTCCGGCAAGACCATTTCGGCGGTCAGCACCGGACCGTATTCCCGCACATGCTTAAGAATGTCAAGGCTGATGCTGTCATATAAAATGTACGGATGCCCGACCACACCGATTACCGGACGCTTATCATCATGCCCTTCATTCCGAGCCTCTACGCCGTTAAAGAGCGAACCTTCCTCAAAATAGCGGTAGGCATCGTTAATAGTCAGACGCTTGTGGGCTACCACGCGGTCGAACTGCCGCTGCACCTCGGCAGCCGTTTTAAGCGCCCGGAGCGCCTGGCGGCGCGAATTTACCGATAGGCGACGGGCAACGTTGATAAAAGATTCTTGCCAGGATGTATCCTCATGGTGCAGGTCGATGCGGGGAATTAAAATTTCTCCATCATTCTGAACAGCGTTCTGCACCATATACGGCACACCGATGAACTTCGGGCAACAATAGTTATCTGGTTCGACGCTTACAAGGCAAGGAATCAGTACTTTATTGATATTACGTTCCAAAAGCTCCTTTACGTGCGCGAAAAGGAGTTTTACCGCTACGCACGGCTCGTCGGTGGGGCAAAACTCCATCTTCCCCATAGTGGCCTTAGTGGTAAAGGGTGATAGTACGAGACGTGCTCCTAAACCTTCGATGAATGTACGGAAAAACGGGTAAAGGTAATAATAAGACATTGCTCGGGGAAAGCCGACTGTTAGCATAGCCCCTCCTACCTAATTGAGCTTACCTTCAAACATTTTATGAGATAAATTATTTCACTAATAAAAGGTTTAATACAATTACCGTTTTTTAGCTTTTTTACAGTTTAGCAAAAGTTTAGCAGAGCGTCAATGAACCCTAGTTGCCACGAAGTACAGTCTTGTCAAAGGAGGGTCCGGGTGTGTTATTTTTCAGTTTCAGAAGTAGGACTTGCGGGAAAGATGTCTAATGTCTAATTTGGCTAAATAAGAGCTGTTGAGTAAGTTCTTCATTGCGAAGGAGTTGCACCTCAAGCAAAGGTGGAGTCAGGTTGCATAGTGTTTGGGAAAAACCGGTTCAGTACGTGAAAGGGGTCGGCCCGCAGCGGGCGCGCCTCCTCTCCCGCCTCGGTGTGAAGAGCGTGGGCGACCTCCTGTACCATATACCGCGGCGATATGAAGACCGGACAGTCTCCCAACCGGTAAAAGCGTATAAAGAAGGGGAGCTGGCTACGGCGGAAGGGGAAGTTGTGGCGGTTCAGGAGACAAGAGCGCGTTCAGGGATAAAGGTGCTCCGGGCGGCGTTGCGTGACAGGTGGGGGATCTTTTATGCCGTTTGGTTCAACCAGCCTTACCTAAAAAACTTGCTGAAAACCGGCTGCCGTCTCATGGTGACCGGCAAGGTCCGGCACGGTTTTGGTCCGCCGGAGATCCAGGTGGCCGAATTCGAGACGGTAGAAGGGGAAGATGGGCTTAGCACCGGGCGAATAGTACCTGTTTATCCGCTTACCGAAAGGCTGTCACAGCGCGTACTCCGCAACGTGGTATACAGCATTCTCGAAAACGAGGCATCTGAACTGCCCGAGATTCTACCCCCGGAGGCCTTGCGGGAGCACGGTTTTTACGAAAGGGTCCGGGCGTTGACGGCAATACATTTCCCGGGATCAATCCACGATGCCGAGGAAGGCCGGCGCCGCCTGGTGTTTGAAGAACTCTTCCTCCTTCAGGTCGCGCTGCTCCGCCGCCGGCAGAAGATTGTGTCTGTGACAAAACGCCATCATTATGCGCCGGACGGGACTAAGGTCCTTGCCTTGAAAAGCTGCTTGCCTTTCACTCTCACCCCGTCGCAGGAGCGAGCCTGGGTTGAGATATCGCAAGATATGGAAAAACCTCGGCCGATGCACCGCTTACTGCAAGGGGATGTGGGTTCGGGTAAGACGGTAGTGGCTGCACTCGCGCTTGCCAAGGCGGTGGAGAACGGACTTCAGGGAGCGCTGATGGCGCCTACGGAGATTCTTGCTGAACAACACTATGTCAACTTGAGGTCTTTGCTTGAACCTGTCGGGGTCGGCACCACGCTTTTAACAGGGAGTCTGAAGAAAGAGGAGCGTATGCGGAGGCTTAAAGCCGTTGCGGGCGGGGAAGCAGCGGTGGTGATCGGTACCCACGCGCTCATTCAAGAGGAGGTAACTTTCCAGCGGTTGGGTTTAACAGTGGTCGACGAACAGCACCGGTTCGGTGTCCGGCAGCGGGGACTCCTCCGGGCGAAAGGCGATTATCCCGACGTTCTGGTGATGACCGCGACGCCGATACCCCGGACTTTAGCCCTGACCCTGTACGGGGACCTTGATCTCACGGTGATCGATACCCTCCCGCCCGGGCGCCAGCCCGTAAAGTCGGTCTGGCTCAAGCCGGCGGAGCTGGGTAGGGTTTACCGTTTTGTCCGGGCAGAAGTAGGTAAAGGGCGCCAGGCCTACTTTGTGTGTCCGCTTATTGAGGAATCGGAACAACTGTCCGCGCAGGCCGCACTCAACCTCGCGGCGGAACTGGTGGAGGTCTTCCCGGAATTCAAGGTTGCCGTACTGCACGGGCGCCTCAAGCTCGAGGAGAAAGAAAGAATAATGTCCTCTTTCAGGCAGAACGAGATCGATATTCTGGTGTCGACTACGGTTATCGAGGTAGGGGTGGACGTACCAAACGCTACCGTGATGGTTGTTTACGATGCCGACCGCTTCGGATTGGCGCAACTGCATCAGCTTCGCGGCCGGGTCGGCCGGGGTGAGCATCCGGCCTATTGTATTCTTGTCGCAGACAAGACGACGCCCGAGGCGGCAGCGCGTTTGAAGGCCTTGACCACGCTGAGTGACGGTTTCGCTCTTGCGGAGGAGGATCTGCGGATAAGAGGACCGGGTGAATTCTTCGGCACACGCCAAGCCGGCCTACCGGAACTAAAGATCGCCAATATCCTGCGCGACCACGCCCTGTTGGAGCTTGCGAGCGTAGAAGCAAAGCGGCTTCTCGACTTTGATCCTGATTTCAATTCCGGCATTGGACGGAAGATAAGAGAAGAAATCAGGCTCCGGTTTGATGACTTTCAGGACCTGGTCGAGTGCTAAAGGGCGCTTATTCTAGGCTTATTCTAGGGCTTATTCTAGGGACACCATACCAGGGCTTATTCTAGGGACACCATACCGAATTATTGTCCTCAGGAACCGGTACCGGTGTTGGAGGGGTGTAGAAGGTCTCGATGAAGTAGTTAAATGGGGTTTATGCCGCACAAGAGCAGACCCAAGGG
>JBFLWY010000008.1:0-10333 GCA_040757355.1 Bacillota bacterium | reverse complement strand
GGGCTTATTCTAGGGACACCATACCGAATTATTGTCCTCAGGAACCGGTACCGGTGTTGGAGGGGTGTAGAAGGTCTCGATGAAGTAGTTAAATGGGGTTTATGCCGCACAAGAGCAGACCCAAGGGACCCCGGCGGGAAAAGAACAGAACAAGTAATTGAGTATGGTGTCCCCATAAATAAGTGCCGGTGTCCCCATAAATAAGTGCCCCATAAATAAGTGCCGAACAAGTAATTGAGTATGGTGTCCCTATAAATAAGTAATTTAGTATGGTGTCCCCAAAAATAAAAAATAAATGTCCTGATTATCTAACTATTTAAAAAATAAACTTTATCCTTAAAATTAAATTATTTTTCATTTTACCAACCATACTCTCGTTAACATAAAAACACCGGGTATTAGACCACTAAAACAAACGAAAAATAAGAACAGAAAAACTCTAAGGAGGTGAAGTTAATGGCACAGGGACAGCGTACGAACAGAGTGCTGGTTCCCGAGGCCCGGGCGGCCCTCGATGCGATGAAATGGGAAATCGCGCGTGAGGTCGGTATTAATTTACCGCCCGGTTCCTACCTCGGTGATGTTCCCTCCCGGCAGAACGGAGCCATCGGGGGACACATGGTACGGCGCATGATTCAGACTTATGAGCAGAACATGGCTGCACAAACCGCGGGTATTGCGAAGTTCTAACCTCTCCTGCAGGCGGGTCGGGCGGATTCAAGTCGGTGCAAGGCCCGCCTGCGTAATTCGGCTGTCGGATGTCAGACGTCGGATGTCGGACCCTCGAAGGAAATAACCATTGGTGATTTCCTTTTATTTAATTCGAATGTCGGAGGTCAGAGGTCTGAGGTCGGATTTAGAAGCAGGAATTCGCGGATGTGAATTCCTTGTAAAAAAATTATTCTGACTCCCGACTTCTAACTTCTAACCCCCAACGCCTTACCCTAAATAAAGGCTGAACTCCTCAGCGGGGATACCGGGGTGCAGTGCTGAAGCAATGCCGCCGGCTATGATCCGCGCCGTGGTTTGTATTAAACTGTCAACCTCCTTAGGTGTAACCATCAACCGCCCCCCGAACGGTTCAAGTAGTTCGTCCACCACACTTTTTACGAGTTCTGGGTGGAGAGTTTTATAAACCCGCTGCATGTTCGGGTTCTTATTGAGTTCGCGCCACAGCTTTTCAATCGCGTCGCTGGCGATGAAGGCGGCGTGAACCACTGTAGGCACACCGATGGCAATTACCGGAATTCCCATTGTCCTGACGTTAATTCCGACACGGTCGTTACCTATTCCAGAGCCAGGGTCGATTCCGGTATCGGCAAGTTGAATGCTGCTGGTTATCCTTTCCACGTTACGTGCTGCAAGAGCGTCTACCGTAATTATGAGGCGGGGTTGTATTTTTTCAATCACACCGCGGATGATTTCCGCGGTTTCAATACCGGTTATGCCGAGCACCCCCGGAGCAAGGGCGCTCACCTCCCGCAGACCCCCGTGAAGCTCTTGTGGCGCATAACGGTGAAGGTGCCTCGTAACAAGGGTGTAGTCGATTGTACGGGGGCCCAAAGCGTCGGGTGTTGCGTGCCAGTTACCGAGACCTACAATAAGAACGCTCGCGTCTTCCGGCAAATTCAAATTTTGAAGCAGAAGTTTCAGTTTTTGAGCTAAAAGTCCAACGATTTCCTGATGGGTCCTGCGGTCGTTATCCCGCAAGGGGGGTGCGTCGATAGTGATATAAGTCCCCCGGGGCTTTTGCATGATCCCTTCCGCTTCCTCAGTTTCTACCCGAACAGTTGTCACAGTGGCATAAGGAAAGTTTTCTTTTTCAACCACAACCCCGGGTATTTCAGCGCCCGTCCTGGCCCTTGCCAGTTCGTGCGCTTCAACAGCAAGGTCCAACATTTCTATGACCTCCAGTTGTCCTGAATCTATCTTTTCCTTTCGGGAAAGCTGTTATTCCAAAAATCGCTGTGATTTACGTATAACTGTGCTATAATAATCTAAAATTTAATATTTGATGTCGGCAAGCCCATTTTTACTACTAAATGCCGGTAATTGAAGGGTCCTGAAATAATGCGGGTCATCGGAGGGTCGGCAAAGCGGCGTCGGCTTCTGGCGCCGCCGGGAAGGAGCATCCGTCCGACAGCAGACCGGGTAAAAGAAGCGCTTTTCAATATCCTGGCACTAAAGATTCCCGGAGCACGTTTTCTCGATCTTTTTGCGGGGACGGGCAGTATCGGAATTGAGGCCTTGAGTCGTGGCGCTGCACGGGTTGTTTTTGTAGACCGAAGCCCCCGGGCGGTTAACCTGATTAGGGAAAACCTGCGGCGTACGGGTATGAGTCAAAAATCAGCCGTTTTCGGGCAAGACGCCTTTACGGCACTTAACCTTCTCGGACGGAAGGGAGAACGCTTCGACCTAATATATATTGACCCGCCATACAAGAAGGGATACGAGACCAAAGCCTTGCGTTCAATTGCCGGCAGGTGTTTGCTTGCCCCGGGTGGACTGGCAGTCTGTGAAAGCGACTGCCGGGACGAGCTTCCTGAGACGGTTGAGGATTTGGTTCTCGTCCGGTGCGAGCGCTACGGCGATACCGTTTTAAGTTTTTACCGCACTGCCGGGGAGAGCGTAACGGCACGTCAAGAGCAGGACAATACTTAGTTCGAAGTTTCGGCACAGCTTTGCATACGTTTAGAAACGTCTTGGCACTCGACCGGGGAAGCGGTTACAGTTCCGGTAGGGTAGGATTTAATTGCGGGGACCTTTCACCAGAGGCCGATCGGTCTTTTTATCAACGTTGAACGTTGAACATTAAACGGACCCCAAAGGTCTGTCACTATAAGCTTGAACGTCTATTTTCAGGGAGGAGAATGCTTGAAAATTGCCGTATATCCCGGTAGTTTTGATCCTGTAACAAACGGCCACATAGACATCATCGTTCGGGCTTGTCATCTTTTTGACTCAATAGTTGTAGCAGTCACTGAAAACCCAAAGAAGAAACCTCTTTTTGAGATTACAGAACGGCTCGGGATGCTCCGGGATTTGGTTAAGGATCTTGATAAGGTTAGGGTAGATTCCTACGGGGGTTTGACAGTTGAATACGCGAAGCGCGTTGGGGCCTGTGCCATTATCCGTGGGTTGAGGGTTATTTCGGATTTCGAGAGTGAGTTTGTCATGGCGCTGACTAATAAGAAACTGGCACCCGAGATCGAAACGATCTTTTTAATGACTGAAGCGCAGTATTCCTTTATCAGTTCCAGCGCGGTCAAAGAACTGGCGTACTACGGAGGGTGCCTCAGGGACATGGTTCCGCCTTTTGTGGAGAAAAAACTCAGGGAAAAGTTCTCTGAGCGAAGAAAAAGCGATTGATCTGTACTCATAGAAGTGGAAAGTGAAGAAGTTGACATGGATTAAGTGAACCTTCAACCTTGAACTTATGAACGTTGAACCTTGAACGTTGAACTTTTTAAGGAGGGGTATAGTGGAGCTTCTCACGGTGATTAATGAGCTTGAGGAACTGATCGAGACAAGTGGCCGGATTCCGCTCACAAAGAAGGTTATGGTTGACGAAGAAAAGATCCTCGATATCCTCGACCGCATCCGTACTATCCTGCCGGATGACGTGAGGAAGGCGAAATGGGTAGTGCAGGAACGCGAAAAGGTTATGGACGAAGCTCATAAGGAAGCCGAGCGGATCTTAGAGGATGCCAGGCAGGAGGCGGAAAAAAAGGCCGAGGAAAGCGAGGTTGTCCGCCAGGCAAAGGAAATGGCGGAGTCAATCCTCGGGAAGGCGGAACAGGTGGCACGGGAAATCAAGCTCGGTGCCCGGGAATACGCAGACGATGTCCTTGCCAAGCTCGAGGACCGTTTGGACAAAATTACCCGGGAGATTCAGCAGGGCCGTGCGGAGCTAAGAGGAATGAAGTAATCACCGCGAGCGCCGGCGAGGGCCGAACGAAGCCGCCGGATAAAGCTTTAAAAAAACCGGGAGCGCAGAATTGAAAAAACCAGGGCTGCGCCTAATACTATTCCCGCAACAAAACCGGCTTTCGCCAGCGGCAATTCCCAAAAGGTGTGGTATCCGTGACCTAAGAGGAAAGCAGAACCAGCGACCAAAGCAGCGAGAAGTATGCCAAGAACCAGGCGGTTAACCATGGCGTTGAGGCGGCGCATAACGCGGTCTGTCTCCGGGTTTACCGCTTTTATTTTTAGTTCGCCGCCGGCGGCCAGTTCCAGAATCCGGTCCACCCGGTCGGGGAGGCGGGCAAGCAGTCGGTGGTAATCTTCAATGTACGCCAATACCATCCGCCGCAGCGCCGGTAGCTGCAGGCGGCGGGCCGCCAGGCGCCGGGCCAGCGGGCGGGCGAGCTCCACGATACTGAGTTCCGGGTCGAGCCGGGCGATCACTCCCTCGGCAGTAACCAGGGCTTTGATGAGAAGGGTAAGTTGGGTTGGTACCCGGATCTGGTGCTTAAAGGCTACGGATAGTATGTCCCGCATTGACGCGGCGAGACTGATTTGGCTTAAAGGGGTTTCGTAATACTTTTGGCGCAGGCCATCGATATCCCGGCGGAGCGCGCTCCGGTCTGCGTGTGGCGGAACCGCTCCCAAGCTCTCCACGGCGCGCATCACGTGGGGAGTGCTCCGCCGGACGAGCCCCAGAACCAGATCCCCGATTTTCTCCTGCAGCTCTTCGTCTATCACGCCTACGATCCCGAAGTCCATAAAGAGCACCCGGTTGTCGGGTAGGGCAGCTATGTTGCCCGGATGGGGATCGCCGTGGAAAAAGCCGTGCAGGAAAATCTGTTTCAATAGCGCATCGGCGAGGCGGCGGGCCACCAGCCGCTGGTCTATCCCTTGACGCCCGAGTTCGTCGGGGTTGGTTAATTTGGTTCCCGCCACTTCTTCCATTACTAAGACTTTCCGGCTGGTCCAGTCCCAATATACGGCCGGGAAATAGACGGTGGGATCGCCGCTGAAGTGGCGGCGGAAGGTTTCCGCATGGCGGCCTTCCACCGTGAAGTCCACTTCTTCCCGCAAGATTTTTTCGAACTCGGCCACCATTTCCTCTAAGGAGTAAAGTTTGCGCCACGGTCCGTGCCGGTCCAGGAACCCTGCCACGTCGTGGAGGATTTCGAGGTCCGTCGTGAGAATTTTTTCGATTCCCGGCCGCTGGACTTTTACCACCACCGGGGTACCGTCGCGTAAAGTAGCCCGGTGGACCTGGCTGATAGAGGCAGCGGCTACGGGGGTGGTTTCGAAGGTGGCAAAGATTTCTTCCAGGGGAAGGCCGAGTTCCGTGCGGATGATGTCCCGGACCGCCGCAAAAGGGAAGGGAGGTACCTGATCCTGAAGCTTTTCGAGTTCGGCAATATAGTCAGGCGGGAGAAGGTCGCGGCGGGTAGAGAGGATTTGCCCTAACTTGATAAAGGTAGGGCCCAATTCTTCGAGAACGAGACGGAGCCGCACGGGGGGTGAGAGCCTCTCTTTCACCGGCGCGGCTTCCGGCGCGGTTTTCCGGCGCCGGGAATCTAGGAATTCGGCTAGGCCGAGCTCGTGCACTAGGTAACTGAAGCCATGCCGTACGAGCACGTTGGCTATTCCCCGGTAGCGGGAAAAATGTTTGTAGCGCTTACGCAGGTAAAAGTGCATATAAGAGCGCTTCTCCCTACGAGGGGGAATCTTCTTCGCTTATTCTATCCCGAAAAGCTCCTTCCGCCCGCACCGGCACTTTTCCAGCGGAAGTGCTCCCGGTGCGGGTGTCAGCCTGGAGGGGAAGACGACCGGATTATTTTTGGGCGAGCTGTTCTTCCAGGCGCGCAATCCGCTCCTTCAGTTCCTCAACTTCCTCCCTGGTGACTAGAGACAGCGCCTCTTTCAAGTTGGTTTTCTGGCACAGGCGGCATAGGAACGCGGCCTTTTTCTCTTCCCCCTTAGCGGCCAGCTCCCGGAAGAGGTGGCGCGCTTCTTCGCGCTTCGTTTCTCCTTTTTGGGCAAGCTCGCGGATCACGTTGTCGGCCCTTTCCGTGATTACCGCCAGGGCGCCGATACCCGCCAGGGCTAATCTTTCAACGACGGCAAACACTTTTTCCCTCCCTCCATTTGCTTGAATACCGCGCGTTGGGTTACCGCGGCGATTTTTCACCATAAGTATAACACGCACCTGCTGCCGCAGGCTATAGCCGGCGGGGTTGACATTTTGGGCAGGGGTTGATAAGCTTTTTCTTGACTTTTGAACTCACGCGTTCAAAAATTATACTTGGTGGTAACTACCACGGTATTAGACTGTGGCCGCAGAGGGAATTATCTCGGGAGGGATTACGCAAATTTGCGCCCGGGCAGATTGAAAAAGCTCGCTTTATATCTCTTGCTGCCCCGTCCGGGAGCGATCACCGGCGGCGCGATCTACTTCTGGGGTGGCGTTGCCTACGGGGTAGCGCTGAACCGCCACTTTTCAATAGCCGATATCGTCATCGCCTGGTTAGGAATCGAGTTTTTGATCAATCAGGCCAAATACTGGCTTAACGACTATAAAGACGTTAGCTATGACCGGCTCCACCCGCGGAAAAGTGAGCGGGCTTCGGCGGGCGGGTGTATCCCGGTAGAGTGGTTGCCCCTCTTGGCCGCGCTGCGGATGAGCGCGGGGATCGTTTTTTTGCTTTGGTGCCGGCCCCAGGTGCTGCCCTTCGCGCTGCTTCTACCGGCAATCCAGCTTCTGTACGACAGCGTTAAAAGGGTCCCGCTGTTTAACGCCGGGGTGGCGGCCACCGGTTCCCTCGTCAGGTTTGCTGGGGGTTACGCCGCCGTAACGGGGGTATGGCCGCTTTTCTTTCCCTGCCTGCTCGTATACTGCCAGCGCCTGGCCGTCTACGTTGCTGCCTACAGCGCGGAGGGGCGCTACCTCTTGCGGTACGGGAAAACGCCCGGTAAAGAGTACACCTTCTTCTACGCGCGCTACCCTTACCTTGAAAAACTGGCGCTGGCGCTATTCCTCGGGCTGCTCGTCTTTGCGCTTGAGCGGCACGTTCCCGGTGGAATCGTTATTACCGGGATCGTAATCGCTCTTCTGGGTGTGCTCTACTACCGGATTAACGGGCCGGGGGATAGAATTTATTGGGAGGGCTGGAAGGTCCTCTGGGCCATTGTAACCTGCGGGTCCAGGCAGTTATCCGCGCAGTTGCGGTTGAAGTGCCGCTGGAAATTTCTCTCCCGGAGGAAGCTCCTATGTCCCAGAGATGGTTGATCCTCACTGCCGTTGTTACCGGGTTGGCCCTCGACCTTCTCGACATCACCGTGGTGAATGTGGCGATCCCCCACCTCATGGCCGAGTTCGGCACCGATATTGACACCGTCCAGTGGGTGGCCACCGCTTACCTGATTGCGATGGGCGTCGTCATTCCCCTTTCGGCTTTCTTGGCTGATACTTACGGTACGAGGCGGCTTTTTCTCGTCAGTATGGGCCTGTTTACGCTGGGTTCGTTCTTGTGCGGGCTGGCGTGGAGTTTCAACGCTCTCGTTCTCTTCCGGGTGCTCCAGGGGCTCGGTGGCGGGATGATCATGCCGCTGGGGATCAGCATCGTCTACAAAACCTTTCCGCCGCCCCAGCGGGACATGGCGATGGGGATTATGGGGGTGCCGCTTCTGGTAGCCCCGGCGCTTGGTCCGATCCTCGGCGGTTACCTTGTCGAATGCGCCACCTGGCGCCTCATTTTTTACATCAACCTGCCCGTAGGCTTGCTGGCGATCCTGTTAACGGTTCTGGTAATGGGTGAGTTTGCCATTTGCCCGCGCAAAACGGATTACATAGGCTTCCTCCTGGTGGCGCCGGCGCTTGGCGGGCTTCTCTGGGCCTTGAGCAAGGCACCGTCCGACGGGTGGAATGCCCCTTATGTTGTCCTGCTGTTGCTTTTCGCCGGTTTTTCCCTGACGCTCTTTCTTTTGTGGGAAGTGAGCCGTACGGAACCGCTGGTGGAGGTGAAGCTCTTCTGCCGGCCGGTTTATGCCGCTGGCGTCCTGGCCATGACCCTTGCGATCATGGCCATAATGGGCAGCCTTTTTCTCCTGCCCGTCTTCTTGCAGGAGATAAAGGGGTACGGGCCGCTAACTACAGGGGTCATTCTGCTCCCGGAAGGCCTGGCCGCGGCGGTAGCCCTTCCGGTTGCGGGTTTCTTAGTAACCCGGGTGGGGCCGGGGCTGCTGGCGCTGACCGGAACGGTGATGGTTACCTTGGCCACGCTCAGCTTTACGCGGCTTGGCCTGGAGACGCCGGTCTCTTTTTTGACGCCGAACCTTGCCCTGCTGGGCTTTGGTATGGGCTTGGGCATTATGCCGGTGATGACCGCAGCCCTGGAGGTTGTGCCGCCGGAGCTTAATAACCAGGCGACCTCCCTGCTCAACATGCTGCGCCAGGTGGGCAGCTCTTTCGGCATCGCGATTATGGCCACGGTAGCCCAGACGCACCAGGAGATGCACTACGTTCGCCTGGCGGAAAGGCTGACCTATGACTACCCGCTGCTTTCCGAGCTTGTGGCGCGGCTGCGGTGGGCGCTTGCGGGAACCGGTGACCCTTCCGCTATGGGGGCGGTTGTTGCCGCGCAGCTCCGCCTACAGGCGGCCGTCTACGCCCTTGACGACGCCTTTGGTCCGGCGGTAATCTTTGGTATTCTTGCGGTTTTAGGGGTCACCGTGTTATGCTGTTGTCGAAAAATGAGAACGGGGGTAGCGAGAAAACGGGAGGTCTCTTCTCATGACGCGCACTCGCCGCAAACGTTTGCCCATCTTTGATGCTGCCGTGGCCGTCTTTTCCGAGAAAGGATTTGCCAGGGCCACGATGGAAGAGGTTGCTCGGCGTGCCGGGATCGCCAAAGGCACTCTTTATAATAACTACCGGAGCAAAAAGGAGCTCTTTCTTTCGCTCATCGAGGAGGGTATCGAAAGGCTGGAAAATACCGTCAGGCGCGAGGTGGCGCGACGGGAGGATATTTCCGGCAAACTTGAGGCCTTAATTAGCGCGCAGCTCAGTTTCTTTGAGGAGTACCGGGACTACTGCAAGCTCCTTTTGAGCGAGGTCTGGGGGCTGGGTACCAGGTGGGAGGAGCAGGTAGAGCGGCTGCGTTCGGGTTACATCTGCATCATCAGGGACCTGATCGAAAAGGGGCAGGCGGAGGGTGTGATCCGCAAGAACCTGGAGGTTGATGCGGCGGCCACGGCGGTATTCGGTGCCGTGGCGGTGGCTGCGCTTAACGCCTTCGTCTTTGAGACGCGGTACCGCTACGAGAGCATCCTGGAAACGCTTAAAGAGCTGCTGCTCACGGGACTCCGGGAGCGGGGCGCGGGAGTCGCGGCGCCTGAAAAGTAAATTTCGCGCAAGCGGGATGCTGGCAGCTAACCATTGGATCGCAGGTTCATCATACCTGATAGCCTGAGAGCCTCCAGCCTTTTGGGATGGAAAACAACCCGCCCCTTTTCTTCCCCTGCCTTAGACCATTCTCTTATTACTCTTTCCGCAGTTGGTTTTTTGATCAACAACATTCTCCTGGGTATGTGCCCGAACAGCAGGCAATGACGGGCGTCACCCTGGAGGGAAAGACGACCGGGTTATTTTTGGGAAAGCTGTTCTTCCAGGCGCGCAATCCGTTCCTTCAGTTCCTCAAGTTCCTCCCTGGTGACTAAAGACAGCGCTTCCTTCAAGTTGGTTTTCTGGCACAGGCGGCACAGGAACGCGGCCTTTTTCTCTTCCCCCTTAGCGGATAGCTCCCGGAAGAGGTGGCGCGCTTCTTCGCGCTTCGTTTCTCCTTTTTGGGCAAGCTCACGGATCATGTTGTCGGCTCTTTCTGTGATCACCGCCAGCGCACCGATACCCGCCAGCGTTAACCTTTCGGCGGTTTCAAACACCGCTTTTACCCCCTTTCGCTATAGTAAAACCGGCTAAAAGGTAATTTTACATAACAAGTATAACACGCGTCTTCTATCGCAAGCCATAGCTTTGAGCTTCTTTTCGGGGTGAATTTTTTTGGCGAGAGCATCAGTGATACCGTTGCCGGTAGCCTTTCCGGTGGGAGGAGAGCCCTACAACGAGTGCCAGCGCCCCAAGCGACAGGTTCGCCGTTAGACACAGGATCGTCGCGCCGGTGAGGGTGGCGGTGAAGGAGGGCGCTGCGGCAGTGAGGGCGGCCGCCGCCTGGAAGAAGCGCGGCGCGAAGAGCGGAAAGAGGATGTAGGTGAGGGTGCAGGCGAAGACCGCCTGAAGGAAACGTCCCAGGAGGAAGATGGTGCCCGGGACTTTCGCTGTCGCCAGGAAGCTCAGGGCCTGCATGACAACGGAGAGGCCGCT
>JBFLWY010000007.1:0-83465 GCA_040757355.1 Bacillota bacterium | reverse complement strand
ATTTGGGCAAGGACTACCTCCAATCTCTATTATAAGGGACTTTTCTTTAAAATGCAAGCTTTTTCTCCTAATATCTCGGCTATTTGTAGCTTGACAAATGGATTCCATGTTCATGCAACACTAATGACCTGAAAAGCATATTTAACACTGTAAGATAATAGTTATGAATGAGGACATGTTTTAAAATATCCGGTCCACTCCGGTCCTGGAGCGGCAACAACATTTGAGAAAGCGTGGTTATCGGCACTTACGGGAGTTAAAGTGGAGGGATCATAATGCTGGTATTTTACCTAAACCTACGAACGTATAAGCAGGTCCTGCTATTGACTCTCTGCCTTTTTGCCATTGCAGGCTTGTTTACCTTTGCCGTTCTCCGGCAACCTGCGGCTTCCCCTATAAACGCGGAGAACAGGAACAGCCCCATCGTTTACCGTGTCAAGACTGACAAGAAGGCCGTTGCCCTCACCTTCGACATCAGTTGGGGAACCGTAACACCCGGTCCGGTTTTGGACATCCTGAAGAAGGAGAATGTGCACTGCACCTTCTTCCTGTCCGGCCCGTGGGTCAAGAAATACCCCGAAATAGCCAAGCGGATTGACGCGGACGGGCATGAAATTGCCAGCCATGGCTACCGTCATATCAATCTCAGCCAGCTCTCCAAAGAGGCCGTAAAGAACGAGATCCTGCAGGCGCACAACATTATCGTTTCCGTTACCGGAAAAGAACCGCGCTATATCCGGACCCCGAACGGGGACTGGGACTCTAAGGTGGTTAAAGCAGCCCAAGAGGTCGGCTACACGGTCATCCAGTGGGAAGTGGACTCGCTCGATTGGAAGAACCCAGGGGTCGAAACGATCATCAAAAGGGTGACGACACTGGTGCGGCCCGGAAGCATAGTACTGCTCCACGCAAGCGACAGTTGCAAGCAGACCGACGACGCTCTGCCCGTCATTCTCCGGCAACTCCGTGAGGAGGGATATGAACTGGTAACCCTTTCGGAACTTCTCCGTTGCGGCCCCGGAGTTGTGGAATAAACAAGGGGGCATGCCGATAAACCACGTAGGAGACCGCTCTATAAACTGCTCCTGGACAATTTAGGTAGTGTGAAGTTAGAGATGGGAGAACCTTAGAAATTCGCGCAGCGAATTCCTACCGTTATCCCACCTCCAACATCTCACCTTTCACTTCTCAGTTGGTGTCATTCGCCTGTTGATCTCACGGATTTGGTCTGTGAAAGCGGAAACCGGCCGCCCTTTGGCTATACCATCCTGAACGCGCTTGATTCTGGTAAAGGTATCCGAATCGGTGGTCACCATCACCCGGGCGAGCCGCGGTTCAGCCCTTTTTACCCGCGCAGCCACATCCCTTTTTGCCCTTTCGGTCTCTGCTCTTTCCATCCCCGCCTGCAAGTTGACGCCAACGTACGCCGTGCTGCCCGCCAGGACAACCGTAGCCCGGTTTACGCCCGGGACACGCACGGCCTCCCCGGCCAAGCGCTCGGCGAGACGGCTCATTTCCCGCGGGTCCGTAGGCAGCGGTTTCCGTGCCGGTGCAGGCGTTACGGGCTCGGTCGGAGCCGCCGGCGTGGGTGTGGGTTTGCGCTCCGGAGTGGTGCATCCTCCCCAACACAGGCCGGTTACAAAGAGCATCGCAATAACGCTGAGAGCTATTCTTTTACGCAGCACATGCCTTCCTCCTTTCGTTCTCATGAGTTAGTATCTCTTCGCAGTGTCTCAACATACCCCGGTCGGCCAGGAAGATAGTGAAATAAAAAGACAAGCCTGCCTTTCTTTCTTAAAAAGAGCAGGTCTCGCCTAGCGGTAAGCAGGAAAACGAATTAGGGATGATTGCAGACAGAGTGCGGGCACTATCCCGATACCGGCAAAATGAACGTGTACTGAATCAGCCGGAGCCGGTTTCCTAGAGGTTCGACGGCTGACTGCCGAGTGCCGCTGTGATTACCGGCGGCGCCACCAGAGAAACGCTATCGCTGCAACAACGATTAGAAATAAGATTGCCCAGTCAAAACGATGGAACCACTGGCTGATGACTTCCCTGTGCTGGCCGAGTTTAACCCCTAAATAAGTCAGAAAAAGGCTCCACGGCAGCGACCCCAAAAAGGTGTACACGACAAAGCGGATAAAATTCATCCGGGACACACCGGCAGGAAACGATATAAAGGTGCGGATTATCGGCAAGAGGCGGGTAAAGAAAACCGTTGCCTCGCCCCAACGGGCAAACCAGCGGTCTGCGGCCGCCAGTTCGTGTTGGGAGATCCAGAAGTACCTGCCGTACCGCTCGAGAAAAGGCCGCCCGCCTTTTGCCCCCAGGTAATAAGAAGCGATGGAACCGACCGTCCCGCCGATGTTGCCTGCCAGTGCGGCAAGGAAGAAATTCAACTTGCCCTGGGATACGAGGTAGCCGCCGAAGGGAAGTATTACTTCACTTGGAAGGGGAATGTTGCAGCTTTCGATGGCCATTCCCAGGGCTATCCCCCAGTAACCCAGGGACGCTATATGCTCGGCGGTATCGGAGGCCAACGCGATTATTTTTTCTAACATACCGATTTCCCCCGCTATTTCACAGGCACAAAAAAACCCCTTTGATAAAGGGGTATGTTCGGCAGGTCCGGTTTAAAACAAACCGAGTGAGCGACACAGTAGCCGGTGTTTCATCGAGACCGCGGATACCGAAACCCCATACTCTGCTGCCAGCCGCTGCTGGTTGAGACGATTTCCCTCCATCCGCGCAACGGTATAAACCACAGCCGCGACCCAAGCTGAAACCTTCCGCACCGCAGGCCGGTTCATAACACAGAACCGGTGCCACAAGTCGAGGGCCTTATCTACTTCTTCCGTTTTGCCCCGCTTCTTCAAGTCTTTTGTCACCAGGCGCGCAACCTCCGCGTACACGGGTTGCGGCCACGTAAAAAACTCGTAGCTCGTAGCCTTCTTCTTTTTGCTGCATTTCCTGTCTTCAGTTCCCGGAGTTTTCTCCTCCTTGGCCTTTCCCAAAAGCTCCTTCCACCGTTCCCGTCTGATACGGCTGCGAATCAACTCGCGGAAGATGTATTCCTCAAGAAGGAAGATCAGGTTGTTCAGCCTTTCGCCCCAAACCTCTTCACCACCGGTCGAATCGCTTCGACCACCCGAGCCGACAAAGGCCGCCCAAGCCGTTATCCGGTGGGCTCTTTGCCTGAGGTAAGAATTCCAGTCTGTTTTTCGCTTTCTTCCGGAAAGGCGTTTGTAAACAGCGAAATCCTGCTTGAGCCATGAAACAAGGGTTTCCTTTACTTCCTTGGGAAGCGACAGACCTGTGGTCGAAAACTCGAATTCGTTTCCCACACGGAGAAGACGTAGGTAGAGAATGCATCCCGGCCTTATATCGTCCGGGTTTTCGAAACCCCTGACGCAATAAGTGTTGCCGGTAAATACGTCCTCGACAAGGATCACCTGTCCTTCGGTCTCCTTCACCTCGTAAAATGTGCTGGGCGCTTTGCTCCACCACCTTAAAAGCGCAAGTTCCTGCTTGTTGAGTTCGCCGGCGGCGACTTGCTTGAATATATCGATGACTGTCTCCTTACCGGAAACAGGGAAATCGAATACAAACCACTCGAAGCACCGCTCGCTGACAAAGTCATCGTCGAGGTAAAGGAGATTCCCTGCTATCGCACTGAGATAGAGGTGCTGCGCCCAAATAGCGGCCTCTGTGAAGAGCGGCTGCTGGGCGAAGGAACCGAGTTTCCGCTTGAGTTCACGCGCAGTAGTCCGCCAGCGTAGCTGGTCTATCGAGATGACCTTTCCGGCGCAACAATCCTCAAAGTTGAGACCGCTCCCGCACGGACAGATTCTGGAATCGGGGTTTCTTATACCGGTGGACCTCCTTCACTGATTTCCTTAAATCTTATACTTGGCTTTATTCACTTTTCGGCAGGTTTTAATATTTTATGAAGGTAATCTTTCTTCCGACCCTTTAGTATATTCCCCCTCCTAACTATTTTTCCTGCATCTGTATCTGTTTTTCTAAATTCCTGACAAACAAATGCAAACTCAGCACGCACACGGCAACGAGCCATTAATCAACACACACACAAGGTGCTATTTCTGTAAACCGGGTTCTCAACGCTACCTCAAGAAGGTATTTTGCTCTCTATGGTGAAATACTACCCTAAGAATCACCCCTCTAGTTACTTTAAACGTCAAATACGGCGGTGTAACGTTGCGAAGGATTCTGTTAATTGACGGCAACAGCTTGGTCCATAGGGCCTTTCACGCTATCCCGTCACTCAGCACCAGAGAAGGTCTCCCTACAAATGCTGTTTACGGCTTCACCAGCATGCTCTTGAGGCTGTTGAAGGATTTGCGGCCTGACGGCGTAATAGCCGCGTTTGACAAAGGAAAACTCACCTTCCGGCATGATTTCGCCGCATCTTACAAAGCCCACCGACCCGCAACGCCGGAGGACCTCCGCCCGCAATTCCCGCTCGTTAAAGAGGTTTTGACCGCCTTGCGCATACCGGTTCTGGAAACGGAGGGCTATGAAGCCGATGATATTATCGGAACCCTTGCCGCCCGCATTGAAGCGCTTGGTTCCTCCTGCATGATCGTAACCGGCGACCTGGACACGCTGCAACTGGTCTCTCCCAAGACCCAGGTGCTGCTGACCAGAAAAGGGATCAGCGAAATAGTGCCGTATGATGAAGCAGCGGTACGAGAGCGCTTCGGTGTAGGACCCCTGCAACTTGCCGACCTGAAGGGTTTGGCCGGTGACGCCTCGGACAACATTCCCGGCGTCCCGGGCATCGGCCCGAAAACCGCCGCCTCGCTGTTAAGTAAATACCCCAGTCTGGAAGAGGTCTTGCGCCACGCCGGGGAACTCCCCACCGGCTTAGGCCGGAAGCTGCTGTCGTACGGCGAGCAGGCCCTCGTCTCTAAACGTCTTGCGGCCATCGAAAGGAACGTCCCGCTTGATATAGACCTGGCTTCCCTTTCCTGGCCAGGACCGGACATTGATGGGGTCTACCGCGTTTTTCACGGCCTGGAATTCCGTTCGCTCCTAAAAAAGCTGCCGGGGATCGTTGGACGGGCGTCCGTAGACCAGGTAACGCCGAAGACCGGGCTTCCGGCGGCGGATTTGGTTGAAGTGAGACCCGAGTCAATCAGTGAGGTCACGGAAATACTCAAGCGAGCCGATACGATAGCCGTGTCGTTTTCCGAATCACGCGGAACCGCCGCTGCATGCGCTGTCTGTTGCGGCGCGGACAAGGTTTTTGGGACCGGTGATCCCGAGAACACTGCGGCACTGCTGCGAGCAATAGCTTCCCTTCCGGAAAATAAGATCAGCGTGCACGACGCCAAGCGGGCCATCAGCCTGACAAAGCCCCACGTTGATTTAGAGGAGAAGATCTTCTTCGACACCATGCTGGCCGCGCACCTTTTAAACCCGGCAGCGTCCAACAACCTCAGTGAAGCGGCGTTCGAGCATGCCGGCCTCGTGCTGCCGGAAGATGAAACCGGCCCCGCAAAGCATGCGGTTGCCATCCTGCTGCTCACACCCGTCCTTGCCGCAAAGCTCCGTCTTCAGGAGCAGGAGTACCTTTTTCATCAGGTTGAGCTTCCCCTGTCAGCGGTACTTCACGACATGGAAATCACCGGGGTGGCTGTCGACCGTGCGGAGTTGGCCGGGATTTCGGCGGAACTGGGCGCGCAGATTGAAACGGTATCCGGAGAGATTTTTCAGCTTGCCGGGGAACGCTTCAACATCAACTCCCCCAAGCAATTAGGGCACATACTCTTTGAGAAACTGGGGTTTAAGAGCGCGAAAAAGACGAAAACGGGTTACTCTACCGACGCATCTGTGCTGGAAAAGCTAAGCAACCACGAAATCGTATCCAAGGTGTTGCTTTACCGCCAACTTGCTAAATTCAAAAGCACTTATGCCGACGCGTTGATACAGTTGATCGACCCACAGACCGGCCGGCTTCACACCACTTTTTATCAAACCGTGACCGCTACCGGACGGCTGGCCTCCGCGGAACCGAACCTACAGAACATCCCCATCCGCGACCCCTTGGGCAGGAGGATCCGCCGCGCGTTTATAGCCGGGATACCGGACGGGCTCATTCTCAGCGCAGACTACTCGCAGATAGAACTCCGGATTCTTGCACACCTCTCCGGTGATCCTCTTTTGATCAGCGCCTTTACCGCGGGAGAAGACATACACACCAGGACTGCAGCGGAGGTCTTCGGCGTGCCGCCGGAAATGGTGACGGCGGAGATGCGCGCGCGTGCCAAAGTTGTTAATTTCGGCATTATTTACGGTATGAACGACTACGGCCTGGGGCAGGAACTTCAAATCGAACCCCGCGAAGCCCGCCGTTACATCGATAACTACTTCAATCGCTATGTGGGCGTGAAGCATTTCGTTGAAAAGACCGTCCGCGAGGCGCGCGAGAAGGGGTTTGTAGTCACCCTGCTGGGGCGGCGCCGTTACATTCCCGAACTTTTAAGCGCGAACCGCACCCAGCGCCAGTTGGGCGAGCGGTTGGCGGTAAATACCAGGATCCAGGGAAGTGCGGCCGACCTCATCAAGAAGGCAATGGTTGACATCCACCGGGAGCTTCAAAAGTCGGGCAGCAAGACGCGGATGGTGCTTCAGGTACACGACGAACTGCTTTTTGAAACACCCCGGAACGAGTTGGCAACAGCAGGGCGGTTGATCAAGGAGAAAATGGAGAACGCGCTCGAATTCAGTGTGCCTGTAACGGTCACCCTGAAAGCGGGACCGAACTGGTGCGACGTGGAAAGGATTGAGTAAACGTTGCCTGAGTTGCCGGAGGTAGAAACAATTAAGCAACAATTGTCGGCGAGAATTTTAGGGTTGACTATCGTCGGCACTACCATATACTTAAAAAAGGTGATCAAGGAGCCGTCGCCCGAGTCCTTTGAACGCGAGATCCGAGGGCGCAAAATAAACGGTATCTCCCGCCGCGGGAAGTACCTGCTCTTCGAGCTGAGCGGAAATTATCTGTTGGTTATTCATCTGCGGATGAGCGGGCAGCTAGTCTACGAAAGCGAAACAGCACCAGAGCAGCGCCACACCCACTTGATCTTGCACCTTGAACGGGGACGGCTGCGTCTTACCGATTTACGCCAGTTCGGGCGGGTCTGGCTGCTACCGGCCGAAAAGTCTGAGCGGATGGCGGAGCTGGCAAAACTGGGACCTGAGCCCCTGACGCCGGACTTTACCGAGACCTACTTTTTCAACCGGCTCAAAACTTCCCGGCGACAGGTGAAACCGGTACTGCTCGACCAGGGAGTTGTGGCCGGGGTCGGAAACATCTATGCCGACGAAGCACTGCACCTGGCGAGACTGCATCCCGGCAGGCGGTCGGACGAGTTGACTGCGCGAGAGGCAAAAGAATTGTACCGCGCCTTAAAGGAAGCGCTGCGGGAAGGGATTTTACACCGGGGCACCAGCATTCAGAATTATGTGGATGCCGGAGGGCAAAAAGGGAGCCATCAGGATTTTCTCAGGGTGCACTATCGCGCCGGTAAGCCGTGCCCCCGGTGCGGTACGGCGGTGACAAAGATAAGGCTGGGAGGCAGGGGGACCTACTTCTGCCCCGGCTGTCAGGTTTGAACGTTCAAGGTTCAAGGTTAAGGCTTAAGGCATGAACCTTTGAGGTCGGTTCAACGTTCAACGTTCAACGTTATTGGGTTTATACGTTGCACGGACCCTGAATTCCGGCAGTCTAAGCTTGCACGTTGAACGTTATTACGGAGGCGCATATGAAGGTCATCGGACTCACTGGAAGTGCGGGTACCGGAAAGACAAGCGTAGCACGTTACTTGAAAACCCTCGGCGCAGAAGTTATCGAAGCCGACGCAGTCGCGAAGGAACTCACCGAACCGGGCAAGCCGCTTCTAGCTAAAATCGCCGCGGCCTTCGGCCCGGATTTCATATCGCCTGAGGGCGCGCTCGACCGTGCAAAGCTGCGGCAGCTAATATTCAGCAACCAGGCCGCTCGGAACCGCCTCAACGAAATTACCCACCCGGAGATTATTACCGCGATTAAAAAATGGCTTGCCGATCTCCGGCAGCGGACGTCCCCCCCGCAGGTGGCCGTTATCGAGGCCCCTCTCCTGCTGGAAACCGGTCTCGAACGCCTTGTTGATGAGGTGTGGGTGGTCATCGCTGAGCAAGAGGCTGTCGTCCGCCGCCTCGTCGCCAGAGACAGGATACCGCCTGAGCAGGCCCGGGCTATCATCGCGGTTCAGATGGCCCAGGAGGAAAAAGCCCGGAAGGCTCACCGCATCATCGACAACACCGCCGGTTTTAACCATACCAGAGAACAGGTAGCTTACTTCTATAAAAAACTACTTGAAGAGCAGGGCGAGACCGAAAGGTGATTAACAAAGGGGTTTTCAGACTTTTTTTGGTTCTTGCCGTAATTCTTTTGATTGTTAATCTCAAACCGATAGGCCGGTATTACTACCCCTTCAAATACCAAGAAACCGTCTTCAGGTGTGCTTCAACAAACGGTCTCGACCCGTTTCTGACTGCGGCGATTATCAAAATTGAAAGTGACTACCGTCCCGGCGCCGTTTCCCCGCGCGGTGCGGTGGGGCTGATGCAACTGATGCCGAAAACCGCCCACTGGGTTGCTGAACAGCGGGGGGAGCTTTTTGACCCCTCTGCGCTGTTGGACCCGGAAGCAAACATCTCATACGGGACCTGGTACCTGGCCTTCTTAAACCGGGAATTCGGCGATATGGTCATCGCTCTCGCTGCATACAACGCCGGCCGCGGGAATGTGAAGACATGGCTGTCGGATAAAACATGGACCGGCACGGTAGAGGACCTAGACCGGATACCCTTCCCGGAAACAAGGCAGTTTGTCCGGAAAACAATTTGGACGTACCGGATTTACCGGTATCTTTACGGCGACGTTAGCGCTCCCACAACTTCCGCGCAGCGGCCGCAAAGCTCGGGAGAAACGGGACTTTGCCCTATCGCTTCGGTGTAAACCCAGCACCGCGCGCACTTCACCCCGGAAGACCTTTTTATTGATACCGCAATATCCCCGTTAACGAATACGCCCTCTGGTGCAGGTGTTCCGGGCGGCGCCACCGCCAGTTGGGAGACGATGCTGATAGTCCTGAGTTCATCCCGGGCGGCCCTCAGGAAATCGTGCGTTTCCCCATTTGCGTAAAGCTCCACGGCCGCCTCGAGCGAATCACCGATTACTTTGCTCTGACGCGCCCGTTCCAGGGCCTCCAGGATTACCCCCCGGACCTTCAAGAGCCGGCCCCAGCGGTTTTCCAGCTCAACATCGAGATAATTATCGTTGAGTGCAGGCATGTCAAGCAACTGCACACTTACCACCTTTTCATTAACAGCGGGAACGTAACGCCAGATTTCCTCAGATGTGAAAGCCAAAACCGGTGTCACCAACCGTAAAAGCGTTTCAAGTACTTCGTAAAGCACCGTCTGCGCGGCGCGGCGCTCCTTGGACTCCGGGTGCTCACAGTACAACCTGTCCTTCAGCACGTTCAGGTAAAAGGCACTGAGATCCAAAACGCAGAAGGAATGTACCGCGTGGTGAACCATGTGGAACTCGAACTCCCGGTAGGACCGCAGTACAGAACGTTTAAGCTGCTCGAGCCGGAGCAGGATGTAGCGGTCGATCTCGGGCAGTTCGCTGTAGGGAACTTTTTCTCCAGGTGAGAAATCATAGAGGTTCCCCAGTATGAACCGGAATGTATTGCGTATTTTCCGGTACGCTTCGGCAATCTGCTTCAAGATGTTGTCCGATACCGCCAGGTCACCCCGGTAATCCGCAGAACAAACCCAGAGGCGTAAGATATCCGCCCCAAGTTGCTGAACCACCTTGAGTGGATCGACCACGTTACCCAGTGACTTGGACATCTTCCGGCCCTGCTCGTCGACCACGAAACCGTGGGTCAACACCGCCTTATAGGGAGGTTTTTCCGTAATTGCCACCGCTGTGGAAAGCGAAGAGTTAAACCAACCGCGGTGCTGGTCGCTACCCTCGAGGTACAAGTCCGACGGCCAAACCTGCTCCGGCCAGGGAGAAGGCTGCCGCAGGACGGCCCAGTGGCTCGAACCCGAGTCGAACCAGACGTCCATGGTGTCGTCCTCTTTCGTAAACGATGCGTTCCCGCAAGCCGGACACTTTATCCCCGGCGGCAACAACTCATCCAAAGGGGCGCTGTACCAGATGTCAGAACCGTACTCGCCGAAGAGACGTTTCAGGTGATCGATGGTCGCATCATTGATAATCTCCTTGCCACAGTCGGTACAATAGAAGATCGGGAGCGGCACCCCCCAAAGGCGCTGGCGCGAGATGCACCAGTCTCCGCGTGCGGCCACCATATTGAAGATGCGCTCCTCACCCCACGCCGGGATCCACTTGACTTGGCGGATTGCTTTGAGCGCGGCTTCCCTGAAGCCGTCAATAGAGGCGAACCATTGCTCCGTCGCCCGGAAAAAGACGGGCTCTTTACACCGCCAGCAGTGGGGGTACTGATGCCGTACCCGGCCCGCTGCAAGAAGTGCTTGCTGATGCTCCAGTTCCTCAATTATGGCCGGGTTTCCCTTCCGGTAAAAAAGTCCCTCAAATGGTCCGCCTTCGGATGTGAAATAACCGCGCCCGTCAATCGGTGATATGACCGGCAAACCGTACTTTTTCCCGGTGACGAAGTCGTCATCGCCGTGCCCGGGAGCGGTGTGGACGCAGCCGGTGCCGTAGTCCAGCGTGACGTAGTCATCTACAACCACCACCGACTCCCGGTTAAAGAAGGGGTGCTTCAAGCGGAGACCCTCAAGCTCCCGCCCTTTATACTCGGCCTCGATGACACCTTCCTCCTTCCCGAGAACACCCAAAAAGGAGGAGAGCAGTTCCCGCGCTACCACATATCTGTTTCCGTCCACCCGTACCACTACGTAATCATAGTCAGGGTGAAGACAAACAGCTACGTTGGCAGGAAGCGTCCACGGCGTGGTAGTCCAGATCACAAAAGAGGTGCCGGTCTTTAAGAGCCCTTTGCCGTCTGTTACCTTAAAACGTACGTAGATTGAGGGGGATTCCTCCTCCGCGTACTCCACTTCCGCTTCGGCCAGCGCGGTCTCACAGGTGGCACACCAGTATACCGGTTTGATACCCTTATAAATATATCCCTTCCCGGCCATACCCCCGAAGACCTCGATCTGCCGTGCCTCATAACCCGGCACGAGTGTCAGGTACGGGTTCTTCCAGTCGCCCCGGACACCGAGACGCTTAAACTCTTCCCGTTGAATGTCAACGAATTTCAGCGCGTACTCCTTGCAGCGCCGCCGGAACTCGACGGGCCCCACAGCATGGCGGTTAATACCGAGGTTTTTTATCGCTTGCTGTTCTATGGGCAGCCCGTGGGTGTCCCAGCCGGGCACGTAAGGCGCGTCAAAACCAGACATTGAGTGGAATTTAACAATAATGTCCTTCAGTATCTTGTTGAGGGCATGCCCCAGATGGATGTGGCCGTTCGCGTAAGGCGGGCCGTCGTGCAGGATGAACTTCGGCCGGCCGGCGGTCTTTGCCTGCACTAAATGATAGGCGTCGATCTCTTCCCAGAACTGTAATATCTCCGGCTCCCGCTGCGGCAGATTTGCCCGCATCGGGAAGTCCGTCTTCGGTAGATTGAGCGTCTTACTCCAGTCCATAGTTTCCCCCTCAAAATGCCCGGCAGCACCTTTTTTTGGTTCCCTTTTCAAACACTATATTTATTTATAATACTAAAAGACTCCCGCTGCAAGAGACGACGGGCCGATAATTTAGGAAGTTTTGGGTTGGATGTAGAAAACGGAAGCAAAAAGAAAAGCGGAAGAACTGCAGTGGGGGAACTTAACAGTTCGGCAGTTCGATATTCAACAGTTCAACAATTCATTAGTTCGACAGTTCGATAGTTCATCAGTTCGGGCCGGTAACGCGGACACGGCTCAGGTGAGGTCAGCGAACCCAGCACTCAGTTAATGGCATACCGTTAACGCATAACTGAAATGGCGATTTTTAATCTTTGCGGTTTAACACCTGCCTTAACCGCTCTAACGCGGCTGCTTTCCCGATGCCCTCCACCCGGATCGTTTTTTCGCGCCCGGATTCACCCCGCAGTATCTCCAACCTGCGAACCGGCACGCCAAATAAACCGGCCAGGTAATCTACGAGGGCCTTGTTTGCCTTGCCTTCTACTGGTGGAGCGGAAATACGGACGCGGAGCATTCCCTCTGTTAAACCCGCAATGGCGTTACCGGCAGCCCGCGGGGTGACGCGAACCCGAAACGTTATTCCGCTCTTATCTTCCTGAAAAAGCTCAAAAAGGCTGTCCACGAACACTCACGGTTTCCGGCCCCGGGAGCTTGCACCGGCCCTTTTAACCTTTGCGACGCTGCTACCGCCTTTTGCAGCCTCGCCGTTCACCAGGAAGCGAAACTTCTGCGCCGCTTCTCGGAGCAGCCTCTCCAATGACTTTTCCGCTTCATCAAGAATCCGCTGGGATTCCTGTTCGATGCGGGACACCAACTCCCCGAAACGGTTCTCCGCAAGCAGCACTATGTCCCCCGCCCGCTGGGCCGCTTCGACCGAAGCAGAGCTGATGATACGTTCAACTTCCTGCCGCAGTTCCCCTATCTTCTCGTCGATTTCAGGGGCAACTCCCATTCTACCCGAAGGCTGCTCCTCCAGATGCTTGTTTGGCACCCGGGGCCTTCCAACAACCTGACCGTGCGAGCGCAACTCCTCGTTCTCGCGGTAAAGCTTCTCCAGTGTGTTTGCCAACCGGTCGAGAAACTCGTCCACTTCCTGCTCGTCGTAACCGCGGAAAACCCGGCGGAACTCCTTACGGTGAATGTCAAACGGCGTTACCACCTTAATCACCCCGCGAGCCTTTAGAAAGACGAGATTTTTGCGATGAGAATAAGCACCTGTACTAATATCCCTTTGAGCACCTGGAGCATTATTAATGCAATTATTGGTGAAAGATCGACCATCCCAACCGGTGGGATGAAACGCCGGAAAAAGCGCAGGTAGGGGTCGGTCACGTCATAGACGAACCGAATAACCGGTTGGTACGGGTTGTGCCTGACCCAAGAAAGCAGAACACGTACGAAAATTAAAAGGGTGTAGACATCAAAAGCCACGTCAACAGTTCTAATAAGAAACCCCATTCCTGTAAAACCCCTCTTTTAACAAGCTACTCAAATTTTGTCTGATACAGTCTATGTCTTTTTGTCTTCGCTTAATTCCTGGGACCGCCGGGTCGCCGCCGAAACCGCTTCTATCAATGCCGCCCTCACACCCCTGTCTTCGAGCACAAAAAGCCCGGCTGTGGTGGTACCGCCGGGTGTGGTAACACGGTCCTTTAATTGTGCCGGGTGCTCTCCCGCGGCCAGCACCATTCTGGCAGCGCCCAGAACGGTTTGCGCAGCCAACAGAAGAGCCGTTTCTCGGGGTAAACCCATTTTAACTCCGCCGTCGGCAAGCGCCTCGATTATCATATAAACATACGCCGGCCCGCTGCCGCTTAACCCGGTGACCGCATCGAGCAAACTCTCTTTCACTCTCACTGTCCGCCCAACGGAGGCAAAAACGGACTCAACCCGTACCGCGTCGCGCAACCCCGCATTGCTGCCAAGTGCATAGGCACTCGCCCCTTCGCCAACCAGGCAAGGAGTGTTTGGCATCACGCGGACTACGGGAACAGCTTGGCGGATGTACTTCTCTATGTAGGCGATCGGAATGCCTGCCGCGATGGAGATAAGCGTTTGCTCGGGACGGAGGATCGGCCCGATTTCTTCCATAACCGGAGCAACTATATCGGGTTTTACGGCGAGAACAACTATGTCCGCTTCACTTGCCAGCGCCATGTTTTCCTGAAGAGTACGGACGCCTAAAGTTTCTTCAAGCCGGCGTAGCCGCTCGTTGGAGATATCGCTAACAGTAAGAGCCTCTTGCGGGATTACCCCGCTTTTAACAAGGCCGGTGGCCAACGCCCCCCCCATTGCTCCGCCGCCGATCAGTCCAACTTTCAGGCCCGTTAAAGGCACTACTCAGCCCCCTTTAAACCGCGCGTCCAGGGGAAGATTCCTTTCTCGCTCTCTTTCCCCTCGGAGGCTATATCAACGTTGTTCGGGGCGAAAAGAAATATGCCCCCGCCCACCTTCTGCACGCTCCCGCTAAGAGCATAAGCGGCACCGCTTACAAAGTCCACCACCCGCCGCGCCAACTCTGTTTCTATACGTTCCAAATTTACGATCACCGGGCGGCGGTTTCTCAGGTGGTCGGCTATCTCCTGGGCGTCATCGAAGGAACGTGGCTCGGATACCATCACCCGCATCTGCCGTTGGGTATGCAGGCTGACCACTGCTCCCCTCTTCCCCCGCAGGAAAGCATCTTGGGGCTCCGCCTGGACCTGCTCCTCGTAAGTTTCGTCTTCGAATCCGATAAATCCCAGCACTTTTTCCACCAGTCTCTTACTCATGTGACTCCCTCCCCTGGTACTGTCGCCGGCCAAAAATGGCCGTTCCGATGCGTACCATATTCGCTCCCTCCTCCACTGCCACTGCAAAGTCCTGCGTCATTCCCATCGATAAAAACTCCAAGCTTACACCCGGGACACCCCGGCATTTGCAGGCCAGTTCCCGGAGCATCCTGAAGACCGGGCGCGAATCTTCCGGATCCATGAAGTAAGGAGCCATTGTCATCAGACCCCGCACCCGGACACCCGGCAACTCAGAAACCGCTGCCAAAAAGTCTGAGACTTCTTCTTCATAAAAACCATGCTTTGAAGGTTCCCGAGCTACGTTAACCTGAACCAGGGCATTGAAGATGTGTCCCTTTCTCAACGCCCACCGGTCAAGTTCCACGGCCAATTCCCACCGGTCGAGACTGTGGATGAGGTTCACCCGCTCCAAAAGGTGTTTGACCTTGTTCCGCTGTAAATACCCGATAAAGTGCCACTCGACCCCCCCATCGATTTCCGAGTGCTTCCTCAGGAACTCCTGAACCCGGTTTTCGCCGAAGGCCGTAAGACCCGCCGCCTGTGCATTCCGTATTACGTCCGGCGGCACCCCTTTGGATACCGCAACAATTTTTACGGCGGCTGGATCCCGCCTTGCACGCCGCGCCGCCTGAACAATTTCGCGCTGAACTCGCCTGATATTGTCGGTTATGTTACTCATTTTGAAATATTCTACGTAATGCTGGCAATTCCTTCAAAACCGTTGGTGAAAACTTCGGGATGCCCGGCCCGTTCAATAACGACCCCTTTAGTTGAGCTCTTCCCATTCGCCTGTAACAAGGTAAATCACGTCTTCCCCGATATTCGTCGCTCGGTCAGCTACTCTTTCGAGACGAAGAGCCGCTAGAAGTAAATACACGTAGCAACGAGTGTTTCCGGGCTCTTTCTCCATCAGGTCCAATATGGCGTTGAAGGTTTTTCTGTAAAGGTGGTCGACCTCGTCGTCCGCAGTGCTCATTTCACGTGCCTTGGTAACATCGTTATGAACGTACGCATCCAAACCGTTTTTCACCATCTGTTGCACCATTCTACCGATCTGCAAAATATCCTGTAGAATTATATCTGCAACGGTCGAGCTGTAACAAATTATCAGGTTCAACGCGTAACGGGCGATATCTACTGAATGGTCGGCCATCCGTTCCAGGTTCGAAATGATTTTTATACCCGTAAAAATTATCCGGAGGTCACGGGCGATCGGCTGCTGTGTCGCGACCAGCCGGACACACCTTTTTTCTATCTCTTTGCACAAGGCATCGATCTCATCATCATTCATGATAACCTTTTTAGCCAGAACCTCGTCACGCGTGACCAAAGATTGAACGGCGTTAAAGACCGCTTCCTCGACCAGGCTCCCCATTCGCAATAGATCTCTTTGTAATTCCGTTAACTCGTTTTCAAAGGTAGCCCGCTGGCTCGTCACCGCTTATACCACTCCTCAAATAAGTTTGGCTGTTAACCGGTTATGGAAGATTTATAAAAGTTTAACAAAGAATAGAATCTAAAGCAACCGGCTTGTCAAAGGACGATGTTAACCAAAGCGTCCTGTTATGTAATCCTCAGTCCGCCTGTCCCTTGGCCGTGTAAAGATTACTCCCGTTTCGTCGTACTCAATCAACTCCCCCATTAGGAAGAAGGCGGTGGTATCCGAAACCCGTGCTGCCTGTTGCATGTTGTGCGTTACGATAACTATGGTATACCGCCTCTTGAGTTCCTGGAGGAGTTCCTCTATCTTCATGGTCGAGGCCGGATCCAGGGCGGAAGTAGGCTCGTCCATCAAAACCACCTCGGGTTCTACGGCAAGAAGACGTGCAATGCACAACCTTTGCTGCTGCCCCCCGGACAAACCGAGCGCAGAACGGTAAAGCTTATCCCGGACTTCGTCCCACAGGGCGGCTCCCCGCAAGCTTTTTTCTACAATCTCGTCAAGGCGGGGCTTATCTTTCAGACCGTGAATCCTCGGGCCGAAAGCAATATTATCGTAAATTGACATCGGGAAAGGGTTCGGACGCTGAAAAACCATCCCCACGCGCTTTCTTAGCTCCACTACGTCAACGTGAGAGGCATAAATATCCTCACCGTCGAGCAGTACATTTCCCGCCACACGTGCTCCCTCGATTAAATCATTCATCCGGTTAAGAACCCGCAGGAAGGTAGTCTTCCCACACCCGGACGGCCCAATCAGGGCGGTTATGTGGTTCTCCTTGATCTCGATGTTTATGTCTTTTAAGGCATGCTCTTCCCGATAATAGAAGTTCATGCCTTCAACTTTGATCTTTGCCATCCTTCATCCCCTGTGACTTGAAGTTCTCGACGCCAATCATTTCTATTACTGAAACTGTCAGGAGTCCTGTCCTTTTCACTTTTACCTGAAATGAATCGCCGGCCAGGAATTTGATGAACGCCTTTACAGCCCCGCCGGGCTCTCCTTTCGTATACACGTGCGCCGCTGTAAACAGCGGATAAGTACCGTTGCCCACGTTCTTTTCATTGCACGCCACCCCGTTGTATTTTACCGCTTTCACGGACTTATCTAAATAATTTGCGCTGATAAACCCTATAGCACCCGGGGTATTCGCGACCGCATTCTTAACCTCACTGTTCGAATTAACAAGCAGGGTGTTACCGGTGAACTCCTGTCCCTGAAGAATGATCTCTTTAATCACTTGACGAGAGCCGGAGGATTTAATCCGGTTAATGATGGTAATATCCATCTCTTTTCCGCCTACCGCGCGCCAGTTCTTGATCTTGCCCGTGAAAATGTCGACCGCTTGTTTATGCGTCAGGCTATCCACACCGACATCCGGGTGTGTAATGAGCAAAAAGGGTATCACTCCTACTACGTGATCCATTAAACCGCGGTACAGCGGATCCCCCGTGGGCGGTTCCACGTCAGACGTACCGATATCCGCCGTACCCACGGCCACCTGGTGCAAACCTGTGAGGGAACCGCCCCCTGATACAGTAAGCGATACTTCCGGGTTCATCGCGACAAAGTCTTTTGCCGCTACCCTCATCAACGGGAGAAGCGCGGTTGAACCTAATATAGTGACCTCTACCCTATCCGAGGAATTAACCCGGCCCTGTTGGCTGCAACCTGCTGTGAAAAGCGTGAATGTTATCAGTAAAACCAGGAGTTTACGCATTTTCGTACTTAAAATCTAACACCCTTTTGTTAAACCAGCATTAATTCCCTGTTAAGCCGGTGTTAAATTTGCAACACCGGGAGGTAGAAGGAAAAGCGGCTACCCTTGCCCAATTGGCTTTCGACGCTTACCCTGCCGCCATGAGCTTCAACTATATGCTTTACAATTGACAGGCCAAGTCCGGTCCCCCCGGAAGCCCGTGAACGTGCCTTATCAACGCGGTAAAACCGTTCGAATACGCGCGGCAGGCTGTCATCAGGAATCCCTATGCCTGTATCTTCAACGTCCACCCGGATCCATCCGGGGGAAGCGGTCGCCTTGATACGGATCTCTCCCTCCGGCGTAAACTTAAGCGCGTTGTCAATAAGGTTAGCAAATACCTGACTGATAAGTTCCGGGTCGCCGAGCACCGCTGGTAAATCAGAAGGCACTTCAACCAGCATTTTGATCTCTTGGTCCTGCGCACGTTTCTGAAAAACAGGCAGCAGACGTGCAACCACATCACCTATGTTAACCTGCTGCCGGACAAAGGCAGTCCGCCGGTCTTCCAGGCGGGAAAGGCTCAAGAGGTCCTCAATCAGTTTTTCAAGACGCTTTGTCTCGGACTCAATGATTTCCAAGAACTCCTTTGCTCTTGCAGGGTCATCAACGGCACCCTCACGCAGGGTTTCAACAAAGCCCCGGATGGCGGTCAAGGGTGTTCGCAGTTCATGTGATACGTTAGCCACAAATTCGCTTCGCATCTGTTCAAGTCGCCTCTGCGCTGTGATGTCTCTGAGGACCACCACCACACCGGGCCCCTCCGGGGTTTTTATCGGTGTGACCCGGGTAGCAAAAACCCGGGGCTCGGGTGTAAGGAACTTCAGCTCTTCTCTTGCCGGCGACACGCACGATAAAACCTTGTACACCAACTGCTCGAGTTCATGATTGCGGACAACCTCAATGATGTTCTTCCCCTTGGCCTCCTCCGGACTCACCCCGGAGATCGCCTCCAGGGCCTTGTTGGTAAGCAGTACTTTCCCCGCCGAATCTAACGCCAATACTGCTTCGTTTAGACTCGATAAAATGGCTTCCATCTGTGCCTTCTCCGAGTACAATGCGCTGAAAGCCCCTTTCAACCCTGAGGCCAGAAGGTTTGCGCGCGATGTAAGCCATCCGACTTCGTCAGTCTGGCGCAGTTCTTCTGTTTTTGCATAAGGGGCCAGTTCCCGCGCCACGGTAACCAGGTTCCGCATCGGCTCTACAACTTGCCGGTTGAGTACTCTTGCGACCACAGCAGTTGCGGCAGCGCCCGTTAAAAAAACCACCCAAAAACGCAAATGGGTATAGTGGCTGAGCGCACACAGCCACACGAAAATTACCAGCAAAATGAACAGCCAGGTATAAACCCGCTTCCGGATTGTTCTTACCATTCTATTCTACCTGCTCCCGAAAACGATATCCTGCACCCCGTACTGTTTCTATAAAGCGGGGCGTCCCCGGCATCTGCTCGAGTTTTTGTCTGATATAGCGTATATGAACATCCACCGTCCGTGATCCGCCCGGAAAATCATACCCCCAAATCTTATCCAGCAGGTAATCACGCGAGAAAACACGTCCCGGGTGTGCAGCGAGAAAATAAAGCAGCTCAAACTCTTTAGGGGTCAGCCCCTGCCGGGCTTCATTCCATGAGACCATCAAGCGTTCCCGGTCGATAGTCAGTTGACCGTATACAAGCCTATTCTTCTCCTCAGACGGGGGCCTGCGCCTCAGGTGCGCCCGCACTCTCGCGACAAGTTCGCGCACGCTGAAGGGTTTAGTTACGTAGTCGTCAGCCCCTGTTTCCAAACCTGAAATCTTGTCCTTCTCCGTTCCCCGGGCACTGAGCATTATCACGGGAATGTCGCGCAGCCTCTGTTTTGCCCGCAAAACCTGGCAGAAACGCATGCCGTCCATTCCGGGCAGCATAATGTCAAGGATAATCAAATCCGGGTTCCTGCTTTCGGTAAGTTTGAGAGCGGCAAGACCATCCCCGGCGGTTATGACCTCATAACCTTCGCGCTCGAGTGCAAAGACGAGCAGTTTTTGGATATGCTCCTCGTCGTCAACCACCAATATCAGCGCCATAATTGAAACCCTTTCCAGGAGCCCACTGCATAACTTCGCTTACATTTGAAGCTACCGAAGCATAATTACAGCGGCCATTCTCCCCGTCTTGCCGCCGTCTCGCCGGTGCGAGAACATCAGTTCCGGATGGCAGAAAGTACAACAATCGATCACGGTAATGTTCTCCGGAGGCACCCCCGCTGCAAGTAAGTCCCTGCGATTGGCCTCCCATAAATCGACACGCCACTTGCTTCCGTCCCGCCTGACAACCTTTTCGCCCAAATGTTGAAATTGCTGCGCTACCGTCTCATCTACCGTGTAGCAACAGGAACCGATGGCAGGGCCCAGCACCGCCAAACAGTCCTTGGGGTGCGTGCCGAACACTCCGGTCATCTTAGCAACGGCCCTACCGGCGATCCGCAGCACCGTTCCCCGCCAGCCGGCGTGCACGATCCCGGCAGTTCTGCTTACGGTGTCCACCAGGTAAACAGGAACGCAGTCCGCAAAGAAGGCTGTTAACGGCAACCGCGGAACTGAAGTAACTAGGCCGTCCGTCGCCGAAAGGGAAGTCGTCGGCCCGGAAGCACCTGCCCCTGCGTTACGGAGGTCGGCAACAGCAACGGTATTGCCGTGAACCTGCTGTCCTGAAACTGTACGTTCGAGGTCATAACCCAGCGCGTCGGCCAGCCGCCTTCTGTTGGCCAATACCCGTTCCGGAAGGTCACCGACCGTGAATCCGAGGTTCAACGATGTAAAAGAACCTTCGCTGACGCCGCCTAATCTAGTGGTGAAACCGTGGACAAGCCACGGCAGGTTCAGTGAGTTCGCTTGAAACACCTTTAAACCTTTATATTCCTTAAGGACAAAGGCCTGATTGATAAGGACCCCCCTGTCAATAAGTCCCGAGTTCTGAGTCCGAATACAAATCAAGACCGCTGCCGCCCAGCACTCAGTTGGCTCTCCGCCCTACTATGCATATCGAAACTCTTCATTCCCGGTGGCGACCCAGCACTCAATATAATCCTTGAAGCTTAACCCAGCACTCAATATAACCTTGAAGTTTGAAAGCTATCACTTCATTAGACTAAAGAAGGTCTCTCCTCCAAAGCTCAAAAAGTCCTATTGAGTGCTGGGCATTTAAGCTCAATGAAGGTCTGTCCTTCAAAGGGCAAGAAGTCCATTGAGTGCTGGGTCGTGAACGACTCCCTCCGTGGAAAACCCTTAGTTATTATATCATCCGGCTTTCAAGTGGGCTACTCTCAACACCTGCGCTAAGAAACCTGTAAACGATTTTTACTAATGCTTAGTGTCTCATTTTAAAGATTTTAACTAACCCCCGCTCGCGGCAATACTCTCAATCTTACCGGCAATTGCGGCCATTTGGACTGGATCCGCCACGCGTACGATCTTCTGCAGCCTTTCGCCAAGCCGCCGATAAGCCTCCAGCAATGCCTCTGCTTGATAATCCGCCACCAATGTCCACGTCGATCCGTAATCCGGTACAACCGCCTTCAAGCCGAGTTCGGTATCGATCTTTTTCCGTAATTCCGCCGCAGCGTCAGGCTCGCCGTGAACTACAAACACTTGCCTGGGTGGGCTCTTAATGCTCCTTAACCAGTCGAGTAAAGCGGGTTGGTCAGCGTGCGCGGAATACCCGGACACTTCCACGATTTCGGCCTTTACGGCGATCTCTTCGCCGAATATGGTCACAACCTCATCCCCGTCGAGGATGCGCCTGCCAAGCGTCCCTTGCGGTTGGAACCCGACAAAGACGACAGCAGACTCGGGCCGCCAGAGATTGTGTTTAAGGTGGTGGCGTATGCGCCCGGCCTCGCACATACCACTGCCCGCAATGATGACCAGACCGCCCGGGATGGCGTTGAGCGCGCGTGATTCCTCAGTCGTAACGGAAAAATTGACAAACTCGGAGTCCAAAGGGTTTTGCCCGGACTTTACCAGGTGGTGCGTTTCCTGATCATAGCACTCTTGATGCTGATTGTAGATATTAGTCACCGCCGTCGCCAACGGGCTGTCAATGTAAACTTTTACCGGCGGGAGTTTTCCGGTACAGTAAAGTTCGTTTAGGTCGTAAAGGAGGTCCTGTGTGCGCTCTACAGCAAACGCGGGAATAATTACATTACCGCCGCGGTTGTAAGTATGCCAGAGGACGTCATGCAGCACTGAGATCTCGTCAACCTCAGGATGAAGCCTGTTTCCATACGTGGATTCAATAACCACGTAGTCTGCTGCCTCTACAACCGCAGGATCTTCTATGAACCGCTGCCCCGGCCTGCCGATATCCCCGGTAAACAGTACCCTCAGTGGAATGCCGTTTTCTGTCACCGTTAAGAGAATCATCGCCGCACCGAGGATGTGACCGGCATTTATAAAAGTGGCGGTGACTTTTGGTGAAAGCTCTATCTCGGTGTTGTACTTAATTCCGGTAAAGAACTGGCGGCATTTTTCTGCATCTGCTACCGTATAAATGGGCTCGATGGTCGGCTTGCCTGCGCGCCTTGCCTTCCTGTTTTTCTGCTCAACCTCCATCTCCTGAATGTGCCCTGCATCCGGTAAGAGAACCGTCAGGAGGTCAGCAGTCGCTTCAGTTGCGAAGATTCTTCCCTTGAAGCCTTCTTTACATAAACGTGGGATGAGACCGGAATGATCGATGTGTGCATGGGTTACAAGAAGGTTATCGATCGAAGCCGGGTAAAAAGGAAAAGGTTCGTAGTTTCTCTCCCGGATCTCACGCGGTCCCTGAAAAAGACCGCAATCGACCAATACCCGCATACCGCTGGTCTCGACTAAAAAACGTGACCCGGTTACGGTTCCGGCGGCGCCGAGAAAACTCAAATGCATGGTCTTTTACTCCTTTTTTACCATTTTCATAGTTCGTAGGCCGGAAAAAGGCCTAAGGCCCACTTGAGAAGTGAGATGTGACCGTTATCGACTTAAGGCGCCCAGCACTCAGCGGATAAACTCTGTCGGGTCATCTAACCCATTTTCACATGCGCCATTTATCCTGCGGAGCTCAACTCCTACTCTGATTGCTGGGACACGGTGTTTATCTTACCACCATCTTATTCTCTGCCTGCCTTAAAAATCCTGTCGAATCGTACCGCTTTCCTTGACAACGAACCCAATTTCCCATAAGCTTTTTCTTGACAACCAGATGATCTGTGAGAAAGGAGCACACGGTAATGCCTATTTACGAATTTCGCTGTAACGCTTGCGGCCTGCGTTTTGAAAGATTATGCCCGATCGGCGAGACCGGGGAGAGCCTCTCCTGCCCGGCCTGTGATACTCCTAAACCGGAAAAACTGCTTTCCTTCTTTGCCACCCGGGGCACAGACGGAGGTAAAGGATCATCCTGTACCACCTGTAAGGCCACGAGTTGTTCGAGTTGTTCGGGTTCTCATTAACCGACAAGGATTTCAACTTTAATTAACAAACCCCGCAGACAATCCGCGGGGTTTTCTGCTGGGTTGTAACTATACCGTTCATTAGGCTGCTTCCTACGAACAAAAGCCAGGCTTGACCAGCCTGGCTTTATCAACGGCCGTAAAGTGCTCTGTCTTGCCCAACCCTGCGTTAACGCCTGGCGCCGCCGGCCATTTCTACCGCTTTTAGTCTGGCAAGCGCTCGCAGAAGAGCCGCTTCCGCGCGAACAATGTCGACATCCGCTGCGCGCGTCCGCAGGCGCTCCTCCGCCCGCTCCTTTGCCCGGCGAGCACGGTCCACGTCTATCTCTTCCGCCAGTTCTGCAGCATCAGAGAGAATAACTACGCGGTTGTCCTTGGCTTCTAAAAAACCGCTGCTAACCGCCATGTGCCGCCATTTACCGTCTTTCTGTATCCGTACCACGTCGGTCTTTAAAGCGGTAATAAGCGGGGCGTGGTCGGGCAGAATACCCAAGTCGCCGGCAGCACCACGCGCGCAGACCATCCGCACCTCGTCGGTATAAGCAACGCGGGCCGGTGTGACGACAACTAACTTCTGGAGTTTTTCAGCCACTAACGCTCACTCCTTAAGAAGCCGCAAGGAGCTTCTTGCCCTTTTCAACCGCCTCTTCAATGCCGCCAACCATGTAGAAGGCGTCTTCCGGCAGGTCGTCGTGCTTCCCGTCCAAGATCTCCTTGAAGCCCCGAATGGTGTCCTTCAGTGACACGTATTTCCCCGCTGTTCCGGTAAAAGCCTCCGCCACGTGGAAGGGCTGCGACAGGAACCGCTGGAGTTTGCGCGCCCGCGCCACGATGAGTTTGTCCTCTTCAGACAATTCCTCCATACCGAGGATGGCGATGATGTCCTGCAGCTCTTTGTACCGCTGAAGCACCTTCTGCACTCCGCGTGCCACCAGGTAGTGGTCCTGCCCCACGACTTTCGGGTCAAGAATCCTGGACACCGAGTCAAGCGGGTCCACCGCCGGGTAAATACCGAGCTCGGCAATTTGCCGGGACAACACCACTGTGCCGTCCAGGTGCGCAAAGGTATTAGCCGGAGCAGGGTCGGTCAGGTCGTCGGCAGGCACGTACACAGCCTGCACCGAGGTGATCGAACCCTTGGTTGTAGACGTAATCCGCTCCTGAAGCTGGCCCATTTCGGTTGCCAGCGTCGGCTGGTAACCCACAGCGGAAGGCATCCGGCCGAGCAGCGCCGACACCTCGGAACCGGCCTGGGAGAAACGGAAAATGTTGTCGATAAAGATCAACACGTCCGCTCCTTCCTCGTCCCGGAAGTACTCCGCAAGGCAGAGACCGGTGAGGCCCACGCGTAACCGGCAGCCGGGAGGCTCGTTCATCTGACCGAAGACCATCATCGTCTTGGGCATAACGCCGGATTCCGTCATCTCAAGGTAAAGGTCGTTTCCTTCACGGGTGCGCTCACCGACACCCGCGAACACCGAGATGCCTCCGTGCTGCTTGGCAATGTTGTTAATGAGTTCCATAACGATAACCGTTTTGCCCACCCCGGCGCCGCCGAACATCGCAATCTTGCCGCCCTTCATGAACGGGACCAGCAGGTCAACAACCTTCAGTCCCGTTTCGAGCTGCTCCACCTTCGTTGATTGCTCTATTAGGGCAGGCGCGGGTTTGTGGATCGGGTAATACTTGTCTGCATTAATCGGTCCCAACCCGTCAATCGGGGTGCCAAGCACGTCAATCAGGCGGCCAAGCGTTGCTCTGCCGACGGGCACCGAGATCGGCGCACCCGTATCAACAACCTTAGCTCCCCGCTTCAGCCCGTCCGTGGTGGACATGGCAACGGTCCGTACCACGTTGTTGCCGAGGTGCTGCTCTACTTCGAGCGTAAGCTCGATTTTCTTTCCGGTAAATGCGTCATCGTACTCCACTTTCAAGGCGTTGTATATCTCCGGCACCTGGCCGGCAGGAAACCTTACGTCAACAACAACGCCGATTATCTGTACTATTTCGCCAACGTTCATTTTGCCGTTCAAACCTCCTCCAAGGCGTTATTCGAGTGCCGCCGCGCCGCCTACGATTTCGAGCAACTCCTTTGTGATACCGTCCTGGCGCACCCGGTTCATCTTCAGGGTGGTCCGGGCGATCATATCTTCGGTGTTCTTGGTTGCTCCGTCCATCGCGGTCATCCGGGCGCTGTGCTCGCCGGCCTTCGACTCCAGTATGGCATGAAAGATGACCGTTTCGATGTATTTCGGCAGCAGGTCATATAGCACGGCTTCCGCCGAAGGCTCGAAGATATAGAGTGGCTGCGGGCCGTGCTTCTTTTCTGCTTTCTCTGTCTCCTCCTCGTCCGCTGGCGGCTCAATCGGCAAAATCTTCACCACCGTCGGCTGCTGGACAAGGATGTTAACAAACTTCGAGTAAACCACGTATACCGCATCGTATTCACCGGCAGCGTATTTCTCAATCGGATGCTTCGCAATCTGCCGGGCATACGCGAATTTAATGTCCTCGCCTAGACCGGTGAATTCAGCTTCCATTGCCATCTTGCGGAAGCGGAAAAAGTTTCTTGCTTTTCGTCCTACTGCGATCAATGCCGCGTCGGGATGAGCACCGACCTCCCGCAGCGTAGTGCGCAGGATATTGCTGTTAAAGCCCCCGCACAACCCGCGGTCAGCGGTGACTACGATGTAACATACCTTCTTCGGTTCACGTACCGCCAGGAGCGGGTGCTTTACGTCACCCGCCGCCCGGGACAGACGCCCCAAGACCTCGTGTATCTGCCGGGCGTAAGGACGTGCCGCGGTAACGGCCATCTGTGCTTTGGCCATCTTGGCGGTAGCAACGGCCTTCATCGCCTTGCAAATCTTTTGCGTACTCTGGAGGCTCTTAATGCGCCGTCTGTAATCACGTAAGGATGGCATTACTTCACCTCCACGCTACGCCAGTCCGTACTGCATCTTAAAGCCTTTTTTGAAATCCTCGATGGCGCTCTTTAGTTTTCCTTCCGTGTCCGGCTTTATCTCCATATCATTCTTGATCGCCTGCAGGACGGCTGCCCCTTGGGCGCGCATGTACTTCAATAACTCTGCTTCAAACTCCTGGACCTTCTCTACAGGGATATCGTCAAGGTAACCTCTTACGCCGGAAAAGATGGATACGACCTGTTCCTCCATCGGCATCGGGACGTACTGTCCCTGTTTCAGAAGCTCCACCAACCGCTCGCCGCGGTTCAGCCTTGCTAGCGTCGCTTTGTCCAGGTCGGAGCCGAACTGGGCGAATGCCGCCAGTTCCCGGTATTGCGCGAGTTCAAGGCGCAACTGGCCGGCAACCTGCCGCATCGCTTTGCGCTGGGCCTTGCCGCCGACGCGCGATACGGAAAGACCGACGTTAACGGCTGGACGTACGCCGGCGTAAAAGAGGTCGGGTTCAAGAATAATCTGACCATCGGTAATGGAGATAACATTTGTCGGGATGTAAGCGGAAACGTCACCCTGCTGGGTCTCGATAACCGGCAAAGCCGTCATCGAACCGCCGCCGTAATTCGGGTGCAACTTGGCAGCCCTTTCCAGAAGCCGGGAGTGCAGGTTGAAGACGTCGCCCGGGTACGCCTCACGTCCCGGCGGCCGGCGCAAGAGCAGCGAAAGCTCGCGGTAAGCGGCCGCTTGCTTTGAAAGGTCGTCGTAAACAATCAGGACGTCTTTCCCCTGATCCATGAACTCTTCGCCGATCGCCGCACCGGCAAACGGAGCAATGTACAGCAGCGGTGAAGGATCAGAAGCAGTCGCTGAAACAACGACGGTGTGGTCCATTGCTCCATATTCCTGGAACTTCTGGATCACATTAGCGACAGTTGAGGCCTTTTGTCCTACCGCGACATAAATACAGATGCAGTTCTGCCCTTTCTGGTTGATGATCGCATCCACCGCAATCGCAGTTTTCCCCGTCTGCCTGTCGCCCAGGATCAACTCCCGCTGGCCGCGGCCGATCGGGATCATACCGTCAACAGCCTTGATACCGGTCTGGAGCGGTGTGTCCACCGGCTGCCGGAAAATGACACCGGGAGCGATTTTTTCAATCGGCCGGAACTTGTCGGTGTTTATAGGACCTTTGCCGTCCAGCGGCATCCCAACCGGGTTGATCACACGGCCGATAACCGCGTCACCCGCAGGCACCGAAGCGATCCGCCCGGTCCTTTTAACCACGTCGCCTTCTTTGATGTGTTTGTACGGACCGAGAATAACACATCCGATGTTGTCTTCTTCCAGGTTGAGCGCCATTCCGAGCGTACCACCCGGAAACTCCAAAAGCTCAGCGTACATACAGTCTTCCAGCCCGTAAACCCGCGCAACGCCGTCACCGATGTAGATGACTGAACCAACATCGGTAACTTCAACCTGAACCTCGTATTTTTCAATCTGCTGGCGGATTATCGAACTGATTTCTTCAGGTCTCAGTTTCATTTTTTTCTGTCACCCCTATCCAACTCGAATTTCGCGGATCTGTTCTCTCAGGCGCTCGAGTTGCCGCATAATGCTTGAATCAATAACCCGGTTGCCGATGCGGATGATTAGGCCACCCAGGACCTCGGATTTCAGCTCGTACTCCACCCGAACATCCTTTCCCGTGACCTTTGAAAGGGCCTCTACCAGGTTATCCTTAGAATCAGACGGCACCTCCACCGCTGACGTAACCGTGACTTCAACAACATTCCTGGTTTCGTTAACCAAGCGGGTGTACTCGGTTACAATATCCTTAAAAAAAACCTCCCGCCGGGCATCCAAAACTACGTTAATGAAATTTAGCGCATATTCGTTTACTTCAGCACCCAAAACCTCTTTAATGATTTGCTTCTTGAGAGACGTAGAAACCTGAGGATGGTAAAACACCCGCCGAAAGTCCGGCGAAGCATCCAAAGCTTCCAACACCTCTTTAAGTTCCTGTTCGATCTCATCCATGAGGCCTTTTTCCTGCGCCACGCTGAACAGCGCTCCAGCGTAACGTTCGGCCACTGCGCCCTTTAGCATGGCAGATTCTTCACCTCACTAACGGCGTCCTTGATGAGCTTTTCCTGCATATCGGCTGTCAAACCTTCACGGATGACCTTACTGGCAACGAGAACGGCCATGCTCGCAACCTGATCCTTAAGCTCAGCTAAAGCCTTATCCTTTTCGCGCTCGATGTCCGCCAGCGCTCCCTCTTTGAGACGGGTCGCCTCTTCCTTCGCCGCTTCCATAATGGCCTGCGCCTGCTCCTCACTGGCCTTGGTGGCCCGCTCGATAATCTTCTGGGCCTCCTCGCGGGTGCGGCGCATCTCCGCCTCTAATTCCGCCTTAATCTTCTCCGCATCCGCCCGCTGCCTCTCTGCCTGTTCAATATTAGAAGCCACATACTTCTGGCGTTCTTCCAATACCTTCAAGATCGGTTTGTAGGCCACAAGGCGGAGGAGGACCAGCAAGAGGAGGAAATGAAAGATCTGGACAAACAGCGTTCCGTTAATCTCAACCACCGGGTTTTCCCTCCTTCCGCAAAAAAGGGTTAGGTAGCAGGTTTCAGCCGGTCGACGGCTAAAACCTGCTCCACGTTGAATTTGCAAATAAAACGGTTCTAAAGCCTGCAACCCTGTAAACGAAACCTTGAAACTGTCTTTAAATTCCTCAGTAAATGAGTCAATTAGTGACCGATCTTACCCATGAGCATGAACGCCACGACCACGGCGATAATCGGAATTGACTCGATTAAGCCCACGCCGATGAACATAATGGTCATGAGCTGACCCCGCAACTCCGGCTGGCGGGCAGTACCCTCCAAGCATTTACCGGTAGCGATACCGTCACCAATAGCCGCACCGAGAGCACCGAGCCCAGCAGCAAGAGCCATACCTAAAGCTGCACCAGCACCAACCTCCATCACTTTCCCTCCCTTCTCCTAAGGATGTTTCTTTGTTAATGGTGATCCTCGCTTACAACCATTGAGATGTAAGCGATGCTTAACACTGTGAATACAAATGCCTGGATTGCCGAAACAAATATACCGAAAGCAAGCCAGATAACTGAAGCCAAGAACCCGCCGCAGTACTCTGCGACACCCGTAATGAGGCCCAGCAACGCTACCGTCATAATATGTTTACCCTTCATATTGCCGAAAAGTCGGAATGCAAGCGTGACCGGTTTCGCGAAGTCTTCTACGATCGGCAGAATCGGTATGGGCATGATGTAATGCTTGAACATCTTGGGCCCTGTGTACCTGAGCCCCCAAACGTAGATCAAGATAAAAGTGATAAGCGCCAGCCCTAAGGTGGTATTAATATCACCCGTCGGGGCTACAAGGGTAGGCACCAGACCCATCAAATTGCACACCAAAATGAATATAAAATAGGTAAGGATAAGCGGGTAAAGCCCCCGGCCTTTCTTCTCACCCATGCTGTCAAAAAGCTGCCCCTTTAAAAAGTCGAAGATCATTTCTATCATGGAAGCCAGCTTGGACGGAGTCCGGATAGTACATCCCCTGGCCGCGGCGAGGCAGAGAAGCAATGTGAGCGCCATCGCTATCCAGGTATAGTAGATTGTGCCAAGATTCAGCTTTACATCATAACCAGCAATATTAACAGTTGTCGGTTCCATCGGGAAGCCCCAAGTATTTAACTCGCCCTCGGTTTTATGAAGGTCAAACCCTTCGCCGCAACCCGAAGCAACAAAAGCCATGAAAACCAACAACAGCCCGAAGAAAAGAATTCTTTTACGCCTCGTTCCCTCCAAAACCACACTCACCCCCTTTCTTAACTGACTTCAAAATAAAGAAGCCCTTATGCGCCGACTTCCACACGGCCGCGAATAAGGGCCCTTATCGCCTCACAAACACTGAAGATGGGCACCACCAACAACCCGCCCAACATGGCAGCAAGATTGAACCAACCCGTCTTGACAGCAAAATAAAGCACCGCAAAGATCAAGCCCCAACGGCTGACCATTCCCACCTGAACGAATATTTTAGCGCGATCGGTGCCGTAAGGCATGAGGAAAAGCATTTTCCGCATTCGGAGGGTAAGAAAAAAACCGTTGAGAATGCTGACGGCCAAGCCTAAGGCAAAACCGCCAAGCAGCGGGTTCCGCGGACACCATGGCAACACCGCCAATAAAACCACCAGGATCCAAACGGCTTCGCGGATTATCTTCCCGGTAAACCTCTCAAACTCTCCCGCAAACAAACCCACCTGACCTATCACTCCGGCACAAAAACTATTTCTCTTTATTGCTATTGTTTCTATTTCCGTTTTTCCAGGAAAAACGCCCCATCAGTCGCACAATCCCGTAAATGCCGGCTCCGATACCCATCAATAATCCTATCACGCCCAACCACGGCGTTTCGAGATCAAGCCGCCTGTCAAAGAAGTGCCCGATCCACCAGCCAAGTACCACAGAGACCGCAAACTGTACGCTGATGCTTGAAGCCAGAGCAAAAACCTGCAAAACGCGACCCCATCCTGTGTCCCTGGCCACAGTGGCACTTTTCCTCCGTTACGTTATCCTTATTGTTCCCGAATTTACAAGCCCGGGGGTTTTTGCATCCGTTTTCTAACCAAATTAGGTTTATCTTGTCCAGTATATTTTCTACGTCATCAGAAATATTCCTGCCGAAAAATACATTTTCATCTAAGCTTTTAAAAAATTTTTCTTTTCAAGGTTAGGCTTGATAATCCTTGTTCCCGCTGGAACTTTCAGGCCGAAACTCCGCAGGCCGTGGCCCATCCCCGAAATGGTGCAGAAGTCCTGCCTTAATCCTGGCCGCCGCGCGCCCGTCACCGTACGGATTAACGGCAGTGGCCATCCGCTCATAAAAAATGCTGTCGTTCAGCAGCCTTTCAAGGCCTGCCAAAACCCGTTCTTCTTCGGTGCCTACAACCAAGACTGTTCCGGCTTCCACTGCTTCCGGTCGTTCCGTCACATCCCGCAAAACCAGGACCGGTTTTCCGAGTGCCGGAGCTTCTTCTTGCAAGCCACCCGAGTCCGTGACCACGAGAAAGCTCTTTGCCATCAGGTTCGTAAACTCTTCGTATGAAAGCGGTTCCGTAAGGTACACGCGCGGACACTGAGCAAAAACCGCCGCTGCCGCCTGTCGAACGAGCGGGTTTTTATGGACCGGAAACACCATGGCTGTGTCAGGGTGGTTCAAGATTACACGCTTCAGTGCCCTGTAAGCATTAACTAGGGGTTCACCCCAGTTCTCACGGCGGTGCGTGGTAACCAGGACCAAACGGCGACCGCTGTTTACCGCCTGCGCTATCACCTCTTCACGAAATGTGTATCCGGGACGCACTACCTGATGTAAGGCGTCGATAACAGTATTACCGGTGATGTAGATGCTCTCCGGGCCAATCCCTTCCCGCAGCAGCGCTGCGCGCGCCCGCGCGGTGGGTGCAAAATGGATATCCGCCAGCACCCCGGCCAGGTGCCTGTTCATCTCCTCCGGGTAAGGCGCATACTTTTGACCGGTGCGGAGGCCCGCTTCAACGTGACCCACGGGGATTTGCAAGTAGAACGCCGCTAAAGCGGCAGTAAACGTTGTAGTTGTGTCACCGTGTACCAGAACGATGTCGGGACGAACTTCCTTCAGCACCTTTTCAAGCCCCGTCAGCGCCCGTGTAGTTACCTCGAACAGGGTTTGCCCTTCTTGCATGATATCGAGGTCGTAATCCGGAACTATGCCGAAAAGACTGAGCACCTGGTCGAGCATCTCCCGGTGCTGGGCTGTTACAACCACGGTAACGTGAAAAATGTCGGGGGAAGAGCGGAGCACCTGAATCACAGGTGCCATTTTGATAGCCTCCGGCCGGGTGCCGAAAGCAACAAGAATCTTTTTTGTTTTCTGTATCATGAGGAAAGGTACCCTTTGGCCTTCAGCTTTTGTACGTGCTGGTCGAGTGCTGCGTCGATGTCTATTCCGTAACACTCCTCAAGGACGAACATCATTGAGACTGCCGTCTGGGCTACATCCAACAGCTCGCGCGTCACTTTTTCCATGACCGTGCGCGCATCCTCGGAACAGACTTCCCCGGAGAGACCCCGCAGCTTGCCGATGGCCTGGGCCAGTTCTCCTGCCTCCTCCATAAGTTTCAGCGCCGTTGATTCGAGGGTTGGCGACAACCGGTTCAGTTGTGGCAAGGAGATCACTTTATGCTTCACCGCCACCGCCGTCACCACCCCCATTGATACAAAGTGCGCCTGTATAGCGCTCCATCCTTATCCCGGCTTCCGAAAGGATATTCTGCGCGAGGGCGTCCGGGTAATCGCCTCCGAACACAACCCGCTCAATTCCCGCTTGTACAAGCATCTTAGCACACAATACGCAAGGCTGGTGGGTCGTGTACAGGGTTGCGCCAGCGATGCTTACACCGTAGACGGCGGCCTGCAGGACAGCGTTTTGTTCTGCATGCAGCCCCCGGCACAGCTCGTGGCGCTCCCCGCTTCTAATACCCTGCTTCTCCCTGAGACAACCGATGTCGAGGCAGTGTGCAAGTCCGGACGGTGCACCGTTGTAACCGGTAGTCAAGATTCGGTTGTCTTTTACTAGAATCGCACCAACCCTCCGCCTTAGGCACGTGGAACGGGTGGAAACCACCCTGGTTACAGTCATGAAATAAAGGTCCCAGTCGGGGCGCATTACTCCTGGTAAAGCGGGTACTGCCGGCAGAGTTCCGCCGTCATTTGCCGCGCCTTTTCTTTTATTGCCGCATCACTCCGGTGATCAAGCGCATAATGGATGACGGTTGCTACCTGCTGCATCGCCGCAGACCCCATTCCCCTCGTTGTCACAGCCGGCGTTCCTAACCGGATCCCGCTTGTGATCCTCGGGGACTGGGTGTCGAATGGCACTGCATTTTTGTTTACTGTAACGTTTACCTCTTCCAAAAGGTGTTCCGCTTCTAAGCCGGTCAAGCCCTTATTGCGGAGGTCGACCAGTATCAGGTGGTTGTCCGTACCGTCCGAAACAAGCTTAAACCCATAGCTCTTCAACGCCTCAGCCAGAACTCGCGCGTTTTCAACCACGCGGCGCTGGTACTCTGTGAACTCCGGACGCAACGCCTCCGCAAAAGCCACCGCTTTCGCGGCGATCACATGCATCAGCGGGCCGCCTTGTGTCCCTGGGAAAACGGCCTTGTCTATCGCCGCGGCGTACGATTCGCGGCATAGGATTATACCGCCGCGCGGGCCGCGCAGGGTCTTGTGCGTAGTGGATGTAACGATGTCTGCGCATGGGACCGGACTCTGGTGTAAACCTGCAGCTACAAGGCCCGCAATGTGTGCCATATCAACCATAAAATAAGCACCGACCTCCTTAGCGGTCCGGTGCATTCTTTCGAAGTCAATCTCACGCGGATACGCGCTTGCCCCGCCGATGATCAGCCGCGGCCGGTGCTTCCTGGCGATGACCTCAACCTCTTCGTAGTTGATGCGTCCGGTTTCGGGGTCCACACCGTAAGGGATAAAGCGGTAGTACTGGCCGGAAAGGTTCACAGAACTACCGTGGGTCAGGTGTCCCCCGTGCGCCAGGTTCATTCCCATGATGGTGTCCCCTGGTTGTAAAAATGCAAAATACACGGCGAAGTTGGCCTGTGTACCGGAATGGGGCTGGACGTTCGCATGCTCCGCGCCGAAAAGCTGTCGCGCCCGTTCAACCGCCAACCGCTCAACAACGTCTACATACTCGCAGCCGCCGTAGTATCGCCGGCCCGGATAACCCTCGGCGTATTTATTTGTGAGAACGGAACCCTGAGCCTCCATCACCGCTTTGCTGGCAAAGTTCTCTGAAGCAATCAGTTCGATCTTATTTTGTTGCCGCTTAAGCTCCAACTCGAGGGTCTGAGACACCTCCGGGTCGAGTTCGGCCAAAGGCCGCATAAAAAACACTTATCTTCCCCTCCATAAACGTAAAGATTCATTTAACCCCGCAGGGCAAGGCACTTGAGAGGTTAAGGTGAGATGTTAGCGTTGCGATTCTTCAGGGCGAAATTCGCACAGCAAATTTCTACAATAGAACCCCACTTCCGTCTCGCACTTCTCACTTCCCCCAGCACTCGGTACTGCTTAGGGACTACGCTATCGCGTTCACGAGACATCACCTGTAAAGAGCGATGTTCTTGTTTTCCCGGGCTGAGTGTGTCGGGCCACTGCGGCATCCGTCCTTCGGTCTCTTTTTATTCGCGCTACTTCGGGAACCCTCTTCGAGAACGTTCAATCTCCCCAATCTTTTCCACGCGACGGCTGTGTCTCCCGCCGGCAAACCCCGAGTTGAGCCAAACGCGTACGATCTCCACCGCCAAGCCTGGGCCGATCACCCGTTCGCCGAGGGTCAGAATATTCGCGTCGTTGTGTTCCCGCGCCATCCGCGCAGAAAAGGTATCGTGGCACAGAGCCGCCCGGATACCCTGCACCTTGTTGGCTGCGATTGCTACCCCTATGCCGGTACCGCAAATGATTATGCCATGAGTGAACTCGTTTCTGGAAACCGCTTCCGCCACCGCTAAGGCTATATCCGGGTAGTCACACGATTCTAAGGAAAAGGTCCCGAAGTCGCGAAACTCCATGCCGTCTTCTCTCAGAACCTTTATTATTTCTTGTTTTAGCCTGAAACCGCCGTGGTCGGAACCGATGGCCAACCGCAAAGGGATTAACCCCCTCGAAATAAGCGTTCAACCTTATACTGACAGCCCAACTCAGTGCAGCTTTTACACTTCAACGGAGAAACCTTCATTGGCCTGAGTGCCCAGCACTCAATGGGACTTTTTGAACTTCGGAGGAAAGACCTTCATTAGTCTAATGCCCATCACTCAAGGACTGCATTGAGTGCTGGGTTAAACTTCAAAGATCTTACTGAGTACTGGGTGGGGTCCGTTCTACGTTCTACGTTCAACGTTGATAAAAAAACAATAGACTGATGGACCTTTAAGGTCGGTTCAACAGTTCACAGTTCGGCTTAAGATAATGGACCTGTAGGGTCCCCAACGTTGTTAGAAGCTTCAACCGTTTTCATCCTTTGTCGTGCCGCCTGCGGCGGCACGGCCAACTCCTATGGGATAATGTTGCCGTCAGTATACCTTGAACTAAGGATATTCTACGCAGGGATACCATTTCCTATCGGAAATCCTATTTTTTTTCGCGCTCCGCCAGGAACCGCGCTAAAACGAGCCGGCAAAGCCGCCGAATCTCTTCTGCGTACTGACGGTAAAAAAACAGCGGTTTGCCAATCGGGTCGGGAATGTCCCCCGTAAAACCTGCATATTCGTTAATGGTGAAAACCTTGTCTTTTGCGTCTGGAGCCGTCTCCAATACCGCCGCCTTGTGACGGGCTGTCATCGTAAGGATAAGGTCGGCCTCTTGAATGATTTCTGGGGTAAGAAGCCGGGCTTTATGGTTGCTGAGGTCAATCCCCCACTCGGCCAGGGCGTCTACCGCTTCGGGACTGGCAGGTGAACCCGGAAGCGCAAAAACTCCAGCCGAAGCAACGTCTACGTCTTCCACACCCTGCAGGGCAAGCAGATCTCTAAAGATTCCCTCCGCCATACTGGAACGGCAGGTGTTGCCCGTACAGACAAATAAGATACGCTGCATATTCCAAATGTCCCTCCCGGAGAGACGTTCAGGCTTATACTGATAGACCTTTCGGGTCGGTTCAACGTTTCATAAAAGGCCGAATTTCTTAGGCCGGAAAAAGGCCGGAGGCCGTTTCCGGCAAAAAAAACATATCCGTACCTTAAATGCCGGAAACGCTACGCTTATTCCGGCCTACTTTTCAAAGCCGGTGCCGTTATCCCTAAGCACCGGCAGACGGGCCGTTTTCTTCCTTCATCTATGGTACGGAAACCTCTACGGCCGGTACCCGTTAGGTTTAACGCAGGAACTGTATCCCAACGCCCAGTAAAATGAGCCCCCCGATGGCCTGTGCCCGCTGCCCCACCCAGCCACTGACAGCCCTTCCGAGTCCCAAACCGAGAGCCGCCATCAGACCCGCCACCAATCCGAAGGTTCCAGTCACCAACAGCGGGCTGTACTGGTAAACTCCAAGCGCAAAACCGACGGTCAACGCATCCATGCTGACACTCACCCCGAGGAGCAAGGTGCCCAGCCCCCCGAGAGAACACGGCTCGCCCTTTCCGGGAACGCTTACCCTCACGGCACCGTAAATCATCCTCGCACCAAGAAGGAAAAGCAGCGTTGCCCCAATTACGCCGGCCACGCGGCCGAGAGCAGAACCGATCGCACCGCCGAGCCACAGCCCCGCCAGCGGCATCAAAACATGAAGCACCGCCACTGTCAACACCAACAGCAAGGCCCGCCAGCGGCCAATCCCCCCGAAACCGACCCCGAGGCACGCTGAAAAGGCGTCGGTTCCCAGAGCGATCCCGAGAAGTACTAATGCAATAATGCTCATAAACCATCTCCCGCATGGATGACTTGTGAAGCAGCCTGTCGCAAGCGCTCGCATACCGCGGTGCCGGATTGTACGGGTATCCCTTCCGCCAAAATAATGTCTACGTCCGCCTCAAGCCGCCTGATTGCGGAGTAAAGACAAGCTGCCGCTGAGCGGGCGTCCCCGTTGCGACCGCAGGCGATTACAGTCCCGGGGTAGTTTTTCATGCGTTCTTCCCGTGTAATAATGCCGACCCTTCTTCCTTCCGCAACATAGTGATCATATAGTTGAAGGATTCTGACCGTCACCGGCCCGGGCTTCCCCTCGACAAGAACCAAAGGAACACGCGGCCGGTAATGCGGCCTTTTCGCTTCTGCTCCCGGAACCTCTTCCGGCGTCACACCCGTAACCGCCGCAATTTCACCGGCTGTAACTACGCCAAGTCTTAGGATCCGCGGAACCGGCCCCGTTAAGTCAAGTACGGTGGACTCGATCCCGATGGGTGCCGGCCCGCCGTCCACCACTGCATCGATTCGCCCCCCAAGGTCTGCAATCACGTGCTTGGCAGTTGTGGAACTCGGCCTGCCGGAAAGGTTTGCACTCGGCGCCACTACCGTAACTTCCGCCGCGCGGATAACTCCCAGCGCCACCGGGTGTGCGGGAACCCGCAATGCGATAGTCGTCAGCCCACCCGTAACCAGCAGCGGCAGCCCTCCCTTGCCTGCGAATACCAGCGTAAGCGGACCCGGCCAAAAGGCATCGAAAAGCTTTACTGCAAGGGGAGGAACATCCCGTATGTAACCGAGCGCTTCTCCCGCTTCGGCAATATGCAGCGTAAGCGGGTTGTCCGCCGGCCGCCCCTTCGCTTCGAAAAGTGCAGCAACCGCGGTAGGATCGGATGCATTTGCAGCCAGGCCGTACACAGTTTCCGTCGGGAAAGCCACCAGACGTCCGCTGCGGATAAGCGCCCCGGCTTGCATAAGAATGCCGGTATCAGGATAATTAGGATCCACCTTCCAGACTACGGTATCGATGCGGGCCATTAACAGAAACCTGCCATTCACTTGTCTCATTAAGTAGTATATCACACAGAGAATGATTGAAGACTCCCGGCTGTCAGGGCCATTACCCGATGGAAAAGTCCGGTTTATTACGTAGTGCGCCGGCTCACCGCACTCTATCGCAAGTAAAAAACAACAAGGTAGGCCGTCGCAATAACTATCGATACAATCGTTAACGGAAATCCGATCTTAAAATAATCCCAAAACGAAACAGGACTCCCGTACTTCTCTGCCACCCCGGCCACGATTATATTGGCGGCCGCGCCGATCAGTGAACCGTTCCCACCAAGGCAGGCTCCTAAAGCGAGCGCCCACCAGATAGGGTTTAAGTCCTGCAGATGACCCAACCGGCCAAACTCCTGGACCAGTGGGATCATTGTCGCCACAAAGGGAATATTATCTACAATGGTAGAGGCTATCGCAGCCATCCAGAGGACCAACAGCCCGGTGGGTAAAAGCTCCCCGCCCGTGAGGTCCAGACCCGCCCGGGCGACTGCTTCGATAACGCCGGTTTTCTCCAGCGCCCCCACTACCACAAAGAGCCCTACAAAGAAAAAAATGCTCGGCCATTCCACAGCCAGGAAGATGTGTTCCGGTTCGTCCCGCGTGATTAAAACGAGCACGGTTGCACCTGTAAGGGCAATGGTGGCTGAGCCCAGGTGCAGCCACTCGTGTAGTCCGAAACCCACCAAAGTCAGCGACAAAACGATCAGTGACGGCTTAATCAGGCCGCGGTCCTTGAGGAAATCTTCTTCATTGAGAGTCATTATCTTTTGTCTCTCTTCGGGTGAAATCTGCAGCCGATTTTTAAAAATTAAGACGAATAATGCCAGCGTAATAATCAAAATAACCGCACTGACCGGAGCCAGGTTCAGAATAAAATCGGTAAAGCTCAGCCCGGCCGGATGACTGATCATAATGTTGGGGGGGTCACCGATGAGGGTGGCCGTACCACCGATATTTGAAGAGACTATTTGAGCTACCAAAAAGGGATAGGGACTCACCCCGATGCGATCCGCAATAACCAGTGCAATGGGGACGGTAAACAACACCGTAGTAACGTTATCCAGCAAAGCCGAAAGTACCGCGGTCAGGACGGACAGCAGTACCAAGATGCGAACCGGCTCCCCCTTAGAGCGTTTTGCCACCCACACCGCTGTGTACTCAAAAACTCCGGACCGGCGGGTGACGGCCACAATTACCATCATACCGACAAGCAACCCGATGGTGTTAAAGTCGATACTTCCTGCTGCCTGTTCCTGTGAGATGAGGCCGGTAACCACAACCAGAACCGCGCCCAACATTGCTGCTATCGTTCTCGGCAAACGTTCCGCCACTATCAGGGCATACGTCCCAATAAAGATGGTTGTTGCCACAAGGGCACTCGGATTTTCACCAAAATACAGAGTTATCAACCCCCAGCATGTGCCACTACCAAGCGCTCCTGCCCCGCGAGGTCCGCCTTTACAAGAGTCTGCCATTGCTCAAACATATCGAGCACTTCCCTGCATTGGCCCGGTCCAATTTCCATTAACAGGTAGGCGCCGGTTTTCAGCAGCCGCCGCGCTTGAGGGAGTAACCGACGGTACGGTCCCAGGCCGTCCGGTCCACCGTCAAGTGCCACTACAGGCTCGTATTGAACCTCCCGGGGCAAATGAGCCATATCGGCCGTACGAACGTATGGGAGATTGGCGGCAACAAGGTCGAAAAGCCTTGCACTATTACCGAAGGGCCCGAGTAAGTCGCCCTGATAAAAGCTCACCCTGTCGGCAACCCCGTGTCTGCGGGCGTTTTCTTGTGCCACCTTAAGCACAGCAGGTGAAAGGTCTACGGCGAAAACCCGCGCCGCAGGTAAAAACACCGCCAGACTGACCGCAATCGCGCCGCTGCCGGTCCCCACCTCAGCAACCACCGGCGCTTCCAGCCCCTTTAGCAAGTCGACTGCGGTTTCTACTAGTAATTCGGTCTCGGGCCTCGGTATCAACACCGCAGGCGTTACTGCAAAGTTCAGCCCCATAAACTCTTTTTCGCCGGTTAAATAGGCGACCGGTACCCCGGCAGCACGGCGGCAGAGCAGTTCTCTATACCGTACTATTTCTTCGTCACTCAGCTCCCGCAACGGCTCCCTGTACAGCACCAGGCGGTCGCAAGCGAGTACGAAACCCAAGAGCACTTCCGCGTCAACCCGTGGCGAAGCGACCCCTGCCCCCCGCAGCAGTATCGTCGCTTCTTTTAAAACCTTCTTAACAGAATATCCAGAGACCATGGTCTTTCCATGCCACCCGTTATAAAACGCAAGCGACCCACAGGCCGCCCGGTATTCGCTGGGAACTAAGAACAACCATCAACTGATCTGGCGCAGTCTTTCCGCCTGGTGGTGTGTGATCAGCGCAGTGATAAATTCGTCCAGGTCACCTTCCAGGATCTCTTCCAACCGGTACAGCGTTAACCCTACCCGGTGGTCGGTAACACGGTTCTGCGGGAAGTTGTACGTCCGGATACGCTCGCTCCGGTCCCCGCTCCCCACCTGAGCCCGCCGCGCCTCGGCAATTGCGTCTTGCTGCTCCTGCTGCAGCCGGTCCAGAAGGCGCGCCCTGAGTACCTTCATCGCTTTGTCACGGTTCTTGTGCTGCGACTTCTCATCCTGGCAACTGACCACGATTCCCGTCGGCATGTGGGTGATCCGCACCGCCGACTGAGTAGTGTTCACCGACTGCCCGCCCGGCCCAGCGGAACAAAACACGTCGATGCGGAGGTCCTTAGGATCGATGTCGACGTCTACCTCTTCAGCTTCGGGAAGAACAGCAACCGTCGCAGCCGAGGTATGGATCCGCCCGCTGGCCTCCGTCTCGGGAACACGCTGCACCCGGTGAACGCCGCTTTCAAACTTCAAGCGGCTGTATGCGCCGCGCCCTTCAATCAGCACGATGGCCTCTTTAAAACCGCCGAGGTCGGTTGGGTTGCTGCTCAGCATCTCGACGCGCCAGCCCAGCCTCTCGGCGTATTTCAGGTACATCCGCAAAAGATCGCCCGCAAAAAGCGCCGCCTCTTCACCCCCGGTCCCGGCGCGGATTTCGATAATTACGTTCTTGTCGTCATTGGGATCACGCGGAAGAAGAAGAATCCTTAAACGTCCGGCCAGTTCCTCCTTTTTCCCTTTAAGGAACTCCAGTTCCTCTGCCGCCAACTCCCTCAAGTCGGGATCCTTTTCCTCACGCAGCAATGTCTCCGCATCTTCCAACCCTTGCAGGGTATCCTTGTACTGCCGGTACATTTCTACTACCGGCTCAATCTCAGCATGCGCCTTTGCATACTCCCGCCAACGTATATAATCCGCGATCACGTCGGGATCAGCGATTTTTCTGTTCAGTTCCTCGTATCGTTCTTCAAGCGCCGCAAGCTTTTCCCACATCGTTTGACTCACCACCTTTTAACAGCACCGCATCGAGCGCCGCCAGCGCTACCGTCACCTGAGCATCATCCGGCTCGCGCGTGGTCAGCCGTTGAACCCACAACCCGGGCGCGGCCATAGCCCGAAAAACGAAGTTTTGCTCCTTGCGCGCCGAAAGCTTAATGAATTCGTAGCTTATCCCTGCAATCACCGGAAGCAGCAGGACCCGCGACAGTAAACGCCACCATAACGGCTCCTGCCCTAAGAGAGAAAAAATAAAGATATGCAAAATCAGTACAATCAGCAGAAAACTTGTGCCGCAGCGGGCGTGAAACACCGGAAAGCCCCGTACCCCCTCAGGGGAAAGGACCGCCCCCGCTTCGTAGGCGTTAATCACCCGGTGCTCGGCACCGTGATAAGCGAACACACGCCGTATGTCAGGGATCCGGCCGATAAGAAATATGTACGCAATGAAGATAGCCAACCGCACAAGCCCCTCCAGCAGGTTCTGCCCCAGGGCGGAAGAGACGGTACCTCTTGCGAGATGCGCCAGCCCGACAGGAATAACGGCAAAGAGGAAGATAGCAAGGGCTATCCCCAAAAGCATGGTGGCCGCGATTTCCCAGCGGCCAACCGAATGCTCCTCCTCTCCCACCGCTTGTTGAGCAGAATAACTGAGGGCCTTTATCCCGAGTACCAGCGCCTCATATAGTACCGCCATCCCGCGGAAGAGCGGTCGGCGCCACAAACCGGCGGCGCTCAAGGTTTCGAGTTTCTCTTCCTTTATTATAATCGAATTATCCGGCCGGCGAACGGCCACCGCCCAGGATTTGGGACCGCGCATCATTACTCCTTCGATAACCGCCTGCCCGCCGTAAGTAACTTCTTTTTTATTCAACCGCCACCACCTAAAAAAGTTTAAGGTTCGAAGTTAGGCTTAGAAAGACTGACTTTAAGGTCAGTTCGAAGTTAAAAGTCAAGGTAACGGATACGGTATAACCGCAAAAAGCCCGTTTCCTGTCTGCGTTCGGACGGATCTAACGTGCAACGCACAGGTAGGCACGCACATGCAGGTCATTCTCTGCCGGTGATGCGTTAGCGGCATGGGCGTCTGCTATCCTTAAATTAGAGGCCGTATTTCTTGCGAAACCGCTCCGCCCGACCGCGGCGGTCTACCACCTGGCGCTGCCCGGTGTAGAAGGGGTGGCACTTGGAGCAAACCTCCACCCTGAGCTCCTTTTTTGTGGAACCGGTTTCAAAGACCGCGCCGCAGGCACATACTACGCGTGTAGGCCCGTATTGCGGATGAATGCCCTTTTTCAACCCAACTCACTCCTTTCTCGAATGCGAAACCCGTTTGCGAAAACCCATGATATTATAGCACAGGCGAAACCTGCCTGCAACGCCTACTGCCAACAACGGCAGCTTGTTTAAGCAGCCGCTAGAGGTCTTTGTTATCCCCCCTGGTCACCTACTAAAATCATACGCTACCCAATGGGTGTCGCCTCTTAACGGACCAGGTGCGCTTCTTAGAAGAATCCGTACCCGGAGATTTTTTATTAACGCTGCAGCGTACAAAAAACCCCGTTTGAATGCCGAAAAACGGGGCTTTTCCTCTAAATCAGACCATCGACTGGGACTACTTTATTTCAACAGTCGCGCCGGCCTCGGCCAGTTTAGCCTTAATCGCCTCTGCCTCTTCCTTGTTTACTTTTTCCTTTACAGGTTTGGGCGCGTTATCTACCAGTTCTTTCGCCTCTTTAAGCCCCAATCCGGTAATTTCCCGTACCACCTTGATCACATTGATCTTCTTGTCTCCTACAGCGGACAGGATTACGTCAAACTCCGTCTTTTCCTCCTCCGCAGGAGCGGTCGGTGCCGCCCCTCCCGCTGCCGGAACGGCTGCCATTGCAACCGGTGCAGCAGCGGTGACCCCGAACTCCTCCTCCAGGGCCTTTACAAGCTCAGCAAGCTCCACCACTGTGAGCCCCTTTATCGTTTCGATGATTTCGGCAGTCTTTGACACAATAAATCCTCCTTAATCAAATTTTTTAGCTTTTAATAAGTTACCTACGACGCCTCGGCCTGTTTTCTCCTGACCGCATCCAGCACATACACAAGGTTACGCATGGGTCCGTTCAGTACACTGACCAGACCGTAAAGCGGCGACTTGATTCCGCCAACCACCTTTGCAATCATTACTTCAAACGGCGGCAGGTCTGCCAAAACCCTGACCTGTGCAGCAGACAACGACCGCCCGTTGAGAACGCCTCCTTTTACATCAAGGAGCTTGAACTCACGTGTAAAATCAACCAGCACCTTAGCAGTAGCCGCAGGGTCGTCGAAACTAAAGGTCAACGCCACCGGTCCCTCAAGATAAGATACCAGATTGTCAAGGCCGGCCTCTTTTGCGGCGATTATGGTCAAGGTGTTCTTGGTGACCTTAAGAAGGCTGCCTGATTCCCTCAGCCGTCGCCTTAGCTCAGTAAATCTTGCCACGGGGATGCCTTTATAATCAGCCACGAAAACCGCCTTAGCCGCCGTCAGCTTGTCTTTCAGCTCCGCTACCACAGCTCTCTTCTCATCGCGTACCGGCATACTCATTTTCACCCCCTTCCGCAAATTAAAAACCTTTCGCTTTTCGAGCCACAGTCGTTACTATTCAGGCTTCCCGTCGGACACGGTGATAAACGGCGAATCTCAGAAGTCAGACGTCGGATGTCAGAGATCAGACCTCGTAGAATTCGCTACGCGAATTCCCTTTTTCCCCTTTTCAGACCTCCGACTTCCGGCTTCCGACCTCTGAATCAAGTACGCTCCGGCCCGGCCCCCAGACTCAAACTTGCCCTGGCATAAACAAGCGGTTTTTACAACATTTAACGTTTTCATGAAATTGCTACTTTCCAAGTTGAATTGAGTGCTGGGTTCCGCGCACTGCTTGTTTCTCGCCGCCCAGCACTCAACCTAATTGTTAACACTAACTCATAAGCAACTCCATTTTTGTGTCAGGCTGTAGCTTTATCTCTTGGTTGAGTGCTGGGTAAGAGGTGGGTGGCAGGCTGAATACTTAGCCACAGTCAAAAATAAAAAACGGGATCCGTAGACATAGGAAGATCCCGTAAATCTACCCAGCCTCGGTTGGCGGCGGCAGCACCCGGCCTTTAAGTATTAACACCAACTGTCTACGGCGTTGAGATGTGGATGCCGGAGGTTGGAGGTTGGACTATGACCTTAAACCTTCCAGATTTTGAACTCTCTCCTCCGCGCAGCCCGTGCTACTTTTGACCGCAATAGCGGTATTTTTCACCTTAAAGACTCTTTGGTTCAGGAAACCTTCAAAACATTAACTCTTATCCCGGGCCCCATCGTCGAGGAGACACTGATACCCTTTAAATACTGTCCTTTCGCCGCCGCCGGTTTTGCACGTACCAGCGCCTCGACCAAGGTCCGCAGGTTTTCAACCAGCTTCTCGGCATCGAAAGACACTTTGCCGATTGGGGCGTGAATGTTTCCCGCCTTGTCAACCCTGTACTCGATCTTGCCGGCCTTTACCTCGGCGACGGCGCGCGCTATGTCAAACGTAACCGTCCCCGTCTTGGGGTTCGGCATCAGACCGCGAGGACCCAAAATACGCCCGACTTTACCGACCATCCCCATCACATCAGGCGTGGCGATAGCCACATCGAAGTCAAGCCACCCTTCCTGCACGCGGGCAATAAGGTCTTCCGCCCCGACGAAATCCGCACCCGCAGCCTCCGCTTCTTTTATCTTTTCGCCGCGTGCGAAGACTACCACCCGCCGGGTCTTACCTGTTCCATGCGGCAACACCACCGCACCGCGGACCTGCTGGTCGGCATGACGCGGGTCCACACCCAATTTCACCGCCGCTTCAACCGTCTCGTCAAATTTGGCCGGTGCAATCTTCTTCAGCAGCTCGATCGCTTCCAGGGGATCGTAAAGCTTGGTTCTGTCCACCTGCTTTTCAGCTTCCTGATGCTTCTTTCCGTGTCTTGGCAAGCCAATTCCTCCTTGTGGTGATCGGAGTTGATCTCCTCCCACATAAAATTCCATATTAAACCTTCACGGTTAGCCTTCAACAACCTCGATACCCATACTCCTGGCAGTACCCTCAACCATACGCATCGCCGCTTCGACCGAGGCCGCATTCAGATCAGACATCTTTAGTTCCGCGATTTCACGCACCTTTGACCGGGTAACCTTACCTACCTTTTTTTTATTAGGCTCCCCGGAGGCTGTCTCGATGCCCGCCGCCTTCTTCAAGAGCACCGCTGCCGGCGGCGTCTTGCAAACGAAACTGAAAGACCGGTCCTCGTAGACCGTTATCTCAACCGGAATTATTAATCCGGCCTGGGCTGCTGTACGCTCGTTATACTCCTTAACAAAAGCCATAATGTTAACCCCGTGCTGGCCTAAGGCCGGTCCAACGGGCGGTGCCGGAGTGGCTTTCCCTGCCGGAATCTGGAGCTTTACTATTGCCTGAACCTTCTTTGCCAATTCTGCTTCACCCCCCGCTTAGATTATCTTCTCTACCTGGGAATAGTCAAGTTCTATCGGTGTCTCCCGACCAAACATGGAGATCATTACCCGCAGTTTGGCTTTTTCGGTATTTATCTCCTCGATAACGCCGATAAAATTCTGGAACGGCCCGGAAGTCACCCTGATCTTTTCCCCGGGCGTCAGATCTATCCGTACTCGCGGAATTTCTCCCTGGGCCTGCTTCAGGATTAACTCTGCTTCGGGCTCCGTCAACGGTACCGGTTTGTTTCCGCTTCCCACAAAACCAGTGACCCCCGGCGTATTCCGAACCACGTACCAGGACTCGTCAGTCATGTCCATCTCAACCAGGACATAACCGGGAAATATTTTCCGCTTTGAGATCTTCTTTTTACCGTCTTTTATTTCAACTTCATCTTCCTCAGGCACAACAATGCGGAAAATCTTGTCCTCCATATTCATTGAGGCGATCCGCTTTTCCAGGTTGGCCTTGACCTTGTTCTCGTAGCCGGAGTAAGTATGCACAACGTACCACTGTTTATTCACGGCAGGGAGGCAACCGCCTCCCTCACCTCCTTAACGAACATTCACAGGTAGACCCTTGCCCTATATCCGGAGCGGGACCTATGCGATGATCAGCCTCAATATCTGGCTGAAAATCGAGTCGGCAATCCAAATAATAACCATCACCACAGTTACCACTGCAAGCACTACGCCCGTATAGACTGCCACCTCCCGCCGCGTCGGCCAGTGTACCTTTTTCAACTCCTGCCATGTCCCTGAAAAAAATTGCCGGACAATTTTTGCCTGTTCTTTAACATTCGAACGCTTTTTAACAGCCTCGCGCTTAGCAGCTTCCTGCCGGACCGGTTTTAAGCCGGACTCTTTTTGCACCGGGCCGTCCGGGGATTTTTTCGTTTGCTTCACCTTGGCATTCTTTTGGGGTCCTGTGGCCTTTTGCACCGCGCTACGCCCTTTTCTTTCCTTACCGGTCTTTATGACGGCCATCTATTTCACCCTCACCAAGCTACTTTGTCTCTTTGTGCGGGGTATGAGTTCCGCACCACCGGCAGTACTTTTTGAACTCGATCCTTCCCGGATCGTTCTTCTTGTTCTTGGTCGTAGTATAGTTACGCCGTTTGCACTGTGTACAGGCAAGCGTAATAATGACTCGCATGTGAACACCGCCTTGTCAAAAAGTAAAAAAAAGACGCGTCATAGATTACAAACCACGCCTTTAGTAATTTAGCACAAGCAACCCCTGCTGTCAACTATTTTCTGTCATTGCCGGAAGGCAGTTTACGAACTATGTTTTATAAGTGACCAGATGAATGGGTAATACTACCACTTATGACTGCGGTGAGCTTGGCTTTTAAGAATCCAGCAACTCTTTCTCGATGCGCTCTGTGTTTAGATCCCCGGTTATCACCCTTGAGACGAGCACCTGCCGTTCCTTCCAGAGATCTATTTCGTATGGTTCACACGCTGAACCTTGGCCGTCAAAGAGTATTCGAACTTTGGGGTAAAGCGTCAGGCCCCGCTGCGTCTCGACAACCACCCCGATTTGTCCGGTTGAGAGGCGAACCAGCGTTCCCACCGGATATGCCGCAACATTCTGCAAGAAGGCCTGCACGATACGGTAATCAAATAGAAAATTCCCCGAACCGGCGATTAGTTCATAAGCTTCGTGCACCGGATAAGCTTTGCGGTAAACCCTGTCTGCCACCAGGGCATCAAATACGTCGGCAACACCGCAGATAACGGCAAACTCGTGGATTTCGCCCCCCTTTAACCCTCGGGGGTAACCCTGCCCCTGGAAACGTTCATGGTGCTGAAGGGCTATGCAAGCCGAAGTCGCGCTCACTTCAGGAACCTGCAACAGCATTCTGAAGCCACGCTCGGGATGTTCACGCACCAGGGCAAACTCTTCCGGGGTAAGTTTGTCGGGTTTATTTAGAATCGTATCCGGTATCACCGCTTTTCCGATATCATGGAGCAAAGCACCCATCCCTAAAGTGAAAAGATCGGCCCGCTCATAGCCTAAAGAGATCCCGGTAAGAAGAGAAAGTACGCAGACGTTTACGGAATGGCCGAAGGTGTAATCGTCTATGGTACGGATGTCAATAAGGTTGAAGACCAGATCCGGATTTTTTAATAACTGATCAATAATCTCGTTGACAGTTTTGGTCATCTCATAAATTCGGATGACCGCCCGGCCGGTCCCGGTAACCGCAGCGTCCACCAGAAGCTCCCGGACCTGCCGTACAGCCTGCACCCTGATCTCTTCCGAAACCACATCGACAATTGCAGGGTCTTTCAAGAATCCGTCATCAACGTAAACAGCGGGAACAGCCGCCATTTCCAAACGCGCGATAGATTTTCGGGTCAAGACTGTACCCGCACTAAGAAGCAATTGCCCCGACGAATTGTAAAGTGCACGCCCGACCCGCATGCCGGGCTGCAAAATACTGACATGAATCTTGCGCAAAATCAGTCCTCCGGTTTATAAAGCCTATATAACATATATCGGTCAAACAGTTAGAAATTTAGCCCTATATTCCGACATTCTTCAATAATTTTTTACAACGCGTTTTACAGCGCGGGAATTTGAAGTAAAAGATGACATCTTCACTTGCCTATGGCGCATTAAACAGGTTTAATATATAAAGGTAAAACTAAGGAGTCACTCACGACGATTCATCGTCGCCACCGGGAACGAAAATGATTCAATTTCTTGTGCTTTAGTCTTTTATAAACGTCGAACGTAGAACGTCGAACGGACCCTAAAGGTTTGGCAGGATAAGGTTGAACGATCTTCAGAGGAGCGAAATCATTTGCCGGGTAATTACCAAGTTTATCTTGCGATTATTGTCTTTCTTGTCACATATTCAATTATCGTCTCGGAAAAGTTTCACCGCACCGTGGCTGCTTTTGCAGGGGCCGCCATTGTTGTTTTAGCGGGGATTACGCCGCCGGAAAAAGCAGTAGCCTCAATTGATTGGAATACCATCGGATTACTCGTAGGTATGATGATTATCGTAGGTTTAACCCGGGAAACAGGGGTTTTTGAATTCCTGGCAATCAAAGCAGCGCAGGCGGCCGGTGGATACCCGCTGGCTATCTTGGCCTCCCTCGGCGGGGTGACGGCGATACTTTCATCCGTGCTTGATAACGTCACCACTGTACTGCTGATTGTTCCCGTAACCTTCGCCATTGCCAATAAACTTAAGCTTAACCCCCTCCCTTTTCTAGTAGCTGAAATCTTAACCTCCAACATCGGCGGGACCGCTACCCTCATCGGCGATCCTCCGAATATTATGATCGGTAGTGCTTCCCACCTCGGCTTTATGGACTTTGTCATCAATCTCACTCCCGTAGTCATTCTGATTCACATGCTAACCGTTTTTATCCTGCAGCTTATCTACCGAAAAGGGTTGCTACTCTCCAATGATCGTCGCAACGGTATCCTGGAACTTGACGCCAGGGCCGAGCTTAAAAACCTTAATCTTTTGCGCAAATCCATTATTGTCCTCGGCCTGGTCATAGTGGGGTTCTTGCTGCACCAGTACCTGCACCTTGAATCGAGCGTAATCGCATTAAGCGGCGCTGCGCTCCTCCTGGTGATTACCCGCACCGACCCAGAGGAACCTATCTCTTTTGTGGAATGGCCGGCAATCTTCTTCTTCGTCGGCTTGTTTATCATCGTCGGCGCCCTTGAAGAAGTCGGAATCATTTCGGCACTTGCGAAACTCAGCCTTGAATTGACCGGAGGGCAGATGATCCTGAGCGGCATGCTGGTTATGTGGGTTTCCGCACTGGCTTCTTCCTTTGTGGACAATATACCGTTTGTGGCCACAATGATCCCTCTTCTTAAAGAGTTGGGAGAGTTGGCTCAAATGTCGGTAAACGAGCAGGATTTCCTCTGGTGGTGTCTCTCCCTCGGCGCCTGCTTGGGCGGAAACGGGACCATTATCGGAGCCTCGGCAAATGTGATCGTTGCCGGAATAGCGGAAAAACGCGGCATTTACATCACCTTCACAGGATTCATGAAGGTTGCCTTTCCCCTCATGCTGATGTCCCTTGTAATTTCTTCAGTGTATATGATCCTCTGGTTCCTTCTGCCGAGGATTTTGATAATTCCGTCTTTCCTCGCTTTGGCCTTACTGGCGGCATTATTTTGCCGGCTGCAAACGCAGAGGCTAAACAGGACCGAAGATGAGGAATGAGTCAAATAACAATTGACAGAAGAAATCAATACAATGTAGGCTTTATATGACTAATGTATTTGGGAGGAACAAAACTTGCAGTTCAACAGCGATTCTACCGGTGGCCCTATCCGCCAGGACCTTCAACCAGAGGACTCCTTCACGTTTGAGTGTAACAGCCAATGCATGGGCAAGTGCTGCCGCCTGATAACCATTCTCCTTGACCCCTGGGATGTAGAGGTAATTACGCGACACATCAGGATCACGGGGACCGACTTCCTCGAAATTTTCTGTAACTACGATTTCGGCAGTTCATCACGCTGGCCCTTTGTTTGGTTCAATCACGCGGAACGAGGGAATTGTGCCTTTTTGCTTGAGGACGGGCGCTGCAGCATTTACGAGGCCAGGCCACGGAACTGCCGCAGCTACCCGGTCGGCCGTGCGGTACGCTTTAAAAACTCAAGCGAACCCGCACGGGTACAAGAAAGGCTGTTTTTGGTAGAGCGAATGGAGTTCTGTCTTGGATACCAGGGAAGCCGCAAGTGGACAGTCAGGGAATGGCTCGAGGATTCCGGGGTATACAAATACTATGAATTGTCGGACCTATACCTGTCATTAGTCCAGTATGCCACGGAAACCTTGAACTGTCGCGCCTGGTTAAGCGCCAACACCGCCCGGATGCTGATGCCGCTCCTCTTTATGCCTGACACACTGAGGAAGAAACTCGATATCAGCGAAGAGGTTATGGACCATGAAACCTTCTACCGCCATCGCCTAAGGGCAGTCAGGGTGGTCCTCGCCGAAATGGCGGCGACCTTCGGTTACGGGCCGCTTGCAGGTACAACGCCCGGCAATATGGAACTGTCGCTTGCGGACCGCATCCGTCAAGTGATTCTGGCAGGCTGAAAACCTCTTATTTGTCTCCACCGCAGGGATATTCAGCGAAACAGTTTCCGGCAATAGAAAAGGCTCTCCGGCAAAATCCCGGAAAGCCCTTTTCTCTTCTGGAGCGGAAGACGGGATTCGAACCCGCGACCCTCGCCTTGGCAAGGCGATGCTCTACCGCTGAGCCACTTCCGCATAACAGACGTCAGATGCAAGAAGTCGGATGCGGAAATTTATCTCCAATCGCTGGTTCCCTCCCTGTTTCCGGCCTCTGACTTCCTGCCTCTTGCCTCTGAAATGGTGCCGCGGGACGGAATCGAACCGCCGACACGAGGATTTTCAGTCCTCTGCTCTACCAACTGAGCTACCGCGGCGAATATATGGCGGAGCTGACGGGATTTGAACCCGCGATCTCTGGCTTGACAGGCCAGTATGTTAAAACCAGGCTACACCACGGCTCCACAGACATTCATAGTATAGCGAAACCCCATTAGAAAGTCAAGGGGTAGAACAACAGGTTTACCACATATGCGCGGCCAACGGCGATCAATACTCTTTCATCTTATTTAAGAACAGGTAATTCTGCAGTGTGCTTGAACCATTCCTCGATAGCGGGAATCGCGCTTTTGCCTTTTTCCAGATACTCCTGCTTGGCAGCAGCCTCCCCTTGCTTTCCCGAAACAAGCGCCAGCCATAGGCAGCACTCTGCGTACATTTCTTTCTCCTGGTCACTGACACCGTCATCATCTAGTTTATTCAGCGCATCTTTAAGCACCGGTGCAGCTTCCGAAAACCGGCCGAGGAAATAGAGGGAGCCGCCCGCGCTTATCTCGACCGGCGGCGTGGGTTCCATCAACGGTGCAACCACCCATAGGCGCCGCTCCTGCGGCGTCACTTTCGCCATCCGGGCCTTAATCCGGTCCGGCACTTTTACCGCCTGTTCGAAGTAGAGACGGGCACTATCCTTATGCTCCGCGTTCAGCTCTAGATAACCGATGTTGAGAGCCAACCGTGCAAGGTTTTCATACCACTGGATTTGGAACGGTGCTAACGACACCGCTTTCTCAGCAGCTTTAAGGGCGTCTTCATACCGTCCGGCCGTCTGGTAAGCCGAAGCCAATTCCGCCCTGCGAACAGCGCTGTACTTGCTTTTGGCCACCGCAGCCTCCGCAGCCTTTATGCTTTTTTCGGTATCACGCATTTGGGGAACAAGATATACCCGTCCCAGCATTGCGTCATACTCGGCATCGAAAGGATTAAACACCCTGGCCCGTTCGAACGATCTGACCGCGTTAAGACTGTCTCCGTTCCTTAGTGCGGCCTCTGCGCTAAGGGCATAATTGTTGGCCAGCGCAAGGCTGAACCCTCCCGCAACCAGGAATAACACTACCGTACAAACCACCGCCAGCGGGGTTGCATTCGTCTGCCGTTTAACCTTGCGCCGCCTTTTATCAACCTTTTCTTCTTCCCTGGGCAGGACCAGGCCCACAACCATCCCGAAGATGGTGAACAGAACCAATGCCAGCGCGGAAAGAGAGAGATTAAAGTCCACAGCCGAGTGGACTCCGACACTCAGCGCGGCCACCGTCATCACCCATACCAGCAACCTCCGGCCTTCATCGCTTCCCGCGCCGTGGTAAAGACGGTGTGTTGTGAGGAGAAAGGCTGCCCAAATACCGATTATGAGGGCGAGGCCGATTAAGCCTGTTTCCACGCCGACCTGGAAGTAGTAACCATGAACCTGCGTGGAATTGTAAAGGTAATCCTGGTAAGCCCGGTAAGCTTCCTGCCAGCCGCCGCCGCCCCAACCCAGCAACGGGCGCGCCAAGATCATCTCTATCGCGTCCCTGTAAAAGTAAAGGCGCTCCACCGCGTTCCGGAAGTGAATGAGTGCGAGGAATTTCTGCCACAACTCGGGGCGCAGGGCAAAAGTCACACCTGCGCCGGCGGCTAAAACAGCGCCTCCGGCGCACCAGACCCACGGAGGCAACTTGATCTTCTTGACCCATCTTCCCTTGACTGCGAGATCGTAAGCCACTTGAAGGCCGACGGCCGCCATAAGACCGCCGAAAACTATCAACCAAGCCGCGTCGTACTTTTTCGCTGTTGCCAGGTTAATAAACAGCAGTGCTGCAAAGAGACCCGGAAGACCGACCTGCAGGCCATGCAGGAAGAGCGGAAGCCTTTTCCCCCGCGGCACTCCCAAGAGAAGCAGGGGACCGACAAGGAGCAAGGTCAGGATACCGCCGTTCGACTTTGCCCCCCAAAAAACAGCGGCGATCAAAAAGTTGCCGGCTGCAAAGAGATACGCAACCGGGCTCAGCCGGTCAACCCACGCGGGCCTCGACGGCCACAGGTCCTTAATGCCCGCACCTCTGTCCAGCACGGTAACCCACAAGTACGCACCTAGTATAAGTACGCATAGCAGGTAGTTGGCAAGGGCGTTCGGATACTGGAACGAAGAATATATGCGGCCTCCCAGGAAGCCGTCACGGATATAGACTATCTCAGTGGCTGTCGCCAGACCGGCAAGAGCAACCAGGACACCGCTCGCCCATATGACGCAAAGGATACGCCTGATTACTTCTTCACCGGTAACGAGCCGCGAAACCGCCCAGAATACCGTAAAGTAGAGCGAGGTTTTTACGATCTCGTTTATTGCCAACCCCTTATTGACCGCTACAAATAAGCTCAAAACATAGACCAGCGGTAAACCCGCGATCAAGAAGTCCAGCGGGTGTTCGAAAAAACGGGTTTTGTGATGCAGCCACCTGCCCATGTAAACGAGAAGGAAAGCTAAAGTCCCAACAATGAGCGCCCGCTCCTGTTCCGGCGGGAAAAAAAGCCCGCGGAAAAAAGGCGTAAAAAACAGAAGGCCCGCGATTCCCCAAAAAGCCGCGCTGTGCGACAGCGGAAGCGGTGCTCCCTGCATAACAGCAACCGGTTTTGTTTTTATCTGTGCTTTGGCAACCATCCTCCGACCACCCTGTCAAACAAGCGCCACTTGGCGCCCGTTATGCCTTCATCTATATTAATTTGGACAACCTCAACTGTCAATAATAATCTCTCAAACTCATCAATACTCGCGTGATTAGAAGTGTTCCCTCAAATCCCAGACTTTAGAGGGAGAAAGCTGTTAACCTTTTACCTGATTTAAGTTTTCGCATCTAGAACCCAGTGGAGAAACCTGGGGCCGTTTAAGAAGCGGGATGTGCAAAGCCGCAGAAACATAGAGGAGTGCCCCATGCGGCAAGCCGCACAACGAAGAGTGAAAAATTTAGTTGCCTGTCCCCGGTCTTTTATAAACGTCGAACGGACCCTAAAGGTTTGGCAGGATGAGGTTGAACCATTTTCAGAGTAAAGGTTCCCCACCCGCTCCCATTATGCTGTACGAAGGAATGTTAGAAAAAAGACCCAGGGAGGCGTGATAGGGTAAGCAGGGAGCGAATAAGTGGGTAGACCACCTAAGAAATATTTTAAAAATGGAGAAACAACGAGCTTTTTAAAGTATGATACTAAAACATTGAGATAGGAGGGATTTCGCTAGGCGAATTCCTTCGGCCTTCCTACCTCTAAACATCAAACGGTGCAATTCCCGCAGTGTAGGCGGCGTTTAAAGGGGTTTCCTACACTTTATGGCTGCTATTAGCCAGGTATTGGAGCCTTTCTTGTGGAGTGATGATGTTGGTAATCTGCACGCCAAAATTCTCATTGACTACCACCACCTCTCCCCTTGCAACCAGTGTCCCGTTAACCAGAACCTCTACCGGCTCTTCAGCCAGAGCCGCCAGCTCAACAATACTTCCGGGAGTAAGCGAAAGAACATCCTTGATTGGCCGCTTGGTCCTGCCCAGTACGACCGTGACCTTCAATGGGATGTCCAGTATCAGGTTAAGCTTTGTCGGGTCTACACCGAGCGGCGTCGCCCCGGGTTGAGCAAGCGGAGTATCACCTGGTGACGGCCGGGGCGTAAACGTCGGCGCTTCCGGTACAGAAACAGGTTCAGCAGGCTTATCCGCGAAATAGTCCGTTTCAAGACTTAGATTAATATCCGGAACATTACCGATTTCCGCAGAATCAATCGTCCCGAGTAGAAGAGCTGCTTCTTCCTTCGCCGTTTGCGCTTCTAATACCTGGATAATTTCAGTATCCAAAAGATCCTGTACGGTCATTTTGAAGGAAATGGCCACAATGGGATCTGAAAAATCGAACTGTGGCTTTTCTCCCTCTTTTTCCTTGTCAAAAACCGAAAGGTCGGGCGGGCTGATGGTAACCGTTCGTTTAAAAATGCCCGCCATTGCGGTGGCCGCGGCACCCATCATCTGATTCATCGCCTCACTGGCTGCGCTGAGTTCCAGGTCGCCCAACTCCGCCGGTGGGTTCTTGCCGTCGCCTCCCATCATCAGGTCGGCAATCACGGCAGCATCACTGGTCTTAACCACAAAAAGGCTGACACCTTTAAGACCCTGCAGGTACTTGACCTTAATTATTACGTAAGGTACATCAAAGCCCTCTATCAGTTCGTCTTTGGAAATCAGTTTTACCTGGGGACTGGTGATAACCACCTTCAGCTTTAAAAGCTCGGAAAGGGTCGTGGCCGCTGACCCCATGGAAATGTTTCCGATTTCGCCAAGGGCATCTTTTTCCTCGTTCAGAATCTGACAAGACGGAGCCGAAGATCCTTCCGGTAGTGCCTCCCCCGGATCAGATTCCACGGCTTGCTGCCGGTTTAGACTTAAAAGCGCGTCCACTTCCTCCTGCATGAGCAGCCGATCAGCCACCTAGTTCTCCCCCCTCCGCAAGCGAAGTAATCTGAATACCAAGATAACGTCCCACCGTCCCCGCTTGCCCCTTATACCTCAACTGGCGGCCGACATAAATATCAAGATCCTGATTCACACTCCGGTTAAGTGGTAAAACGTCCCCCACCTGAAGGTTTAGAAACTCCCGCACCGTAATTTCCGTCTCCCCCGTTATCACCGTGAAATCAACCGGCATCCGGTTGACCCAATACCGGAGTTCCTTTTCCGCCGACCCCTCTTGGGAATCACCGGACCGGGAGTGGTAATGGGTCAAAAGCTGTGCGAGAACAGGTTCAAGGGTGACTTGGGGCAGGCAGAGATTTATTACTCCACGGGCGCTGGTTCCGACTATTGTCGAAAAATTCACCACCGCAACAACTTCACTCGGAGAAATAACTTGCTGTAAACGCGGGTTGGTTTCTACGGCCTCTATTTCCGGCGTTATCGAAAAAACGTCGGACCACGCAAAAGTTAAGTTATCTAGTATTTTGGAATTCAGTTTTTTTGCAACCGAAATCTCAATATCCGTAAGTTCCCGTATCTTTTTCGACATTTCCCCCGGGCCGCCGAACAGGAGGTCTATCATGGGAAACAGAAAGTGCGGGTTAGTTTCCATCACCGCCATTCCTTTAAGAGGTTTAAGGCTAAAAATCGTAAGCAGAGTAGGCATCGGCAGAGAACGGATAAAATCGTCAAAAGTAAACTGCTCTACGGAACTAACGGTAATAGTGATATTTGTCCGGAGGTATCCCGAAAGAAAGCCGGAAAGGATCCTCGCAAGGTTTTCGTGCAGGATCAGCAAAGTGCGTAATTGATCCTTTGAAAACTTATTCGGGCGGCGGAAATCGTATTTTTTTAAGCCGTGGGTCGCTAATACCGCCTGCGGCTCTTCCGGCTTAATCTGCCCGGAAGAAAGCGCGGTTAATAAGGCGTCTATCTCTTCTTGCGATAGGATTTCCGGCATTTAAATCACCTCTTTGCCGGAGGCTGTTGCAGCGTTTTCCTCACAGACTAACACCATCCACGTCTGTAAGCAGAGAAAGGGGTCTTTACAACCTTTCCGGTGTCAGACCGCTAAGGCATTCAAACCGACGATTATTGACAGCCCCTAGATTTTCTCAGTTATGTTCCGCCCTTGCCAGGACGCGTTCCATCGCCTGCAAGATTCGTTCTTGCTGGAACGGTTTTACGATAAAGTCCTTGGCTCCTGCTTGAATGGCTTCCATTACCATCGCCTGCTGGCCCATTGCACTGACCATGATTATATTGGCACTCGGGTCGATAGCTCTGATAGCTTTGACCCCTGCAATGCCGTCCATTTCAGGCATGGTGATGTCCATGGTTACCAAGTCGGGTCTGAGCTGCTTGTAAAGCTCGACCGCGACCACCCCGTTTTCCGCCTCCCCCACAACCTCGTACCCGTTCTTAGTGATGATGTTCTTGATCATCATCCGCATAAAGGCTGCGTCATCGACAATCAGAACGCGTCTGAGCATAGGACCACCCTTCCCTAAATATTTTCCAACTGGGTCTGCAAAACTTCTAAAAGCGTATCCAGCGAACCTATATCAAAGAAAAACAGGAGGTTTCCGTAAACACCGTTTCCTTCCTGCGACAGCAGTGTTTCGATAAGCAAGACCTGATCTTCGACCATCCCGGTTCCCAAAAGTGAGCTGTTAATAACCGATCCGAGCATGTCAAAGGTAAACAGCGGCACTGCAGGAATTATCGTAAACTGGGTCATCGCGCTGATAGCGTTCAGGAATGAACCTGTCAGGACGTTCCCTATCTCCATCAGCACCGACTCCTCCATGTCGCCGAGTTCCTGAATCGTTGCCACCGGTTGACCCAAAATCTTCGATATAAGCCGCAGTGCGCTTTCCTCGGTGAAAATAAATAAAATAGTTCCCGACAAATCCCCGTCAATACGTAGCAGGATAGCAGCTACGAGTTCCTCCACTCTACCAACCCTGGCGAAAACTTCTTCGACCGGGACAAAATCGGTGCGCGGTACAGTCATACTAATCTTGGCCGAGAGAAACTCGGCCAACGCTGTGGCAGCGTTACCAATTCCGATATTTCCTACTTCCCGGAGTATGTCAACGTATTGCTGCAAGCAAAACGCCCTCCCCTGTCAGCTACGGGACTAAACCTTCCGGTAGAAAGAGAAGTGTCTCTTTTCCAGCTTCAACTCACGCCAGTTGAAAATCGTCTCACTCGACCCGATGAAGAGATAACCTCCCGGGTTCAAAGAGTCGCTGAACTGTTTCATAACCCTTTCCTGTGCATCCTTTGTAAAGTATATCTGCACATTACGGCATACGACTAAGTCTAAGCCTATGATATAAGGATCTTTCAGTAAATCATGGTGCCGGAAGTTCACCCTTCGTTTCAGCTTTTCATTTACCATAAAGGACCCGTTTTCTGCGCGGAAGTACTTCTCCTTTCGGGCCGGGGACACGTTCTTCAGCAAATCCGCCGAATAAGAACCTCTTCTTGCAATCTCGAGTATCTTCCTATCGATGTCGGTAGCTTCAATCCGGTAATGAGAGCGGGGTGCTATGTCTTCAAGAATCATCGCTACCGAGTAAGGTTCTGCACCGTTCGAACAAGCAGCGCTCCAGATTCTAAGAAATGAACGTCTTGCTAACAGCTCCGGGAGGACCTCTTTCTCCAGCAACTCAAACATCCCCGGATCGCGGAAGAACTCCGTTACGTTTATTGTGAGGTAGTCCATGAACTCCTGAAAGGCATCCGGATCTCGTTTTAGAAGCTGGTAATATGCCATGTAATCCGTTATTCCGTGCCGTGACATCAGGTTACCGGTACGGCGTTTGAGCTGTGCCTCCTTGTAGCCGGCCAGGTCTATATTAAACGTGCTGTGCACCCTGTACTTAAAAGCATCAAAATCCATCTTAGATCTCCTTTTTTTGAGTGCCGAGCGTTTTGATTATCACCCTGCCGGTAGCAGTATACAATAACATTGTCCGGCCGTTATTCCCCCCAACGTCTTCGGCTGCGATTCTTATCCTTAAATCTTTCAATGTGTCGCGTACAGCACTTATGTTTCTATCCCCTATGTCCAAGAGGAAACTCTTATCAAGGCCGCTGAACATTTGTGCCCCACCCGCGATCTTTGCCTCAAGGCATCGGCGGTTGGCCCCCAACTTCAAGACCTCCTCCAGCAGAAGCGGTATACCCGTATCGGCAAATTTTGCCGGCTTCGCCGTCCCCCTCGAGAACTCAGACATCCTCGGCAACATTATGTGAAGAAGGCCGCCGACCTTTTTGACCGGGTCATATAACGCAACCCCTACGCATGACCCAAGCCCCAAGGTGATTAAAACCGCCGGCTCCCGACCAACCTTTAAATCGGCTATACCTACTTGAATCTCACCTGGGCAGTTCAATAACGTCATGTTCACTGCAACCAACTTGCTTCCTCCTAGGAGACCGCTTTCGAACTGAGCCTGGCAGTTTCAGAAGCGAGACGCCGGATCTCAGAGGCAAATTTGTTTAAAGGAATTCGTCCTGCGCATTTCAACCCCGGTTTTCCGACTTCTGACCTCCTGCCTCCGACATCTGCAAGCGGCCTCCCCGGTACATAGCAACATTCTTTCATTGAACTGAGTACCTGACTGAAACTTTCGTACCGTAAATAAGCTTACTTTAATTACCGGCAATTCTGCGTTGGCAATACTTTCTTGAGCGGCCGGAACAATTCTAACCAACGTTCGCAATTAAGCGCTAACGTACCTTTCCTACCTGGTTGACAGCTTTGCCCAGAATTTCGTCGTGAGCCCGAAAAGACCGCTGACTCAACTGATAAGCACGCAGGCCCTCAATCAGCCTTGCCATTTCGTCAGCTAATTGAACATTCGACCCTTCGAGAAATCCTTGGCGAACTACTGTTCCAGATGATGCAACCGGACCGGCGCTGTCAGACCGGAAGTAATTCTGCCCTTCCTTAACCAGTCCGCTCTTATCCTCGAACTCGACCAACAGCAGCTTATCAACCGTGTTCCCTTCAACAGTAATCGTACCATCTTCAGCAATTCTGAAGTAACCGGTTTCCATAGCAATCGGCCCGTTCTCGCCAAGGACTCTATCGCCGCTGGCAGTAGCAAGAAAACCGTCACCGTTAATATAGAGTGTGCCCCCTCTAAAATAGCGCTCTCCGTCTGTTGTCTCAACCACTAAAAAACCTTCACCTATCAAAGCCACGTCACTTAACACACCGGTGTTTTGAAGGGGACCATCCCGAAAATCGGTGGTTACAGTTTCGGCGAGAGTTCCGTAGCAGGTTGTCCCGATGGGCTCAGCCTGTTCCCCTGCTTCCAGCCGAACGAGGAGAATTGAAGGGAAACTCCCGACACCAACGCGATCCAGCTTAAAACCGGTAGTTGATAAGTTGGCGATATTGTTCGCGACAACGTCCATCTGCGTCTGTTGCATATTCAACCCCGAGGCCGCAGTATAAATCCCACGCAGCATTTTTACCCCTCTTTTCTAATTCGCCTGAGATTTAGGATAAGCTCAATTTCGCCTTTGCCGCGCCCGAATTCTCGCGCCAGATCCACTACTTTCTTCCCTTGGTCATAAGCCTTATAAACCGCCTCATAGGCACTCAACTGGCCCCCTGCCCGTGCCTGCCGGTTTACAATGACTCCTACCTGTTGTTCAAGCCAGTGGAGCCGTCCCCTCAGTTCGAGGCAGACATCGGTTAAGGTTTCGATTTTGTTCTCAATGTTTATTAATCTACTCTCAAGGTCCAGTTCCTCAACCGTGACCGCTTCCTGGACTTGTGCGGTGAAGTCCTGATGCCGCTTATAGCGGCATAGAAACCACAGAAACCCGCCAAAAAATGTTAACAAAACCAGCACCAGGATGCACGTAAGTGCAATAAGCATTAACTGACTCCCCCTGTTTCGCTCAGCGCAAATATTAACTCTCTCAGCTTTTTGATCGCTTTGGCATGAAGCTGGCATACACGAGATTCGGAAACGTTGATGACCCTGCCGATTTCCTTCAAAGTAAGCCCCTCTTGGTAATACAGAGCCAGCACAAGCTTCAGCTTGTCGTCAAGACAGGATATCGCTTCCTCCAAGATTGAATGGTCGTCGTTCCGGCAGAGCACCTCCAGCGGGTCAGGGCTTAACGGGTCCTCAATCAAGTCGCCCCAGGACAACTGGCTCCCGTTGCCTGCGTTGACTACTTCCTCCAGGGAAGCGGGGCAGATGGCCTGAAAATATGAAGTAACCCTTGCCAGTTCCGCCGACGTAATTCCCAATACCTTTGCCAATTCCTCATCGGACGGACGCTGGCCGCTTTTCTTTTCAAGTTCTTCGCGTACTGTGTTGACCTCCTGCATCCGCTGCCAGAGGCTCCGTGGCAACCAGGTCAGCCGGCGCACCTCGTCCAGCATCGCTCCCCTTACCCGCCGGTAAGCATAGGCCTCAAAGTCCGTGCCATGATCCGGATTAAACCGCTCGATCGCAGACATAAGGCCGAACACCCCCGCACTTTCAAGGTCCTCCTGGCTTATCCACGGCGGTAAACGTACAGCAAGACGCCCGGCCAACTGTTTAACCAAAGGAAGGTGCTTGATGATTAACTCTTCACGCGCACTTTCCTTCCCGTTGACCTTGTATTCTTGCCAGGCTTCTTCCACAGCCATAGACCCCCTCCCCTAAAAATCGTTCGGATTTCAAGGTTCGACGTTCGAAGTTTTATAAGTCCAGAGTAGGCCGGAATAAGGCTGAAGACCGTCTCCGGCAAATACCGCCTGGGTCCTGAGTCGCAAGTCCCGGTCCTAAGCACGCGAAAGGCGAACCATTTTCATCTCCGGTGGCAACCAGCACTCAGTCCGAGATTTATAATCGTTATTCGCTTACCTCAGAAGACCTAAAGCCCTAGTGCTTAACTATCAGTGTCATAAAATAGACGTTCAACCTGATACTGACAGCCCAGCACTCAGTGCAGCTTTTACACTTCAACGGAGAAACCTTCATTGGCCTGAGTGCCCAGCACTCAATGGGACTTTTTGAACTTCGGAGGAAAGACCTTCATTAGTCTAATGCCCATCACTTAAGGACTGCATTGAGTGCTGGGTTAAACTTCAAAGATCTTACTGAGTGCTGGGTGGGGTCCGTTCAACGTTCAACGTTGATAAACAGACCGAAGCATAAGCAATTGAACCATTTTCATCTTCGATGGCAACACGTAATCGTCGTGAACGATTCCTCTATAAACTATTGTTAGTCGTTTTAACCTTCAGCGAGTTTTTACAATTAACCGACAACCGACGATTGGAGTTTGACGGCAGAAATTCAGCGCCTCAGCGCAACCGTGCTTGCTCCATCATTTTCCAGAATATGTAGCTGAAAATCTTATCCTTATGGGCCTGTGGCATGTCGATAAACTTCAGCCCCAGGTGGTGGAGTCTTTTCTTCTCCAACACAACGGGTTCCGTGCGTATAACCTCGGCCTTAGTAACCGTTTCGAAGAAATCGTTCCGCATCGGCAACCTGAACTTCACAAGCAGAAAGGTTCCCGGCGGATAGTCCTGGTCCGTAACCAAACGGATACCACCGGCGCTGAGGTCAAGGGCCTTAGCTTCTTTAAACACTGCCGCCGCATCCCCTTCCGGTGCAAGGGCATAGGCTACGTCGAGCATAACGGCCAATCGTACATCACGCCGGCGCTGGATTCGTTCAATCTCGTCAGGGAAAGCAAGGCTGTACAGTAGAATTCCTTCCTCCCGGCGCCCGGTGACCGCAGTTACGAAGGCAAAACACTCGTTGTCCCCGGAAAACTCGACCCTAACACGATCCCCGCGCGAGAGCATCAGCGGTATTTGGCGCCGGTAGGGCACCGAAATAAAGACTTCCTCAGACGTAATGTCTTCAACCGAAGACACGTAGTACTCACCGCTGCCTTCCAGTGCCACGATGATGCGCTGGTTAACCGCCAGCCCGACCTGCTCATATGTCACCAAACCTCTCCCTCCTTATCCGAACAGCTTCAGCAACCGACTAAGAAACCGTTCAGCCGCCTTCGGGGTAAAATCCTTCTCTTCCACCAAACAACGCGCAACGTGGTTGAGGTTTCGTGCTGCTGTAGAGTAGGGCTGGGATAGCACGAAAGGACGCTGGTTCTTTACCGCCTGTCCCACCACTCCATCCTCGAGAACCGCCCCAAGATAATTTAGGTTAAAATCGAGGAATTTTCTGCAGACCAACTGCAGTTTTTGTGCAGCCTGCGCCGCTTCTCCCTCGTCTCGTGCCCGATTAACCACAAGTCGTGCCTCGGAATGTACCTTAAACCTGGCCAAAACCTTAATAAGGCTGTACGCATCAGTTAGCGAAGTCGGTTCCGGGGTTATGACCATGACTACTTCCTCCGCAGCAGCAACGAAACCCAGGACATTTTTGGAAATTCCCGCTCCGGTGTCCACCAATACAAAGTCCGTCTTTGCCCTTAAGTAGGGCAGCATGTCCAGGATTCTCTGACGCTGGATGCTGTCGAGGTTGGCGAGTTCCTGCATCCCGGAACCGCCCGAAACGATTTGTAACCCGTAGGGGCCGGAGAATACTATCTCTTCGATGCTTTTTGTGCCGTAAAGAAATTCGTAAAGCGTATAAGCAGGCGTGATCCCCAGCATGACCTCGATGTTCGCCAGTCCCAGGTCGGCGTCGAAAAGCATTACCCGTCGCGACCAGCGCGCAAGCAACAGCCCCAAATTCACCGCCAGACTTGTTTTGCCTACTCCGCCCTTTCCACTGGTAATAGTGATTACTCGCGGTCCTGCCACCCGGCTGTTGTTCATCGGAGAAGGCAGGATGCTGTTGACGAGGGTACGAAGCTTATGCGCCTGATCCAGCATTCCGCTCCCCTCCCTTTAAAAGCAGCTTTGCAAGTTTCTTTGGGTACAGCGACGCAATATCATCCGGGACACTTTGGCCGTCTGTTATGTAAACCGCCGGCAGCCTAAGGCGGTAAACCAGGTTGAAAATTGAACCGGGACTTTCCGTCTCATCAAGCTTCGTAAAAATCAGCTTGTTGTAGTCCAGCCGGCCGAAATCCTCCGCGACCCTAAGAAGATCCCTGTACTTTGTATTGCAGCTTAAAACCAGGAAAATGTCGCGCGGTTCTGGAATAGACTCGATAAATCCTTTAAGTTCAAGAACCTGCTGGAGATTTTTCGACGGTCGCCCGGCACTGTCGATCAGGATATAATCGGCATGCGCATGGTTATGTAAGACCCGGCTCAATTCCGCCGGAGTCATAACCACCTCTAACGGAATACCGATAATTTCCGCATACGACCTTAACTGTTCCACAGCACCGATGCGGTACGTATCGATAGTAACCAGCGTTACATCCTTTTGGTAGAACAACCGAAACTGGGCGGCCAATTTTGCCAGGGTGGTTGTCTTCCCCACTCCGGTGGGGCCTACGAACAAAATAACCCGGGCTGTACCGTTATTGCCGTAGCTTGGTTCCACCATTTGGGTAATACGGTTTAAAAGCATTACCTCTACGAAGTCATCCTGCTGCAACTGGTCAGGCGCCAATTCCTCTGCTACGGAAGCTATCAGTTCTGCAATTATTTCCTCCTCAATTTCCAATTCGGAAAAGAACTGTTGCCACTTTAATAAGCCCCCGTTGCCGGTTATATGATCGTTTTTCGAAAGCCGGGATAACGAGTTTTTTACCTCGGAAAGATCCCGTCTGAATCCGACAGTGCGAGGTGGCATTGCTTGTTGGTCCGAAGTATATGGGTCTATCCGTGTGACCGGTGGTATGACAGCGGCCTGCCCTCCGGGTGGAGTAAAACCGCTTTCGTCCGCCGGCTGAACCAGGCTTTTGGCCGTCTCCCGCTCGTCCATGGCAGCGGTGACTTCGAGCTGACGGGTGAAAAAACCCAGCAGCCCGTTACCCCGTACGCGGCGGCTTGAAACAATAACCGCTTCCGGCCCCATATCCTGTTTGATAAGGGCTACCGCTTCCTGCATATCCCGTGCGATATACCTTTTAATCCTCATCCCAGACCACCGTTCCAACAGCTTCAACCTCTACGTCCGGTGCAATTTCATTGAGCGAAAGTACCGCTAACTGGGGAAACTGCCTTTCAGTTAGCCGCCGCAAGGGTAACCGCGCCCCGGGTGAACATAAGATTACCGGAAGCATTCCCTGGTGGGCCATCCGCTCCATTGCCTCCCTTACTCTTTCAAGAAGCCGTTGTATCTTGCGCGGTTCGAGCACGGGCAAACCGCCTTGTGGCGTCTGTTGAACTGCTTCAATTAAGGTCTGTTCCAAACGCGGGTGAATCGTTACCACTGATAATCGCCCGCCGGTTGCATACTGCTGAGTAATAGTCCGCGCCAACGCCACCCGCGCCCGCTCGGTAAGAAAGTCGCTGTCGCGGCTAATCACGGCCGCATCCGCAACAGCCTCCAAAATACCCACAAGGTCACGTACCGGCACCCTCTCCCGCAAGAGGTTTTGCAAGACCTTCTGAACCTCTCCCAAGCTCAAGAGACCGGGGACAAGTTCGTCCACCAGCGCAGGGTGTTTATCCTTAACAGCGTCCAGAAGTTCTTTTGTCTCCTGCCGACCCAGGAGATCCGCCGCGTTCCGCTTGATGAACTCAGAAAGATGCGTGATCAGGACCGCGCTGGAATCGACCACGGTATAACCTGCAGCCTCAGCGGCTTCTTTCTCAAGGCTGTTCACCCACCAAGCCTCGAGCCCGAAGGCCGGATCACGCGTAGGTATCCCTTTGATCTTCCTTTCACCGCTTACCGGGTTCATCGCCAGATGATAGCCGGGCATCAACTCCCCCCGCGCGGCTTCGATACCGCGCAACCGGAACACATACGCATTGGGCTTGAGCTGCAGGTTGTCGCGTATCCGGATCGGACGGACATAAATGCCGAGTTCTGCCGCACACTGCCGCCGAACGGCCGCTACCCTGGAAAGCAGGTCGCCTCCCTGGTCCTCCTGGGTAAGGGGTACCAAGCTGTACCCAATCTCAATTTCCAACGGGTCGACTTGAAAGTAAGCGAGGACGTTCTCCGGCTCTTTCCGGATCTCCTTGACCCGCCGGACTTGTTGTTCCTGTTCAACCATTTTGCGACGCGTTTGTTCCTGGGAAAGGTTATACCCAATAAACCCTGTCGCCCCTGCCATGCACAAAAACAACAGGTTCGGCATCGCCGGTACCAAACCGATAACCAGCAGGATACCCGCTGCTACATACAACGCCCTCGGGTAAGCGGTAAACTGGCGGGACACCTCTCTGCCGAAGCTGGCCTCAGCGCTGGACCTCGTCACTAAGACACCTGTGGCAGTGGATACCAAGAGCGCAGGAATCTGGGTGACTAAGCCGTCTCCGATGGTTAACATCGTATAAGTACGTAACGCCTCCATGACATCCATTCGCATTATTACCAGGCCGATGATCAACCCACCGACGACATTAATCGCAACAATCACCAGTCCGGCGATGGCATCGCCGCGGATAAACTTGGTGGCACCGTCCATCGCCCCGTAGAAGTCCGCCTCGCGTTGAAGCCGCCGCCGCCGTTCTTTTGCTTCCGCTTCGGTAATCAATCCCGAGTTGAAATCGCCGTCGATGGCCATCTGCTTACCAGGCATGGCGTCAAGTGTGAACCGTGCCGCCACCTCAGCGACGCGGGTGGCGCCGTTGGTGATCACCACAAACTGAATGATCGTGATAATCAGAAATACAATGAACCCGACGATGTAGCTGCCCCCCACTACAACCCCTCCGAAAGCCGCAATCACTTTTCCGGCAGCCGCCTGACCCAGAATAAGCCGCGTGGAGGATATGTTCAGCGCCAGCCGGAAGAGTGTTAAAACCAACAGCAGCGTCGGAAATATTGAAAATTCCAATACTTCAAGCATAAACAGCGTTATCAGCAAAACAACAAGTGATACCAGCAGGCTTGTAACCAGCAGCACGTCAAGCATAGCCGGCGGCACCGGAACGATAATCAGGAGAACCACACCGATCACCAAACCGGCAATGATCAAATCGCTGTAACGCCCGAAACCGCTTGCTCTCGCAACGCCTGCAGGCATCTCGAAACCTCCGTTATCCTACTTGCTTCTTTTTAAGCTTGTAAACCAGCGCAATGATTTCGGCTACCGCCTGGTAAAGGACCGGCGGAATTTCTTGCCCAACGTCGACTTTATAATAAAGGAAACGGGCAACTTCCGGGTTTTCAACCACCGGAACCCCGTTCTCGGTTGCGATTTCTCTAATGCGGGCCGCCAGGTACTCTGCTCCTTTTGCGACAACCGTAGGAGCGTTCATACCTGCTTCGTACTTCAAAGCAACCGCAATGTGTATCGGGTTTGTAACCACGACCGTCGCTTTCGGGACCTCCTGCCGGATGCGGTTGAGCATCACCTGGCGCATCTTGCGCCTGAGCCAACCCTTAACAAACGGGTCACCTTCTGTCTGGCGGAACTCTTCCTTGACCTCGGTCTTGGTCATCATCAACTCTTTCTGGTGAGACCGCCGCTGAAAGATATAGTCAATTACGGCCAGCCCCAAGTAGGCAAACGCCGTGGTCCCCGCCAGTTTGAAAACGAAGTCTCCCACAACCCTCAATCCCTTTGCCGGAGCGGCATTGAGCAGAACCAGCAGCGAGTCGAGGTTTTTCCAGACCAACCAGACCAAAAGCCCACCGATAACACAGACTTTTACGAACGCCTTAAAAAACTCAAATAATGCCCGCGTGGAAAACAGCCGCGCCAGGCCTGCAGTTATACTCAAACGGTCCAATCGCGGAATAAGGGGATAGGGTGTAAAAATAAACCCCACCTGGATGAAATTCACAGCCAACGCCACCAACAGAGTTATACAAAATACCGGCGCCAGGAGCTGGAGGAAAAAAACCCCTGCCGACGTCAGGAGTGCCGTGACATTATCCGGGGTTATCTCCCATGTGGTGAAGTTCTCCAGATACCCTGCCGAAAAGCGGGCTATGCTGAAAAAGAACCAGTCTTTAAGCAGGTAACAGAGAACGATGAGGCAGAGCATTACCGATGCGCCGGCCAACTCGGGTGAACGGGCTACATTACCCCTGCGCTGCGCTTCCTGCAGGCGTCGTGGGGTTGCGGGTTCGGTTTTTTCTTGTCCCTGCCCGAAAAACGGCATTTACGTCAACCCCCGCACCAGAATCAAAACGTCTCCCACCATTTGCTCAAAAAGCCTTTTCAATACGGAGCCCACGGCAGGTAACAAGCCAGCCAGCACCAAGAGCCCCGCCGCGACCTTCAGCGGGAAACCGAGCATAAAAACGTTGATCTGTGGAACCATGCGCACCATCAACCCCAAAGACAGGTCAACCACCAGCATGACCGCAAGAACCGGCGCGGCCAATTGCAATGAGGTACTGAATATCCCCCCGATAAAATGAGCCACAAGCAACGCTGCACCGCCCCCGGCGGCGCCGCCCGTCAGCGGAATCACCTCGAAGCTCTCGGCCAACGTGGTTAAAACCGCATGGTGACCGTCGATGCTGAAAAAGAAGATCAGTCCCAGCAAAAACATAAACTCCGCCACCACGTTATTCTGCACCCCGGTTGGATCCAATAGCTCTGCCACCGCAAAACCCATGGTCATACCCATCAATTGACCCCCGATCCGCAGCGCGTAAAAAACCATCCCTGCGGTCAACCCAATTGCCAGTCCCACGAGAACCTCGCCGCTGATGTCGAGTGCGTAGCTGTAGCTGTTGGCAGGCTGGACAGCACCCACGAGAGGTGTCACCACCAGTGAGAGAATGAAACCCAGCCCGATCCTTGTCAACACCGGGATGCCGGAAAGAGTAAAAACCGGGAAAACGGCAGTAAAAGCTGTAAGCCGAGCCAGAACAAGCAAAAACGTAGCAAGATAACCGAATTCCAATTGAAACCCTCCCAAGTCTCTTAAGGGGCCGTTTTCCGTTGTTTACACATATTCCTCATTGAGATCTTCCCGCTCACCGCATTATCGCTGAGAACTGGTTCAACACCGTATTGGTAAAACCAGTCAGCAAACGAACATAAAACGGGAAAAACGCAATCAACGCCAGGAATACTGCTAATATCTTGGGTACAAAGGATATCATCTGGTCCTGAATCTGGGTGGTCGCCTGCAAGATGCTGATAACCAGACCAACCAGCATACTCACCACCAGGGCCGGACCCGCAATAAGCAGCACCGTCAACAGTGCCTGGTTAACCATGCCTAAGGCTACGCTTTCAGGCACACTTTCCCTCCTCAGCGGAAGCTTTCAACAAGTGATTTCACCACAAGATACCACCCATCCACCAGTACAAACAGCAACAGCTTAAACGGCAACGAAACCATAACCGGCGGCAACATGAACATACCCATGGACATCAGGATACTGGCGACCGCCATATCTATGACCAAGAACGGCAGGTAAAGAAGGAACCCCATGGCGAAAGCCGTTTTCAATTCACTAACTATAAAGGAAGGTATTATTACCCTCATGGGCAAGTCGTTCCGGTCACGCGGCGCAGGAATCCGGGCAAGCTTGACAAAAAGTGCAAGGTCCCGCTCACGCGTTTGTTTCAGCATAAATTCCTTCAGCGGTTCCGATCCCCGTTCTTGGGCTTCTTCCTGGGATATTTGGTTGGCAAGGAACGGTTCGATGGCATCCTGGTTTACCCGGTCGTAAACCGGCGCCATAATAAACACGGTAAGAAACAGTGCCAATCCGACTAATACTTGGTTCGGCGGCGTCTGGTGGGTGCCCAATGCGTGGCGCAGAAGTGAAAGTACAATCACAATCCTGGTAAATGAAGTCATCATTACCAGAAAGGCCGGAACAAGGGTTAAAACCGTAAGCAGGATAAGAAGTTTAACGCTGTCTACAACCTGTGCCGGGGTGGTGGCCTGTCCCACGGAAAGATCTATGGAGGGCACCCCCACCGGTTGCGCCAGGGCCGGAGAACCACCCGCCGCCAGTACAGCTACGAGGAAAAGGCAACACCACCTACCCCGCATCCCTTTTTATTCCTCCCCCTACCCCCAACAGGTGAAACCTCTCTGAAAATAAGCGTTCAACCTTATATTGACAAACCTTTTGGGTCTGTTCTCGTTCAACGTTGATAAAAGACCGAAGCATAAGCAATTGAGAGGTGGGATTTGTCTCACTTCTCACTTCTCATATCGCCGCAGGCGACATGTGGGAATATCTGGTTAACTGAAAGTCGACGCCGCAGGAGAGAATCCTTAGGTCTTGCATTTCCGGAATTCCTATCGCTTTACCGCACGGCGCCGCTTAAGTTCGCGAATTTTTGAGACAACCTCCTGTTCAAATCCAAAAACGGGTACCGCCGGCTCCTCCGGGAGACTTTCGTCGATCTCCTTCAGGATGGTTACCGTACCTTCCCCGTGCCCCAACAAATAATACCTGTCGCTCACTTTGACCAGGCTTACCACCGTCTTTGGCCCAAGCGGTATCTGTTCCACGACCCGCACATACCGGCCGGTTCTTACCGGTAGAAACCGCCGGTAAAGACCAAACCGGAGCATGAGATACATAAGCCCGACAACCAGGGGAAGGCAAATCAACAGCCGTACTACCGCCCAGAAGAGGTCGTTACTCATCCGTCCCACCCTCACCTTTTATTCTTCGGGGTTGATAAATGGCGCTTATACGCAAAGCAAAGACCTCGTTGAGCACCAGCACCTCGCCCCGCGCAACCTTCTGGTCATTAATTATCAGGTCCACAGCATCTCCTGCCGAACGTTCAAGCTCAATTACCGTACCTACTTGTAAGTTCAGTACGTCTTTAACCTTTAAGGTCGCCTCCCCAAGCTCGGCCACTAAATCAACTTTTACGTCTTCAAGAAACCGGATCCCCGTTTTCACCGGGAAATTGGCCGATGAACCGGTATCCAATGCCGGAAACTGGACCCTGGTGACCGGTGCAGCCGTTTCCTGGTTCAGATTGGATAGGAACCGGCGAATTTCTTCTTCCGTCATCATCGCCCCTCACCTACTGCACCAGAAATTCAGACAGGTAAATATCCGTTAGCTTCTGACCTTGCGGGAGGTGCCCATTAATCTCCTGCATAATTTCCGACTTCACCTTTTCGGTGTAATCCGGAGTGGCAACTTCGGCATAGCTTTTCTTCCTCAAAAGCTGGATTACCCGGTCCCTGATTTTGAACTTGTTTTCATTTAGCTCTTCAGCAGATTTTTCGTCACTCGGGAAGGCAAGTACCACCGTTATCCGGAGGTAATGACTCTCCTCCTGATCCGCAAGATTAACCACAATACTGCCAAGTTCAATGGTCTCAATCTTTTGGGCATGCGGAGCAGGTTGTTTTTCTGCCGGTTTTTTCTTGAACAAAAGGAACTTGGCCGCTACCGCTCCGCCAGCAAGGAGAAGTAGAACGACCGCAATGATAATAATAAGCCGTTTTTTCCCGCCGCCGGACTTGACGGGCGTAGCTTCGACTCCGTTATTTGCCTCTCTCGCGACCAAAGACACTCACCCTTGCCCTTATAGTTGCGCTCTTGTAACTATTCAGTTGCCCTGCGGGGCGCGGCTAAAGCTTACGCATTTCGGTAGTCAGATGCAGGATGTCAAAAGTCAGAACCTCGTAGAATTCGCTATGCGAATTCTCTTTTTTCTTTTCAGACCTCCGACTTCCGGCTTCCGACCTCTGAATTAAGCACGCTCCGGTTCGTCCCTCTTGGCTTCCGCGCTCTGCTTGCTTTAGCCTGTCGTTCCGTAAGTGTGATGTGACAGGTTGAATAGTTACGCACTCTTAAACACCTGCTTTTGGGCCCCGGCATCCAACCAACATCTCAGCTCTATGGTATACACTCTCAAACGAAGCTTCTTAATCCCAGCCGGTTGAATGCCGGGTACCCAGACCTGCTAAACTACCATGAATTACCGCTTCAGGTCAATCAGTTCACGAAGCATCTCGTCCGAAGTAGTGATTATTCGTGCATTGGCCTGGTAACCACGTTCCGTGATGATCATCGTGGTAAACTCCAGAGCCAGGTCCACGTTGGACATTTCGAGGAAGCCCGAGCGGATAATACCCCGCCCGTCTGTACCGGGAGCATCAATGACCGGAGGGTCAGGCAAGGTCACCTGGGTAACGTCCCACAGGTTGTTGCCGCGCCGCTGCAAGCTTTCAACGTTATTTACTGTCGCCATTCCGATGGTGGCGGTTTGAGTCCCGCCTGCAGCGTCAGTGGCTGTTATGATGCCCGTCGTTGTAATGTCGATGGTGACGATCTGGTCCGGATCCGTGAACTGGATGTCCGCGCCCGCGCTGTCCGAGACCCGGTAGCCCTGCGCAGTCACAAGATACCCGTCCTTATCGATGTAAAACGTACCGTCACGGGTGTACATGGGATTGTCGATCGTAGTCCCGGTGCTGTCAACGGGTCTGACTACAAAGAAGCCGTTTCCTTCTATGGCCATGTCCAGCGTACGACCCGTGGCCTGAAGCCCGCCCTGGATATGCACGTTGTCGATTATGCCTACGGACATCCCTAAACCGATCTGGGTAGCGTTAATGGCGGTGCCGCCCACGGTTTGCGCAAGGATATCCTGGAAGTTGGCACGCGAGGTCTTATATCCCGTAGTGTTTACGTTGGCGATATTGTTTGCAATCACGTCCATCCTGATCTGATGGTTACGCAGTCCTGAAACACCGGAGTATAGTGAACGAATCATGTTATTCCTCCTCTGAAAATCGTTCAACCTCATCCTGACAGCCCAGCACTCAATGTAATCCTTGAAGTTTGAAAGCTATCACTTCATTAAGCTCAATGTAGGTCTGTCCTTCGAAGTGCAAGAAGTCTATTGAGTGCTGGGTAGGGTCCGTTCGACGTTCGACGTTTATAAAAGGCCGAAGCCAAGCGACTGAACCATTTTCATTCCCGGTGGCGACAACTAACAGTCGTTGCGAATAACTCCTATCTGAAGACCCTGTGTATACCGACCACCAACCATTGAACGCTTACCGTCCGCGGGGTTGCTTCCGTCATTCCGCAACCCCTGAGCCTCCTTCCGGGCCGGCTCATAACAGATGTCGGATATCAGAAATCGGAAGTCGGATTTGTTGTTGAAATGTGCTGTGCACATTTCTTACTTAATTACCACCGCGCCGTCGATATTGGTGAAAACGTGATTCTCTTCTCGTGCCACGGCGGTTATCACGGTTTTGTTCACCGTGCTCGCGACCAGGGAAAGGTTGCCGTATACCAGGAGCACGTCGCGGGTTCCCTTGGCTGCGGCTGCTTCCATGGCACGCCCAAGCTGGGCCAAGTCTCCCGCGCTAAGGTTTATGTTCCTTTCCCGAAGGCGCCTCTCAGCATGTGCGGACAGTTTGAGACCGGCAGACTCCCTCAGTTCCTTTTGAAGAAGTGCCTGAAACTCCCCTGACCCGCCATTTGCTCCCGGGATCCGGCCGTATGTTGCTGCCTTCTGGTTTTTGGTAATCTTGTCAAGCATCATCTTACCTCCACCAGGTTGCTTATATCGTAAGGGTTCCCGTTAATAATCAGGGATACGCTCTCCCCGTTGAACGTCACTTTTTCCACTGAACCCGTCACAACTTGGTTTCCGTTTGATATGACTACCTCGCGTCCGATCAGCCCCGATGCCTGGCTCAACGATTCGATCCGGTACATTTCCTCCATACGGGTACAGAGGTTCATGATCTGTTCCATCATGGCAATCTGCGACATTTCAGTTACAAATGCTCCCGGATCTTGTGGCGCAAAAGGATCAGGGTGGCTCATCTGAGCAACCAGGATCTTTAAGAACATATCCTTGCTGAAAATGCCCGAACCAGACGCTGTTTCCTTCGACGCAGTATTGTCCAAAGGCTGAAAGTTTACCTCCACTGCTAACACCCCCTAAACCAGAAGGTCGACTCCTTCTGCTGCTAAGGTAGTTTCCTCCACCGCCTGCACAGGGACTGCGGGCACCGTAATGCCTTCTTCCCAGTGCGGTGTTTGTTCGGGTTCGCGACCATGCTCCTGCCCGACAAAGACATGAGCATCACTCAGGTTAAGACCCATCCGGCCGAGTTCCGCTCTCAGGTCCGGAAGGGTGCTTACGAGTATGTCCTTTACCTCGGCATCTAACGCGTAAAAGTGTACTTTCAGCTTATGTTCGGCTAACGTCAGCTTAACTGCAACGCTTCCCAACTGTGGCGGGTCAAGTTGGAGTTGCAGGCGCACTACGCCGTTGTGCCCTTGAAGGTCGATAATCCGCCGGGCAACTTCATGGAGAAACTGCTGCTGTAAGTTCTCCAGCGACACCCTTGCGGGTTCGCCTGCCTTTACGGCATGCCTGAATACCTGGTCAATGCCATTAGGTGCAACCTCCGTAACGCGTACCCTAAGATCGGAGTCGGCAGGAGCAGTGACAGGCTTTGGCCTGTCTGGTGCCGGCAGGTCAGGTGAAGCAGGCCGGGCGAAGGGTCCATTGTCCTCTCTCGGAAAGGTTTGGGCGTCTTGCGTACCGAACTGAGGTTGTTCGCTGCCCGGTCTTTGCGCCGCGCCCGTGAAGGGTCCGACGGAACGGGGAGACAAAGAGTCGTCTGGACTGTGGTTCTGTCCCCCAAAAACCGGCGGTGCGGGTTTTACTTCGCTATTCGCACTATCCGGCTGCTCAGGGGTAAGAAATGCCGGGTTAGAGTTCTTAACCGGTTGAGAGATAACTGTGGCCGCTTTGGAAGTCTTTTCTCCCGCAACCGGGACGGCATCCGGACCGGGCAGCGTCTCTGCACCGGGCTCAACCGGCAAACCTTTCTGCCCCAAGGCTCTTGCGTCAGTACGGTCTGGAACAGTCATCCCAACGGCCATCGGCGCCCGTCCTCCCGGCCGATGAATTTCGAAGCCGGGATTGCGCTGTTCTTCAAGCGGCGGGGCACCATCCAACTCACTGTCGCCCTGCGTGATAAATGGCAGGGCGGCAGGTTTCACTTCGTCAACAGCGGTTCCTCCCAACGGTAAAAGAGTTGTCGTTACTGACTCATGAACCCGTGGCGGCGCAACCGCCGGGCCGGTCAAGTCCTGCACCCCCTCAACCTGAAACGTCCCATCCATAGCGCGCAGGACTGGTTCGGCACCACCCTCGACCGATGGGACCCCCTGAACCCGCAACCTTGCGTTGCACCGGTTATGTTCGGGCAATCCGTTGCCCACCAGTCCTTCAGCTACAAGGCTATGGGTTTTCCCGCCAAGATAACACCGTTCTGCCAAGCTCTGCAGCAAGTGAACCCTTTCCGGCCTGCTTGTCTGGCAGACAGGTGTCAAGCCTGAAGCTTCTGGTGCCTGAACAACCCCGGGGAACTCCAACAAGCCTGTAACGCCGGCTTGATGTGAAAGTGCTTTTGGTAATGAGCGTACGGTGCTGTTAGAGGGATTGCTTTCGTCGGTTGTAAAGTATCCGGCTATACCGGCAAGGACGGCGGCAAAATCAATCCCTTCCGGGTTCATGTCCAACCCGTTGTCCACCGCGCACGCTGTACCGGTACCTGTTGCTAAGACTATACCGGAAACCTGAGCCAATTGTATTCACCCCCTTTCCATTCAGTTTAGTTAACTATCCAGCCACCGTGCAGGGGGCGGCGATAAGCTGCTCATAACGGCGTCAGCCGCTTGGCGCCGGATCCTCACCCAGCACTCAGTTACATCTTGATAAGATGCTACTTTTGAGGGAGCACATATCTGTCCGCCCCGCGAAACTACGCTTTCAAAGCAATCTGAGTGCTGGGCTCCGGCCCGTCGCCAATCGTCTTCCTAGCTCTGCCCAGCGATCGCCGCTTTCCGTCGCTGCAGGCTGAGTAGTTGCATAGTCTTTTAAGACTTGAGCCTGTCGCGGTTTTGAAAAGCGAGCAAGGAGAGTTCGTCATAGTGACGCCGCTCCTTGCTTTCTTCCTCCTCCAAAAAGATTGCGTACCGGCGTTCCTTAACCTTCTCAACGGTTAGCCTGTCGCGCCTTGCTGAAATCAGCGCTTCTCTGCACCGGTCAACTCTTTCAACCGCTTCGCTAAGGTTCTGCGCCTTCACCTTGACTCTCTCCCTTAGCAAATCCCGGTAGACCGCCCACTGTTGCAGTTCCGAAAGCGTTTCCCCGCCCTCATCCAAGCTGCCGAGGTATTCCTCAGCGGCGACCTTAAGTGTCTCCTCATGTTCCTCTTTGGCACGTTGAGCGTGAGCCAGGGCCTGAATGGATTGCTCTTCTTTCGCCGCTCGACATTTTAGTACCGGCTCCAGACGAAAAACAAACCGCCCCATACCTTACTCCTCCTTCTCAATGCCGAGCAACCGGTTAATGGAATCATCGTAGGCGGCGTATTCTTCGGGTCCCTGCCGCAGAAAGGCGTTGATAGAGTCATGAACTGAAATCGCCCTATCAATCGTGGGGTTAGATCCGGTGACGTAAGCACCGATGTTAATCAGATCCTCTGCTTGGCGGTAAGCAGCCATAAGCTCCCGGATGCGACCGGCAGCCTGTCTGTGTTCCTGTGTAACCACACTCGGCATCAGCCGGCTGACACTTGTCAGAACGTCAATTGCCGGGTAGTGGTTTGCAACCATTAACTCCCGTGACAGTACAATGTGCCCGTCGATAATGCTCCGTACCGTGTCGGCCACCGGTTCATTCATATCGTCACCCTCAACCAGTACTGTGTAAAAGCCCGTAATAGAACCGCCCTGAACGTTGCCCGCACGTTCGAGCAACCGGGGTAAGAGCGCAAAGACCGACGGCGGATAACCCCTGGTTGTCGGCGGTTCTCCGACCGCAAGGCCTACCTCTCGCTGAGCCAGGGCAAAACGGGTGACTGAATCCATCAAGAGCAGAACATCCCGCCCCGTGTCCCGAAAGTACTCCGCAATTGTGGTAGCCACAAATGCCGCCCGGAGCCTTAGAAGCGCAGGTTCATCGGAAGTTGCCACAACAACGACCGACTTCTTGAGCCCCTCCGGCCCCAGGTCTTTTTCAATAAACTCCAGAACCTCACGGCCGCGTTCACCTACTAAGGCGATAACGTTTACGTCAGCGCTACCGAAACGGGCGATCATACCGAGCAGCACGCTTTTCCCTACGCCGCTGCCGGCAAATATGCCGACCCGCTGTCCGCGCCCGCAGGTTATAAACCCGTCGATGGCCCGTACACCGGTTGAAAAAACCTTCTCAATCCGCCTGCGTGCAAGAGGTGAAGGCGGACGGTTGTTTACCGGCTTCGGGGTTCCCTTGGGATAAGGAAGGTCGTCAATGGGCTCTCCCAGGCCGTTCAGCACCCGTCCGAGCATGTGTTCGCCCACCCGCACTGTAAAGGCACGCCTGCGCGGCTCAACCCGGCACCCCGGACAAACGCCCGAGAGTTCACCGAAGGGCATCAGCAAAACAACATCTTCGCGGAAACCGACCACTTCGGCTACCGTAGGTTGCCCTCCCGGAACTTCGACCATGCAGACTTCTCCCACGAAAGGTTTGAACCCCTTAACCTCGAGAGTGAGGCCTACAACCTTGGTCACCACACCGATCTGGCGCAGAAGGTCCGCGTTTTGTACTTGTTCCCGGTAACATGCTAGACTGACCGCCACCACTCACACTATCCTTTCAATGCCTCGATAATCGCCGCCCACCTTGAATCGAGAGTAGCGTCTACCACTCCCTCCCCAGTATCTACAATGCACCCGCCGCGTTTTACCTCTGAATCTGGCAAAATACGTAAGACCGCATGCTCCGGTAATAACGCTTCAAACTGTGATCGTGCCTGCTGACAAGCAGCCAGGTCATCGGGGTGGACAAACATCATTACCTGCGGCCGGTCGCGGACAAGGGCAAGCGCTTCTCTAGCGATTGCCACCACTACCTCATGGTTCACTTTCAGTTCCGCTGCCACTATCCGGCTGGCGATCTCCTGTGCCAGCTCGACGAGTTCTCTTTCCATCTGGTTAATAATTGCCGCTCTTTCCGCTTCAGCTTCCTGCAATACTTCACTGGCCATTGTCAACTTCTCCTGGAACTCCTGTCCGGCCCGCTCCAACCCCTCTTCAAGACCCCGCCGATATCCCTCTTGGTAAGCTTGTTCCCGAATTGCAGCCGATTGCTCCTTCGCATCTGCGATTATCCGCGCCGCAGATTCCTTGGCGTCAGCCATTGTGAGCTCTGGGTTTTCATCTGTATCAATACTCAACTGGCGAAGATGGAGATGTCGTAGCGCGCTGCCGTCAAAAACAACACCTTTTAAAACCCGGCGGTTACAAGACGAGGGCATCTTCGCCACCCCGCGCGATAATGATTTCGCCTGCCTCTTCCAGGGCTCGTATGACCTTGACGATCTTCTGCTGCGCTTCTTCTACTTGTCTGAGACGTATTGGACCCATGAATTCCAACTCGTCCTTCAACATCTTGCCGGCACGCTGGGACATATTTCTGAAAATGCGGTTCTTAACATCCTCTGTAGCTCCCCGGAGCGCCACGGCAAGGTCTTTGGTATTGACTTCCCGCAGGACCCGCTGAATCGAAGTGTCGTCAAGCTTGACGATATCCTCGAACATAAACATCCGTTTACGGACCTCGTCCGCCAGACCGGGGTCCTCATTTTCCAGGTCTTCCAGAATGCTTTTCTCAGTCGCCCGGTCGACCATATTTAGAATGTTTACGAGCGACTCAACCCCCCCGGCCTGGGTCTGCTCTACACTGACCACGTTCATCATCTTGTGTTCGAGGACACGCTGTATTTCGTGCACGATTTCGGGAGACGTCCTTTCCATCATGGCGATCCGCTTGGCGATCTCTGTTTGCATCTCCTGGGGCAGCGCAGAAAGAATTGCCGCGGACTGCGAAGGATCAAGATATGAAAGTACGAGTGCGATCGTCTGCGGATGCTCATCGCGAATAAAAGTAAACAAGTGCTTTGGATCGGTCTTCCTCAGCGAACTGAACGGGATAATCGCCGCCGTCTGGGTTAAACGTTTGATGATTTCGTCCGCCTTATGTGGGCCTACCGCCCTTTCCAGGATTTCCTTGGCGTGCTTTACACCACCTTGGATGATGTGCGATCGTACCTGGAGAAGCTCGATAAACTCGTCAAGAACATGGTCGCGCACCTCTTCGGGAACCCGCCCGATGTTCGAAATGGTATAGGTGAGGCGCTCGATCTCGGACTCAGGAAAGTGCTGTTTCAAAATCTTGGCTGACAGGTCAGCGCCCAGGGTAAGAAGCAAAACTGCCGCTTTTTGTAATCCTTTTATCTTTGCCATGGTTCCCACCCCACTTCGTAAGGTTGCTACTCCTCTGAAAGCCAAACGCGGATTACGTCAGCCACCTCTTCAGGTTTTTTCTGTGCCGTCTCTTTGATCTGCTCAAAGCGTTCGTCTGTTTTTGGCGGCGGCATGCCTACATGGACAGGAATGACCTCCTCGATTCTCGGTGCGGGCGGCTTGATTCTTCCCAACCAGCGGATGAAAAGCAGCAGAAAGACCAGCCCTACAAGTCCAATCGCCCCTTGTTTCACAAGTGTCAGAATCTGCTCTCGCCGAGCCTCTTTTTTCGCTTCGGCTTCGGCCGCGGCCATCTCTGCTTCTAATTTCTTCTGGTAGCTCTTATCAAAAGTCATACTGGCTACCTGAATCTGGTCGCCCCGCTCCTCGTCGTATCCGATGGCGCCCGCCACCACTTTCTCGATACGCTTGGCAGTAGCCTGATTTAGTTGGGTATCAACCACCACTGATGTCGCAAGGCGTTTGAGTTTTCCCGGGACCTCAATAACCTTTTCCTGTCGCTGGCCTACCTGGTAGTTGCGGGTCACCTCCTGCCGGGAATAACCCTGCCCCTCCGTTGCGCCTGACGGATAAGTCGGGACCAGATTTGAACTGGTGCCTGGAACCCCGGACACCGTACCGGAACCGTTCTGCTCGGTAAGGGACTGCTCACTGACTACCACCGGTTCGCCGTAAGCAATAGTTGTCACGGTTTCCCGCTCGTTAAAGTCAAAATCGGCACTTACTACAGCCACTGCCTTGTCTGGACCGAGAATCGTCGCCAAGACATCCATGATGCGTCTTTCAAGCTCCCGCTCATAAGCGCGCTCAAGTTCTTGCAGCGTCTTTATGGCACGGGCCTGCGTACTTGTGGTAACTGAATCGCTTAGAACATTGCCGGCCATGTCAATTACGTGTACGTCTTCGGGCTGTAGGCCCTCGACTGCGCCGCATACCAGCGCCACTATTCCTTCCACCTGTGCGGGCTTCAAATGCGCTAGGGGCTTGAGCTTAACCGCTATAGAAGCCGAAGTCTTTTGCTGCTCCTCGACAAAAACGCTCTTCCGCGGGATAACCAGGTGCACGCGCGCCTGCTCCACTTCGTCAAGCTGAACAATTGACCGCCGCAGTTCCTCCTGTAACGCCCGCTGGTAGTTTACCTGCTGTTCAAAGTCGGTGACTCCCAACCTTGTCTTGTCAAAGAGTTCGAACCCGCTGCCGCCGCCCGTCAGGGCACCGCTTGCCGCCAAGTTTGCCCGGGTCCGGTAGACCTCTCCTTTAGGGACGATGATTGTGGCTCCCCCATCCGTCAAGCGATAAGGGATCTTCATCTCCTCAAGCCTTTGAACAATCGCCCCGGCATCCTCTGGGCTCAACCCTTTAAAGAGCGGCGCATAGCTGAGCTGAACCAACATCGTATTTAAATAGAAGACAGCCGCGATAAGGCCGGCACCCGCCAGTACCACAGCAGCTTTCTGCGTCGCGCTGAAGGCCTGCCAGCGATTCTTAAGTTGAGCCAGCAGGTCACGCGGGTTCACCTTGCACCTACCCCCTAAAACAGATGTCAGAGGTCAGAAGTCAGATGTCGGACGCTTGTAGGAAATCGTTTCATGATTTCCTCTTTTGGAAACATAGTTGTAACAGGTGGTAAGTCTTGTAGCGGTTTAGTGCAGCGACTTTACAGGAACTCGCGCCGTTTTCGAAACGGTATAGAGACTCTTAAGGAAACCGCTTATCACGATTTCCTTTTCCCACGGGTGCCGGGCCTTTTTTCTTTGTCTACGGCCTCTTAGAACTGTCGCGTATTCCCTCGTTTTTGCCCGATCAGTACCTATTCACGTCACATGGCTTCAATAAGGAGAGCTAAATCTGAATGCGTGAAATCTCTTGATAGGCTTCAACCATTTTATTCCGCACCTGAACAGCCAGTTCGAGCATCAACCTCGCTTCCTCGCCGGCGATAATTACCTGGTGTAAATCCTGGACTTCGCCCGTCAAAAACCCTTTCACAACTTCGTCCGCCTTTATCTGAGCAGCGTTTACCTCGTTAATCATCCGGTTTAAAACCTCGCCGAAGGTACCCGTGCTGTTCTGACCCGTCTTCGCTTCGGGCATCAGCATGTTCAACCCCGCTCTGGCAACCTCCATTATTCATCCCCTCCTACGCTAACCTCTACCTATCTCCAAGGCCTTTTCCGCAAGATCCTTCGCCGCCTCAATTACCGTAGCGTTTGCCTCGTAGGCCCGGGTGGCGCCGATCATATCCACCATTTCGTTCGCCACATTAATGTTGGGATAGCTTACAAATCCTTGCTCGTCCGCTTCAGGATGACCCGGTTCATAAACCAGCCTCGGCGAGCCTTCGTCCTTGAGAATAGCGGTTACCGCAACCCCTACCCCTTCGGTGTTACCTTTGGCCACAGCAAGCCGCTGGGTAAAAACCGGAACAAGGCGCTTGTACGGTCCCCCTTCTTCAGTGCGCGTGGTATGAACGTTGGCAATATTGTTTGCGATGAGATCAAGACGTAATCGTTGGCTTGTCAAACCGGAACCGCTGATTGAAAAAGTATCAAAAGGGCGCACTGTACTTCACCTACCTTCCCCCAGAAATAACGTATCTAAGCTTGGCAAATTTTCCGCTGATAAAATGCGCCGCCGCCCGGTAACTGACGGTATTGGTTACCAGGGTTACCATTTCTTCATCTACGTCGACGTTGTTGCCGTCAGTGCGAAGAGTAGTAGTTTCTACGCGCTCTAATCTAGGCTCTGCCGATGACAGGTCGTTTGTATTTATGTGACGGCGATCTGTAACTCTTAAGGGCAAAGCGCCGGTTTTCAGTACCCTTTTAAGCGAGTCCTCAAAACGAACAACGGATTTTTTAAAGCCCGGCGTGTCAACGTTGGCTATGTTGTTGGCGATAACGCGCTGCCGCAAAGCGGCAGCGTCCAGGCTCTTTGAAACTGCGTTCTTAACCGGATCATCGAAGATGCTCATCCGCTGGATCACCCCCAGGCCAAATCCGGTCACCATATTTCGACACATTATGATAATTTTCTATATTATTATACACCGATTAGTTAATTCCTGCACAGATAGAAAATTTTTTTCGAATATAGAAAATTTATGTCCTGAAGGGATCCGCCCACCATGAGCTTAAATTTATGGTACCTTGCACCGGTATGACCGCTGTACCATTAAGGTCTGTTGCCAAAATATAGTAACTGAATATGCGTCTTCATAAGAACAAATCGACAACACGCTAATTCATATTTCGACACCATAAGACATTAACTTAACCTTCACCATTCGTTTTTTCTCACAAGAGATAAGGCGGAGTCACGATTTCTTCTGCCAACCCCCAAAAAACTTGGCCGTGACACTTATTCCTTAATAGAAAGCAAAACGGAGGTGGTAGGTCAATCCAACAGACTTCCAAATTGCAAACCGTTCAGAAAGGTGGTGAGATAAAAATGCGAAAAGCTTACTTTGTTATGTTTACACTCGGAGCTCTTTTGTTGACCTTTTGTTTAGTTGCTTCAGCAGACCAAGGCAAAAACAGTACCCGTGGGAACACTACCGTATGCTACACGTACTGCAACGACGGCGTGTGTGACTGTGTTTACGGCCAAGTCGCAATCGAACTTCGCAATAGGCTGAAAAACAGAGTGCGGAACGCTGCTGAGGCACAGATGTTAAGGGAGCGCATCCGGGAAAGAATCGAGAATATGACCGAGCGGATCGCACTCTGGGAACAGCTCAAGGAGATGTGTGACGTCGAAGAAGAAGCAGCGGCAACAGTGGCGGAAATTATTTATGTAAATCCCGAAGACCTTAAGAACTACGGCGAGTTTGCAAGATTATGGCGAAAAAGCCATAAGGAGCCGGTTATTGTTTTCGTATACGGAGAGAAGCTCACCTTCGACGTACCGCCGCAACTGGTACGGGCAAGGACGCTGATGCCTATTCGGGCGATCGCCGAAAAGTTCGGTGCGGATGTTGATTGGGATCCAAAGACCAGAACGATTACCATCAACAAAGACGGCGAGACCATTATCCTCGAACTTGATAAGCCCAGGGCAATGGTTAACGGTAAAGCCGCTAAGATGGACGTAGCACCATGCGTAATGCAGGGACGTACAATGGTACCGCTTCGTTTTCTCGCTGAAAACCTTGGCAAAAAGGTAACCTACATAAACGAAGCTCAGACCGTAGTAATCAACTGAACAAGAAAACATGCACAGTCGCGGCGGAGACCGTTGGCACCCCCAACGGTCTTTTTTTTGGGGGGAGTCGTTCACGACCCAGCACTCAATGGACTTCTTGCCCTTTGAAGGACAGACCTTCATTGAGCTTAAATGCCCAGCACTCAATAGGACTTTTTGAGCTTTGGAGGAGAGACCTTCTTTAGTCTAATGAAGTGATAGCTTTCAAACTTCAAGGTTATATTGAGTGCTGGGTTAAGCTTCAAGGATTACATTGAGTGCTGGGTTGCCAGCGGGAATGAAAATGTTCAATTGCTTGCTTTGGCCTTTTATATAACGTTGAACCTTGAACGGACCCTATGAGCGTCAGTATAAGTTGAACGAGATTTCTACCGGGCGAAATATGTGAGCACGCGCCGTACCGCAGCTATTACATCTGAAACATCCGCATCGCTCAT
>JBFLWY010000006.1:66334-87912 GCA_040757355.1 Bacillota bacterium | reverse complement strand
TCAGCCCCTGTTCATCCCTTTTAAACCGCACCGCTACCACCTCAAGCCTTATGGCGGCGCTTCCTCTGTTATCCTTACTCGACCGGTAACCGGCATGACTGCAATTTTCCGGTATTCGTTTTGGGATAGATTCTTAAGGTAGGCACTGCCGGTCTGACCGCTTGGGGTACCGGAAGCCCCAAACTGAACTTTGTAAACCTCCGACGGTATAGTAGCAAAAAAACTAAGGTAGGCAAATTGTACCCGCTTCGGCAGGTATACACTTTCCCAGGTTCCGTCACTTTTTTCGAACATATAGTATGGTTCTTGGTCGTCATAGTCGTAAATCCATACCACCGTATCCGTTCCCCTGGTCATGGCCAGGTCCCGTGCTGATCTTAAATCACTCACCATCGTCCGTGCCGCGGTCACCAGATCCCAGTGGGCGATCGCCCGGTTGAAACCGTGCGTGGCAACGGTCGCCAAAACGCCGATGATGACTACCACAAGTATAACTTCGGTCAGGGTAAGCCCTGCTTCACTGTCCGGTAAGCTTCTCCTCTTGCCTCTGCCCCGCATACTTCTCTTCCCCGATCCAAAATCTTACACAAGCAAAAACCTGTTGGCACCCCGCCGGCTTCCTGTCACCTGCAGGCCAGTGCCGCAAACGGCCTCCGGCCCTATTTCAGCCTGCATTAAACTTATTCGGCCACGATAACCCGCTAATTAACAGGTGAACCCCCGCCCCGCGCAATCCTGAAAACCTTGCCCCTTTGCGTAGAACGTTCTTCCCACAACATTCTTTGAGGCTTCGTGTCTTAGTGTGATTAACCCCCAAAACGTAAGAACATCGCACGGACCCCAAATCCCATCCCTATAGCCCCAACGCAGAACGCCGAACGGACCCCAAAGCTTATCCGTCTGAGCTTTAACCTCGAACCTCGAACCGACTCTGAAGGTCCATCACCTTAAGCTTTAACGTTGAACGTTGAACGTCGAACTGACCTCAAAGGTCCATCAGCTTTAGCCTAACCGGTATAACTGAACGATCTCCCCACCCCAGAGCATCGCGATTAAAAACCCGGCAGCAAGGTAAGGCCCGAACGGGATATAATCCCTCCGTGTCTTTTTCTTCAATAGAATCATCGTCAACCCAACAACTGTTCCTAAGAGTGCGCCTAAGAAAAGCCCCAGCATCACCAGCGGCCAGCCTAAGTAAAGCCCCGCAACCGCCGCGAGTTTAACGTCCCCGCCGCCCATCCCGCCCCGCGTCACCGCAGAGAGCAGCAAAAGAGCACTGCCGGCAGCCAAACCTCCTAAAGCGGCATACTCAAGCCTGACATCGCCAGCCACCGGCACCAGCACCGCCGCCCCCGCCAGGAGCCCCAGAACCAGCCGGTTGGGGATGATCCGGTGCTCTAAGTCAATGAAGGCCGCTGCGATTACCCCTGCCGTAAAGAAGAGGTCCTTGGCTAAAACCCAGCCGAAACGCGTTTCGGCAGGGAAGGCCTTGCTTTTGAGCTGCTCGGCCAGCACCGCGTAAACCGTTACGAAAAGCGCCGCCGTCAAGATCTCCACCGCCGGATAGCGGAAACTTATCCGCTCCCCGCAGCGGCGGCATCTCCCGCGCAAAAGCAGGTAACTTATAACCGGTATCAGATCATACCAGGCCAGCCGCACCCCGCAGGCCGGGCAGGACGAAGGCGGCCAGACAACGCTCTCCTTCCGCGGCAGCCTGTGGACAACCACGTTAAGGAAGCTTCCCGCCAAAAGCCCGAGAATAGCAATCACCAATCCATCAAAAAACAACAGAACTCAGCCTTTTCTCACACAAAGCCGCAAAGTCACAAAGTTTTATTCTATGTCTCTATTTATTATTCTTGATATCCCATCTTTCATTAAAGCTTCGCCGAAATTCAGTAGATATCCGAGTTTTCCGGTCAGCCGCAAATAAGTCAAGACTTGTTTCTTATGAGCATTGTTTACGGATTCAACAGATTTAAGCTCGATTATCACCTTGTTCTCAACGAGAATATCCGCTCTGAACCCTTCGTCAAATTTTATTCCATGATACTCTATCGGAATAGATACTTGCCGGGCAACTGACAAACCGCGTCTTTCAAGTTCATAAGCAAGTATTACTTCATAAACAGTCTCAAGCAGTCCCGGTCCAAGTTCCTTACGCACCGCAACCGCAGCGCTAACTATGATTTTTCCAATTTCATTTTCATTCATTATTGTTCTTTGAGTATTCGTGTCTTTGTGTGATTAACTCCAAAACGTAGAACCTCGAACGTCGAACGGACCCTTAAGCCTATCCGTCTAAGCTTTAACGCAGAATTCAACTGCTCAGTTTTTCTTGAAGCCACAGATTAATCAGCGTCTCTACCGAGACCCCCCGCAGCTTAGCTTGCTCTACCAGCCGGGGGAAAAGGCAATTTTCCACCGGTACCAGTATAATCCGCCCTTCCGGAGCATACTCCGACTCCACAACATGCGAAGGATAATCCGCTACGCTGTGCGTATCCTAGAACCCGGCAGCTTCCTCAACCGTCATTTCCCCTGGAGGCATATCTAATCTATCGCCCATACTGTTTTCGCTCCCGACTTGGTAGCGATCCGTGGATACCTTCTTTCAACTTCCATTATACCCAGAAATCGGCCTCCGTTACCAACCAAAGAAAAGCGTAACAGTTTCCTTTACAACCTCTGTTAAGCAAACCAAGCGTTTTGGTCATCAACCTTTAAGAAAAAAGTTCCACCGCGGGGAAGCGGAATTCCATTTTTTCACACAAAGCCACAGAGTCGCAAAGTTTTTCTATGTCTCTATTGGCATTATTATTCCAAGTTCATTCTCGTTCACTATTACTTTGAGTCTTTGCGTCTTTGTGTGGTTATTTAGTAATGCAAATATATCCGCTTCCCCGCAGTAAGGTCATCTACCCGGATCAGGTAACTCATGTCTTTCGCGGGATTTGAAAGGCTGCAGTAAAAAGTGCTTGACAGCCTTACCAGGAGCTACCGTCAGAAACAGCATCCACCGAAGTCAGGTTGGAATCTCCCTTCGTTGGGGAAAGTGTTTCTGAGGCGTAGATATCATCGCCAGAACCCTTTGTTTCATCTCTCCCTTTAGAGGCGATCTTATACGAGTCATCGTCTATCTTGTCGTACCCATACCCGTTATCCCAGGGATCCGTAACGCCACCCGATGAGCCGGTCCAGTTCACACCATTTGCCCGCATTACGTCATCAATAGTCCCGGAGTCTGGCAGCACACCATAATCCGCATAGTAGGTCTCAAGGACGCTCTTCATTGCCCCGATATCTGACATCGCCCTGCTCTCTCTTGCCGCATCTGCCCGCCCCAGCACACGCGGTATCAAGACCGCCGCAACTATACCGAGGATAACCACAACCGCTACCAGCTCAATCAGCGTCAAACCCCGTTCGTCCTTCACTCTGCAGCCGAGCCGCTCCATCAACCGGAAAAACATTCATAACAGCCTCCTTTATAAAATAAGTCCCGAGTCATGAGTCCTAAGTCCTGAGTTGGCATCATAAAGATAACCGTTTTGACTGCCGGTGGAACGATAAACTCGTTGTGAACAACTCCTTCAAAGAATTTTCTTACTGACTAATACACCAAAAAATTTACTTTGCCCTCCTAACGACCCCCCTCAATTAGACTTCGATCTCAAACTATTGAAGCAGAACAGACCCCAAATCGTATCCCTATAGCTCCAACCCCGAACTTCGAACTTTTAAACCTCGAACGGACCCTCAAGCTCCATCAGCTTAAGCTTGAACTTCGAACTTCGAACTGACCTTAAAGGTCCATCCCCTTAAGCCCAACTTCGAACCGTGAACCGTGAACCGACCCTAATGATCCATCCATCTGAGCCCGAACGCAGAACGCACCCTTAAGCTTATCCGTCTGAGCCTTAACGTCGAATGTAGAACGGACCCCGAATACCATCCCCACAGCCCCAACCTTGAACGTTGAACGGACCCCAGAGGCCTGCCTGTGCGTGTCCGCACGCAGACAGGTCCATCCCCTTAAGCTCGAACTTCGAACTGTTTACCGCAGCTCGCCGTAAATCGAAAAGAGCGGTAGAAGAATTGACAGGATAATCGAGCCCACAACAAAAGCGAGCCCTAAAATCAGAACCGGCTCGATTGTGGGAACAAGCCTTTCCACCGCCGCCGCCACATCCTGGTCGTAAAAGGCGGCCACCTTCTCGAGGAGTTCCTCCAGTGTGCCGGTCTCCTCGCCGACGGCGATCATCCGGGTCACCATCAGCGGAAAAACGCCGCTTTTCTCCAAGAGCCCCGCTATCGCCCCCCCTTCGCTCACATTTTCCCTCGTTTCTCTAATCGCCCGGGCGATGACCGTGTTGCCGGTGGCCCTCTCGACCACCTCCAGCGCGGTCAGGATCGGCACACCGCTTTTGACCATCGCGGCGAGCGTCCGGGCAAACCGGGCGATGATCACCTTGCGTACCAGCATCCCGACAACGGGAAGCCGCAAAACAAAACGGTCCCAGATCTCTTTCCCTTGAACCGTACCGCCGAAGAAGTACCTGAGCCCCGTGATGCCGAACACCAGCGCCGCAAGCACTAAATACCAGAACTGCTTCACGAATACGCTCGTTGCCAAGAGCACCCGCGTGGGTAAAGGCAAAGGTACATTCAAATCGCCGAGGATGCGTACGAAGGTAGGAACCACAAAGGTCACTAAGACACCCACCGCTATAATCGCAACCACCAAGATTATCGCAGGATATGCAAGCGCCGAGCGGACCTTTTCTCTGATCTCGTGTTCCTTCTCGAAGTGCAGCGCCAGGCGTCCGAGCACCTCCTCCAAGGTGCCGCTCACCTCACCGGCCTCGAGCATATTGGTAAAAACAGGCGGGAATACTCGCGGAAAAAGCCTGAAAGCCTCGGCCAGGCTCATTCCTCCTTCGACGTGTTCGACAACCTTTCCCAGGATTTCTCCGAGGTAGGGGTTCTCCGCCTGACTCGCCAGGATGTTCATCGCCTGGAAGATCGGCAGTCCAGCCGCAATCATTGCTGCAAACTGCCGGCAGAAAAGCGCCAACTGTCGCTGCGACACCCTTTTCCGGAAGATGCTTCCCAAGGAAATTTCGCGGTCTCTACCGGCGGCGGGGCGCACATCTACAACGAAAAGATTTTTTCCCCTCAGCGCGGCAGCAACCGCCGTTTCGCTCTCGGCTTCCAAGAAGCCGCTGACGCGCCCCCCTTTGAAGCTCCGTGCCTGATACGCAAACAACCGGGCCACCTGTTATCTTCCTCCGCAAAATAGTTCGAAGTTCAATAGTTCGAAGTTATAATAAGGGCTGCTGCTATCCCCAAGGCGCCCAGCACTCAACTGAGGGAGACGGAGCGCTTATTGCAAAATGGAAGTTTAGAGGAAACCTTCCACGGTAGTGCTAGAGGAGTTCTTTACCTGAGTTGAGTGCTGGGCCGGCCAAACCTTATCTTCCCTTTCCGATTTTCTTCGGCATGTCAATATTCGGCAAAAAGGTTTCCTTTCCTGCTGTCTTCTAAAAAATTCAAGGACATTTTTCATCTTCTTATTACTGCGAAGGCGTCAAGCAAAAACGCAACTGAATAGGGAAATAGACTAACTCTTTGTGACTCTGTGGCTTTGTGTGAGAAAATTGAATTCTAAGTAATCACACAAAGACACGAAGACTTAAAGAATAGCAAACGAAAATGAAATTCGGTTCATCCCTTAGAAAGCGCTTCCGCGTCGCTGGTGCGGGAAAGCATCTCCTCACGGGTTATAAGACCCCGGGCATGCAGCGTTCTCAGGCTCTGGTCGAAGGATTGCATCCCGTAACGGGTACCTGTCTGGATCACCCCCGGAATCTGATGCGTCTTCCCTTCACGAATCAGATTCCGAACGGCTGGTGTAGCTAACAGGACCTCGACCGCCGCCACCCGTCCCTTTTTGTCCCGCATGGGGATCAGTTGCTGGGCAACGATCCCCTGGAGCACTCCGGCGAGCTGTATCCTTACCTGGCTCTGCTGATGCGGCGGGAAAACGTCCACGATCCGGTCAATGGTCAAGGCTGCGTTCGGGGTGTGCATCGTTGCTAAGACCAAGTGGCCGGTTTCGGCGGCGGTGAGAGTAATGACTGTGGTCTCTAAATCCCGCATCTCGCCGACTAAGATAACATCAGGGTCTTCACGTAAGGCTGCTCGCAGGGCGCTGGCAAAGCTTTTGGAATCGTCGCCGATCTCTCGCTGGTTAACGATGGAACGGTTGTGCCTGTGTAAATACTCAATCGGGTCTTCCAGGGTGACAATGTGGCAGCGGCGCTCCCGGTTAATAAGATCGATCATCGCCGCCAGGGTAGTGGATTTTCCGCTGCCGGTGGGGCCGGTGACCAGTACCAGCCCGTTGGGCCGCCTCGCCAGGCCGGCTACCGTCTCCGGCAGGCCGAGTTCTCTAAGAGCGGGGATCTCAGCACTCAGAACCCGGATGGCTACTGCCGGGCTGCCGCGCTGTTTGAAGCAGTTCACGCGGAAACGCCCCAAACCCGGTACGCTGTATGCAAAATCGCACTCTCCGGCATCCAGGAAGCGTTGGCGCCGTTCTTCGTCCGTCAACTGCCGCAGGAGGTAAGCAATGTCCTCCGGGGAGAGCGGTTTGCTGCCTACACCCTCTTTAATTTCGGTACCGGCGAGACAGACACCCAGACCTCCTTCCCTTGTTCGGCAAAGGGGGATAAGCTCGCCGTTGACCCGGAAAACCGGGGGGACATTTACCGTGAGGTGAACATCGGATGCCTTATGTTCGACCGCTAAGGTCAAAAGTTCCTGAATATTTAGTGCCGCCACTGCTCTCCCCCCTTTATAAAAGCGTCTTGAACACTCACCGCAAAAGCTCGGTGTCGTGAACGTGTAAAACCATCTCTTCCCGGGTGATGAGGCCTTTGGAATGAAGATCCTTTAAGCTCTGGGCAAAGGACTGCATTCCGTGGCGGGCGCCCGTTTGGATCACCGAAGGTATCTGGTACGTTTTCCCTTCCCGGATCAAACTCTGTACCGACGGCGTAACTACAAAGACTTCTGCCGCCACCACCCGCCCTTTTTTGTCCGACCGGGGAAAAAGCTGCTGGGCCACAATCCCCTGAAGCACCCGGGAAAGCTGCATCCTTACCCGTCCCTCCTGGTGCGGCGGGAAAGCGTCCACAATCCGGTCAATTGTCAATGCCGCGTTCGGGGTGTGCATCGTTGCCAGGACCAAATGACCCGTCTCTGCAGCGGTCAGGGTGATGGCCGTGGTTTCCGCGTCCCGCATCTCGCCGACTAAGATAACATCGGGGTCCTCGCGCAAGGCCGCCCGTAAGGCGCCGGCAAAATTCCCGGCGTCGTCACCGATCTCCCGCTGGTTAACAATGGAACACTTGTGGCAGTGGAGGTACTCTATCGGGTCCTCGAGGGTGATCACGTGACAGCATCGTTCCTGGTTAATCAGGTCGACCATCGCCGCCAGGGTGGTGGATTTGCCGCTTCCCGCCGGGCCGGTAACCACTACCAGACCGCTCGAGCGCCGGATAAGGCCGGCCACCGTCTCCGGCAGGCCGAGTTCTACAAGAGAGGGAATCTCGTCATTCAGAACCCGGATGGCTACAGCCGGGCTCCCACGCTGCCGGAAGCAGTTGATCCGGAACCGCCCCAGGCCGGGGACCCCGTAAGCAAAATCACACTCCCTGACTCTGCAGAATTGTTGGAGCCGCTCTTCGCCTGTCAACTGCTCCACCAGATGCTCGATCTCTTCAATGGATAGAGGCCTTGCTTCGTCGCCCGTGTTCAACCCTGTCCCTGGAAGGCAGGGACCCAGACCTCCCTCCTCTACCCAGCGAAGAGAGACCAGTTCGCCGTTGACCCGGAAAACCGGAGGAGCACCCACCGTAAGATGGATATCCGAAGCCTTTTCCTTAACCGCCAAGGCTAAAAGTTCCCGGATGTTCAATGCCACAATTTCCCCTCCCCTCGGCTGTTAACTTTCATCGACATAAGCCACCCGCATCACTTCTTTAATCGAAGTGATCCCTTGGAGTGCTTTATGGATCCCGTCCTCGCGCAGGGTTCGCATCCCTTGACCGATCGCCTCGCGCCGGATTTCGGAAGCGGGTTTTCTTTGGATCACCAATTCCCGGATAGCAGGCGTCATCAGTAAGACCTCGCAAATGCTTGTCCGCCGCCTGTAACCAATATCGTCACAATAACGGCACCCCTTGGCGCGGTATAACGTTACCCCGTCAGCAGAACCGATCCCCATGAAGTAGCGCTCGGGCGAGCCCGGTTCAGGCTCGTAAGACTCCCGGCACCGCGGGCAGAGCACCCGGACCAGACGCTGCGCTGTAACCCCCGCCAGAGTAGAAGCCACCAGAAAGGGTTCGATTCCCATATCGACCAACCGGGCTACCGCCCCTGCGGCATCGTTTGTGTGCATGGTTGCTAAGACGAGATGACCCGTCATCGCCGCACGTACCGCCACTTCCGCCGTCTCGGCGTCCCTTACCTCGCCAACCATGATGATATCGGGATCCTGGCGCAGTATCGCCCGCAGGCCGCGGGCAAAAGTCAACCCTGCTTTCGGGTTGACCTGCACCTGGTTTACCCCCGGTAAAAGGTATTCCACCGGGTCCTCGACGGTGATGACGTTGAGTTCCGGTGAACTGACCTCGGATAGAACTGCGTAGAGGGTGGTCGTTTTGCCGCTGCCGGTCGGTCCGGTGATCAGAATCATTCCATAGGAACGCCGGATAATCTCATTAAACCGCATCCTGTTTTCTTCCTGAAAGCCTAACTGGTCAACCCGGAGAAGCATCCGTCCTTTATCGAGGATCCTCAGGACCGTTTTTTCCCCGAAAACCGTCGGCATGGTCGAAACCCGCAGGTCGACATCCCGATCCCTGTACCTGATTTGGACACGCCCGTCCTGGGGTACCCGGCGCTCAGCTATATCCATTCCCGCCATGATTTTGATCCGCGATACCAAAGGAGAGCGGAACTTGCGCGGCAGGACCATTGCCTCCCGCAGCATCCCGTCCACCCGAAATCTCACCCGCACCTTCTCCTGTTGGGGTTCGATGTGAATGTCGCTGGCATGCTCGTTAACCGCTTGGATTATTAGAGAATTCGCCAGGCGAACTATCGGCGCTTCATCCACCGCCGCCTCTTCGCACCCGTCGAGGTTTACGGCCTCCATCTGGGTGGTGTCGGCAACCTCGAATCCCTCCATCGCCTTCCCAAGCCCGGGTAGTTCGAAAAAGCGCTGGATAGCGTTGTCGATCTCTCTTTCGGTGGCCAGTACCGGCTCGATCTCAAAGCCGGTGGCAAGACGGAGGTCATCAAGCGCCACCACGTTTAAAGGATCGACTAACGCAACGGTCAACCTATTGCCTTCTTTGTTAATGGGAATGACCTTATGGCGTCGTACCAGGTTTTCCGGTACGATCTCCATTAAGAGCGGGTTTAACTTGGTATTATCGACATTAACTTGCGGTATGCCGAGCTGAGACTGCAAAGTATCCAGGATGTCTTCCTCAGAAACATACCCGAGATTAATCAGCGTTTTGCCTAGCCGTTCACCTGTCTTCTCCTGTATACTTAATGCCTCTTGAAGCTGCTCCGGCGTTATCAACTTTTTTTCTAAAAGAAACTCTCCCAGCAGCCGCCTTTGTCCCTTGGCAAAAGCCACTCTTTACGCCCCCGTTTTGAAAAGCCTTACTCTGCCAGGACCGCCATTACTTCCTCTGCCGGAATCCTACGGATGATTTGTACTCGGCCGATTGCTTCCGGAAGTATAAACGTCAGCCGCCCTCCCGCCACCTTCTTGTCCCGGTGCATCGCTTCGAGCAACGCTTCCGGAGCAATATCCGGTGGAATCGCGTCGGGGAGCCCCGCCCGCCGTACCAGCGCCGCAATCCGCTTTACCCCGGCCGGTTTGAAGTAACCGAGCCGTCTGGCCAACCGCGCTGCGAAGACCATCCCGATTGCCACCGCCTCGCCGTGGACAAAGCGCTCGTAACGAGTGGCCGCCTCAAGGGCGTGGCCGAGGGTGTGGCCAAAGTTGAGAATCGCGCGCAGCCCCTTTTCGTGTTCATCGGCTGAAACCACGGCTGCTTTAATCCTGCAGGAAGTAGCGACGGCATGCTCAAGCGCCCCGGGGTCAAGTGCTAAGAGGTGATTCATACTGTCAACCAACCAGCAAAAGAACCTTTCGTCCCAGATGACTCCGTACTTTATGACTTCTGCAAGACCGGCCCGCACCTCACGGGCGGGAAGAGTGGTAAGGGTTTCTACATCCGCGAGCACAAACTTCGGCTGGTAAAACGCGCCGATGAGGTTTTTACCGCGCGGGTGGTTCACCCCTACCTTACCCCCGACGCTTGAGTCGACTTGTGCCAGGAGGGTGGTTGGTATCTGGACAAAGGAGATGCCCCGCATATATGAGGCAGCTAAAAAACCGGCAATGTCGCCCACTACACCGCCGCCAAGAGCTACGACTGCGTCGCCGCGTTCGATCTTTCCGTCAATGGCTTTGTCGTAAAGTCGTGCTACAGTGTCGAGCGTTTTGTATTCTTCGCCGTCAGGGATCTCGGTGCATTGCACTTCAAAGCCCGCTGCCGACAATTGTTTCCGAACCGCTTCGCCGTAAAGGTTGGACACAGTGGGGTTCGTGACCACCAGGAGTTTTTCGCCGGTCAGGTGGCGCCGGGCGATCTTGCCCAGTTGCTCCAGGGCTCCAGGTGCTACATAGATGGGGTAGCTTCGCGGTCCTAGTTCCACAGTGACTTCAGTCACTGAGCAGTTTCCCTTCTTGTTTTAAGTAATCGTAAATTATCCGGGCCGAGGTATCGGGATCCTGCTTTCCGGTATCTACAGCGAACTCAGCGATATCGTATGCTCCATTACGCTCGGCCAGCAACTGCTTGACCCGCTCGTGTAGATCACCTTTCAACAGCGGCCGCCCTTTCTTTTTCTTCTTCACGCGGTGCACAATAACTTCCGGGTCCGCGTAAAGCTTAACCAAAACAGCGTTCCTTTTTAGAAGAGCCACATTATCCGGGTTTAGGACCATCCCTCCTCCGGTAGCTATCACGGTCCTGCTAACGCTTTCCAGTCTCCGGCAGAGAAGGTTTTCTTCAGACCGGAACCGCACCTCACCATCCTCTTGAAAGATGCGGGCAACAGTTTTACCGGTAAGCTCTTCAATCTCTGTGTCCGTGTCCACGAAGTCCCAACCTAACAACCGGGCCAGTCGTCTCCCCACTGCCGTCTTACCCGTCCCCATGAACCCGATCAGAACCACCTTTTTCACTGCTTCACCTGCCTCAAACCTTCCCTGTAATCCTCTACGCGTTCCTGTAACTCTTTCAGGGTATCTCCACCAAACTTCTCTAAAACACATCGGGCTATCTCCCATGCCGCTACCGCTTCGCCAATGACACACGCCGCCGGTACCGCACAAACATCCGACCGCTCATATGCCGCCATTACAGGTTCCTTAGTCCTAAGGTCAACGCTTTTCAGCGGTTTTCTCAACGTCGGGATCGGTTTCATTGCCGCTCTGACGATAACGGTTTCGCCGTTTGTCATGCCGCCTTCAACACCCCCGGCACGGTTTGACTTGCGGTAGAAACCCCGGTCTTGGTCGTAAAATATCTCGTCCTGAACCGCTGAACCGTCCAGCGCCGCCGCGGCAAATCCAATACCTATTTCTACCCCTTTGACAGCTTGAATACTCATCACCGCCCAGGCCAACCGCCCGTCAAGCCGCTTGTCCCAGTGAACATAACTCCCGAGGCCCGGTGGAACACCGTAAACCCGTACTTCAAAAACCCCTCCGAGTGAGTCACCGGACTCCCTTGCCCGGTCAATCGCTTCTACCATTGCAGCGCTTCCCTCTTTCTCCGCGCACCTTACCGGTGAAGCCTCAACCTTCTTCAATAGCGCTTCGGGCGGTGATTCATCCGGCTCTACAGCTATTCCGCCGATACGCAGCACCTGACCAGCAACCTTAATCCCCACCTCTTCAAGCAACCGCCGTGCAACACTGCCGGCAGCCACCCGCACCGCCGTTTCCCGTGCACTGGATCGTTCAAGAACGTTTCTGATATCGCTGTGTTGATACTTTAACGTACCCGCCAGGTCTGCATGTCCTGGACGCGGCCGCGTTACAACCCTCTCTCCAAGGTTTGCGTCGGGGCCTGGAGCCATAACGTCCCGCCAGTTTTCCCAATCCCTGTTGGCTATCTTCAATGCGATAGGCGAACCCAACGTAAATCCGCCGCGCACCCCGCCAAGTATTTCCACGCGGTCTTCTTCGATCTTCTGGCGGCCGCCCCTGCCGTAACCACCCTGGCGGCGAGCCAGTTGTATATTGATGTAGTCAGCCGTCAGGTACAGGCCGGAGATCATCCCCTCTATTATCGTAAGCAGAGCTGGGCCGTGTGATTCTCCGGCAGTCAAGTAGCGAAGACTCATTTATAACAGGCTATCTCCTTTCGGACTCTGCTCGCTCCTCGCTGCGTTCCGTATATGTAACATTACTGAATTTAAGTAACACACTTACGGGTGCATACTTTCATCCCCGGTAACGACGATTAGTCGTCGTAAACGACTTCTAAGATCACCGAGCAGTCCTCTTTCTTAAGCGCCCTACCTGAGCACTGATAATGATAAGACATATTTCACGAAAGTTCGGTAAACTGTGGTAAAAATCCTGCAGTAAGTTACCAACTATTTGAAACGGAGGTTTCAAGCCTCGTTTGATGAATTATCAACCTTATGCCGGACTAAGGACATCCATCAGCGCCCGCCGCATAACTTCCAGCGGCGCAAGTCTCCCGGTCCACAATTCAAAAGCAGCGGCTCCCTGGTGGAGCAACATGGCAAGACCATTCTGCGTTGTTGCCCCTCCTGCTGCCGCCGTCTGGAGAAACCGCGTCTGCGGCGGGTTGTAGACAAGGTCAACTACCAACTGTCCTTCGTGGAAGGACCCATATGTCACCGGCGGTTCCTCGTCTTCCTTTGGGTGCATCCCTAGGCTGGTCGTTTGTACGATTATCCCGGCGTTCTGAATGGCGGCGGCACCGGATGTCCCAAGTTCTTCCCAGGGAAAAGCCTCAGCCCTCGCTCCGGTGGCCTTCGTGATATGCTCAGCCAGCGAACCGGCCCTGGTGTAGGTCCGGTTAAAGATCGCAATCCGCCTTACTCCCGCCATCCCGAGCGCAACGCATACAGCTCTGGCAGCTCCGCCGGCGCCAAGCACAACTGCTTCAGCGTCCTGTGGTTGAAATCCCTTTTCCCTTATCGCCCGCAAAAATCCGTGTCCGTCGGTATTATGCCCCGTAAGATGGCCGCTGTGGTTCACTATCGTATTTACCGCACCGATAATACGCGCATCTTCCACAACCTCATCCAGGTGCGGCAGTACCTCCTCCTTATGCGGGACGGTGATATTCACTCCGGTAATTCCGAGCGCCCTGACTGCGTTTATCGCAGCCCCAAGCAAGTCCTTCCTTACTCGAAAAGGTATATACACATAATTAAGTCCGAGGACTTTAAAAGCTGCGTTATGCATTGCAGGCGACAACGTGTGTCTTACCGGGTCTCCGAAAATACCAGTTACCCTGGTTTCGCCGTTTATCCCGGGCTCAATTATGAACACCCCCTTCATCTCTTCCTACTCCTGGATTCTGGCTTCTGATTCCACCTCTTCCTTCTGGCTCCTGACTCCCGGTTCCGCCTTAATCCTTCATCCTTAAGATTAATCCGCTTCGCGCCTTGATCCAAGGCAGCAGGATCCGTTCGATCCTCCGGATTATCAGCCGGGTCGCGATGAAATCGGGGCCGCCGAGTGACGAAACCAGCACGGTGTAAAGCCCTAAACGGTTCCCACCCAAAACATCGGTGAACAACTGGTCGCCCACCATTGCTGTTTCTCCCGGTCTGGTGCCTAGGAGCGCGAGCGCTTTGCGGAAAGGCCGGCCGCGTGGTTTAACCGCGCGAAAAACCCCGGGCAGGCCGAGGTTACTGGCTATTTTCCCGCCTTTGGTACGGGAGTTGTTTGAGACGATACACAACTTAAAACCGTTTTGACGGAGTGACTCGATCCATTTCAATATCCTTGGCTCCGCCCTTTCCTCGCCGCGCGTAATCAGTGTGTTGTCCAGGTCTAAAATTACCGCACGGATGCCCTTCTTCTTTAAAAACTCCGGTTGAAGATCAAATACGGAGTCAACATACAACCGGGGAATTAACAGCCTTAACAACCTTTACCCTCCCGCTTCAAGAAAAGATCAATAATAAACGCGCTAATATCCGGTATTTCATCAGGCTTGAAAACCCTTACGCTGCGGTCAGCTACTTCTTTTTGTGTTACCATCGCTATCGTGCGCTCGTCAACTTCGGGTTCATCATCCAAATCAACCACGCGGATTTGCAGAAGCGGTGCATCCTTATACCCTTCCACAATGATTATATCTGTCCCGTCCTCCAAGAGTCCCAGCACCGCCCCGATAAGCGGTTCACCTTCAGTTTGAAAGTAAAAAGCCCCGCCCGGACCCGCGAGTGCCGTTTTTACCGCACCAGCCTGTACAAACCTGAAGGTATCCTTGCCGGGCGTATCAGTGAGGGTGTGCCTTGTATGTTTCAGCACCGCCGTTCTGTATCCGGCCTTGCTCAACTCACTCGTAACGCCTTCAATCAGGCTTGTCTTCCCCGTTTTTGAGCGCCCTACCACCCCTACCATGGGCACAGAAGTGAAGATCTTCTTTTGCAGCCGCTTTACCTCAGCCGGGGTATTCACGTTCAGAAAAACCCGGCGGAAGTTGTGCCGCCACGAAAAGTCCGCTTCAGTAAGATAGCAGACCCTCACCTCACCAAAAAAACCGGCTACGCGCCGACTTCCCGCTTCAATACACCGGGTAACCGGTTGAAGACACGTCTTTCGATAAGCTGCAAAGAGGGGTTCCAACCTCCCGCCGACATACGGGACGGCAGCGTCAAACCCTTCAGCGCGCTGCGCAATATAGCGTGCAAGTTCCCCGTCCGCAAAAGGGAGGTCGCACGCAGATATAAAAACAAGCTCGTGGCTCGCGAAGGTTAACGCGGCGTGTATGCCGCCGAGAGGTCCGATTCCGGGAACAATATCTGGCACGACCTTCTCCGTAAGGTTACCGTACAAATCCGGATCGCCTGCAATCATTACTTCCGGGAAAACCTCTCGCAGCGCCGCTACCACCCGCTCAATTGAGGGACGACCGTCCACCTGCAAGAAAGCTTTATTCTCTCCCATCCGGCTGCTCTTCCCACCCGCCAGTACTACTCCGGTTGCACGCATAAAGAGGTTTCCTCCCATCTATTTAGCTTAACCGAAAATCTTCTTTACCGCCAGAGGTAAAAGAAAAATTGCGCGGACAGGCACAAGTTATGCCGAAACGACGTAACATAGTGGTGCGTCCGTTTCAAGCATCGAAATCAACCTGATGAAATTTTGTCTTAGATAGGCCCGGTTTCGCACGGTATGCCGGACGGTGTCGATATGTTTTTCCGACTAATTATCGTCGCCACCGGGAATGAAAACGGTTCAATTGCCTGTGCTTCATTCTCTTATAAACCTTGAACATTGAACGGACCCCAAAGGTCCATCACTTTCAGCCTAACGTCGAACGCAGAACGTCGAACGGACCCCACCCAGCACTCAATAGACTTCTTGCACTTCGAAGGACAGACCTTCATTGAGCTTAATGAAGTGATAGCTTTCAAACTTCAAGGATTACATTGAGTGCTGGGCTGTCAGTATAAGGTAAAACGTTTATTTTCAGAGGGAGGGGTCAGATGCTTTCCACTCTCGGCGCCGTGTTAACCCTGGTGCACGATTTCCTTTTTCTGCTTGGGTATGTTACCAACAACTCCTTCCCGCAACCGCTCTCCGCAGACGAAGAAAGAAAGCATATCAGGCAGATGCTTCGCGGGGACGAGGCCGCACGGAACATCCTTATTGAGCATAACCTGCGCCTGGTGGCACACATAGTAAAAAAGTACGAAGCTACCGGATATGATGCGGAGGACTTGATTTCGATCGGTACAGTGGGCCTGGTTAAGGCAATCAAAACTTATAACCCTAAGAAAGGCACAAGGCTCGCCACATACGCTGCCCGTTGCATCGAAAACGAAATACTAATGTATTTCCGCACCTGCAAAAAGACCCGTGCCGAGGTCTCCCTGTATGAACCCGTAGGTGTAGACAAAGAAGGTAATGAAGTCTTCCTTATTGATATCTTGGGCAGTGAACCAGATACGGTAATCGAACAGGTGTCACGAAGCATAGATAAGAAAACCCTCAAAGAGAAGCTTACTCACCTTAACTCCCGGGAGCGGAAAATAATCACATCCCGGTATGGTCTTGTGGATGGCCGTCGCCTCACTCAGAACGAAATCGCAGCATCACTGGGCATTTCCAGGAGTTATGTCTCACGGATCGAAAAAAACGCTTTGGAAAAATTAAGTACTGACTGCAAAAATTTATAGTAGCCTCAATTACACCATCAGCGCCGGCTGCCTGGTTTAACAGCAGGAATACCCTGGCGACAAAGCGGGCACTCCAACGGGTCCCAGTTTGCTGCACTCACGCTCATTAACGCCTCAAACGGTGCATTGAAACACACCTTACCGCCGCTGCGGTCGATAAGTGTGCCGAATCCCGTTATTTTCGCACCGGAATCCGCCGCAACAGCGGCTGCTTCCTTTATCGACCCTCCGGTGGTGACTACATCTTCCACGACAAGTACGCGTTCCCCCGGGGACAAGCTGAATCCCCGGCGCAGTTTCATCACGCCGTCCATCCTTTCGGTAAACAAAGCGCGCACCCCCAGTGCCCGTGCTACCTCATGGGCAACAACAATGCCGCCCAGCGCCGGACCCAAAACACACTCTACCCCCAGTCCGCTGAAACGCTCAGCCAGTGCTGCACCCAAGCGCTGAGCGTAATCGGGGTACTGCAGGACAAGTGCGCACTGTATGTATGTATCGCTGTGCCTTCCGGACGTTAATATGAAGTGCCCGGAGAGAATTGCTCCGGTAGCCTCAAGTATCCGTCGTATCTCAGCTTGATTCACAGCACCACCACGCGATCTTCTTTCAGTTTCCTCATTACGCCTCAAGTGAAGACAGGATTCTCGTCAGTGCTTCCACCGGGTCAGCCGCGGCGATTACCGGCCGCCCCACTACAATGTAGTCTGCTCCGGCCTTAACCGCTTCTGCCGGTGTCATGACCCGCTTTTGGTCTTCTAATGAAGAACCTTCCGGACGAACACCGGGGGTAATGATCAAAAAACCCTTGTCGCAAGCCTTACGCACACTGTATGCCTCCCGCGGTGACACCACTACCCCGTCGAGGCCGCAGTCTTTCGCCATGTGCGCCCAGGAGACCACCTGCTTCTCTACAGAGTTGTTAACCCCAAGATCCGCCCGCAACGCCTCTTCGTCAATGCTGGTCAGAACGGTTACGGCAAGCACTTTAGGTCTCTCTATACCAGTCCTTGCGGCCTCTTCAGCAGCCGCATCCCGCGCCGCCCGCATCATTAACCGCCCTCCCGCTGCATGAACGTTAACCATTGTTGCTCCCTGTGCCACGAGCGCCCTTACCCCACCTGCCACCGTGGAAGGGATATCGTGCAGCTTCAAGTCGGCAAAAATAACCGGTGCTTTACCGCGTAAATATGAGAGGATTTCCGGGCCTACGCGGTAGTAAAGCCGCATTCCCACCTTAAAACCGCCGACAAGGCCGGCCAAGCATTTCACAAGTTCCCTGGCCCTGTCCCGGTCATCTACATCGAGAGCAACAAGCAACCGCTCTTTCCTTTTCACCTTATTAATGCTCCTTAAAGTTCAAACACAATTAGCTGGAACAAAATTACGGGGACACCATACTTAATTTCTGAAATTACGGGGACACCATACTTAATTTTCTGCTCTTCACCCGTTTATACAAGCAGCTGTGTATTGCCCTCCCGTCTTCATTTTCATTCTTATAACCATGCCTTTCGCTGCGCTCAGGCACAAAACGTTATGAAAACGCTGCCCATTTTCAGATTTCCGTTGATGCAGGCTGAAGGCCCGCATGAGCTACTTCTAGAGAACAACCCCACTTCTCACCGCTCAATATGTGCAGCGCCGATCATGCCTTTGAGGTCGGTTATGCCCTCGGATGCCAGCAGCCGGCTCAAACCTTCGATCATTTCCATCGTCAGGCGCGGGTTTACAAAGTTGCCGGTACCCACCGCTACCGCCGTGGCACCGCAGATAATGAACTCCAGCGCATCATTCGCACTCATGATTCCGCCCATGCCGATGACCGGTAAGCCGACCTCCTTGTAAACACGCCACACCGCCCAGAGCGCCACCGGCTTTATCGCCGGTCCAGAGAGGCCCCCGGTGACATTGCCCAGGACGGGTCGCCTCCGCTGGAGATTTACCGCCAGACCCGGCAAAGTGTTTATCACTGATATACCGCTGGCACCGGCTGAGGCCACAGCTTTAGCAACTGTAACCACATCGGCTCCCAGTATGCCCAGCTTGACAAAAACGGGAAGATTTCCGGCAGCCCGGCGCACCTCCGCCGTGACCGCCGCCGCATTCTCCGGGTCGCAACCGAAAGCCAGCCCCCCTCGCTTCACATTGGGACACGACACGTTTACCTCTATCCCGTCAACACCCGCCACAGCGAAACGCCCGGCAACCTGGCCGTACTCTTCAACCGTCTCACCCGCCACGCTTGCAATAACCTTCGCTCCCTGCTCTTTAAGCTTTGGCAGGATATCTCGGACAACTGCTTCGACGCCCGGGTTTTCCAGCCCGATGCTGTTCAACATACCGGCCGGCGTTTCAGCAATTCGAGGAGGCGGATTGCCCTGCCGGGGAAGTAGGGTGACACTTTTCAGCACTACGCCGCCTATCGCCCCCAGATCGATCAAAGGAGCATACTCAACCCCGAAACCAAAGGTCCCTGATGCCGTAAGTATCGGGTTTTTAAGCTTCAGACCTGCGACATCGACTTCCAGTATCGGCCTCATTCCCAAATCACCTCTTCCGCAGCAAAGACGGGGCCATCGCTACACACCCTTTTATAAACGGGTCCACCGGGAGTCATTAACTTAACGGCACAACCCCGGCATGCGCCTACGCCGCATCCCATTCGTTGCTCAAGCGAAAACTCCGCCTTTGCAACTCCGGCCTCTTTTAACACCCCGGACAGCTCCTTAAGCATGTTCGGGGGTCCGGCCGCGTACACGTAATCAGACGGCGGTATCCCTTTTGCTTTCAAGAGGTTGACAACAGTGCCTTTATAACCGGATGAACCGTTGTCTGTGGCGGTAAATAAATTTGTGCGTAAAGCCGCCAAGTCTTCGGCAAGAAGCAGTTCAAACCGGTTTTGCGCACCGTAGAAAACATTCACTTCATTCCCCAGCGCCCTCAACCGCTGCACCAGAAAATACAGCGGGGCGATTCCTAGACCCCCGGCAACTACCGTAAACCGCCCGTTCGGGGGAACTGTGAAACCCCTTCCGAGGGGTCCGAAAACGTTCAGCCTCCGCCCCAGTTTTTTGCCAGCCATAAGCGCTGTTCCCCTGCCCACAACGCGGTAAAGGACTTTCACGAGTCCGAGGTCTCTGTCCACCGTACAAATGCTGAAGGGTCTGCGCAAAAGTGGGTCGTGGGTCATACTGGTTTTTATCATAATAAACTGCCCGGGTTGAGCTTGCCGGGCAATCTCCGGAATATATATCTCGAGACGGTAGCATCCCGTTGCGACTTTTCGTTGTGTAACGATTTCTGCTTCGTAGATCACATCGCAGCCTCCTCCAAGTTGTACTCCTGAAGGGGTATTACGGAAACCAAGTCGCCCTGCGTCCGCGCCTTCATTACAGAAACAACCGCCCGCATGGTATCGAGCGAAGTGATGCAGGGAACACCCAGTTCCACTGCCGTCCGCCTGATACGAAAGCCTTCGCGTTCCGGCATCTTACCCCGTGTGAGAGTATTTAAGACCAAGTTTATTTTTCCTGCTCTTAAAAGGTCTACAATGTTCGGTGACCCCTCGTAAATCTTCTTAACCGTTTCCACCGGGATCCCAGCTGCCTGGAGCACTTTCGCCGTTCCTGACGTAGCCAGAATACTGAAGCCGAGGTCGGCAAGTTCTCGTACAATGGACATCGTTTCTTCCTTGTCCCGGTCAGAGACGGTTACCAGTACCGTGCCTTTTTCCGGGAAAGAATAGCCTGCAGCCACGCAACCTTTATAAAGCGCCGCCGCAAAGTCCTCGCTTACCCCCATAACTTCTCCCGTCGATTTCATTTCCGGACCAAGTGATACGTCGACATCAAGTATCTTGGCAAACGAGAAGACCGGCACCTTCACACTGATATGAGAAGCTTCCCGGTATAAACCGGTCCGGTATCCCATTTCCCTTAACCTGCGCCCCAGAATGGCCCGTGTAGCCAGCATAATCATGGGAATTCCCGTAATTTTGCTCAGGTACGGTACTGTACGGCTGGCCCGCGGGTTTACCTCCAAAACGTAAGGCTCGTTATTCATGCCGATCACATATTGAATATTTAATAGTCCCTTTACTCTAAGCGCCCTTGCCAACCTGATTGTATAATCTACTATCCTGTCCGTGATCGCCGGCGTCAAATTCTGGGGCGGGTAAACCGCTATGCTGTCTCCCGAGTGCACGCCCGCACGTTCAACGTGTTCCATTATCCCCGGAATTACGACATCCTCACCGTCGCTGATGGCGTCTACTTCGACCTCTCTGCCCAGTATGTACTTATCCACAAGAACCGGGTGCTCCGGACTGACCTGCACAGCCGACCGCATGTATTCGACAAGGTCGTCCTGGTTATATACGATTTCCATCGCCCGGCCCCCCAGTACGTACGACGGCCGTACCAGTACAGGGAATCCCACCCGCCGCGCCACCGCCGCAGCTTCGTTCAGTGAGTAAGCCGCACCGCCCGGCGGCCTCGGAATCTTGATTTTTTCCAATAGCGCGTCAAATTTTTCCCGGTCTTCAGCAACATCGGTGTCTTCGACCGAGGTGCCCAAAATCTTAAAGCCCGCATCCTTAACTGCTTTTGCCAGGTTTATCGCGGTCTGCCCGCCGAATTGCACTACCACACCGTCCGGTTGCTCCTTCTTGAGAATATTGATTACGTCTTCCGGCACAAGCGGCTCAAAGTAAAGCCGGTCAGCCGTGTCAAAGTCGGTGCTGACGGTCTCCGGGTTATTGTTTATAATGAGCGCTTTCACACCTTCTTGCCGAAGCGCCCAAACGCAGTGGACAGAACAGTAATCGAATTCGATCCCCTGGCCGATCCGAATGGGCCCGGACCCCAAAACTACAACCCTCTTACCGGGTTCCGCCGGTGCTTCGTCTTCTTCCTCGTAAGACGAGTAATAATATGGGGTCTCGGCCTCAAACTCGGCAGCACAGGTATCCACCATCTTATAAACCGGCATCAGACCCGCATCTTCCCGCATGCGACGGA